>CAZMWL010000010.1:0-125274 GCA_964569985.1 uncultured Occallatibacter sp.
CGCGGGTATTGGCGTGTGTTGCAGCGCCGGCAGGTGATGGTTTCGTTGTCGCGAACGGAGGGGAGAAATTGCGTAGACATGGCTTTCCTTTGAACACGCGTGAGGTAAAGTTGTCGGAATAATGAGAGGTCCCGGCCGACGTTGGTTGGAGAGGAAGCGGTGCGCGGCGCCGCACTGCAACGATGAAGCTTGCTTCTCAGAACGGGCCGCAGTCTTCGCACGCTGGCCGCTGGTTAGAGATTGAAGCGAAATCAAGGTCGCAACGAATGTCAGTTGGAGAGGATCTCTCCGCGTTCTTCAAGGACCGCTTCCAGGTCGAAGTCGCGGGCATCGGGGACATGTGTGGAGGCGGACGCTATGCATGTGAAATTGGATGGTGGGACATGAGGTCTGTAATTTCCGGCTCGAACGGACTCTGGTGAGTGGACCCTAAATCCTCCGACCCACAGTCTATCGCTGAGCGCGACCGCGTAACGTTGAGGAGTTGGACGGAAATGACCGTAGAATTCAGGATTCTTGCTTGCGAGAGCGTGTCGCTTGATAAGTTCCATTTCGAACGGCGCCATGAACGCTGAGCGCTCATCCAGGCAGCAAGGCCACTGCTCCTTGGGTAACTCATCCAGGCACCGGCCTGCGACAGGCTGCTCCTTGTCCTTCTCTACCGCGGCAATCCCTTTGAGCTTGACGCACGCGCCATTAAGCTGCGGAGAATGGCAAATTACCCCCGCCCATCCCGCGTCGTGCCAGGGAACTCGAATCGACAAGTGGCGCAGGGGCAAATCGACAACATCGGGTCTTCACCGTTGCTTCGGCCTCATCTGTCTGATCCATGAGCTCGGCCGTGGCGCGGATGTTTTCAGCAGTCTCCGCTGCCATGCGTTTGGTCTCCGTTTTCTTTGGAAAGCTCTGCTCTTCGGCCTTGTCACTCACCAAATCGAGCCGCCGATATCCTTCAGCTATCTGCTCCAGCGTCTCTCGATTTGTGGTGTTGCCGATCAGCAGCCGCAACTCCTTCACAGGCGCAAGCGACTTAGCGATGCTTTCCAGGCCGGAAAGAAAGAAGTAACCTGCTCTATCAACAGGCGTTAGATCCCTCACGGTCCAACTCAAGGCAAACCTGCTGGAGGGTTGAGATGAGGCATTGTTTTCAACTCCGAAGTATAGCTGAGTGCGCTCCGGGTTGGGGATTGGGCTTTACGCGTGAGCGTGTGTTTTCGGAGACGGCCTGCGCAAGCTACAGAGCGCTTGGAGCAGCGGCGGTCGGCGCAGGTGGTGCACCCACGGTCACAACGGTCCTATCCCCGAGAAGCAGCGAGACTGCCGCGAGAAATCGAGTCATGAATTCACGGCGGTCTACTGTGGGGGATTTTGGCGGGACCCTGTATGCAAATATAGGGTAATGCAGGGTAAACGGGACTCCCCAAGTTTTGCGCTAAATCGTGCAATTAGAGTAGTCTATGGCAAAGTGGTGTATCTGGTGGCAATGGCCAGGTTAGGCCTCCTAAGCCGGGAGTTGTGGGTTCGATCCTCGCCTCGCCTACCAGTCACGGATCAATCCCGGGACCGGAAGCCTGGCGCAGTACCGGCATAGGGTCGCTGATCCGGCATCAGTCACCCTGTACGATATGATTACGTTCTCTGCGCTGCCGCGGGGGGGCCTGAGTGCGAGAGGTGCGCCAGAAAGATCCTCGGATCCAGTTGGAGTCGAAGTGTGCTGTTCCTCTGATACGCCTGTCCAGCATGGAACGTTCCTTGGGATTGCCTTCTGTTCCCTTTTAGGGTACGATTGACCCCGTAATGGGTACAGGCATTGCGCTTTCGGACACCTTGTTTGGCCGCACGCGCGGCGCGGTGCTGACCGTGCTGTACGGCCACGCTGGTGAATCCTACTATCTGAGGCAACTCGCCCGTATGACGGGGATTACGCTCGGGCCGGTGCAGCGTGAGCTGCGCCAACTCGTCGACGCCGGTCTGGTGACGAAGAGGATACAGGGTACGCAGACCTTGTTCACCGCCAATGCGTCGAGTCCTATTTTTGCCGAGATGAGAAGCATCGTGGCAAAGACGGTCGGGATGCATGATGTGCTGTTGACTGCGCTGAGCCCGCTCAAAAGCAAAATTGATCTTGCCTTTGTCTATGGCTCGGTGGCGCGCTCCGGCGAGACCGCGCAGAGCGACATTGACCTAATGGTCGTGGGCACGGCCCGGTTCGCGGATGTCGTCGAACGAATCGCAGATGCCCAAAAGACCCTCAACCGTGAGATAAACCCTACGGTTTACACGGCCAAGGAATTTTCCAGCAAGCTGCGCGGAAACTTTCTGAAGACTGTGCTGGGCGGCAAAAAACTCTTCATCATTGGAGACGAAGATGACCTTAGAGAACTGGGCCGCCAACCGGTGGCTTGAGAGCCTCGAGTCAGACCGGGAGGAGATCGAGCGTTTGCTGGCCAATGCGGACGGGCACCTCGATGACTACCGGAAAGCAGTCGTGAGCGAGATGTCTGCGGACGCGCAACTGAGCCTAGCCTACGATGCGATCCGTGCCTCGGCGACGGCAGCATTGCGGGCGGCCGGCTACCGCGTCGTCCGTGGCGGCGGCGAGCACTACCGCACGATTGAGGCGCTGGAATTTTCCATCGATCCAAACAGGAAACTCATTCCCAAGCTCGACGCCCTGCGCCGGAAGCGGAATACTGGCGCCTACGACGATTACGGTCTGGTGGCTCAGGGCGAGGCGGATCTGGCGGGCGAGTTGGCAGCCGAGGTCCGCGCAGCAGTGGAGGCTTGGATCCGAATGGTTCATCCTGGCAAGATTGCATGAGCACTAATCGTCGCTGGCCGCAGGAAATCACCCGCTCTCAACGGTGAACATTAAGCTGGTTCGCTTGGGTCGAGTTCTGATCCTTCACACGCCAACCGTATGCTGATCAGTGACTCGTGCCGCGACGATGTGACCTGGCGGGAGCGCGGAAATTGCGCCGAAGGCCAAACGACCACAAGGCAACCGCGGCATGGTATTGGGCTGACCTTCGAAATTGCGCTTATGAGGCGCCATTAAGCGGAACTCGTTATCGCGCATCGACAGGTTTCACCGACGGCCGGCTGCACGCACGGAGTTCGCCTGACGCGATTCAGAGCATTCATCGCCATTCGCGAACGATCGCCGCAAGCGCCGGATCATCATTCAGGGAGGAAAACGCGACATCTTGGAGGTATCTCACGAGTCGAGGGCGATCCTAGAAGCGCCGGCGTGGTCGCACTTCCAGATTTTGAATCGACGCGATGTATCGCGCTACCCCGAGGGGGACAAATTGCTCGTCAATGTCGGTCAACATTTTCATGTTTCTCTGGCGATCGATCGAGAAAATGACGATCCCGTGTGCCGTAGGGTCAGGCCTTTTCGCGTTCAGCTCCTTGGCTTCAATCAGGACTGCAAACATAATTGCCCCTGCGTCCGCGGCACAACGAATGCCTTCTTCAACCTTGTTGACTGCCAAAAACTCCTCTGCGTCCGAATTCTTCATTTCCAACCCTCGATGTTCAGATTGGGGAGCACGTGCGATGCTTTATGCATTCCCCCGGGCGAGTGATATTGCACCACGGGAACACCTTCACGGTGCTCGCATTGCTTGTGCGATTTCGGCTTGTATCGGGTTACAGTTTGCGATCGAATGGTTAAGAGTTCGTTCTGGAGATCGTGCGGGCATCCATGTCCGCGCAGGGAACGAGGCACGATCATGCTTCCTCCGCAAGCATGATCGTGAGGACTCGGAAGTACGTCTCTGGTTTGTCGCTTTCCGGAATCACGATTCCCGTAGGATCCGCAGTCCAGTCAATCTTCCAGACGAACATTTGTTCACCTATCGAGAACTGCCCCCCGTCGTGCTGGTCCGGGAATTGGTCATCACCATCGTCGAAGCGATCATAGTCGCGGATCAGTTCAATCATTCTTCTCTTCACTGCATCCGGGAGTGCCTGCACTTTACGTGTAGCGACGATCATGCCCGGCATGCTCGGTTTGGCACCGGTTGTAGCCTCGTGCCGGAATTTATCATTTCCCCGCGCGATGATTTTTTCCGTTTTCATTGCCAGCTTCTTCCCCCTTGTTCGCCGTTCAAGCCCAATAGTCTGTTGCGTGCAGGCCCCTCCGCTCAATGCTGTCGAACTATGCCTCCTCGTTTCGTCCTTGAATTCCGACGTGCTCGGCGGAGTCGGCACCTTTCTGCTCCTAACCATGAAAAGCGCGGAGAATCGTTGCGACTGGAGAGAGCTCACCGAGCCGATGCCCGCATTTCCGTTGCAGGCCCTCGGAGTGCGGGACGGCTCACCACCAGCGGTGAGCCGACTTCGCCGACTAGCTTGGCTCCTGCGAAAGCCGGCGTGATCGGGTAGGAGGCGGGATCACTCCCGCCGTCCTCCCACACCACCGGACGGACCGTTCGGTATCCGGCGGTTCATGAAACAGCGGTGGACGCTATAAAGCTCCCATCGCCTTCGTTTTCGGCAACCCCACAGCCGCCGTGCGGGTCTCAGCACCAATTCCGGCCCATGGCAGGTTCCGCCCGCCACCTTCAGGAATGGCCGTACTCGCGTACGCTTCTGCTTCTTCGTCCTGCATCGGGGTCTGCGCTCCTACTTCCGTGTTTCATGTTCGGTCCTTCACCGCTCCGGTCTCAGCGGCTACTACGACCTCTGCTGCAATCTGCCAGCCCATCCCGACACCTTACGGTGCCAGTAGCACGAGGCAGGCCGACAGACTTCCCAGGGTAATTCGCGTGACCTTCACTGCATATATCCGTCGGATCTACGTCCCCACCTTCCGGATGGTATCGGGCTTTGAGTTTCGTGGCCCTCTCGCCCAGATGGGACCGCCTCTATCCGCTGGCTGTTCGTCGGACCGCAGTTTTGCTTACAGCTTCCTTCAGATTCCACCTCGCGATGGACACCCTTGCTGTTCGGCTAGCAGTTCCCACCATCAGGGCCTGCAGCGGACTTGCACCGCCAAGTCTACGAAATGGCCACCACAGCCAATTCGCTCGCGCTTACGCGCTACGCGCCATGCCTGGCGCACCACTGAAGCGGCCCAAGGAGATCATCCTTGAGCCGCTCCAACGGGATGGAATGAACCGTCCCACTGTCTCGACTTTGAAGGGGCCGAGCACCCATAGACATATATCGTCATGCGGACGGCCAGCATCAGTAACCGAAGTACTATGAGTGCTTCCTCTACGGTCCCCGGGACCACAGGTTCGAAATTGAAGTTTGTGCGATTCGAGAGCGTGGGCTTTTTTCAATCTCAGGCCGGGGCGACAGGTCGACGCTTCTTGCAGGATGCCGGCGATTGAGAACGCACTGCGCGGCTCGGAATTTCACATTTCAGCGGGTTGGCCACGAGATAAAGGCTTATCGTTGGCTGTCCTTGTGGTGCGTTTTGGCGCGTTTTGAGACAGTGGCCCGGACGAAAATCTGCCCGGACCGTTGACTCGTATCCTTATATAGCGGTCGTGTCCGGGTCGCCTTGACGGCGTCCTCGCATTCCGCTCAGGATTTGCGGTCGAATGCGCTCGTGCGGCGGCCGATCCACCACGCGGTCACCGAGCACCAGAAGAAGCAGCTGGCGAGTTCGTGCAGCGCCATGAAGAGGCCCGCGACCACGGCCATCGCGATCGAGTGCGCGAGCGACGGGTGCCAGTGGGCACCGATGGCGATCCCAGATAAGAAGACCGCGAACGTCCAGAATAGGATCAGTGGCGGACTGCCCTTGCGGGCAGTGAGTCGGTCGGTCATGATTCATCTCCTTTAAGGTTGGGCGCCGTGGCTATTGAGGGAACCAATGCGGACTGCAGGACCCGAGGCAACAATCTCATCGAACGCTTTGGCGTACGCGCGTCGTGTGTGGGGGGACACGACTGAATTGCATAGCATCGTTCGAAGAGCTGCGAGCGAACTGTGAGAGGGAGGGATTGAGGTAGTGGAAAGAGCTGTGGACCAGGGTCCTCCTTGCGACCTTTTCGAGCGAGAGGCAGAGTCGATCATTGGGGATGTGATGTTGTTGGGATTGAGTGGTTGAAGAGGGATGGGATTGGGGAATGTGAAAGATATGGGGAACGGAAATGGCGGCCCGAGTCGGGGTCGCAATTTAGAAGAAGGAGTTTACGTTTAGCCTGACGGCGAAGCCATTCAGGTGTACAGCTTCTTAAAAATCCCACGACGTGCAGTCGGAGATCCGCAACAGGCGCATTAGAGGAAAACGATTACCGAAGCTCGGTTCTCAGTTCATGCGGACGCGAAATAGGCGCAGGTCTGCCCGAATTCGTTTCCTGCTCCCGGGCTGGTGAAGTTGTCACCACGGCGGGAGGATATCCCGGCCGAGTTCCGCAATCAACCGCGATCAGAATGTTGTCCGCTCGATGGATGTCGAAATCACAGACACTTCAATCTGTTGTGCTGGAACTGGAGGCGGATGACATTGGCAGCGGAGCCTGCCCGCCGCTGGCAAAAACCGTCCTTGGGATTCGCAACATTTGCGTGATCCGCTGAACGACTGGACCTAAGATCCGGTACTCGGAGTCACCATGAGGGACTCTAATCGGCGGGAACATATCGTTGTCGGCGTAGAGTTCATAGACGGCATCTTGTTTCAACACCCAAACCTCTTCGGGTTCTCCGTCTGCGTTGTGTTGAATCTGCGGATCTGCCCATTTGGCGGGAACCAAGGTCCTCACTTTGCGGACAAAGAAATCGTTGCCGTGCTTCGCTACCACGGCTCTACCTTCGCTCCAGGGGATGGGGGTGCAGATCACAATGTCTCCGCGATGAATGAGTGGTGCCAGGGCCTCGTCGGAAACTTCGAGGGCAAATGGCGCTCCGCTGACTGGGTGACCTGACGGAAACATCGGTCGCTCGGGATCGTTGATGAATGGCACCCAGAAGACGGGCCCAGGGAACTCGGATCGGAAGAGTTCCGAAATGGGGACATCGAGAGCTTTGGCGATCCTCTTGAGGGATTCGATAGAGAACCCAACCTGCCCGTGCTCCAGCTTGCTCAGGTTCGGCTGATCGAAATTAGATTTCGAAGCTAAATCCTTCAAAGTCCAATGTTTAGACTTCCGGATTGCCCGGATGCGAGCGCCAACCTCAGGATCACCGTTGCCTGCTTTCCCGCCTGTCATGGTTTTTCTTCCCTCCTCATACGATACAGAAAATCCGACAAGACAAAAGATTTTGTTCTACAAGCGTTGTATAAAGGCCTATTTATATTGTCTACTAATACCATCTTGATGGTACTAAATGCAATATTAATTGTACTTCAGGGCTAAGTAAGGGGGTAGTGAGATGAGTCCGTCACATATGAATCCTGACCATCCCATGTCGATCGTCGATCGGATCGAGGCAATGGATCACGCACTTACCGTTAAGGAGCTCTCCGTCCTGCACCGTTCATCTCCGTCCTGGTGGTACCAGAGGGCGCGGAGCGGGCGCATGGGAAATGCCGTTATCCGAGTCGGGGGCACGGTGAGATTTGATCCGGTGCTGACGGCTCGTTGGTTGCGCAGCCTATCTGCTATTTAGCGGGAGAGAGGCCAGTCCTGACACTGGCCGGAGAGATTTTGAGATGGGTATGGCCTCAACATACGCATTATCGACTGACATAACGCTCACCGAGCCTGCTGCTGAAGGTGCCAGCTCAATCGAACTGTCGAACCGAGAGGCGCCGGCAGGAGGAAATCGGGCCGATGATGATGCTGCTGCCGCCCTGCCCGAAACCGGCTACGAACTCAACCTGTTTGGTGAGAAGATCGTTCAGGCGAAAACTCCAGGTAGAAAGCGCTCCCCTTTAGGCGATGGTGCATCCCGGCCGTCCACAGCGTTGCCTTCATCCACCGCTGACCTCAATCCTAAACCGATCAGCCCGACGGAGAGTCCGTCTCCAGTTTCCGAACAACAGGAAACTCCCCCTGCGGCAGTAGCTCCCTGCGGTCAGCGTTCAGACAACCTTGACAATGGCGCCGGTGACACGAAGGTTGAAGGTTCCTCTCTGTGGGCTTCAGTGCCCACGTCCGATCTCCGTGGCGATGACTACAGAATCGAATCGTTCGCCTCCTTGATGGAGAAATACCCGAAGGACCTGAAGATTTATGGAGCACTCGTCAGGCTATCCGATGCTCGGCAAAAAGAGACTCGGGTAGATAACGAGACGTGGAAGATTCAAATCGGCTATTCGAAGATTTGCGACGAGTCTGGTTGCAGCAAGCGCGATCTCGGCCGCGCTTGGCCGCGCCTGGAGCGCTTAGGCGCTGTCGTCTGCATCAAGAAGCATGCAGATCGCCGCGAGAATTTGTACCTTTTGCGATCGCCGGAATGGCTAGAGCGGATGTACACCGAGTCCAGGTGCACGCACTACCGATTTGTGAAAGAAGGAATCCAGCCATTCCGGCCACGGTTAGAAGGAGAGAAGTAGCCGATGCCCGGGGAAGCCCCCACTCCGCTTTCGAAGTTACTTTCGCTCCGCGAGGGCGGGCGCGTTGCGCGATTCCTTGGCGAATCCGAATTGGCCGTCATCATGCGCGAGATGCACATGTGCCCGACATTGAAGGGCGGTTTGCGCATCCTCAGTCAGACCTGTAAGCTGCTCCGCCGCGTGCGCTCGACTATGCCGGCTCCGGACCGGCGGGTGCTGGACGATCACATTAGAGAACTCCGCTGGGTGCTGCGCAACGCGAGATTACTTGCCCCGGTGATTTTCACCGATGATAAGCAGCGAAAATCGTTTCTCCGCTATGGAGGACAAAATCCCTACTTCCGGAAAGGTGCGCACGAGCATGGTCTTTGCAGCCTGCTTTGGGAGATCGATCGTGCGTATGACCGTCTGTTCAGTTCCATGAAGCAGTCTGCAACGCTGGCGCACTTGACAGCCCTGGCGTACTGGAGCGGCAAGCCTGACTGGAAGGACGGGCAAGGTCTAAAGTCGACGATCCTGGAGTCAATCTACCGGCGAACCTTGGCAATGCGCCACTTCGTGATGGAGCCCTATTGCTCGGATCTGAGATACAGAAATGTCTTCCAACATATTCCGCCGGCGGGATCTCCCAGCCAGATTAGGCAAGTATTGCTCCTCCGCCGCGCAACCCTCGATCCTGAGGTCGGCGGCTTGGAAGAGGATCTCTTCAGGGATTTGACTGCGATCGCCGCATTCCTGAGTCTACAGGACAATCCTTCCTCAATTCGTGCGTTCATGGACGACGAACCGAGCACGACGGATATAGACGGCGGGCCGGATCGGTCGAATGAAAGCGGAGCAGAGTCTGTAAAAAAGCGCTACTTCGTGGAGTGCACAGACCGAGACGATTTCGAGGACGACGACGAACTTGACCCAGACGATGATTCTTCCGTGCAGCGAGAGCAGGATGATGACCAGGATTCCAGCGGAGCAACATACCGGCGGGAATGCTGGGCTAAAAGCGAAGTGAATTTATCTATCGACCTCGGCTTGCACCCCGACGACCTAATTGCAACCCAGACCTTGCATCTGTCCACTCGGCGTGCGGGTGACACGCGTTCGTCACAAGCAACACGTAACCAGAACCTGCGACTAGCTAACCGCAATCTGGCTACATTAGAGTTGGCCCGAGGGTTGCGGACTCTCGAAATGGATATGGACCACTCCACCATGGCCCTGGAGCTTTTTACTCAGGTCAAGACCAGCTTGGCGCGTGGACTGACGGCGGACAGACTGGAGGAGGTAGAGGTGCGCTCCGCCCGGCCGGAGATTGCTTCCGTCCCAACGTTGGTGTTGCCGCTCGACGGGCTTGGAGCTTCAGAATGGATTTTGCCGGCTCTTCCGCTGAAGTTCGCGAAAGAACATGGCGATTATGATGGCTGCCGGCCGGTCAGGAAGGACTTCGTCACGCCCGACTTTTGGTGTATCGCGAAATTGATCCGCCAGCTAATTGAAAGAAAATTTCCAGCTTGGGACGGTAAAGCTCTAAGGCCTTTCGCCAATGCCGGAAGGGGCCATAAGAAGCGGAACTTCTCGCGGACTTTGAAGCGAGCTCTTCAGCGCTTGGATGCTGATTGGGGTCCAGAGCTCTCCAAGCGCTTCTCTTTCGCCAGGCTTGCCCGAGCGCTTCCGCAGACGATCTTCGATCAGACGGGTGGCGATCATGTGCTCGCGACCTACGCGACAATGCACAGCGACCCCGCCGGGGAGGATGGGCGGTTTTACGCGAGTCCGGCCATCCTGAGCGTGCAGATCGCTGATCGTGCTGCTGCCTCTGAGATCGCTGACTCGCTCCGGAGCGCAGGTTACGATCCCGGTGTCAATATGGATGTTCAACCAAGCGATTCGAGCGGATACTTGGGCAGTCCCATGTGCCCCACGCTCGAGTCAATCGCGGCGTTCCTGGCAAAACTCGTGAAGACGGTCGCCGATGCCAATGCGAACTTGCTTGTCGGTCCGGACAGGGATGCTTACACCACCCGACACAACGCATTCGCGATGTTGACTTTCTGCGTCGAGAGCATCGGTACCTGCCATCGTCCCTCGCACGAAGGCGTCCCAGACTTATCCGAGATAGATCCCTCGACCGGACTTTTGAGCATCGCGGATAAGGGGTCCGACAGGGCACGTCTGGGATTTGTGGCAGATTCTGCCTTCGCGCAACGCAGAGCGTACGACGATTACATCCGTGGCTTCGATGCGGAAAAACATCTAGGTGTACATCAGCAGCATTCATTGTTCTTCGTTGGCTTCGACGGAATAGCTGTTCCCCCAACGCTATCAAGTTTGGCCGAAAATGGACTGCCGTTCGTTCCGAACTTCGCGCGCCACCTGGTCAAGACCGTCCTGTCGGAATGGTGTGCTGCCGGCGACAAACGAGTCAGCCAGGAGAAAATTTCGGCACTGCTCGGCCATTTTATGGCGGGCGAGGAACCGTTTGGTCGTCACTCGACCTTCCGCTACCGCGACTTCGCTGTCTCTATGAGCCAAGCTCTCGAAAGCTTATTGAGAAAAATCGACTTTCAGCCGATAGAGACTTCTGGAAGGCAAGCCACCGTACATGCACCCCGCATCCAAAGTATTCTCGATTCCCGAACGGCTTAATTTAACCGGGACGGAGCGAAAGATCTGGCTCGAACCGTTGCTTGAATTCCTCGGTAAGAACCCGACGCATATAGGAAGCGTCTTGATGGGTGGTCCCGGACCCTGGAAGCGGAAACATGTGCGGGAATTGGAATTGCTCATTTGCAGCCTGGGAGACCGGGAAGCGATCAGAAACTATCTCTCGATCTTGCATGAGGCCGCCAGGCTCTGGTCGGCAGACACGCTTACACGGGTTCCACTCCCTCACTTCCTGCCTCGTGAAACTCGCTTTGACAATCCGTTCACGGAGGACTTCGCCACATCGACTTCTTGTTGTGAGAACTGGGGCCAGAAGCTAGCCCAACTCATCACATCCGATCACAATAGCAGGGATGTACGGCTGGCTACTTTCCTTCTTTCGGCGATTCTCAACGGCCGCGCCCTCGGTGTGCCGTTGTTGGTTGCGTTAGTCAGGGCGATTCCCAACTGGCGGAAATGCACCTTTGAGATCGGCGGAAGAATTCACATTGAACTCAGCCTATCGAGAAGGGGAGTTCTCGATGCCGAACATCGAATGTGGCTTCCCGATCCGGTAACAGTGATCCAGATGGCGAGGCTGCGGCCAGACGATCCATCGGACTTGCTAGCACCGGTATTGCGCGACGGCCGTTCATTCTCGCCGAGCGATGCTGCAGTAATGCGCCGCATCGGCAAATTGATCGCTCAGTATAAATCCCGCGGAGATCAGGTCGATCTGCCAGGTATCGAGGCGATGCGAAGATCTGCCCGAGAAGTCGCGCTCGTTGATGGACTACCCGCATTCGTGGCTTACGACTGGACTGAACTCGCGTCGGAGTCACTCCGCAGAGAAGACGTGCCACGGCTGTTCCCCGGCGATAGCTTAATGGAGTTCATCGAGGCTGAAGCCATAACTTCCCAGTCTTCCAGCCTCACGGGAACAAATACCATTCCCGCGAGATCCGAGTGGATAGTCGACCTAAGAAGCGCCGTACACTCGGCTGATCACCGCGAAGCTCTCCAGCGGATCGTTGACGACGACGATGCTCCACCGGCCCTGAGGTTGATCGCGAATTTCGGCATCGCATTAAGGCTTCGCACGTCCCGTCCAGGCAAGGGGCACTCAATTCGGGCGACCGCAAATACAGTTCTGATGCTTGCGACTTGCCTCGGCCATGACCTCGAATCCGACGATCTCGCGAAGCTGGCTCCCGCTGACAGGAGGAAGATTTACGTTGAGGCAATCAACGCTCAGCCTGCACGCAAACGCCCCGATGCCGTTCAGGCCGTTCGTGAGTTCGATCTTTTTCTGGTAGCGAAGTTCGCCGGCACCCTCCCAATTCAGCGGAACAGCCTGCCATGGTTCAGAAAGCCCCCGGCATTCGACCCGAACATCGTCACCCATTCCGAGTACAACTCAGTCCTCAGGCATATAGAAGATCGGTGGCCTGTCACTAGGAGTGAGCGACGAAAGAGGATGACGATTCTCGTCGTCGCCCTGGCGTTTCGGTGCATGCTCAGGCGAGGGGAACTGCGGGGGCTTCGAATCGAGGACGTCTTGCTCCTTGTCGAAAATCCATTTTCCGGTGACCCGGAGCTCCACCTTCGGCATCGCAAGGAGGATCCTCTCAAGACCCTAGCCGCGGAAAGAAGAATACCTCTTCAGCTTTTATCCGACGACGAATTGCGAATGCTCAAGGACTGGCTGCAAGCTCGGCTCAGCGAAGGGGCGAAGGCGAAGGACTATTTCTTCGCCATTCCAAAAGAGCATATGGATCGGATCCCGAGGACGTTTTTCGATTCACTGAATAAACGGCTTAGAAAGCTGACGCCGTATGCGGCAGGCGGGAAGGGTATCCACCTGCATCATTGTCGCCACGCGGGAGGAACCTGGCTATTCGTCGGAATGTTATTGGCGGACTCGCTGCGGAGGCGTCAGCTATTCCCAGGCTTAAAAGATTCTCATGATTGGATGGAGCAGAACGGATACAGACTCTGGGACCTGTTGTGTGGCAATCAGCTTCCGTCAAAGCGGCTGCCCTATGTGGTAGCTAAGGTTTGCGGACAAGCCAGTTTCGATACCACTGCCAGTTCCTACATCAACATCTTCCCGTGGTTGGTGGCTCATGATTCCGACGCGACAAATCCCGATCAGCGAGATCTTCTGCGCATTGCGTGCGAAGCATCTCCGAAGCAGTTTCGGGATTGGCTACGCAAAGGCGGTCCTCATCACGTTGCTGTTCAGGTGCTGATCGGCAAGGGCCTGGGAGCAAAGCTGCGGAATAATAGTTCAGCCAACACCGGAATTGATTCAGATGCTGCCACCGACATGGACTGGTTGAACGCGATCTGGCGGAAACTGGCAAGCCGAAGAAAGGGCGAGATCAAGGCGAGCATTGAAACAGACATGGCCCGGATATTCGAGCGGGCTGACTGGCTGGCGAACCAAGAAACTCGAAATCATCACCCGCGCCACCCGGTTGAAAGAACTCCAGGCGGTGGACCGTCAGCAGACAAGTCGACCAAGTCTGTCGCTCCACTGCAGCCGCCACAGTCCAAGAATGACGTCAGCCCGTCGCTTCTGCGCCTGCTGCGCGACCGGGCTGTTGCGGATGGAGCCGCCCTTGCGGAAGCACTTGCGATCTTCGGGCGCTTCCATGAACGCGATGGATTCGTAGCATTCCGAAGCATCGATCAGATTGAATTAGCCGACCGTTACATTAAACTCCTCGGCAAGCTCGGCTTTGGACTTCGGGAGATGGATGCCGTCTGCGGGGTTACGGACGGCAAGTCCAAGGTGCTAAGAGAATGGCGGGACCAGTTTCGGGCCAAAGGCCACAAGGGGCTTCGAATCCGGCCGTGCCCTTCTGGGGGCAGCTATTCGCCCCGAGGCTCGCTTTGGGTGAGGCCCAGTCTAGACGCACTTCGCGCCCGGAAGACTGGCCCAAGCGGCTTCCGCTACTTGATGGCCATGGGCTTCATCGCGTACGGCGAGATTCCCAAGCCTGCCACTGTCGCGCGTTCCCCGGCGACGGTATAGGGGCGTGTAGAACCCGAGTCCAGACCGCTCTGTTCGTGCTCGGAGATGTGATTTGGCGCGACTGTCGCGCCGCTACTGCCACAGTGGACGGGGTTGCCCTCGGAGAGCCGGGTGACTTTTCGCGCGACAGTGGCGGTCACTTGTGAGTCCGGCCAATTCGCGGGCACTACGGTGCACCGGACCCACGGTGAGTCACTCGCGTCAGGCCAGCCAGCGCCGGAATTGCGCTCGGCTAAAGCCGCGTCGAGGTTTGAGAACTCAGAATGGGTCCGCACCGCGACGGGCGCGACAGTGGCGCGGCAGATACGCCTGAGCCTACGAACCCAGTTGGTCGCTCAGGCCCAATTCACGCAGGGCACTCCGGATCTCTTCCAGCTTCTGCGCGGACATGCCCGCAGGTGATTTGCATTTCACGCTCACGTTCAAGCTAAGCTCGTTCGCCACGCCGACTTTCGTCAGCACCTTAGTGTAAAAGTTCATCCACTTCTGCGGCGGCACCTCTCCGGACCACGTCAGCGCCAGTGGTAACTGCACCGGCTCGGGCACGCTTTTCGGATCGGACTGTGCACCGGTTGGCGGGTTTGCTGCGCCTGAATGCCCAGTCGGCGGAGCCGGCTGAGACACCGGGTCGACGTTTATTTCGGGAATTGTGGGTTGCGCGGGAGGCAGCTGAACAGAGGTTGCGAGCCTCGCGACCGATACGCTTCCGCGTTCTCCTTGGTGATGATGTACATCTCTTCCGAGACTTCGACGTCGAGGGAGGTAAGCGTCTTTTCAAAGTTAAAGGGCAGGTATTTGCCACTCCCGGCCTTGCCGACGTACGCGATCTGACCGTTCGAAACCCCGCGCGCGATAGTCTCCTTGATCGCTTCTGGTGACAACAGCCGCGGAAATGGGGGCGACACATAGAAGGCATCGCATACAAATTTGGTGCTCCACTCCGGCAAAGCGGGTGGCCAGTTCCGGACCAGGAGGTTCGGGCTAATCCCCTTTGGCACCTCGTCCACGTTCATCAGTTCGTTAAGGACGAATTGGATGATGTCTTTGGCGGCACAGGAATGCGCCTTGCCCAGATCGATGAAGCGCACCTCGTTGTTCTTTCCAAGCAGCGCAATATTGTTAAAGCTCCGCCAGACCGACTCCCGGAGATCACGTTTCGCCTTCTTGATGTTCTCGCCCAGCTGCGCAACTTGGGTTTCTTCGGCGCTGATCGTCGGCAGTTCCTGTTCGATTTCCTGCCAGGCGAGCAGCCGGCGCGCGTCTTCACAGAGCTGACTGGTCGAGTTGGCAACGGCAAACAGCAGACCGCTTTTGTGCGTCCGTCCCGCGGAACCGTGCTCCCGGATCGAAGTTTCAATGAACGATTTCGTCCGTTTCTCGTCCTCAGTGTTCTGCTCGGGAGTCAAAACGACCAGTGTCAATGTCGCCTTGTCCGGGATTTTGGCGCTGCTTTCCGGAAAATAGATTGGGCTAATTCCGCTGCTCGCCGCGAACACGGTTTCGATTTCCGTGCGAACCCGGTCGTTAATCGCAGCGTCCTTAATGTTCGCCCGGCGGTCCGCGTACCGCTTATTCAAGTTCTCTTTGAAGCTGAAGTGGTACCGATTTCTCTCAACCGTCAGGTAATAGCACGCGTCAGTGAGCGCCTCCAGCACGGTCTCAACGTGTCCAATGTCGAGGTCCGGCTGGGCAACTGCCAGCCGGATTTCGGGGGCGGAAGCCTCAGCCCGGCTCATCCCGCCGTTCGATTCGAAGAAGATTGTTGTCGCCACCGTCCGGTGTAGCCGCGTCTTTTTGATCGCGTCGATCGCCTCGTTGTCCAGCCTGACGGCGTGCGAATCCTTTTTCCCGCAGATATCCGTCGTGACGGCAGCCTCAAGTCGGTGCTCGCCCAGTTGTTCAAACATGGCGGCTCGGAACTGTGGATCGTCCAGCGGCGAGGTTCCCAATCCGATCAGCGCGTCGCGGTGGTCGCTTTTGAAACCGTCTTGGAACGCGTGTGAAACCCATAGCGCGAGCAGCCGGAGCACGCCGCGGGTCTGCTGGAACCGCGGGAGCGCTTGCCACTTCCTTTCGAAAACCGAGAAGACAGTCGGGTGAAACGGGTACGAGGCGGTGAAAGCTTCGCGCGCCGCATCGAACGGAAACTGCTCCCGGTGGTCCTTCACCCAGTCGCCGAACTCATTACAAGTGCTGATCGCATCGCGATTGAGCAGAACTCGCCCGTCGCTCGACACCGCATTCTCGTCCCATTCGAACAGCCGGCGCCGGATAATCTCTGAAGTTTCCGAATCCGCGGAAATGATGACGGCCTTGCCGACGCGGTCCAGTAGCTTCTTGAAACGCTCATAGTCGGACTGATCGTCGGCGCTCATCTCCAGCTCGGACGCTGGAATTGAAACCGCGAGCACCATGTTGTCGCGCCCGCGCGCTTCCTCAGTGAGGTTATGAAGGAACGCGTAGAGCTGGCTGCCCATGCCGGTCTTGCGGCTCCGGCTGACGAAATTCATCAGCTCATCCATCAGGATCAGCACTGGCCGATCCTTCGGAAGGATGTCCCGGATCACATCTCCACCCGGCGCAACACCCTGGCGCTCGTGCTCGGCGAGGATCGCAAGCGCGCTCTCGCCACCAATCTGGTAGGCGATTTCGCCCCAGGGCGTCCTGCGATTGGGTGTGCCATCAGACCCGCCGCGGCCGGCAATCGGATCAAATTCCGTCCCGACAAACACCGCCACCTTCGCCGCCGGAACGGCATTCAAACCGGCGGCCTGCAGCAAACGAGGAACTCCAACCCAGTCCTTTGCCTTCGCTCCGTTGTTGGCCAGGTGGTATAGAAGCGTGAGGGAGTGCGTCTTGCCGCCGCCGAACTGAGTGGTCATGTTGTACACGGCTGACGTTTCCGTCTTCTCCCCGGATAGCCGGCGCAACACTTCTGCTGCGACTCTGGTCAGCCCGTTCGTCAGGAATGTGCGCTCGAAAAATCGCTCGGGGTTCTAGTAGACGGCTGGCGCGCGGCCATCACGAACCTGATCCAGGTGCACAGCGAACTTCGACGCGTCAAGTGATTTGCCTTCGCGGAGGTCCCTCTTCCCGCAACGTAGGGAGAACCTAGGAGTGTGTCGCCCATAAGACTTTTTGATTTAGTAAGCCAAATGGAATCAATAACATACCAAACATGGTAGATTTTACAAGTTGTTGATTTTAAAGGCTTAGAAATCTATGACCGACAGACTCCTAGTGCATGCTATTCGATCTGGAATACCGTGCTTGCCCAGTCGATTCAAAGGTTTGTGGGAATTCTAGCAGGACGGGAGCCGTGGGGTAGCTTACCCGGAAACTCGAGGTTCGGGCGACCTAGCGTTGTATGCTTGCAATTAACCAGACATGCCGAACCATTCGAACTCCGACACGATTGCGCTCAATTTCCTCGCTCTGAGGCAACAGGAGTTCAGTTTTGACATTCACCGACGCCGGTTGATGCCGGGGGAGACATCTGAAAACACCTATTCTCTTCCTGATGATCCCTCATCGATCTTCGACGAGGGATCACGGCCAGAGACTTTTGGTAGATACGCGGTATCCCTTGTTGCAAGGGATGATTTCGAGGAGATTGCAGTTGGAGCGTGGACGAATCCCTGGATAACGCTCTGGGTTTTGCGGCATGCTCTTGAGCAGGTATGCAAATCGGCGCCCCTCGCAAGCGAAACTGAGTTGCCAGAAGACGATTTTGCCCGCGAGGTTGCGTTTGTTTTGAGGCGTCACGAAGCAGGGATCAGAGATGTCGTGTGGGTTAGGCCTTATGAATTGAAGGCAATCGGCAAATTCGGATTTCTTGCGCACTTCTCGCTTCGTGTACCGCAGGACTCTCCGGTCGCTCCTAAGCGGAAGCTTGAACTCAGCCTCACGCATAAGAATGGTAAGCTCAACGAAGACTTCTACCTCGATCAATTTGAAAAGATCGAAGACTTCCTGCGCCGATTTTACGGGAATATCAGTTCACTGCGGCTGCACGACGGCTCCTCGGTTGAGATCGACAAGAAGCTCTCAGTTCTGCGCTCTTTTAGGCTTTCCAAGCGAACTTATCGATTCGCAAATGGAAGGGAACATGCCAACCCCTTCTTTGGACTCCGGGATTTTGGGCCAATTCAAGGTCCCGCTCCGAATTCTCGTCTAGTTTTTTTGTTTCCCGAGCTTGATAGAGCAAAATCGCAAGATCTTTTTAGAGCTCTTAGGGGCGATAGTTATCCGACATTCCCAGGTATGCAGTCGATTTTCAAGATGAACTTCGATCGGGAGAACGTGTCCGGGCTGCCCATTGATGGCTTCAATAATGGCGCCCTTCGAGACGCAAGCACACTGCTCAAGGCGCAATACCCTAACGATAGAGTCGTACCGGTCGTGCTCGTTCCGATGTCCAAGCATTCATCTGATGAGGAATCCGATGCATATTTTCGTGCTAAACACGCGTTTCTATCGGAAGGATTAGCAAGTCAGTTTGTTGATCGCAAACGCGTAGACGATCGAACTGCACTCAAATGGTCCGTGTCGAACATCGGACTGGCTATGTTCGCAAAAATGGGCGGAGTGCCATGGTGCCTGAGACCCTCTACCGAGGGCTGCCTCGTAGTCGGAATCGGCCAGTCTCATCGAATTGTAAATCGCAAAGTGGAACGTTATTTTGCCTACTCCGTGCTGGCGGATTCATCCGGGATGTATGAAAGCATTCGCGTTTTGGGAAGTTCGAGTGATCCAGACGAATACGATAGGAGCTTAACGCGCAATCTCCGCGATGTTTTGGTTGAACACAAGGACAGGTATTCATCATTCGTGCTTCACCTGACATTCAGCATGAAGAAGCGAGAGATTGATGCCATTCGCGCTTTGCTTAAAGAGTTACACAATGGCGAATTCAGTAGCGGACACGAGTTTATTGCGTTGAAATTCAATGATCACAATGATTTTCTTGGGTTTTCGGTTGCGCACAATAGCCGAATTCCGTCTGAGGGCGCAGTGGTTCCGCTCTCAAAGAAAGAGTTCTTGCTGTGGTTCTCGGGGTTAGGTACGGAGGATTCCAAAGCCCCGAAGAAGCCGGAGCGACCCGTCCACGTCCAAATCCTCTACCCTGCCACACCGCTTTCGAAAGACGACCTTCGCCGGGTATTGCAAGATGCCATGAATATCGCGGGGGCTAACTGGCGCGGCTTCAATGCTAAGTCCCTGCCAATTTCGATTTATTATGCAAAACTGATCGCTGAATACTACGCACACTTTCGGGATGCGGATCTTCCTGACTTGAACATCGAAGATTTGTCGCCGTGGTTTCTATGAGTGACGGTATAAGCTTTAAGAAAGACGAGATCATCTTGCTGCTTGGTGCAGGCGCCAGCGTCGATGCCGGGATACCCCATTCCGCCCAAATGGTTGCGGAGATTGAGAAAGAATTGGAGGGAGAATGGCGCAAGTTTAAAGATCTCTATAACTACGTGCGTAGCGCAATCTTCTATGGGCAGGGTATCAAAGGCAGTTTCGATCGCAAGGTACTGTATAACATCGAAAGCCTGGTGGTCGCACTAGAGGAACTTGCTCGACGAGAAGAGCATCCCATCTATCCCTTCATTGGCGCATGGAATCCGCGATTATCCCAAGTAGCAGGGCAGGATTTCGAATTGGTGTTCCAGTTCAAAGACAAGATACTCGAGAAGTTGCGCCGTGAATGGATCGAGATAAAGGACTATAGTGAGGCGTCGTACTTCAAAGGACTTCTAAGATTTCAAAAGGAACTGAACTATCCGCTCAGGGTCTTTACGTTGAATTATGATCTGTGCGTTGAGAAGACCTATTGGTGCGAGTACAACGAATTCCCTGAGAGGGGCTTCGGGAAAGATCGTATATGGAGTCACGAGATTCTGGAGGATCCGGCCGCTCCCGCAGAGAAAAATATGGTTCTCTATAAGCTGCATGGTTCGATTGATTGGACACGAATCTCCGGGACCGGTCGGCTAACATTCAGTGACAGCACTGCCAAGATCAAGACTGCAGAGGGTGAGCTAATATTCGGAACGACATACAAGCTGCAATATGTGGACCCTTACCTATTCTTGGTCTATCAGCTACGCAGGTTATCTCTCGACGCAAAGCTTCTCGTCGTAATCGGCTACGGTTTTGGGGATGAACATATAAACGGTATCCTCGCACAAGCGCTGCGTGATCAAGGTAAGAGAATGGTGGTCGCTTCTTGGTCGGCTGACTTCGCTGACGACGCTCGTCGGGATGGTGCCAAGCTCGAGCTTCAGAAGTACATCGCCGGCCAAATGAACCTGAATTTCGATGATCCGCGACTGGTCATACACCCCATGAAGGCGCGCGAGTTTCTGTCGGATGCTTTGAAGCTAGAGCGCTTGAAGTCGTACTTTCCAGCTCAGGAGAGCCTGTTTGAGGATCTAGCACCAGTAGTCGAGGCAACGGGATCTAACCCATCGAATTTGCCTGCTTCTGATTCCGGAGAAATCGCGCCCAAAGATGCACCCTTCTAGCTTCGCAACGTCCGCTCGTGCAAACTTAAGAACGATCTGGTGTCGCACGCCAGCGACCGGGAAGGGCTTCACTGACTGGTGGTCGATATCGCTGATCGTCATCCGAGCGTTGTCGGATTGTCGGATTTTTTGGCTTCACAGGTTGGAAAGAGTGCAATTCCTGTAAGAAATGCACACATGTTGTCGGGTGTCCGACAAATGCAAGTGATTGATGCTTTAGGAAGTTATTGAAAAGTCTAAGGTTGGAAGAATTTCTGGCGGAGAGAGGGGGATTCGAACCCCCGGTACAGCTTTTGACCGTACAACGGTTTAGCAAACCGCCGCCTTCAGCCACTCGGCCATCTCTCCGGGTCTCAATCAGGATTATACCGGAACTTTCGCGGCCGCGGCCCCACCCGCCTGACACCCGCCTCCAAGCGTCGGTCTTCTCTGGCCGCCGGACCGCGCTCACCCCGCCCAGCCTTTCCACATCCCGCTTTTTGGCGCTGCCGTCGCCCGTGTACATTCAGTACATTCACACTCATGCGGTTTGTTCTCCATCCCGCCTTGCGCAAGATCCGCTTCCTGCCCCTGGTTGCCGCTACTTACTTCATGGTCTCCGGCGGGCCTTACGGCATCGAAGACATTCTCGGGGGCGCAGGGTACGGGCGCGCCATCGTCATCCTGCTCACGCTGCCGCTGCTCTGGAGCCTGCCCACCGCCCTGATGATCGGCGAGCTCGCCGCGGCCATCCCCGCCGAGGGCGGATTCTACGTCTGGGTGCGCCGCGGCCTCGGCCCCTTCTGGGGATACCAGGAAAGCTGGCTCTCGCTCACCGCCAGCGTCTTCGACATGGCGCTCTATCCCTCCATCTTTGTGCTCTACCTGGGCAAGTTCAGCCCCGTGCTTACCGCTGGCCCGCGTGCCTGGCTCTGGTCGCTGGGCGTCGTCGTCCTGTGCTGCGCGTGGAACCTGCGCGGCGCGCCCGAAGTCGGCCGCGACTCGGTCTGGCTGTTTGCGTTGCTGCTCGCGCCCTTCGCCATCTTCGTCGCGCTGGGCTTCTGGCATGGCCTCGCTGTTCATCCCGTCATTCACTGGGGCCGAACCGCTGCCGAGCCGGGCGCACCGCTCGGACTCTCCACCGCCATCCTGGTCGCGCTGTGGAACTACATGGGCTGGGACAACGCTTCCACCATCGCGCGCGAGGTCGAGAACCCGCAGCGCAACTACCCGCGCGCCATGATCGCCGCCGCGCTCCTCACCGCTCTGACCTACGTGCTGCCGCTGGCGGCTATGGCCTTCGCCGGACTCTCGGCGGAAGGCTTCTCAACCGGCTCATGGGCCATTGCCGGCAGCGCACTCGGCGGCCCGCTGCTCGGGCTGGCCGTCGTCGCCGGCGGCGTCATCTGTGGCGTGGGGATGTTCAACGCCCTCATGATGAGCTACACGCGCCTGCCCATCGCCATGGCTGCCGACGGCCTGTTGCCGCGCGCCTTCCTACACCGCAATCGCCGCGGCGTGCCCTGGGTGAGTGTGCTGGTTTGCGGATTGGGTTGGGCGCTGGCCCTCAAGCTTCCCTTCGAGCGCCTCATCTCCATTGACCTGATTCTCTATGGCTCCAGCCTGATCCTGGAGTTCCTGGCGCTCATCTTCCTGCGCCTGCGCGAGCCGGAGCTGCCGCGCCCCTTCCGCGCCGGCAGCTTCACGTTCGCTTGCCTGCTCGCCGCCGGTCCCACCGCGCTCATCGCCTACGCGCTCTACGCCTCGCGCTCAGAGACCCTCGGCGATCCCGGAACGCCGTTCGCCCACGTGTCGTCGCTGGCCTTTGCTGCCGCCGTGGCTCTGCTCGGGCCGCCGCTCTACGCGCTCACCGTGGCCGTGGCCCGCCGCAAGGCGGAGCAGACGGGGAACAGCTGGCAGTGAACGGTGCGAGTGTGAGTGCGAGTGCGAGTGTGGGGTGTGAGTGTGAGCGGAAAGCACGCACACTCACACTTCACACTCACACTGTCTTCTCGCTCCCAGCCTTCTTTGCCTTCGCGTCGTTAAACTGGTTCATCGCGTACGCCACGCGGTCGCGCGCGTAGCCGGCGTCGTGCCAGCCCTTCATCTCCACGCGCTTGCCCTCAAGGTCCTTGTAGATGGAGAAGAAGTGGGTAATCTCCTTCAGCAGGTGCGGATACATGTCGGTGTAATTCCACACGTTGGTGTAGCGCGGATTGTTCTTGCCCACCGCAAGCACCTTCTCGTCGAGCGTGCCCTGGTCCAGCATCTCCAGGAGGCCGATCGGCCGAACCTCCTGAACGCATCCAGGAAAGCTGCCATCGGGAACCAGCACCAGCACGTCCAGCGGATCGCCGTCGTCGCTCAACGTAGAAGGGATAAAGCCGTAATCGCCGGGATAGTGCACCGGCGAGTGCAGGTTGCGGTCCAGCTTGAACACGTGCAGTTGCTTGTCGTACTCAAACTTCTGCGTACCGCCTTTGGGGATCTCGATGACCACGCGGAAGACCTCCGGCGCGCGGTCGCCCACCGGCAATTCCAGATAATTC
Organism: uncultured Occallatibacter sp.; assembly: GCA_964569985.1. Taxonomy (GTDB): domain Bacteria; phylum Acidobacteriota; class Terriglobia; order Terriglobales; family Acidobacteriaceae; genus Telmatobacter. The sequence continues at coordinate 23,206 of CAZMWL010000010.1, forward strand.
ACCATTGCGTAGCTTTTCTCCTTGGGGAAGAACAAGTGTGAGTGTGTGCGCCGATTAGCCACACTCACACTCGCACACTCGCTCTCTTCTATAATCAGGGATTATGAAGGCGCATGTCTATGTCACGTTGAAGGCATCGGTCCTCGATCCGCAGGGCCAGACCATCCACAACGCACTCCGCAAGATTGGTTTTGCCGAGGTCACGGCGGTGCGCCAGGGCAAATATTTTGCGCTTTCGCTCGACGGCGCGCTCAGCGCGGCGCAGGCGCGCGCGCAAGTGGAGCGCATCGCCCGCGAAGTCCTGACCAACCCCGTCATCGAAGAATTTACCTACAAGATCGAAGAGTAAGCGGCTGGGCCAGTGGCCGGGGGCCAGAGGCCAGGGATCAGTGGTCAGGGATCAGTGGTCAGTGGTCAGTGGTCAGAGGTCAGAGGTCAGTGCGCCGGTGGCCTGGATGCTGGTGTGGCGGCGGGTGTTTATCTTTCGATTGCCCCCCCCATTTTTTCCAATATCCTCATTTAAAAGGGGTTGCGGGCGATGAATTCTGTATCTTCTTGATTCTAAAGGACCGCGTTTTTGTAATTTCCTCATTCTACAATACTTAGTTTGCGGGGGCCCGTGGATAGTGGTTCGTGGGCTGTGGACCCGGCCCATCGATCTTCACCGATCTATGGTCTCATTGTGCGCCGGATGCAGTTAAATCTGTGCAATTCGGCGGGCGGGTTTTGCGGATCATTTTCAATGGGTTAGGGAGAAAATGAGGCCTGGTGGGCTTGCGGGGCGACGGCGGATGGTCTTTTCTGGTGCGGACCCGGGCAGGGATTGATGTCGGCTACGGCGTTTCCCGGGAGTAATCCGTGGCAGGGTTAGGTTCGTGTAATCCCAGGTCTCAGCCGCGAGACCTGTTTCACCCGTAGTTCGACCTAGGACCAACAGCCCGAAACCCAGGCCATCCGCTATGGTCCGATCCTAGCCAGGCTGTCGAAGACCCGCTCATCGCGATAAAACCGCGATGAACGGGGCACAGACCCGATGCTGCGATGAGTGGGCCACCTGCCCGCGAACTTGATTTCTCGAGGGACGCGTGGCGATTTTCGGCTTGGCTGAAGCCAAGCCCTGATACAAAGCCAAAAACAACCGCAGGTCCTTCGACTCGTCCCGGCGCGCCGGGACTCGCTCAGGATGACATGCGATTTTTTACCGGCGGCGGGTGAAGAGGCGGGCGACTGCGCCCATGCTGGCGATTCCCATACCTTGCGTGATGCCGAGATACAAGGCCGCGTACGGGATCAAGACGCAAGGGCCGACAAGGAGTGGTTGATGGAATGGCAACACCACTTTGACGCCGTAGCCCACCAGCGACGCAACCAGCGCAACCGCCCAGAGCCGCATGATCCGCGAGCGGCCGGAAGGCACCGCGCCGACGACGCGCTGCAGTCCTCGCCGCAACAACATGAACTCGACCCAGCCGGCAATGCCGGCAGAGACCGTTAACCCGGCTGCGCCCCAGCGCTGGTCGAGCCCCAGCAGACGAGGCAGAGGCAGCGCGCACACGTAGCCCAGGCCCAACGTAAGCGCTACGCGAATGACCGCGAAACGCAGCGGAGTGCGCGTGTCGCGCAAGGCGTAAAAGGCCGATGAATATAGGCGTCCCATGGTGGAGGCGAGCAGTCCAACGGCCGAGCCGGCGAGCACTCCCCAGACGAAGAGCACGTCTTTATGCTGAAAGGCGCCGGAGCGGTAAATGGTGGCTACGACGACGTCGCCGAGCACTACGAAGCCGACTGCCGATGGGATCACGAAGAACGCAATCTGCTGAATGCCCTGCGTCAGGCGCTGGCGAATCGCCGAGGCAATTTCGACGTCGGTGCCCATGGCGCTCGACATGGCGGGCAGCTCGGCCGCGGACACTGCCATGCCAAACAAGCTGACCGGCAGCGTGTAGAGGGTTTGCGCGTAGCCGAGCGCGGAAACCGCGCCGGTGCCGAGAAAACTGCCCAGCCAGGCGTCGATATAGGCGCTGATCTGCACCACGCCGCGGCTCAAAAAGACGGGGAAGAAATTCGCGCTCACGATGCGCACGTGCTGGCCGGCTCCGTGTAACTGCAGGCGCAGCGGCCACAGATAGCGCATGACGGTGGGAAGCTGCACGGCAAATTGCAGGGCGCTGCCGATGACCGATCCGATAGCCACCCACACTGCAAGCTGCGGCTGCGTGTGCCCGCGGCCCATCCCGTGCGCGCCGCCGCCCCACAAAAGCGCGGCAATCATGGCGATGTTCCAGACTACGGGCGCGGAGTAGGACAGCAGGAAGCGGCGATGGCTGTTGAGAATTCCCAGGCACCATGCGGACAAGACCAACATGGCCGCGCCGGGAAAAAGAATCTGCACCAGGCGGATGGTGAGCAGGCGCTTATCGCCATGAAAGCCGGGGGCAATGAGATCGATGAGCCAGGGCGTGGCAAGGATGCCCGCAACCGCCAGCAACGTGGTGATGAAAAACAGGAGCGCGAAGATGGCTTCGGCCAGTCCCGAGGCCTCTTCACGGCGCTCCTCGGCATGCAACCGCGCATAGACGGGGATGAAAGACGCCGAGAGCACGCCTTCGCCGAAAAGGTTTTGCAGGAAATTGGGAATGCGAAACGCGGCGCGAAATGCGTCCGCGGCATCGGAGTTGCCGAAGTAGTGCGCGAAGATGCGATCGCGCACCAAGCCGACTAATCGGCTGAGCAGGATGCCGACGGCGACGAGAAGCGCATGCGCCTTGGTGGAAGCGCGGCTGGATGGAGTGGTCAAAAGATGATTATAGAGACGAGAAACAGCTTCTAGCCGCTAGCTTCTAGCCTCCAGCTCATCGAGGTGAGTGAGTTGCATCGGCGGCGCTGACGATTGTTCTCTGTTCACTGAAAGCTGTCCCGTTACGCCGGGACGGGAACGCCGTTGAGGAAGGAGGCGGCCAGGTGGCCGTCGGGGGTGACGGCGACGAGGTTGGCGGGGCTGCCGGGTGCGAGCGAGCCGGCTTCAGCCTGAAAGCCGGTGAGCGCGGCGGGATTGCCGGTGAGGAGGCGGAGGCCCTGCTCGAGCGTTGCGCCGGTGAAGGCGAGGAAGTTTTGGAGTGCGCGGTCGAGGGTGAGGACGCTGCCGGCGAGGACGCCATCGCACATGGCGCGGCCGTTTGCGACCTGCACGGTGAGACCGCCGAGGCGGTATTCGCCATCGGGCATGCCAGCGGCGCTCATGGCGTCGGTGACGAGGATGGCGCGGTTGGGTCCCTTGGCGCGCCACCAGAGGCGGGCGATTTCGGGAGCAGAATGGATGCCGTCGCAGATGAGCTCGGCGAAGAGGGAATCGCAAGTGAGAACCGCGCCGAGGATGCCGGGCTCGCGGTGGTCGAGCGGGCGCATGGCGTTGAAGGTGTGCGTGGCGCTGGTGGCGCCGGCAGCAATGGCGGCGTGGGTTTCAGCCGCGGTGGCGTTGGAGTGGCCGAGCGAGACGCGAACGCCGCACGCGGCGGCGTGGGCGGCGAGCTGGGGCGCGCCGGGGAGCTCGGGCGCGAGAGTGATGAGGCGGACGTGGCCGTCGGCTGCGTCGTAGATGCGGTCGAAGAGGGCGATGTCGGGATCGAGGAGATATTTGGCGGGCTGCACGCCACGCTTGGCGTGCGAGAGGAAGGGCCCTTCGAGATGGATGCCGAGCGGGACGGCGGCGGTGGGCGCGGCCTGATTGCCTTGCCGTGCGATGAGGCGGGCAAGGCCGGCGACGGCGCGGAGGGTTACGTCGATGGGCGCGGTGACGGTGGTCGAGAGGAAACGGGCGGTGCCGCGCGAGGCGAGAAATGTGCCGATGGCGGCGAGAGCTTCGGGTGTGGCCTCCATGACGTCGTGGCCGGCAGCGCCGTGGATGTGGATGTCGAAAAAGGAGGGGGCGAGCGTGGCTTCAGGGAAGTCGAGGATGGGCGCGCCGGCGGGGACGGCGCTCGAGTCGCGCGTGGAGATGGAGGCGATGCGGCCGCCATCGAGGACGACGATGGGGTGGTCGTGGAGACGGGAGCCGTCATAGAGGCGGCGCGCGGTGAGGACGGCGGGGGCTTGCGGCATGGCGAGCGATTCCTTTGGACCTATCTATTATCCGACGCGAGGGTTCGTGCTATCCGACCCTGGCGACAAAGACAAAGGCGTCGCCAGGATGGGGCACGGGCTTTCTGTGCCCTGTCCCCTGATTTATTGCGCGAAGTTATACCAGTTGTTGGATTCCTTGGCGAGGCGGGAGTAGTTGGCCTTGGAAACGGAGATGTCCCGGACCCGGTTCTCCAACTTCGGATCGATGTCGCAGGAGAAGCGGACGGTCTTGTCGTTGCTGCCGGAGGCGAGGCAGTGGCCGTCGGGCGAGAAGACGAGCGCGAGCACGCCGCCGGAGTGGACGGAGATGGCGGAGACGGGGAGCTGGGCAGTGACGCTCCAGAGGTAGATATTGCCGTCGGCGGCGCCGTAGGCGAGGCGACTGTTGTCGGGAGAGAAGGCCACGGCATTGATGGCGGAGGTGGCCATGGGCGGGTTGTCGAGATAGCGGCCCTGGGAGACGCCAGTGGCGCCGTAGAGGCTGCCGCTGGTGATGAATTCGCCCTGCCCCTCCACGCGCATCCAGGTGGTGGTGGACCAGACGGCGATTTCGTGGGAAAAGGTGCCGACGGCGAGCCACTTGCCGTCGGGTGAAAAGGCGACGGCGGTGCATTGGCCGTGGAGGTTGGCCACGTGGTCATGACGGGGCGGGAACTCGGAGCCTTCGAGGGTGCGGAGCGGCTGCGGCGACGCGCTGCGGAGGCGGTCGATGGTCCAGATCTGCACTTTGACGAGGTTGTCGGCGGAGTCGACGCCGCAGGCGGCGAGCCAATCGCCGGAAGACGAGAAGACGAGTTGCTGCAGCGAGAAGATGTTGTTGGGCGTTACTGGAGGCAGTGGGACGACCTTCTGAATGGCGGGCTGAATGGCGGGCGGCTGGCCGGGGTTCCAGAGGATGATGGATTCGCCGCTGCGGTACTGCGCTTTGTTCCAGGTGAAGGTCTGATCGGGTGCTCCATTGGCGGCTGCGGTGCCGGCCAGCCAGCCATCGGGCGAGAAAGAAAGCGCCTGGATGGGAAGGCTCACGTTATTGACGGTCACGGTATTGAGCGAAATGGAGACTGGATTGGCCTGCGGTTTGGAGTCTTGAATGAATTGCGCGGGATCCCAGAGGAGGACGGTGCCGTCGTTCATGGCCGTGACCATGGATTTGCCGTCGAGGGACCAGGCCAGAGCGGTGCCGGCGGAGCGGTGGTTCTGCGGATTGGCGGTGGCTGAGGAGTCAGGCTTTCCGGTATTCGAATCGATGCGGGTAAAAACGATTTGGGTGAGGGAGTTGTCCTGGGAAGCGGCGCCGACGATGCTGGCAAACTCGTGGCCGTCGGGAGAAAAAGCCAGTGCCTGGACGGCTCCCCCGGTGGGGATGGAGGCGGGTTGGGAGACCCAGGTGGAGGGCAACGCGTCGCCGGGAAGAGTGAATCCGTCTACATACCCGCGCTGCTTGATCCAAAAGAGGACGCGGCTGCCGGGAGCGGAAACGAGTGCGGAACTATTGGAAAGGTCTGTGGTGGACCGCTGGCCGGAGCCGTTGAGGGCACTGGCGCCGCCGGTGACGATGAGGCGGTTATCACGCGTGATGGCTGCGGTATAGGTGACGTCGCGTTGTCCGCGCAGCATGATACTGTCGCCGGGAGTTCTGACGATATTCTGCTCGAGTCTCTGGTCGTGCGGATCGCGCAATAACTGCCAGACCAGGCTGGTCCCGGTGCTGCCGGTGGTGAGCAGGAGGTTTCTGTCTTCGGAGACGGTGAGCGAGGTGACCAGGCCCTGGTCTGTCTCGAGATAGTCGCTCGGCAACTCATTGGAGTTCAGGTTGTACGACCTGACGTGGCCGTCGCGCGTGCCGAGCAGGAGGAGCTGCTCAATGGAGCCCGGGTGAGGGCCGGTAGAAGGATAGTCGTAAAAGGCGATCGACATCAGGCCTGAGATGTCGCCGACGATGGGGGCGGGGCGGCCGGACTTCCACGGCTGGGCGCCGTCGCGAATCCAGAGATGGCCATCGCCGAAGATCATGGCGAAGGTCGTGCCGTCACGGGTGTAGACGGCGGAGTTGATGCCCTTTGCGGCCAGGCCCCCGGCGCTGAATTGGCCTTTGAGGACGACGGTTCCGTTGGGCGCGACGCTCCAGAACTTTGCGGTGTTGTCTTCACTGGTGGCTGCGAGGTCGAATGCGCCTTGCGCATCTGCCTGCTGCTTAAAAACGACGGCGTCGACGGCGCGGCCAAACTGCGATTGGACCCACACGACGTTGCTGGGAACTTTGGTGCTCCATAAATAGACGGTGCCAGGAATTGAAGTCTGGTTCCAGTTGCCGGTGGCGACGGCGATCCACGCGCCATCAGGCGAGAACTGCACGGACAGGACGCCGGGCAATTGGCTTATCGGCTTTGCGCCAAGCGCAGCGAGAAGGCTGGCATTCACACTCCAGTTTGCTGTGCCGTCCGGCTTGGACAACTGGGCATGGCCGTTGCTGTCGAGGACGAGCAGGGCACGATCGAGGGGGTTGTCGGGGGCGTAACCCGTGCCCTGAAGAATGCTGCTGACTTTGAAGACGCGGACGGTGGAGTCAGCACCGGCAGTGGCGACCCATTGGCCGTCGCGTGAGAAGGCAACGGAGCGGACTTCATTCACGTGGCCGGAGTAGGCCCAGGCACTGTCGCCAAAGGAGCGCGCGACGAGGTAATTCCATTCAATGCCGCCCAAGGCTTTTTGGTCGAATCCGTTGAGGATGGCATAAAGCCAGGGATGGCGAAAAATGTAAGGAAGCGCGCGCCGGAGAAGCGGAGTATTGGCGAGGAGATTCTCTGCGGCGCGAGGTTGCAGGCGAACGAGGGGCTGGGTTTCGCGGAGCAGGTTATAACCGGACGCGTAATCGCCCTTGTCGAAGTCCTGCTGCACCTGCACGATGTTGGAGCAGTAGTTCTGGATGGCCGTCTTCTGCTCGTCTTCGAGGTCCTTGAGCAGGAAAAAGCCGATGATGGCGACGATAGCGAAGGCGAGGCCGGCGGCATACAGCAGTCCGCGGAGGAAGGCGGCGCGCTGGCGGCGCGCTTCCGCATCGGGCATGTGGGCGCGAATCCAGTGCTTGTCGAAGACGCGCTCGTAGACGCGATTGCGGACAACCAGAACCTCCTCGCTGATTTTTTCCGCGGCGGTCAGGGGCTTACCGCGGAGCGCGGCGGCGAGCTTGCGCAGGAAGTTGCGCAGCGGCGGCACCCGATCGCGCACCGCGACGATGCCGGCCAGCAGCAGGAACTCGATGTTGCGGTTCTCCTTGTCGAAGAGCACCAGCTTACCCGAGCGCACGCGCCCATAGAGATCGAGCACGGCGGCGAGCTCACCGTCGGAACTCCTGTCCGGCGCATCCTCAGTAGCGTTGCCGGAACCCGGGCGGCTTGCGCCGCTGCGATTTGCACTGTTCCGGTCGGTGATGCGATGGCTTACAAAGAGCAGGTTGTTGTCGGAGTCGCGCGAATGCGCGGAAAGATAAAGTTCGCTGCAAACATGGTCCACGCCGGACGCCGAGTTGACGTTGGGATCGGCGGCCACGGCGGCGCACAAGCGCTGCGTGAGATAAGGATGGCCGCCGGTCCACCAGAGAACGCGGCGGACCAGCTTGGCGCCGATCTCCGGCGTGCGGCCCATCCCCTTGATGAAAGGCTCCGCTTCCCGCATTTGGAAATCGGTGAGGTTGATGCGTTCGCCGATGTTGAACGGGGTCCTGCTGCCGTCGCGGATGAGGTCAGTGGGTGTGGCCACGCCGATGAGGCAGAAGGTGATGCGATTGAGCTCGGGGTTGGTGGTGCGCTCGTTGTAAAAGGAACGGATGGCGGCGAAGAATTCGTCGGTGGGGAAAGGAAGGCTGCGCACGAAATCGATCTCGTCGACGAAGATCACGATTCTCCCGGGAATGGAGGGGACGATGACCTCGCGGATGGCGCGTTCCCAGCGGTCCAGCGGCCCGATGCCGTGGGAGGGCGCAACGCTGCGGCTGGAGAACTCCTTGAGCTTGTCTTCCAGGCCGAAGGACATGCCGAGGCGGCCGAGCAGGCCGTTGTACCACTGGTCGGTCGTGACGTTCTGGCCGATCTTGGTGAGATCGAGGATGGCGACGCGGGCACCGGCGGCCTTCAAGCGGGTGGTGGTGCGCACCATGAGCGAGGACTTGCCCATTTGCCGCGAGGTAAGCAGGTAGCAAAAATCGCCGGCGCTGAGGTGGGAGAACAGATCTTCGTCAGCCTGGCGCATCACGTAACTGGGCGCGTCAGGGGGCAATGTGCCGCCAACAGTAAAAAACCTTGGCGCGATTTCAGGAATGGCGGAATCAGTCGTCATGGCTTAGACCAGGTGCCGCGCCAGGAAACTGCGATAGATGGCGCATCGGAATTTAGCGTCCTTCGTTGTCAGGCCAGTCACCAAGCCGGCGCTGCGCAGACGGTAGAAGGTCATGTCATCGGGGATAGGCTTGCCGTGCAAGAGCCCGCGGAGCACGTCTTTCAAGGCCTCGTTCCCCGCAAGCTTGAACAGGATGCGCTTCAAATGATCGCCGTAGGGACCGTCCTCGGCATCAGCGTGCGCCTCAATCTCGCCGAGAGATTTATTTTCGTGGGTGAGATCGTAAAAGCCGCGCCGGGTGAGATAGGGCTGGCCATTGAACAGCGCGAAGAAGCGATTGAGCTCACCGTCGTTGCGGAGCGGGGACTGGTAGCGCTGATTCAGCTCATCCACCTGCTGGAGGGAGAAATCCTGCAGCTCGACCTTGGTGCCGACGTTGAAGGGAGACTGATTCTGGTCGGTGATGAGCAGATGGGCCTCTGTGGCGTAGACGATCGCCAGAGTGAGCCGTTTCCACGGACCGTCGGGGTCCATGGCACGCTCATTGTGCCAACTGCGGAACTGGCCGAAGACCTCGTTGGTGTAGGGGCGATCGATGAGCAGGTCCACTTCGTCGAGAGCCAACACCAGATGGCCGTCAGTCTTTGCCAGGACTTCGCGGCGAAGGAAACTTTCGAGGTTGTCTCCGGGCGAGAAGTCGGGGTCCCACGCTTTTCTAGGCGCGACCGCTAAATCGAGTCTCTTGGCGATGGTCTCGCACAACCCGATGTACAGGTTTTCAATGCTGGCGAGATTTCCCTGATTCTTCTGCAGATCGCAGGCGATGACCTTCTTCCCCTTGTCACGGGCATACTTGAGGCCGCGCGCCAGCAGAGAGGTTTTGCCCATTTGACGCGCACCCTTGATGAGCACGATGCTGTCCTGTTGGTCGAGCGCGTCACGAAAGCGGAGATCGGTGAGCCGTTCGACATAGTAGGGCGAGTCCAGCGGATCGGCGCCTCCCGGCTCCTGCTCGGGAACGATGGTGCGCTGCACTTTGGCGTTCAGGCTTTCGAGAATGCGGGCGAGCAGTTCACTGTCGTCAGCCTCGCTCTCCCAGGGCTGATACTGCAGATGGCCGAGAACACCGAAGAAAGGCTCGGGAAGAACCTGCTCTTCAGGCGGCAGCCCTTTCTCGTAGGTGACGCGGACGGGAAGAATGCGCGGCTTTCCGTTGTTTTGCTGGGCCGCTTTGGCTGCCTCCTCCAATTCCGCGGCCAGCATCTCGCTTTTCACCGAAGTTTTGGAGAGGAGGGGGATGATGGCGTCGGATTGCTGCACCTGACGCTTGATTTCGACGGCCCACTCGTCACCGACGCGCAAATGACGGTCGATGAAGACCTGATGACCGGCAGTGCGCAACCCGGCTTCCAGAGTGGACAGCACGTGGTCATCGGGCTGGGTGTTACGCCTGTAGAGCAAAGCTACGCGGAGGCTTTTTGCGGAGAGCGGCGCGGGTTCGGGCGCGGGCTGCTTGCGGCGCTCGTCTGCAAGGATTTGGTTGACGCGCTCGAGCAAGGGCTGGAGATGCTCTTCGAGCGGTTTTTCGATGGCATCGAGCCACTGAATGCCGGTGAGGACGTACTCCAGCTCGTCGTCCGGCTGCACGTTATGAATGCGTAATGGGATCAGTTTTTTCTTTTTGGAGAGGGCGAGGTGCAGCTCCCTTTTGATCTGATCGCTTCCATTGGCATTGGAGGAGTGAATCAAGACCATGACGCTGGTGGTCTTAATGCCATCGATGATGGCGTTGTCCCAGGATTCTCCGCCGGGGATGTCGCGTGGCGCGATCCAGCAGCGAATTTGATTTTTTTCCAGAAACCGGCACACGATTTCCGCAGCCGACCCGTCCAAGGATGAGTAGCTGATAAAGACGCATGGATCTTGTCCCATGATCAGCCTGCCCCGAAAGCTGAAGCAACTATAAACCCCTCGTCCAGGCCTGTAAACACGTAATTTTGTGCGAATCAGACCGCGCGATCCCTTTCTCAACGAGCAAAGCGCGCCGAGGATGGGGCGCCCGGCAGATCGGGTTAACGCGCATGGCAGCTCGCGCCGCCGGTGAGCTGGAGGTCTGCCTGAAATGCGAGGTCTGCATTCCGCACCACGTCGTGCGCCTGCACCCGGATTTGATATGGCCCCGGTGGAGCGCAGGGATCCGTCGGGAATTCGAGCCAGATCACGTCGGGATCCGCAGAGTTCTTTGGACCATTCAACTGAGACGGCGAGGCAACGCCGGTCGTTGCGCCATTGGCAGACAGCAAGCTGCCACGAAGTCGAATGTCTTCCCTGCCCGAGGAGTCGCGTCCGAATCCGATCAGCTCGAACTCCAGGTCCACGACATCCCCGGCCTGATATACAGGCGAGCGCGCCGGCCCATCCCTACCTTGAGTGAATGCCACGTCCCCAGCCCGCATGGTTCCTGTCGATTGAAGAAGCGCAGACGCGGGGATCTCCCTGAAACCCGCTGGCGCAGAGGGCTCGGACGGGACGGCCCAATCCAGCCAAGCCACAAAGGAGACGAGCCCTACTCCCATTGCAAATACCCATGTCATCGCGGCCACCACGCGAATCTTTTTCGCAAATCTGTAACTCACGACCTCGGTGGAGGTGACCGCAGCCTTTATCCCGCGAAAAATCCCGGGCAAAAAGCTAAGCCCCACGCGCACCAATATCGTTCGGATGCGTGGACGCTTTCCGTTGTCCGTCATGAGCCGGATTCCGGCGATTGCCTGCCCGGCTGTTGCGCCCAGCAAGCCCTCGCAAACCGTGAAGTAAAGCGGCAAGGCAATCGCCGCGGACCCTGCCAGTACAAAACGCAAGATCCACGGCGATGCGTGCCGCACGATCAGTCCCAGCGACGCCCACACGCTCAAAACCAACACCACGTCCAGGAAGGCGGCGACCCGCCGTTTCCGCGAGCGGGCGCGCACGTCGCGGCGCTCCCGCACGAACGGGATCGGGGAATTCTGGTTCTGCCAGAAATGCGCAAGAAATGCCGCCCACTCAAAGGACAAAATGCTGCGCGACCGGCTGACGATGACGTCCAGACCGCCGTCCGGCCTGAACACCATGCCGCGCAGGTTCTGTGGGTTTTCGATTTGCGCAAGGCTGCTTTCCCAGATGGTCCCCTCGAACGATGCTCGTAACGCTGCGAAATGCACGTTCGCCTCTTCCTGTTGCTTCCTGCGCGCCCGTCGTTCCGCGCGGGGAAAAAGCAGGATCAGCTTCTGCAGGTATCCGAAATTGACGATCTTCGTCAGCTCCCAGTCAATCCACTGGGTCGTCCCTGCCATCAGCACAATCGCGCTGGAGGAATGTATCCACTCCATGACGCGATCCTGCCACTCGTCCTCTCTCAGTTGTATGCGGACCGCGCCCAGCACAATCGGATTCTGCGGCGATCCGATGGCGATGAATGGACCTCTTCCGCTGAAATGGCGCGCGAGCCGTTGCTCCACGGTGCCGTCGCTGAACTGTCTACCCATCGACCAAAGCTTCCAGGGCCTCATTCGCTCGTCCGCTCGAAACGACCGCAGGTACAGCACAGGCGGCCGCGGGTCGGTTGCGATCAGCGCATCGAATTGCGGTTGCAGATAGTATCTGCCGCGGGTGGTCAAGTAGAGGGACAGCAGCATGACAAGACCGGTAAGAAGGAGAATCTGCCCTTCACGTTGCGGCTCAGACCACACTACGGGCAGCATCACGAGCAGGTCGAACAGGGCGCAAAGGGCGCAGATGAGCGCGGAAAGGCCGCAGACCACCCCCGATCGCAGGTTTCTCGGGGGCGGGGCCTTGCGGCAGTCGCGCTCGTTGGCCAGCGACGCGACAAACGCGACGACCCCCCCGGCATCCGGCCCAAGAATGCTTTGTCTCTTCTCTCGGTACACCGCAATTGCCGCTATCGCCACCAGGAGGGCGGCAGCCCCTTCAAGAATGCGAACGAGCACATCGCTGTCATTGACTGCGTTCCATCCGAACAAGCACGCTTGGCAGCCGCAAAGCGCCGCCGTCGCCGGGTGAAGGAGCCGCAGAGGACGTGGATCGTTTGCTCTGAATCGAAATTCGCAAATGCTGCCGTAGTGGGAGTTCAACGCCAGTAGCCCGACCGCAACCGCGTAGGCAGCCACGTGCAGGGCGATGGTTAGCCATAGCCCGCCATGTTGCGCAGATCTGCCGGGACTCTCGATTGCAAGCGCTACAAGGGCTACTACCGAGGTTAGGATGGCCAGGTAAAACCAGACCCAGTGAGCCAACCGCATCAACAGCAGGTAGCGGATAAACCAGGTCAGATCGTGCAGCACAAGGCGCCCGCCGGTGCTCACGTCTCGGGAATCCGTCATGCGCTTTCTCCCGATGGTGGGTTGCTTATCGGGCCGGGGTCTGCCGCGATGCAACGCGGCGTTGAAATTGCTCCACTCCGGCCGGGCACAATCGCCAGCCGGAAGCAGAACAATTTCGCTCTGCAACCTTGCGGATCATTTCGCGCTTTTGTTGAGCTATCATCTCACAAGCCTTCAAGCAGGCCCGCGCGTAACGGCTCATGCCCGCCGCGCTCCCGTTCCTCGATCGCATTCCGCTTATTACCGAGCACTGACCGCTGCGGCTCATATCAGGTGCTCGATCTTCACGTTTTCTTCAGCATAGGCTTTTCCGATGGCGCTCAAATGCGGAATGGCATCGACGGCGTCGATCTCCTTGAGGCGCGGGTTATCCTCGAGGATTTTTAACATCTCTTTTTTTCTGAAGGTGCGGTTATAGCGCACGTAGCTGAACCAGCTTCGACCCGCGGGCAGAGTGCTCTCGAGACTTCCGGCGAGCAGATTGCCAACCTCAATATCGAGCGGTTGTCCTTCCAGTTTTTCCGCGAAGATGCATTCGCCGAGACAGCGGCAGAGATAGTCCTGCTGCCAGCCGGTGGACTGTAGCAAGGCGGAGAGAGTCTGCATGATGGCGTTGGGAATCTGTTTGACCAGGAGGCCCAGCCGCAGCTTGGGATCGCCGATAGGAACCTCCGAGGAAAAGGCGATGGTGCCCACGGAAACTACACGAATGTTTTCAGGACCAGGCGCCCAATTGACACGATAGCCGGGCAGGATGGCGGTGAGTGCGGCGACCAAGGCCGGGTTGGAATATGGCGTGATCGAGCCGTCGACAAAAACGTACTGCGTCTCCCCGAGCGTAATGGTCTCAGGAGGGAAGAACACTGGCGCGGCGGTGCTGGCCCGCACCAACTGCCAAAGAGGAATCTGCGTGTTGCAGTCGGGGAGGTTGGGATCATTGAACATGGCGAGGGGATTGTTGGTCAGAGGCCATGCCGATCCCGTGGTGAGGTTACGGACCACCACCATTAGCAGATTTTCCTTTTCGCCATTGCGCAGCTGCGAGCTAGCGAGCGTGGCTATCTTTCCGTCTTCTTCACGGAAGATGCGCTGGAGGAAGTCGGAGATCGGTCCCGGATCGTATTTCGCGTTGAGTTTATCCTTCAACTTGCTCCACTGGGCAAACATCTTCTTGCCTTCGCGGAGGTAAAGCTCTTTGACCTTTTTCACGGGCATGCCCCAGCAGAGGCACGCGGCGATGATGGCGCCGGTGCTGGTGCCGGCGAGGAAGTCAAAATGGTCGCGGAGGACGAAGCTTTTGGCTTTCTCGGGATCCTGTTTTGCGTAGTACTCGCGCAACAACTCTTCGATCTTGACGAGGACTTCGAGGGTGAAGACGCCGCGAATGCCGCCGCCATCCAAAGCAAGAATTCTTTTCATAGCGTTATCCCTTATGTGATGCCGAGCCCAGCACGAGCGAGCGCCATTCGAAGAGCTCGACGATGAGGGCTCTCTCGATGCGCTCCACGACGCGGAGTACGGAGTTCCAGGTGTTGAGTGCTTCCAACTGAGTGTCCCAACGGCGCAAGGCGTGGCTCAGCTCGCGATAGCGACGGCGACGCCGCGCACAATCCTTCATGGCGGCAAAAGCGCCGGCCATGGTGGCGACTTCAAACAAGGCGGACATGGCGAAGGCCAGCCATTGGCGTCCGGAAAAGCCGTGATTGACAAGCCATTGCAGTCCGCCGGAAAGACAGGCGACGGCGATGAGCGTGGCCAGGGCACCGCAGATCCATCCCAGCGCTGCATAACGCCGCTCCTGGCGCTCGGCCTTTCGCGCCTGGCGGGAAAAATATTCGATCTGGTGAGCCACGCGGTCGCGGCGATACTCCTGCTTGAAATCTGAAAGCGGAATTTCGACGCCGTGATTATCTTCCATCTTGAGGAAGTTGAGGGAGCGCAGAATGCCGGAGAGCCAAGGCGCGACTTCCGCGCCAATGACTTCATAGGGCCGGGGTGTGCGCCAGGTAACGAGGACGGAACGGGTGATTTCAGCCGCGGTGCGCGTGCGTGCCCAGAGCGCTTGCCGGGCGTGAAGGCGAAGGGCAGCGGGCAGCGCCAGAGAGAAGATGCCGAGCGCGGCGCTGATGCCCAGCCACGGTGCGGCGCCGGGGATCTCGGGCGCCACGCCGGCCATGACCGCGGCGGCCGCGGTGTAGACGATAGGAACGGAAGCCACGCGGCGCGCCTGGGGCGCGAAACGATTGGCGTTTGCATCGGCTTTATCAAGCCACGCCTGGGCCAGGTCGCGGGATTTGGCGGCAGGCGCGGCAACACTTGCGCTGGTGCCCACGTCGGGCAGCCCGTTGAGAAACTCAAGCTCGGAGCTGGTGTCGATGAGCTTTAGGGCTTCCTTGTTGAGAAATTGCAGCACGCCGGTTTCACTGTGAATCCAGGCGATGGGATGGCCGGTCTTGCGGGCGTAGGAGACCATCTCCTGGGTGCCCCCGGCGCCACGGGCGGGCAAGCCGTCCCACAGCGCCACCAGAAGCTGGCTCTCGGCTACGGTTTGAATGCCACAGTCGTAGTACTGCTCGGTTTGGCTTTCGTGCCTGCCGGTGACTTCAACGGAGATGGCTTTCTCCATGATGCGCAAGGTGCGTTGCCACGACGTGTCGTCGAAGTCGGCGCGGAACTGCCCGGCAGGGCGGGGCAGGAGGATGCGCAGGGGAATTTCGAGCTCCAGACAACTCTCCGCAAAGAGCTGATCGCCGCCCGATGCGGCGGAGGAGATGCCATAGACGATGCCGAGGTGCGACGCCTTTTGCCGCGCCAGAAAGTCGCGAATCACCTGACGGCTTTTGGCCTCGTAGGGAACCTTGCGATGACCGGTAAAGCCGACGGCCAGCACCTCGGGAAGCCGGACGACCGGATTGGTTCCCTTCGGGTATAAAGGCATACGAACCTGATGAAACCTCGGGGCTTGAGGCCTACTCCGTGCGCAACTGTAACACCTCGGGCAGCGGGAACTTGGAAATATCCACGCTTACCTGCGAAGAGAGTTCGTTGATCAGGCGGAACATGTCGCGATTCCAGTACTGATTATCCGGGACGAATGGAAATTTGTTTGAATCGCTCGCCTCATTATCACCGCTGGGCTGTGTTGAAGCGCTCGGCTGGTTTGAATTGCTCGCACCGCTTGGGTGGTCCGGCTCTGGGTCGTCAATGAAAAAGTCGCTGTTCCTATAACTCACCTTCAAACCGAGACTAGAGAGTTGAACCGCCTGGCGCAGCGAGAGCGGCGGGTCCCCTTTTCTTGCGGTCATTTTCAGCATGGGGAGTTGCTCAATGGAAGGGGCAAAATCGCTAAATCTCAATTCCGTAGCTGGTTTCGGGAACAGCGCCAGTCTTTGAAGGATTTGATCAGGTATTGGCTCATTGTGACCGGGATTGGTGGCCTGGTAAACGGAGCGATAAAAATCCGTGACGAGGTCGTGGGTTTCAGTTGGGAGGATGGGATCATTTTTTTCCAATGCGTCGAAGGATTGCTGTTCGTCCGCAGCAGCGGCCATGAGACCGATCAAGGAGCGCATGACCAGGCGTGCCGTCAGGTGATTGGTCGGCGTATTGTTTTTTGATCCGCCCGAGCAAAGGTCTTTCTCCGCCTCCTGATCCGCGGAAGACTCCTGGATGGAAAAGCCGTTGTAGAGAACCTCGAGAATCTCCGTGAGGTCGGG
The DNA here is from genome assembly GCA_964569985.1 of uncultured Occallatibacter sp. Taxonomy (GTDB): domain Bacteria; phylum Acidobacteriota; class Terriglobia; order Terriglobales; family Acidobacteriaceae; genus Telmatobacter. Next base: position 39,758 of record CAZMWL010000010.1, read on the forward strand.
GCCGGGCTGGAGTTCGCCGGTGGTTGGGTCTTTCGGGCCCAGCAGTTCTGTCATGCCGTTGCTTGGATTGCTGAAGTCCTCGAGGAGCATTCTTTCGGCGTCCAGCACGTTTTGGCCATATAAGGATGGTTCTGAGGCATAGGCAGTGCCCTTTTCGGCTTTCTTCAGCGAACAGGCCCTTACTGGATTACAGGTTTGATCAGGTTGACCAGCGTGCTCTTTCTCGCACTTATCTACCTGGCCACAGGATTGTGCTTGTTGAAGGGCCAATTGGCCGGCTAGTTCCTGCTGACTGATTTGACCTTGTTGATCGGCCAGTTTTTGTTGACAGGCTTGGACTTGTTCTTTGGTATCCACCTGTTTATCGGTTTTCGCCTTTTCATAGGCATCTGCCCGTTCACAGGTTTGCTCTTGCGCACAGTTATTGATCAGGCCCGTCAGTCCGGGGCCGCTGCTTTGCAGCAGTTGACGGCAAACCTTTACTGGTTCACATTCTGGATCTTGTTCGCCAGGCTTATCTGGTTCACAAGCTTTCACTAATTGACAAGCCAGGCCTGTCTGCCCTTTATCGCAGGCTTCCACCTGTTCACAGGCTTGCAGTTGAGTACAGGCATTCAGTTGTTCGTGGCTGGTCAACACAAATTCTGGCTGAATCGAATTCGAGGTCAGGACCCATTTGCCTCCGTTGTAGCTACTGTCTGCTCCTTGCAACTGCCAAGACTCGTTCTTGGCCGCGGCATCGCTAAGGTCCTTCGCGGCCGGGGCGGACGCGTTCTTGGGGGCAGCATCGCCGCCGCTGGGCTGGCTCACAGTGACGGTGACGCTGACAGGTGTATTGGCGGCCTTTGCCTGTGCCATAACTGCAGCGAGGGCACCCGTGTCGCTGTTGTCCGGTTTCTTGCCGCTTCCCGTGCTATTGGGGATGAAAGAATCCTGGTCCACGGGGTCAAACGAATTTATATCGCGCAACAGAAGGAGACCGTGCCTTTGCAGTGCGTAGATGACCGCACTGACGCGGAGGAATTCGGCATAGCTGGCGAGCGTGAATCCATCGTTGGCATAGTTGCTGTTTGCGTCATACCAAGGCGGAGGCAGGTTGCGAATGACCTTGACTTCACAGCCGGATTGGGTGGGAACGGTGAATTCGATGCGGCTCACCGTCAAGCGGAAGAGTTGATCGAGCCGCCAGCCCTGCAGGTAGAGGCTGTAAAACACGGTGGAGTCGATGGGTTTCAACATGATACTCGCGTTGGTATCGTCGTTGACCGGAATGAGGGTGAAGGAAGGATCGTTTTCATAGATGAGGCCGGGCGAGCCGCCGCCATTGGGGACTAAGGCGCCTGCCGGGGTAGTAGTGACCGCCGAAGCTTGACCGGTGGAGGCAAGAGAGGCTTCCATGCGATAGCTGGAGGAGATCTGGCCGAGCTTGAAAAAGTAGGTGGGATCGTGCTTCTGGAGTCGCGCCAGGTTGAGCAGTTCCTCATGGTTGGAGGTGACGGCATAGCTGTTTTCGTAGTTGGAGTAATCGATGCGGACCCGTCTTGGCCCGCAACCGGCGAGCAGCAGCGTAGCGCCGACAACCAGCATCATCATCGAGATCCGGATCAACGGGGACGAGAAAAGATTCGCGACGCGAGAACGCTCGCGGTCAAACTCACAAGGTTTCATATCGATGCCCCTCGAGGAATATTGCCAGCGTCTGACCAGAGTGGGATTCATAATAGGGCATTTACCATGGAGATGCAATGAAATGTTGAGGATGCGGATGGGCCGCAGGCGGCGATGGGGTAGGGGCTGGAGCTTGTTTGCATGTAAGTTATTGAAAAATAATATAGGTTATATGGAGACTCGGGGCTGTTTGGCGGCGTTTTCCGTGGCGCGGGACGATGGATGACGCAGCCTGCGCCCGAGCACAAGAAACAGGGCTGCGGCAGCGACCGAAAGCCAGCCAAACAGGTTTCCGATGCGGGTGTAGAGGGTGGGCACGGGGCCAGCGACAATGACCTTTGCGAGCAGGGAGCGGCCGGGGAGTTCGCTGCTGGGCTCTTCGGCAAGAATGCGGCCGTAGGGGTCGCTCAAGGTGAGCAGTCCCTCGCGCGAGGCGCGCACGATGGTGTAGCCGTTCTCAATGCCGCGGAAGACGGTGGTGCGCGCTTCGAGCCAACCGTCGAGATAGGCGAAATCCCACGCGGGAACGAGCATGACGGCGGCGCGACGAATGCCGTATTCGCGGCCGAACGCGGCGAAGTGCATGTCTTTGCAGATGGCCAGGCCGTAGGTCTGCCCGTGGAGGGTTACGACGTTGTACTCCGAGCCGGAGGCGTAATGCTCGCGCCGCTCGGGCGGGGCCATGTGGTGCTTTTCATAGCTGGAGGCGAGATCGCCCTGGGGCGTGAAGAGCCACGACCAGTTGGTGGGGCTGCGGGGGTCGTCGATACCGATACCGACGTCAATGCCGATACCGACCTCCAGCCAGACGCGATTTTGCCGGGCCAGAGCGCTGAAGTGATGCTGCCAATCGGGAACTTTTGCGGGCGGGAGCACCGCGATTTTCTCGGGGAGGACGACGATCTGCGCGCCCTGGGCGGCGAGGGACTCGACGAGGGTGTCATATCCCGCGAGGATGTTCGAGGCGTAGGCCGCGGAAGCGTGCGGGCCGATGGGATCGTCGATGGAGACGATGCCGAAGGTGGTTCGATCGCCCGTGAGGGGCTGGCGCAGGCGGGCATAGCCATAAGCGAGCGAAGTGGCGAGGAGAAGCGCCGTGAGGGCATAGGCGAGCCAGCCGCGGCCGAGCGAACGGCCGTAGGCAACGGCGACAGCGAGCGTAGAGGGAACGAGCGTGACGAGAAACAGCACGCCCGAGACGCCGAAGAGGGAAGCGATCTGCAGGATGGGCAGGTTATCGCCTTGCGAATAGGCGAGGCTGCCCCAGTTGCCGTCGGGAAGCAGCGCTGCGGCCAGGGAGTCTACCGCAACGCAAAGGACGGGATAGACGAGGACGGTCCACCAGGACTGGTAGCGGAGGATGACGCGACGGGCCGCGAAGATGAGAAACACCCAGAGCCAGGATTGCAGGGCAATCACCAGGAGGACTGCGGGCAGTGGCATCACCAGGCGATAGTAGTGGAAGTTGCAGCTTGCGCCGATGACGACGGCAAAAGCGACCATCCAGCGCGCTTCACGCGGGTGAAAGCGGATGGCGATGAGAAGCGGCAGAGCAGGAACAATCCAGACCAGCCACCAGACGGGATGGAGGGAAAGGACAAAGCGGAGAAGTACGCCGGTGGCGATGGCGAGCGCGAGCTTGGCGAGAATGAAGCGGAGGCGGGGAGACATCCTAGGGCGGTTTATAGCCGAGGGGGAGGACGGTGTCAATGTGTGAACGAGTGAAGGGGTGAAGGAAGTGGATGGAGCGAAGGAGTGAAAGGGTGAAAGAGTGAAAGGGTGAAAGAGTGAACCGTCCACTTTGATGGAACCGCCCTGCAATGAAACACGAAATCTTTACCTTCGCAGAACCGTCGCTCGCACGTTTCACCATGTAGCTGAGAGCGTCACGCACGAGGGGGGTGCGCCAGGATGCCAGAGAAAACGGATCAACTGCAAGCAGAGGCTTGGCTGGTTGAATGGACAGAGACTGAAGTGGGATGGGGCCAACGTTCGGACGGAGCTTGGTACTACGCCACGGAAGAAGCCGCGAGGACGGACACGGATCGGATGCTGGCTGAGATACGGGCGCTGGAGAAAGAGATGGAGAATCGCCCGCGTAAACTTCCCATGGAATACGACCGGCCTGAATTGCCCCCGCGTCTGGTTCCAGTGAGCCCTGAACTGGCAAGGGAAATTGCTGAGAAGGGCCGTGCTTATCGTAGACAGGCAGAATAGGGCGGCTTGTGGCCGGGAGACCCGGGTGCGGGGTGGTGCAACGCGCCGCGGTGTTTGTGCAGAGTTGAAGTTGCTAAAAGCAACCGCAGGTCCTTCGGCTCGTCCTGGCACGCCGGGACTCGCCCAGGATGACAATCGATTTTTGTTGCTCAGGACGACCGGTTTGTTTTTGATGCGAGCTTTAGAGATCGCGCGCTAGTGCTGCTTGCCGGGGAGGACGAAGTGGTCGGCGCAGCGGGGCTCGTAGGAGTCGCCGGGGACCTTGATGGGGCTGTCGAAGGCCGCGGGCTTGCCGTCGATGAGGCGCTGCGAGTAGAGGGCGCGGGCTCCGCAGGCGCAGTAGGCCATGCACTCGGTGATGCTGCCGCCGTAGGCGTTGACGAGCCAGGTGAGGTTGAGCATTTCCCCAAACGGCATGGCGCGAAAGTCGAGATCAAGGCCGGCGACAAGCACATCGTGGCCCGCGTCGAGCAGGAACTTGGTGAAGAGGAAGAGCTGCTCGACGAACTGGCCCTCGTCGATGGCGATGCACTCCACGCGCTTGCCGATTTCCTGCTCCTTGTCTCGGATGGCCTGCAAGACTTCCCAGGGATTGGTGGAGTTGAAAGTGATGGCGCTCATTTTGCCGCCGCCGTTGGGATTGCGGCTCTCGACCACGCCCGGGCCGCCCTTGGTGTCGTCGCTGGGCTTGAGAACGAGGACAAATTGCTGGGCGTACTGGCGGCGCATGTCAGCGCGACGCTGCAGCTCTGCGGTTTTGTTGCTGCGCATGGGTCCCATCATGAGTTCTAGCTTGCCTTGCACGTGCGTGTCTCCCTGGATCGGCTTCAGGATTCTCATGATAGCGGTGGAGGGAGGGGCGGAGGGGGCGGGTTTTCCACCAGTTCTGGAAAAAGAGATTTAGTGCTGGTTGAAAAGCGAGGGTTGAAGTTCATGTCCGGGCGGTGATGCATCCGGAGCACAGAAAATACCTTTACATCCATACGTATAAGCAAGTAGAACTACACAGGCGTCGATCGTCGCGCTTCCCCATCCCCACGGCCCCCAGTTTGAGCGATCGTCGAGCTAAATCAGGAGGATTAGGCAAATGAGAAAGATCAGCTCCCTGTTTCTGGGACTGTCCTTTGCGGTTTCTGGAATCACGATGGCCGCAGCGCAGGATCTACCGATCACACCCGTCAAGCCGCCGAATTACCTGCAAGTCACCGTGGAATACACCAAGCCCGGCAAAGGCGGCCTTGCCCATGACAAGACCGAGAGCGCCTTCGTTCAGGCTATGACCAAGGCCAAGTATCCGATCCATTACTGGGCCTATAACTCCATGTCGGGCAAGGCGCGAGCCATCTACATCTCGGGCTTCAGCTCTTTTGGCGAATTGGCAAAAGCCAACAAGATCTTCGATGCCCCGGGAGTTGCGGCAACGTTCGAGCCTCTCAACGTTGCGGATGGTGAACTTCTGGAGGATACCAATCAGTTGATCTTCAGCTACGTGGAGGACTTGAGCCTGCGGCCGGAGGTTGACCTTTTCCACCAGCGGTATCTCGAAGCCGACATCCTGCATGTTCGCGAAGGCCACATCAAGGAATTCCGCGAGTTGGCGAAGATGTGGGTCGATTTGTACCGAAAGGCGGGAACCAGCGCGCACTGGGATGCCTTCCAGGCTGAGTACGGCGAAGATGGCGGTTACTTTGTATTTCTGACCGCGGACAATTCGCTGGACGATGTCGACACCGGCTTTGCGGATGGCAAGAAGTTTCAAGCCATTCTGACCGAAGAAGACAAGAAGAAAATGCGCGAACTGCGCGCCGACGCCCTGGAGGAGGATCGCACGGAGATCTACTCCGTCAATCCCGTGCAGAGCTATGTGCCGGATTCGTTCATCAAGGCCGATCCGGGCTTCTGGAAGCCCAAGACGGGAGCGGCGGCCAAGCCGGCAGCCAAACCCGCTGCGGACAGCAAGAAGGCCAATCCGTAGACCAGCGCAGAGGCGAGAATCACGAGTTGAGAAGCGGCCCCGATTGCGATGGGGCCGCTTTTTTGCGTGCTTTCCCACCCTTTTGCAAGAAGCGCGAAAGGATGGGGCAACCCCGTTCGTGCTGGATTGGGGTTTGTGGTATCCCACCCTTTCGCAAAAGGCGCGAAAGGATGGGGCACGGAGTTTTGTGCCGCGAGATTTGCGGCTACGGCGCGAGTGAATTCTGGAGCACCAATCTTTCCGCGTCGACGACGGACTTCATCACGCCGGCTTCGGCAAAGAAGTGCACGAGATCCGTGGTGAGGGCGCTGTTGGGCGGGAGGGACTCGAGAGATGGAGCGCGGAGATCGAAGGGCGTTTGGACCATGTGCATGGGGCCTGCACCCTGGGCGTCGAGGATGAGCGCGGTGAGCTTGCGCGCCAGCGGCAGCGGGAAGCTCTCTGCGATGAAGACCATTTTGCCGCGGGTGGTGATGAGGACAGGTCCTTCGTTGGTGGTGAAGAGCTGCTCCTCGGCACCGTCGCCGGCGGGAGACGTGTTGGAGGGGAGCTCGCTGACATGAGAATACTTGCGGCCGAGACTGTTGGCGTAGATTCTGGCGAAGACCTCGGCGGAGTCCGCGTTCTTCCAGACTGACAAATAGAAGAGACCGATGGAGCCGGTATCGGCCATCTGGGCGGGGGTGATGGCGCTGCGCAACTGTCCGGCCCAGTAGAGGCCGCCGTTCCAGGCGGGAGTGAGGTCGCGGGCAGCGTTGTCGCCGCCGAGAAGCTCGGAGAGAATGTGCACGTCGAGCTGGCCCACCTGACCGATGTCGTACGGCTTGTACGTGGGATCGGTGAGCGGGTGAATGTTGGGCATGAGCGGGATGGCGGGAATGTGCCGCTTTTCGTATTCGCGGGGATTGATAATCTCCCAACTGGAGGTGGGCGGGCGATCGAGCGTGCCGGCAAAGGCAGCGGTCTGGCCCTGGTCCATCCAGACGTCCTGCTCGAAGCTGAGGCCTTCACGGTAAGGGAAAAGCATGGATTCTGAGAGCAACAAAGGAGCGCGCGCCATCACGGGCGAGTCTTCGGTGCTACTCATCTGCGACTTGACGAGGTCGAGGACTTCGGGATCCTTGATGAGGCTCTTGCCCATCGGCTTGAGGACGCAATCCCACATGACGGCGGTCGCCTGGCCTTCGGCCACGGCGTCACGCGCGGTGTCCATTTCGTCTTTGGCGAGATGATCCTGATCGCCGGCGGCATCCGTGGAGACGTCGTCGGGGGTCTGGTTGTCCCACTTTTCGAGGTCGGAGTGCTGATCCTGGAGGGCGTGGGTGAGCTCGTGGGCCAGGACCGGCTGCTCGTCGTCGGGGCCGACCCAGTCGAGCAGATTCACGGTTTTGGTTTTGGAGTCGTAATAGGCTTCGATCTGCTCCTTGAGGAGTTGGAGCAGAAACGGCTTGAGCTGGAAGTCGTGGTCGAGGAGGCCGAATTTCTTAAGGACGATTTCGTCGCGTTGCAGACGCTTGGTGCCCTCATCCTCGTTGAACTTTTCTTCGAGATACTTGACGACGGCGTCGCGGGTGGTGAGCTGGCGCTTGACGGTGCTCTTGATGGGCAAGCCGGTTTCACCGGAGGAGAACTTGATGAGCACATCGACCAGGGCGAAGAGCTGGCGGGCCTGCTCGGGCGTGATTTTGGACGGCGTCTTGTCGTCGGAGTGAGACGATCCGGCGGAGAGAGTACAGCCAGATTGTGCGGGCGCGGCGGGAGTGGTGGATGGGGCGGTTTGCTGGGCTGGGGCGGACGCAGCCACAGCGAGACCGAGAAGGAGGGCGAAAAGGAACCCGCGCCGGGGGAAGATTGTATTTTTGTGGTGCACGTTCATCAATTCTCTCGATTCTCTCTGCGGGGATTTGGTTCGTCGCCGGGCGCCTGAGCAGTTACTTCGCATCCTACACATCAAGGCTATAATCAGGGAGCGGTTCTGCGCCATGAATTCCACGATAACGGCGCGGGAACGCCGGAATCGCCCCTATGCCCAAGTCCGATCTTGCCGCAAACCTGCAGGCCACTGCGCTTGCCTCCCTGCTCCAATCCGCACACACGCCGCATGAGCCTACCGTCTACCACGGCGCGTTGACCCCACGAGAGTTGGACGCACAGGAGGTGGAAACAGAGGCATTGGCGTCTGGGGCCGCGCTCCACGACCTGGGCTGGATGCGGCGCGTGGATGTGCGCGGTGCCGACCGGTTCCGCTGGCTGAGCGGGATGGTGACCAATACGGTCAACGACTTGTTCCCGAATACAGGGGCGTGGAATCTGGTGCTGAATGCGCAGGGTCACATCCAAGGCGACCTGACGGTGTGGCGCGGAGGCGAGGAGCAATCGCCGCAGCGGCGCAGCCCCGTGAGCGAGGCGAAGAATGGGAGTGGCGGCGGAAAAACCGAAGACGATCCACTGCTGGGCACGCCGTTTGCCGGAGAATCGAAACTGGAATTGGAGATTGCGGCCGACCAGTTCGACAAGCTGCTGGCGCACCTGAACCGCTTCATCGTGATGGACGATGTGGAGCTGATTCTGCTGGGCGACGAGCAGTTGGGCGAAGCGGGTTCGGAGACTGCGATTGGACTGAGCGGCCCGTTGGCGCCCGAAGTGCTGGAACGCGTGGGGCTGCCGGCGATCGCGAGCGCGATGGCGGGAACCAGCGTGGAGTGGAACGGCTGGGAAGTGAGGATCCTGCGCGGCTACGGTGTGCTGGCGCCGCACTACGAATTCTGGCTGCCGTCGGCGGGGTTGGCCAAGCTGTGGTCGTGCCTGCGCACGGGCGGTGCTACGCCGGTGGGATCGGCGTCGCTGGAGGCATTTCGCATTGCGGAGGGGATTCCGGCGTACGGGATCGACATGGTGGAGCGCGACCTGCCGCAGGAGACGGCGCAGATGCGGGCGCTCAACTTCAGCAAGGGCTGCTACCTGGGCCAGGAGATTGTGGAGCGCATCCGGACGCGGGGGAACGTGCACCGGCATCTGCGGCCGCTGGAGATCAAGGGGCCTGTGCCGGCACGTGGCACGGAACTGACACTGGAGGATGGGACGGTTGCGGGAACGATCACCAGCGCGGCGCAGCTGCCGCTGAAAAGCGGGGCGCGCGTGTTTGCGCTGGGCACGATCCGCGCGGAGGCAGAGGCGAAGAGCCAAAGCTTCCGGTACAAGGCCGGGGCCATGGATGGAACGGCGAGCATACTGGCCGCGCCGCCGAGGCTCCGGGGACGGGGATAGCGCGGCGGGACGTCGCCTGGGTTCCTGTGGGGGCCCGAGTGGAGCGACAGGCCGTACAAATGAGAAACTTGAAGATATGAGCGATACACCAAAATTCGAAGTGATCGACCGCCGCAAGATGAAGGCGGAGGAAGAAAAGAGCAGCGGGGAAAGCGCAGCACAGACGGCTGCGCCGGAGAAACCCGCCGCGTCTGCTTCCAGCGAGCCCGCGCCCGGGCCGCGCCTGGTAGTGAACGAGGCTAAACAAGAGGCGTCTGGCCGGGAGGCGGAAGCGCGGGAGACCGCACCTGCCGCGGAAGGGCATCAACTGGCGGAGGAAATGCCTGCCGCGCCGACGGCCGAGGAAAGCAGCCAGCAGAAGGCAGCATACGACGCTTCGGCGCAACGGCTCGAGGACCTGATCCGCGCGCAGAATCCCACGGTGGGCGCGCAGCCGCCGGTGGGTTTCGAACACCTGGTGCAGCAGTTCTACCTGAGCGCGATGCTGCAGATGGGGGCGGGCGCGCAGGAGGGCCAGCGGCCGCGGGTGGACATCATGGGCGCGCGGGCCACTATCGATTTGCTGGGCGTTCTGGCGGAGAAGACCAAGGGCAACCTGACGGAGGCCGAGGATCGCATGCTGCAGTCCGTGCTGTTTGAATTGCGCATGGCGTTTCTGGAGCTGACCAGTATGGTCACTGTGTCCAGCGTGCCGCCGCCGGCGAAGGGCTAAAGACAGCCTCCAACTACTAGCTTCTAACCTCTAGCTGGGCTCTTTTGCGAAAACGCTGTCGAGGCATTGATTCACATCAATATTCGAACGGGATGATGAACCATGGACTCAGCCGCACGCGGCGGACTCATCGTTCCAGGCTAGAAGCCAGGAGCTAGAAGCAGGAAGCTTTTGCATGGACGCGACCCTCACATTTCTGGGCACGGGAACCTCGATGGGGGTTCCGACGCTGGCGTGTGCGTGCGCGGTGTGCACATCGACGGATGCGCACGATCGCCGGCTGCGGCCCTCGGTGCTGTTGCGCTGGCGCCAGCCCCAGGCCGATCCCCAGACCGATCCAAAGCCGGGCTCCGAAGTTGGTATTGAGCGCGTGGTGGTGATCGATACTGGTCCGGACTTCCGCGAGCAGGCGCTGCGCGAAAAGCTCACGCACGTGGATGCGGTGTTCTACACCCATGCGCATGCCGACCACATTCTGGGCATGGACGATCTGCGCCCGCTGAGCTTTATCGCGCAGCGGAGAGGCGGACCGATTCCGCTCTACGCCGATCGGGAGACGACGGCGGTCCTGGAGCAGGTTTATTCGTACACCTTCTCGCCGCAAGCCACGTATCCCACGCGGGCGCGCCTGGAATTGAAGCCGCTGGCCGAGCGCAACGCGGTGCATGGCGTGGAGTTTGTGCGCATTCCGCTGCTGCACGGAGAGATGCCCATCAACGGATATCGCTTTGGCAACGCGGCGTACATGACGGACGTGAGCGCCATTCCGGAATCGAGTTTTGCGCTCTTAGAGGGAGTCGAAGTGCTGGCGCTTTCGGCGCTGCGTCGTCAGCCGCACCCCAGCCACGCGACTTTGGAACAAGCGCTGGCATGGGCGCGGCGCATCGGCGCACGGCAAACCTGGTTCACGCATATCGCGCACGACCTGGGCCACGAAGAAACCAACCGCAACTTGCCGGAGAATGCGAAGCTGGCCTACGACGGGTTGAGCGTGCCCGTGACGCTATGAGCGGCGGGGGCAGCCTGGAGCCGCGTGAAGTTGGCGCGATGCGGGTGTTTCGCTCGCTCGCGGAGATTCCCGCGGGATTCGGACCCACGGTGGCGGCGGTGGGAAATTTCGACGGCGTGCATCGCGGGCATCGGGAGATTCTTGCTGCGGTGGCCAGCGAAGCGCGCGGCACGGGAGCGAAGGCTGTCGCGGTTACGTTCGATCCGCACCCGGAGCGGTTCTTGCGGCCGCAAGAAGCGCCGCGGCTGATTACGCCGGCGGCAGAGCGGCTGCGCCTGCTCTCCGAAACCGGAATCGATGCGGTGCTGCTGCTGAAATTCGACGAGGCGTTGGCGAATCTGGCGCCGCGGGAATTTGTGGAGCGGATTCTGGTTGGCGCGCTGGGGGTGCGAAGCGTGCACGAGGGGCGGAACTTTCGCTTCGGGCACGGGGCCGCGGCGGGTGTGGAAGAGCTGGCCGCGATGGGAGCGGAGCTGGGCTTCGCGGTGCGCCTGCATGAGGCGGTGTGCGTGCACGGGCTGGAGGTTTCAAGCTCGGCGATTCGCGCGCTGGTGGCGGCAGGCGACGTGCGGCGGGCGCGATGGATGCTGGGGCGACCGTTCACAGTGCTGTCCACGCCGGCACGCGGGCGCGGCATCGGGACGCGGCTGCTTGTTCCCACGGTGAACCTGGCGGCATACGACGGATTGCTGCCGGCCTTCGGAGTTTATGTGACGCGGCTGAAGATCGCGGGGCGCGTGTTCGAGGCAGTGACGAACGTGGGCAACCGGCCTACGTTCGGCGAGGCGTCATTCGCGGTGGAAACGCACATTCTGGATTTTGTGCCGCTGGAGATGACGGAGGAGACGCCGATTGAGCTCGAGTTTCTGATGCGGCTGCGCGGGGAGCGGGAGTGGCCGTCGCCGGAAGAGCTGAAGGCGCAGATTTTCAAGGATGTGGCGCGGGCGCGGCGGTATTTCCGGATGAGACAGCTTCTAGCTTCTAGCCTCTAGCTTCCAGCTTGTGGTTCCAGCAATTGTGCTTTCTCACATCTCAATATCGAGATGTGGGGCACTTGGCGATTGTCGAATTTGTGCGGGTCTGGAGACCTACACTACAGCCGTTCTGGAGACCGGCGGTACGAGGCGGCTGCGTCAGGGCCTTGGGGTAAATGCCGGCTTGACTGCGGATTTGTTTGCCGGGTTCGCCGTTTGCTTTTGTGCAGGAGCCAACGCGGGTTTGACTAGAGGAGCGCGCTGCGGGGCAGGCAAGGGAGCTTTCGCGGCGGGCGCCGACACGGAAAGCTTTGCGGGCGGCACGACGTCGGCTCTGTTTGGCGGAGCATTTTCGTCGTCGCCGGGGAATTTTTCGTCGTCTTTGCCTACGATGGCGGCGCGCATGAAGTTGATCCAGATGGGAAGCGCGGTGACAGCGCCGGTTTCCTTGTTGCCGAGCGATTCGCGGCTGTCGTAGCCGACCCACACACCACACGTGACCGAGGGCGAGAAGCCCAGGAACCACGCGTCGGTAAAGTCGGAGGTGGTTCCGGTTTTGCCGCCGAGGGGGTGGTTCAACTGCGCGGCCGAGGCGCCGGTGCCGTGCTGTGTGACGCCGCGCAGGAGCGTCATCATGGTGCGCGCGGTCTGCTGGTCGATGACCTGGTTGACGGCCGGCGTCTCCTGCCAGAGGGTGATGCCGTCGGCATTGGAGACTTTGCGAATGAGACGCGGGGCCACGCGAATGCCGTCGTTGGGGAAAACCGAGTAGGAGGCCACCTGCTCCTCGAGCGTGATTTCGACTGCGCCCAATGCGATCGGCAGATAGGCGGGAATGTTGGAGGTGACGCCGAAACGGTGCGCCACCTCAATGACATTGTGAATGCCCACGCGCGCGGCCAGCTTGAGGGCGGGAATATTGCGCGATTCGGCGAAGGCATTGGCGACGGTCATGGCGCCTTTGTAATCGTTTTCGTAATTATGGGGAACGTAGCCGCCGAAGCTGACGGGACCGTCGACGATGATGTCGGTGGGTTTGACGCCGGCCTCGACCGCGGCGGTGTAGACGTAGGGCTTGAAGCTGGAGCCGGTCTGCCGTTCAGCCTGCGTGGCGCGATTGAAGACGGAGAGCGCGTAGTCGCGGCCGCCGACCATGGCGAGGATGTCGCCGCTGGAGTTGTCCATGGCCAGCAGCGCGCCCTCGGCGCCGGAGTCCTGCTCGAGCGAAGCGTGACGAGCGCCGCCTTCAGTAGCCGCGGTGAGACGGACGTAAATAATGTCGCCGGGCTTGGCGAGGTCGTCGCCATAGCGCTGGCCGGTCCATTGCCAGTCGGCGGGCAGGAGCACAATTTCGGAGCCGGGCTGATCGGAGGGGCCGGTGCGCGCCTCGATCTCAAGCGGAAGCGCGCGCGTGACCAGGGCATGGATATAGTCGCCGGGTCCGGCGGTGACGGCCCAGTCGGGATGGCGGTAGGAGTCGAGCGTCTCGCCCGTGGCGAGGATGTTTTCCAGCTTGCCCCGCCATCCGTGACGGCGCTCGTAAGCGGCTACGCCGTCGGCCACAGCGCGATTGGCGACCTGCTGCAGGTCGAGGTCGAGCGTGGTGTCGACGCGAAGGCCGGCCTCATGCACTTCTTCGGAGCCGAAGTGCTTGTCGAGCTCGCGCCGCACTTCTTCCTGGAACCACGGAGCCACCGCGCCCACGGGCTGCGCGATGTTGAGACCGAGGGGAGCGTTGCGCGCCGCTTCGGCTTGCGCGTGGGTGATGACGCCGTCGGACTCCATTTCACTGAGCACCAGGTTGCGGCGGCGCAGGGCGCGATCGGGATTGAGAATGGGCGAAAAAGCAGCGGGGCCCTTGGGCAATCCGGCGAGCAGCGCGGCCTCGGTCAGCGTGAGATCTTTGGCGTGCTTGGAGAAGAAGTATTCGGATGCGGCCTCGAAGCCGTACATGCCGCTGCCTAGATAGATCTGGTTGGCGTAGAGGGTGAAGATCTGCTGCTTGGTGAAGGCGCGCTCGATCTGGATGGCGAGATAGGCCTCCTGAATTTTGCGCATGGCGGTGCGATCGGAGGAAAGAAAGAGATTGCGCGCGAGTTGCATGGTGAGAGTGGAAGCGCCCTGGGCACGGCCATGCGAGCGGATGTCGTGCCAGGCGGCGCCGGCCACGCGAAAGACATTGATGCCCCAGTGGGACTCGAAGTTTTTGTCTTCGATGGAGATGACGGCCTGGCGCAGCACGGGCGCGAAGCCGTCGTAGCCGACCACCTCGCGGCGCTCGAGCGCGAAGGAGCCGATGATGCGGCCTTTGCGGTCGTAGAGATCGGTGGTGGTGGAGGGGCGGTACTGCTCGAGCTCCTGAATTTGCGGGAGATTGACGGAGTAGACGAGGGTGAGGCCGGCGAGCGAGCCGGTTGCGGCAGCGAGAATGAGCAGCGCGGCCAGCGCCGAGCGGCCCGCCAGCTTGCGGCGGCGATGCTCGGGGAGCGGCGGAGCGAGAGCGCGGCGCTCCGGTTCGGCGGCGTGGACTGCGGAGCGCGATGCGGCAGCGCGAGGTTCGGGCCGCGGTTTAGGCGGCGGCTGATGGGGGGTTACAGCCAAGGCAGGTCAGGCCTCATCGGCGCTGCGCCGCAGAGTTTCGCGAAACAGCGTTCACTCTAAGGCTAGCATTGGAGCGAAGTGGAAAAGCGGCGCGTGGGGCTGGACGCACCACGGTGTGCAAGGGCGGGACTGGGGCCGGATGCGGGAAGAAGGGAGCGAGGGAGCAAGGGAGGGGAGGTAAAGTTTGTGCTGTCCCACCCTTTCGCAAAGAGCGCGAAAGGATGGGGCACGGGAGGATTGAGGCGGGTTGAAGGAGGGGAGCTGAGGCTTGTAATGCCGTCACTACGCTAGCTCCGCTAACCCGGCTAACTCCGCTGCATTAGCTGGTCTTGGCCTTCAACAAGGAAAGCGCCTGATTCAACTGGTCGTCGCTGTTGGAAGCGGGCATGGGCTCGTCGGTGTCTTCGGGGCCGGCGACCACAACGGTTGGGGTAACGGCTTCGTCCTCAATCTTCTTGCCGGCGGGATCCTCATACTTGGCAATGGTGAGCATGAGCGCGGCGCCGTCGGGCAGGTCGATGGTTTTTTGCACCGCACCCTCGCCGAAGGTGCGCTCGCCGACGACATCGCCGCGCTTGAGGCCTTCGATGGCCGCGGCCGTAAGCTCGGGCGCACCGTACGTGCCGCGGTTGACCAGGACCATTACCGGAGCGTCCGTCAGGCACAGCGCAGGATCGGCCGTGAAGGTCTGCTGGGGAAATTTCTGGCCCTCAAGAGTGGCCAGGGTGCCCTGCTTGATGAAGAAGTTGGCGAGGCGCAGTCCCTGCTGGGGATCGCTGCCTGTGGTGTCGCGCAGGTCGAGGAGAATTTTGCGGCCTTTGCCTGCGCCTTTGATGCGGGCGGCGAGATCGTCGACGCGCGCGGCAGTGAGCACGCCGGGCTTGAGATAGAGGATGGACGCGTTCTCGTAGAGCTGCTCGCCGAGAGCGGGCGTGGCCAAGACGGTGCGGGTGAGCGTGATCTTGTCCGGATCGGGCTTGAAGGGGCGCACCACGGAGATTGTCACTGTGGTTCCGGGCTTGCCTTCAAGCATGAAGCGCACCAGAGCCAGGGGAAGATCGTGCGTGGACTGGCCTTCAATAAGATCGATCACATCGCCGTCGCGGAGATGGTCCAGATCGGCGGGCGAGCCGGGGAGCACGTTGACGATGGTGGCGTAACCGAAGCGCTTGGAGACGGTGAGGCCAATCTGCGCGTTGTCGGTGGCGGGACGGTCCTTGTAGACCTTGTACTCGGCCGCCGAGAGATAGCTGGAATCGGGATCGAGCGAGTCGAGGAGGCCGTGGAGCGCGCCGTTGGTGACCTCGGGGATGTTGGGCTCGACGACGTAATAGTTCTGAATCTTGCGCAGAACCTCAGCGTAGACGCTCATCTGGTTGTATGCGGCATTCTGCTGGTCGCCAGCGTGCACGCCGAGCCAACCGAACTCGCCAAGGATGTAGCCCATGCCGAGAGCGGCGAAGATCACCGCGGAAACTGCAAAAACGATACGCTGAAAGAGTCGGGACAAGCACACCACCTGGACGGCTGCAAAGGGGAAACCAGCCGCGCATACCTTATAGACGCAATGATACCGCAGGTGTCAGGGGTCAGGGGTCAGGCTTCAGGGACCAGGGGCTAAGGGACCAGGGACGTAGGGACCTAGGGATTCGAGGTGGGCGGGATGGCGAAGGCGAGGGTCAGGCGGTTGCCGTGGGTCAGGTGCTGGTATTCGAGGCGGGTGGCGAATTTTTGCATGAGACGGATGCCCTGGCCACCGGGCTGGAGTTCCTGGATGGAGGTGGGAGCTGGAGGCGGCGCGGCAGCGAAGGGGTCAAAAGGCGGAGCGTGATCTTCAACGGTGAAGACGAGCTCGGCGACGCCGGAAGCCGCGCACTCGACGGTGATTGGGTAGGACGGCTGGGCGCCGTAGCCGTGGCGCACGATGTTGGAGAGCGCTTCTTCAAGGCAGAGCTGGATGGCGAACTGGGTATCCGCGGGAACGGAGTATTGGCGGCCGAGCGCCTCGACCCAGGGCCAGACCAGGGTCAGGTCCTCGAGCTGACTTTTAAGGGTCAGCCGCGGCTCGGGCGGGGATGGGTTGGGGCCTGTCATCCAATTCTCAGGCGTCGGCGCTGCAGCCAGCTTACCCGAGCACGGCAATGGCGGCATCCAGATCGTGGCGTACCGGGATCAGGGTATCGATACCGGCGGTCTTGAGAACCGATTCCACCATCTCGTTGGGCGCAAACAGGACGACCTTGCCGCCGCGGCTGTTGACCGCGCGCGCGGGAATGACGATGGAGCGCAAGCCCATCGACCCAAGGAAGTCGACCTTCGCGAGGTCGATGAGGAGTTTTTTGGCGCTGCCCGCGATGAGGTTCATCTTGAGGTCTACCACCGCGGCGCCCGCGATGTCCATGCGGCCATCGAGCGCGACGCGGGTGATGCCGCCGGCCATTTCTTCCGAGGAAATTTGCATTGCGTTCTTCCTTCGATGCGGGGAATCGTCAGTTTCGCTGCCGGGCGCTCGAGGTCGCACGTCCGGCGTGGGATAGAGCGATGCTACCCAAGGATTGTGAATTTCCGGTTACAAACCCAAGATCGAGGTGGGGAACGAGATGAAGATTTGCGCGCCGGGGCTGAGCGGAGCCGCGGCGCCGGGGGGCACAGTGCCCTGGCTGCGCAACTCGATTTTCAGGCTCTTCTTTTTCTTGGCCTTGAACTCGTTGGAGACGATGTTCGAGACGACCTGCTGGCTGCCGTTTTGGGCGATGACGTGGAACGTCTGAATACCGGGCGGGACGTAGAGATTGTTGAGATCGGTTTTGTCGCCGCTGATAAAGCGCAGATAGACCGTCTTATTCATCTCCACGGTCAAGGACACGCCGTTGGGGAATTTGCTCAACTCGATCTTGAATTTGCTGTTGGTGTTGGGATCGAGCTTGTGTGGATCGGAGGCTGCAGAGGCCGAGGTGGCCGCAGACGGCAGGGCGGTCTTGGCCGGCTTGGACGCGGGCGCTGGAGCGGGACCGGCAGCCGGGGCTGAGGTTGGAGCAGGTTTGGTTGCAGGCGGCGGGGTGGTTTTGGCGGCTACGGCCTGGGGCTTGGCGGGCGCCGGCTTGGCAGGCGCGGTCGGATTTTTAGACGGGGTTGTGGTATCCGGCGCGGCGGAAGCGGGGGGCAGATCGGGGGAACCGAACGACACTGCGGGTTGGGCGACGGGAGTGGTGACGGCCTGTTGTTCGGGAGGAGCGGACTGCCGGTGATGGACGAAGAAAAACCAGGCGCCTGCACCGGCTGCCGCAACCACAAGAAGACCCACGGCAAAGAAGGTTTCAATTTTTAGCGGCCTGGAGGGCTTCCTGGCCGGGACTGCGGGCTTTTGCGCGGTTGCGGCGGGCCCGAGGGCCGGCGGATGCGAGATGCTGCTGGGTGCGGCAGCGAGCGTGGCGTTGGGATCGACAGCGGCCGCGGTCGACATGGCGGTTCGCAGCACGGAGGCGTTGGGATTGACGCGCAAGGTGGCAAGATCCTGGGCGAGCTCTTCGCCGGTCTGATAACGGTCTGCGGGACTCTTGGCGAGGCATTTCAGAATCACGCACTCCAAGCCCGCGGGGATGGCGGGGTTGAGTTTCGAGGGCGGGATGGGATCCAAGTGAACGACTTTGTAAGAGACCGCGGTCATGGTTTCGCCGGGGAAGGGCTGCTCGCCGGAGGCCAGGGAATAGAGGATGACGCCCAGAGAGAAGAGGTCGGCGCGGCCGTCGATGGGCGCGCCGGTGAACTGCTCGGGGGGCATGAAGGCGGGCGTACCGAGCAACTGGCCGGTGGTTGTGATCTCACTGGCCGCGAGCTTGGCGATGCCGAAATCGGTGATGCGCGGCCGCTCGCTGCCGTAGACTTCGCGCGAGGTCATGAGGATGTTGGCGGGCTTGATGTCGCGATGGATCACACCCTGGCGGTGCGCGTAGCCGAGGGCGTCGGCGAGTTGCTGGCCGATATCGCAGACGCGGTCGAGGGTGAAGCGCGCGCCTTTTTTGATGGCACTGTCGAGGGTGCGGCCCTCAACAAACTCCATGACGAGAAAGGGCGCGCCTTCGTGCTCGCCCACGTCGAAGACGGGCACGATGCCGGGATGAGCCAGCACGCCGGAGGCGCGGGCCTCACGATAAAAACGCGCGCGGTATTCCTCGCTCTGCTCGCCGCTGAGGGCTGCGGAATGGATGGTCTTGAGAGCCACGGTGCGGCCGACCGCGGGGTCGGTCGCCTTGAAGACGCTGCCCATGGCGCCGCGTCCCAGTTCGGCGACGATTTCGTATCTTCCTATGAAGGTCTGGGCGGCCATGGTGTGGATTGTATCAATACAACAGGGACTAAGGGACCAGGGACTTAGGGACTAGACCGCAGAAAACTCGGCTCAGGCGGCTGGGCGGTAACGCACCACGAGCAGCGTGATGTCGTCAGACTGGCTGGCGCCGCGCGAGAAGTTGCGCACGGCCTCCAGAACCGATTGCTGCAGGGTTTCGACGGGAACGTCCTGCTTGCCGTCGAGGGCCTTGCTGAGACCTGAAACCTCAAAAAGGTCATGATTCGGGTTCTCGGCTTCGGTGACGCCGTCGCTGAACAGGACCAGCGTATCTTCGGGCTCGAGTTGCAGGCGGGCGGATTCGTAATCGGCTTCAGGGATGAGGCCGACGGGGAACGAGCCTTCGCTATAGAGCTCGGTGACCTGGCCCTTGCGCAGCAGGAGCGGGGAAGGATGGCCGGCCTTGATGTATTCGAGCATGCCGTCACGGCCCACGATGCCGATGAACATGGTGGCGTAGCGGCCGACTTCGTTGTGGCGGCAGAGGAATTTGTTGACGTGGTTGAAGACCTTGACGGGATCGGCGCCCATGGAGAGGCCCGACAAGGCGCCCTGCAGCATGGTGGTGAGCAGGGCCGCGCCCAGGCCCTTGCCGCTGACGTCGGCGATGAGAAAGGCGGTGCGGTCTTCGCTGACCGGAAGCACGTCGAAGTAATCGCCGCCAACTTCAGTGCAGGGATGATGCACGCCGGTGACGGCGAGATGGGGAAAGTCGTGCAGGCCGTGAGGAACCAGCGCCTGCTGAATGGTGCGCGCGATGGAGAGCTCCTGCTCGAGGCGCTGGCGCTCGCGCTCCTTCTCCACGAGTCGCGCATTGTCGAGAATGCTGGCGGCCTGGCCGCCCATGGCGTCGAGAATCTGGCGGTCGATGGCAGAGAAGGCGGCGATGCGGCGCGAATCGAGATAGATGACGCCGAGCAGCGGGCCCATCTTGAGGTCGCCGCCGGTATCGGCAACGGCGCGTGTGGATGCGTAGAGCGGGATGGCGACGACGGCGCGCAAGCCCTGCACCACCACGCTCTCGGCGGACTTTAAATCGAGGCCGGCAAGGTTGAGGTCTTCGGTGATGACGCTGGACTGCTTGCTGATGGCCTGATTGACAGCGGTCTGGCTGGGATTGATGGCCGCGGGGGCGAGGTTGTCTCCCTTGTTGCTGCGGGCGAGATGAACGCGCATGACGCCGGAAGCGTCAGGCTCGATGAGCAGGCCGCGATCGGCGTGGGTGATGGAGATGGCGTGATCGAGCATGGAGCCGAGCACGGATTCGAGCGGGAGCTGGGAGTGCAGCAGGGAAGAGGCTTCGAGAAGCAAATTGAGCTTGCTCAATCCGCCGGAGGTTCCGGAGCTGGCCAGATCGGAAAGCGTGCCGATGCGAGTGAGCAGGTTGGCGACTTCAGGCTGCGCGGGCACATCGGGAGCAGAGCCTACGTGAAAGACGATGTGGTAGCTGTCATCGATGCCGAAACCGATCATGTCGCCGTCGCGGAGGGGCTGCTGCTGCACCTTGGCGCCATTCACAAACACGCCGTAGCGATTGCCGATGTCGTCAAGATGATAGCCCGAGTCGTCCATGACAATGGCGGCGCAGTGGCGTGAGATACGGCCGTCGGCGAGCGCGACACTGTTGTCGGTTTCGCCGCGCCCGATGAGAAACGGGGAATGCGTGACGGTGATGGTCTGACGAGACTGGTCAGGAGCGATCACTTCAACGAACGTATGGGCTAGAGAGGAAGGTTCCGTCATGGCGTACGATGTGGGCAAATTGTACCACGTGAAGAAGTGAAAAGAAGAGGCGAAAAATTGAAGGAGTGAGCGAGTGAAGAGGGTGGCGGGCGAAGACGCCCGCGCTACAGATGGCCTTCTACCAGGGATTGGGAGCCAGCGGCTGGTAGTGAACCCAGTCGAAATCGACGACGCCGGGATCGGAGTTGAGCGTGGTCCAGGCAAAGAGAGCGGGCCGCGAGCCTTTCCACCAACTGAAGCGGATGGGCGTGGGCGCGCCGAGCGGATGAAAGGTCTTGCCGTCGTCGAGCGAATAGAAATAGAGGGCCTGATCGCCATGAACGCGCACGCGAAGCTGGATCAATGATTGAGTAAGCGCGGGGCCAGCGACGTGCTCCGTCAGATGGAAGAAACTGAGCCGCCGCACACTGCCCGACTGCACGATCTCAAGGCCGCTGGCGGATTGCTCAAACATGGCGAGGCCGGCGTGCACGCCAGGTTTCATCCCGCTCAAATCCACGCGGACGGTGAACTCGAAGGAGTTGTCCTGCATGGACTGGGTGAGGGTGTCGCGCGCAGAGAGCAGGCCCTCCGCGGGCATGGGGATCAGGCGCAAATAGCCGGGGCGCGCGCCGAGAGACCAGTGGGCGTCGTCGGGGTTATGGTTCCACTCCCACTGCGGGCCGAGCGCAGACTCATTGAAATCGTCGGAGGTTTGGGGACGCTGTAGCGAGGACGCGGCGGGATGGTCGGGGATGGGTCCGGAGGGAATGGGCTGTCCGGTCGGGGTTCCGTCGGGATCGGCGCCGATGATGGGCCAGTCGTCGTGCCAGCGCACCGGCTCGAGATGCACGATGCGGCCGTGGGCTCCGTCGGACTGGAAGTGCACGAACCAGCCTTCGCCATCGGGAGTTTCGACATAACCGCCCTGGTGGGGACCGTTGATGCTGGTGGAACCCTGCGCGAGCACGACGCGGTAATCGTAGGGGCCGTAGATCTGGCGCGAGCGCAACACCACCTGCGCTCCCACGCCAACGCCGCCGAAGGGGGCAAAGATGTAGTAATAGCCGTTGCGCTTATAGAGCTTGGGGCCTTCGAGGACCGGCAGATGCGCGGGGTCCTGCACGATGATTTTTCCTTGGTCGAGCACATGCTTGCCGTCAGGCGACATGCGGTGCAGGATGAGCGGGCCGGCGCCGGTGACAGAGTGGATGAGGTAGGCTTTGCCATCGTCGTCCCAGAAGGGGCATGGATCCTCCAGGTCGGGTTTGGCGATGACGACGGCGGGATCGCTCCACGGACCGGTGATCTGGGTTGCGGTGCTGACGAAGATGCCTTCATTGGGCGTGGGGAAATAGACGTAATAGAGGCCGTCGTGCTTCCGGATGGAGGGCGCCCACACGCCTTTGCCGTAGCGATTGCCGCCCACCATGCTGTAGCGCGGATCCATGGTGAGGCGATCGACCACGTGGCCGA
This sequence comes from uncultured Occallatibacter sp., assembly GCA_964569985.1. GTDB lineage: Bacteria > Acidobacteriota > Terriglobia > Terriglobales > Acidobacteriaceae > Telmatobacter. The sequence continues at coordinate 61,727 of CAZMWL010000010.1, forward strand.
CGATGGTCCAATGGACCAGATCAGTGGATTGCAGGATGGGAATTCCGGGAACGAAATGGAAGGTGGACGCGACGAGATAGTAGTTGACGCCGTCGCGGATGACGTCGGGATCGGAGTAATCGGCGAAGAGGATGGGGTTGTGGTAGACGCCTTCGGCGGCAGGCCGGGATGCCTGCGCCAGCGCAGAGATGGTGAACGCCGAGAGGCAGATCGCCAGCAGCTTTCCCGGTAACCGGTGGTGTGATTCCCGTCCTGCTGTCGCAATCATCGAGTGGCCTTTACGTTCTGCCCAGGTTGCATTTGGAGATAAAAACGGCCTCTCGCGACCGCTCAAATTCGGCACTCGACCCGTGACAAAATGCTGCAATGAGCGAAAGGTATACCGAGGTCAGAGCATGCAATGTGTTGGGGAGTGCGGCTGAGCGCCGCACTCCCCGGTGAAGCTTAGAATTCCAACTTCAGTGACAACTGGGCGATGCGCGGATCGTTCTGCGGAGCCCCTGAAGTCCAGTTCTGCGGACTGGTGCTTGTGATCTTGCCCAGCGAACTGCCAACGGTGGTGCCTGGATCGCCCAAGTTGAGGTGGTTAAACAGGTTGAAATACTCGGCGCGGAACTCCAAAGAGGACCGTTCGGTGATCGTGAACTTGCGTGCCAGGCTGGCATCCCAATCCACGTAGTGCGGACCCACAAACGAGCCCTTTGCGACATTTCCGAAACCGCCCGGAGCAGGGTTCGAGAAGGCGGTCTGGCTCAACCACGACACACAATTCGCAGCGCCGACGGCACAGGTGTTGCTGCTGTAAGCGCCGCTGCCGCTGTATACCGCGCGATCGCGACTCTGAGCCGAGCCGTCGAGGTTGTTGCTACTCGAAAAGATGGTCAGTGGATCGCCGCTTCGGAACTGGATCAGGCCGGTTGTCGACCAGCCGTTGACGATATAGCTGGCAGCGATGGGGGCACCGGCCAGAACCTTCGGAAGCGTGTAGACGTACGACGCGGCCATGACCTGACGATGATCGAAGTCTGCCGGTCCATAGTCCAGAGCCTTGAAGTTTGGCATCGTGATCGGATAAACGAAGGAGTTGTTATTGCCGATTGACGTAGCCGCCTGGTTCCAGGGCAGGTTGTTGAGGGCCTTGGACCATGTGTAGTTGAACAACAACTCCAGGCCGTAGCGGACGCGTTGCTCGGCGGAAATCTGCAGGGAGTTGAAGTTGGTGTTGCCGCCGGTATTGGCCGCGGTGATGGTACCGGGGTAGCAACTGTTCGTCGCTGTGCAGCCCGGCGTCTGATTGTAGATGCGCGTTCCACCTGCTCCATTCACAGCGCCAACGACGGGGTTCAACTCCATGTCGGTCCACTCGTGGCTGCTGTGCTCGGCCACATAGGCCGCGTGCAGGGAGAGACTGCTGGATATCTGCTGCTCGACGGCCAGATTCCAGTCGTAGGTCAGAGGATCGTGGAAGCCCTTGAAGGGATCGTAAGTGAGCCAGCTCTGGGAGGCAGAGATCGGAGTGGTTGAGGTTACCTGAGGCGGCGTCGGGCTGCCGATGGTGAAGGGATCGGTAACCCCGGAGGTGCCGTATGGATCGGCGAAGCTCATGGCGTAGGTGGATGCGCTGGATTGTAGAGCCACGGAAGTAATGAACGGCGCCAGGTTTGAGTAGATGTTGAACAAGGTGCTGTTGATGCGGCTGTCAAAGAACAATCCTGCGCCGCCGCGAATGCTGGTCTTGCCATTGCCGAAGACATCGTAGGCGAAGCCAAGCCTGGGCATGAAGTGGTTGTAGGCCGAGGCGACTCCATTGGAATTGAATCCCGGATCACCCGCAAACTGCATTCCGGCAGGCGCAAGGGGATACTTGCTGGAGTGCGTGTTCGATGCCCACAAGGCTGGGAAGAAGCTGCCCATGCGCCCTTGCAGTTCGTGCCACGGCTTGAACGGCTCATAGCGGATGCCGTAGTCCAGCGTCAGGCGGGGACTCGCCTTCCAACTATCCTGAACGTACGCTCCGATGAACTTGCCGCGCGGATTGAAGAACTGTCCCGTAGCCTGGTTGAACTGATAGAGATACCCGAACAGGAAGCTGGCCATCGGGTCGCCGGAGACGTTGCCGTTGAAGTTGAATTGCCCCGGCTGCTCGTAGAGATTGTTGATGTCGATCTTCGACACCTCGCCGTGAAAACCGGCGTCGATATTGTGTTTTCCCATGAGGAAGTGGATATCGTCGGTGAGAGTGTAGTTGCCACGGCGGAAGAATGCCTGGGGATTGTCGCCAATGTCGAAGTAGTTGCCGGTCGGCTGCACCTCAATCTGGTTGATCTGCCCGAACGTCGGCTGCCAGATGTTGACGCCGAGGTTGGCCGCATCGACGCTGTTGGCGATCGGCCCACGGGAATCGTTGTCGACCTGATCGCTAAGGATGAGGTTGTTGACGATGTGATCGTTGAAGGTGCGCGTCCAGGCAAACAGCCCGTTGTAATAGTGGTTGGCGGCTCCGTCCTGATAGGTGAGCAGGTCCGCCTGGTTGAGTACGCCGGTGAGGATATACGCATCGGAGAAATAACGGAACGTCAGCTTGTCCTTAGGCGTTAACTCTGTGTCGACACGGGCCGTAATTTCGGCTTCGCTGAAGATGTTCGGCTTGAGGAAGACCTGCGAACCGCTCGTGGTTAGGGCAGGCAGATGTCCCAGCAGGTTCTTGGTGACTGAGCTGAGGGCGGTAGGGCTGGCCGTGGTCACGGATGTGTTTCCCGTCGTCACGCACGAAATGATCGCGGAGGGCATGAGTGGGTCGGTGACGCAAGCACTTGTAGCCGGGGCGCTGAAGGTGTCCGTAAACACAAGGTTGTTCGTCCCCGGCGACTGGCCAGTCAACGGGTTCGCGCCCGCCTGGACAATGGTGGGTAGAGTGGTGTTGGCGGATGCCGAAGCGCCATGATTGATGTTCCGTTGATATCCGAAGAACCCGAATGTCTTGTTGCTCTTGAAGAGGTGCGGAATCTCGAGCGGCCCGCCGACCGTGCCGCCAAATATGTTGCGCTTGAGTGGGTTGATTGTATTACTCTTCCCGTTCCAGGTCAGCGGCTGCGCGGCGTTTAAATCTGCATTACGAACATATTCGAACAGATCGCCATGCCACCGGTTGGTGCCGCTCTTGGTGATGATGTTGACTACGCCGCCCGCGTTCTGGCCGTATTGGGCGCTGTAGTTGTTGGTCTCGATGCTGAATTCCTGCAACGAATCGGGCATCGGGAAGGGCATGTTGACGTTGGTGTACTCGTCTACGTTGTTGCCGCCGTCGAGCATGTAGTTGGTCTGCCCCACAAATGTGCCGTTGGCCGCGATGGTAATGACCGTGGGGAAAGTCTTGGTATTCCCCTGGTCGGCCTGCGCGTAAGGAGCGAGCGTGACGCCGGCGACTTCTTCGGTGAGTTGGGCCGCGTTGCGGCCGTTCAGCGGAAGTTGATTCACCTGCGATTGCCCGATGACCTGGGACAGGGTGCCGGTCGTCACGTCGATCTGAGCGCTGTCGGCGTTCACTGTGACCGTCTCGGTGGCTTTGCCGGGCTTGAGTGTGATGTTGACCGTAACCGCGGCGTCGGCGCGGAGTTCCACGCCGTTCTGCGTGTACACTTCAAATCCCGAACCCGTGGCGCTGATGTTGTAGACCGAAGGCGACAGAATGGGAAAAACGAATGTGCCTTCGCGGCCCGTGGTGGTTTTGGTCGAGATTCCTGTGGCAGCCTGGGTAGCCGTTACCTCAGCTCCGGCGACTACCGCGCCGCTCGAATCAGTCACAGTGCCATTGATGCTTCCTAATCCTTGCGCGCGCAGCCCGCCCGGCGCACAGATGCACACCGCGCATAGAACTGCAAAACCGCCCAACAGTTTGACAAGAGTTCTCATGTCAGCCTCCTGAATCTTTTCAATGCTCAGTTCGGCCGAAACGGAGTTGCCGCGCCGTAAACAGACGCGTACGGACGAACTGATATGTGAACCCCGGCGTTTTTAGTAAATCGAATTAACTCTTGCATAGACAGATACCGTCCCTGACCGTCAGGAGTCGCTGTATCTTACTCATTTAATGATTATTATGAAGGGAGATCGGGGAGCGGCAGGCACCCGGCGAGAACTATTCCGCAGAGACGACAAGCACCCTGGGCGGTCCGGGAGTGCCGTCGGTCACAGTGGTTCCCAAAATAATCTGCAAGTTTTGACTGGCGGCGCCGGGCCGCGCCTGGGCGGAGATGGCCTGCATGAGATCGGGGTTGGTGAGCAACTCCCCGGCAGCTTCAGTGCCGTAGGTATAGAGTCCGCCGACGACCACGACGACATGGCCGGTTTCCGAATCGCGGATGCGAGAGATCAGGGCGAAGTCCTGCAACTTGGGGCTGTTGGCGCCGGTGACCGGCTCGCGCGGCTGATTGGTGGCCCAGCTCCAGGTGCGCGATGCGGGGTTTTTTGCGTCCCGAATATAGATAAGGTGCTTGTCCGGGTCCATGGCTAGGCTGTAACGGAGTTGGCGGGTGAGGCGGAGACTCCATTCATTATTGAAGGCGCCAATGAGCACCACAGCGCCCTCGCGGAGATCGGAGAAGGAACTGGCACTGCCCCTGCGGATGAGGACCTGCTTGTTGCGGGCCTCGAGCGCGCCAACTACGCGCGCGATCGTGACCGTGTCAGCAAAAGGCACAGTCTGCGACGAATCCGAACTGGGAACCGGGGTGACCGTGCTGCTGGTTTCATCGGCGGCGGGCAGAGTGGGAGGACCGTTGGGGTGATCTCCCACAGCCACGAGGACGGGGCCCGGCGTATCGAGTACCGGCTTCCAGAAGAGATCCTCGGGGTTGGATCGATGGAACCAGACATAGCCCAAAGCCACAGCGAGGGCGACGCCGGCAAAGAGCACGAATCCCCCGAAGCGGCGCTTCGTAGCACTTGCAGCGGTCGTGCTTGGAGCCAAGGGGACGGGCCCGAACTGGATGTGGGCGCTATGGGTTTCAAGTCCTCCATCGGCCGCCTCGGCTTCCGCTTCAGGATCGATGAGGGTGTGCCGGCCCTGGCCGGGAAGCGCGAATCGCGGGACGTAGGAGCCCGGGACCAGGCCCATGCGCAGCTCGGTGCGGTGTTTCTCGTCCACGTAATAGGTGGCGAGGCGCTTGCGCAGTTCCGTGGCCGCGGTGCGCACGATGTGATCGACGTTGGTGTCGTAGGAGGGGTCCCTGCCGAAGACCTCGACCCCGATGGTGCGTTCCTTGATTAGGTCGGCCGATCCGTTGAGCGTTTGCTCCACCACATATTTGAGAAAAGCCACGGAGCGTTTGCTGGTACGAAAGACTTCGTCGCGTACAAGCAGGTCGAGCTGCGCACGAATCATGTCCGCGGTCAGGTCGGGCGTTGTTCCGTACTCGACTTCAGCATCGATCATGGTCTTACCCGTGACAGCGTTCGCCAGTGACAGCGATTTTAGCACGCGTGCAGTGCGGTTCGGCGGTTCTGTTCGCGGGCTGCCGCGGGATGGGGGGCGGGCGCAGATTTTCCGGACAAATGACAGCGTTTTCATGGAGTTGCGCAATAGATCGCGAGAGTTTGCGCCTTTATAAATGGATGAGGCCGCGCTGCAGGGCGGTGACGACCGCCTGGGTGCGATCATCCACGTTCAGGCGCATCAGGATCACGCTGACGTGGCACTTTACGGTGGACTCGGTGATGCCGAGATCGGAGGCGATCTCCTTGTTGCTCTTGCCGCGCACAATGAGATCGAGCACCTCGCGCTCACGGGCGCTGAGGTCGGAGTTGGGAATGCGCGCGTTGAGGGCGCGCGAGACGGGCTGGGGCAGAAAACGGCCGCCGGAATGGACGCGCCGCAGGGCGCTGATCAGAGCTTCGTGCGGCATGCCCTTGATGATGTAACTGCGCGCGCCGGCCTCGAGTGCCTGATGAATGTCCTCATCGCCCTCGTAGGTGGTGAGGACGACAAATTTGGCGTTGCGATGGCGCGAGATCAAAACGCGGATGGCCTCGACGCCGCTGATTCCGGGCAGACGCAGATCCATGAGGGTAATGTCGGGCAGATGCTTTTCGAATAGCTCGACGGCCTCTTCGCCACTGCCGGCCTGGGCGACTACGGTCATATCTGGCGTGGCGTCGATGATGGCCGAGATGCCGACACGCATGATGGGGTGATCGTCGACAATCAGGACTTTGATCTTAGCGGCTTCCTTCATCCCTGCCTGTTCTTCCCCTCGATGTTCATCTACGCGCTGTTCGTTCATTGCGTGCCTCCAGATTGCTCCTCGTTCGCCACTGCTGTAAAGGCTCGGCGCGGGCCAGGCGGGTGTGCCGCGAGTCCTGCTCACAGGAGTTGCGAAAGACCGATATAGGCCTGATCGCTGCATCAAGGGTCACTGGCCGGCGGCGACAATCACAAGCTGATACTCGGGAACCAGGCGGATGCTGTCGAGCTTGTCGATCTGGCCGTTCTGCCCAAACTGCTGAGGCTCGGGAAGCTCGAAGTAGACTGGCGCGTCCTTGCGCAAGGGAAGGATGCTCAGGTTGAAGTTGCCGGAGCCGTTGGGCGCGAGGAAGCGCTCGAGGCCGACCATCCACGGCTTGCCGTTGTAGAAATCGTCGTCAAGGAGATGGTGATTGGCCGAGAGGCGGGCTACGTCGCCTTCGTACTTCACTTCAAGGAAAAGCTCGCTCAGGCCGTCGAGAGCGCTGGCGGGAACCGCGATCGACCATTGGGCAGCTTGCGGAAGTTCGCCGGCGGCGGGCGCCTGTGCCACGCCACGCGGACGCCAGTTCTGCGCCGGGCCGGTTTTGACGGGAGGCGCTTCGCCGGGCGCCTGGATCTGGTTAAATTCGAGTGCGGCGTTCCACTGCGGGACCTGGGCGGTGAAGCCGGCCGGGTGGTCGTTTATGTTGAACGCGACGAGCGGCACATTGGCTTTGAGGGGCGCTGATGTGGGCGGCGTGATGGTGAATTGGAAGAGCGGACGGGCGAGAGAACGCAGCCAGATACGCGCCGGCTGCGCATCCGGATCGGCCAGAAAATCCTGCTGGGTGATGAGCAGGCGATCGCTGCCGTCGATGGGCACTTTCCAGGCGTCTTCCGCTTCGCTGGCCGTGAGCACGACGAGCCGCAGCGCGTTGCCCACGGAGGAAACCACGTCGATGGAAGAGTCGACGCCGGGTTGGATGCCGGTGATGTAGAGGACACCGGCATCGGTGACGGTTTCTCCACTGGAAGGCTTTACGGTGCGGACGGTGGCCGCGTCGAAGGCGAATTCCGGCGCGATGCCGGGCAGAGCTTCAAAGTAGACGGTCGGAACGCCGGAGTTTTCGAGGCGCGTGAAGAGTTGCGCCGTGCTGTAGCGCAGCGTGACGCCGCTGAGCCGCAGGTTGAACGGCCAGATGAAGTATGCGCCCGAGGGCAGATCGATGGGATGGCGCGGGATCGCGAGTGTCGGGCCGGGCTTGCCTTCGGGGCCGGGCAGGCGAATTTGAAATTGTGCGGCGCGGTGCACGGGCATTTGGGTTCCGCGCACGTAGTTATTGAAGAAGATGAATCCGGCGTCGCCGCGTGAGCGCACGGCAACGCGAGGAACCGAGAGATCGGCGGAGTTGCGCGGCTCAACCGCAGGAGCGTGGACGGTCATGGGCGCGAGATCGGCGCCGAAGTCGTTGAGGAAGTAGTCGAAGACCTTCAGTTTGCGAAACGATGCACGCTCCTGGCCGAACTCGCCCAACGGCGCCTGAAAGTCATAGGCCTTGATGGGCAGATCGTTGGGATAGCCGGTGGCCTGCGATTCCTGGAGCGTGGTGAGCTGGCCGTCGGGATTTTCTCCGCCCTGGAACATATAGGTGCCGTAGAGATTGACGCCGGAGCCGAGCATGACGGGAACGACGGCGGCGATGTCATCGGGCGCGATCACAGGGCGGCGGTGGTAGGTGTCCTCGATGCCGCCGCCGATTTCCGCGGTGAGGTAGGGCAGGGAATCGGAGGCAGGGGACAAGGCGCCGGGCTCGCCGCGACCGCGATCGGCATTGACGTTGGCGGCCACGCGGCTTTGAAAGCGAAAGGCATAGACCTCGGCGGGCGGAAGCTTGGCGATGGAACTGTCCCAGGGCGCGTCAGGATAGCCGCCGTAGACGGGAATGACGGCGCGAGGAGGCACTACGGCGTCGTCCCAGCCGGTAACGAGATAGAGCGGTACATCGAGGCCGCTTGAGAGGGCGAGCTTTTTGAGTTCGAGGATGTGCGCTTCACCGGCACGCGGGCCGCGCTTCGAGTACTCGTTCTCGAGCTGGATGGCGATGACGGGACCGCCGTCCTTCCAGAGCAGGCCTTTCAGTTGATCGCCGATCTGGCCGTACCAGGTGCGAACCGAGGCGAGATACGCGGGATCATTTTCGCGGGTTGGGCCCTGCTGGAGCACCCAATCGGGCAAGCCGCCGTTGCGCACCTCGGCGTGGTCCCAGGGGCCGATGCGCGCGATCACAACCATGCCATGCTTGGCGCAAAGCTGGGCGAAGGCGCGCAGGTCGCGCTGGCCCGTCCAGTCGAATTGACCCCGAATCTCTTCGTGGTGGATCCAGATCACGTAGGTGGAGACGACATTGACGCCAGCGGCTTTCATCTTGAGGATTTCGTCTTCCCACCGAGCGCGCGGGTAGCGCGAAAAGTGAAATTCTCCGGCAACGGGAAGCCAGGGTTTTCCGTCAAGGGTGAGGAAACGGTTGTTCAGGCTGAGGGTGAGCCCCGCGGGAGTGGTAGCCGAGCCTTCGTCATAGCGCGCAGGTCCGGGTTCGCGCCAGGGCTGGCTGGCATCGATGCGAATTGGCGTGGCAGCAGCTTGCGGGTGTGCAGAGACGGGCGCGACGAGCAAAAGCGCGGTCGCTATTAGTAGCTTTTGAACCCCGCAGATACGGGAGCCCTTCGGGATAAATCGTATATAGGAAGACATTGCGATAGGCTCCGTGCCAGTGCCTTCTCGAGGGTGGGTTCGAGCATGGCCATCGAGAAAGACCACTGTATTCCCCTGTGGCGTTCTTTTGATCCGCCGAAAGTCGGATCAGGGGGCGATTTCTGGCGGTTCGGGGGAAAGCCGCCGAGGCTTCGTTGGTTTCCCACCCTTTCGCATAAGGCGCGAAAGGATGGGGCACGGCTGATTTCTGTTGGGCCCGGGGTATTTGCTTCGCGGTATACTGAGCGCCGCCATGCATAAAGCACGAACGATTGCCGTCTGGATTGCGGCAGTGATCTGGATGATGACGGTTTCGGGCGCCTGCGCGGTGGCGCAGAGCGACGCTTTTGCGGGATACACACGGCATATCTGGCAGGCTTCCGATGGGCTGCCGGAGCAGACGGTGCAGGCCTTCGCGCAGACGCGGGATGGATACCTGTGGATCGGGACCAGCGGCGGACTGGTGCGCTTCGATGGTGTGCACTTCACGGTCTTCGACCGGCAAAACACGCCTGCGCTGCATGAGAACAGCATCTTTTGCCTGATGGTGTCGCGCGACGGAGCGCTTTGGATCGGGACCGAAGGCGGAGGGTTGGCGCGCTACGCGCAAGGCGAGTTTCGCTCATGGACCACGCGCGAAGGTCTGAGCAACGACTTTGTGCGGACGTTGGCCGAGGACGCCGAAGGCAACATCTGGGCCGGGACGGATAACGGTCTGCTGCGGCTCGATGACGGAAAATTCGGCGGCGGCCGGTTTGTGCGCGTGGACGGGACAGGCGACGTGCCGTCGCTGGCGGTGCACAAGATTTACCTGGATCGCGACGGCGGGTTGTGGGTGGGCGGATCGAAGCTGCTGCGCATGAGCGGCGGGGCCGTGACCGAATACACGATGCGCGGAGAGAGCAGCCAGAACCGCGTGAAGTCGATCGTGCAGACCCAGGATGGAACCATATGGGTGGGCACGGTGTCGGGACTGAATCGCATGGCCGCGGGCGAGAAGAGCTTTGAGCGCGTGGGTGGAATTACCGGGACGGTGCGGGTGCTGCGCCAGACGGCGGATGGCGTTTTGTGGATTGGCACCATCGGGCAGGGCCTGTATGAATTTCGCGGCGGCCGCCTGACCCAGATCACAGCGCCGCTGTCGCTGCCGAGCAACACGGTGTTGAACTTTTTTGAAGACGATGAGCGGAATTTCTGGATCGGGACGCAGTCGGGGATGCTGCGGCTGACCACGGCGGAGGTGAGCATTATTCCTCTGCCCAAGGCCAACGACTCCGACTTCGGGACGGTCTACCTGGATCGCGACGGCAGCTTATGGATTGGCTCGACACTGCTGTTCCGGATGAAAGACGGCGCGGTGACGCCGATGCATTTGCCGGGGACGGGCGGCGATCATGTGCGCAACGTCGACCGCGACCGGAGCGGAGCTCTGTGGGTGGGAACCGATGGCGACGGGGTATACCGGATCGCGGAGGGCGGGACCACGCACCTGACGACGCGCGAGGGCATGTCGAACAACTTTGTGCGCGCCATGACGCAGGACCGCGACGGCAGCATGTGGGTGGCGGCCGACGAGGGGCTGAATCACATTCTCTGGGAGAACGGACGGCCGCGCATCGTCAGCTACCAGATGCGGGACGGGCTGGCGTACTTCAGCACGCGTGCGCTGCTCGAGGACCGGAACGGCGATTTGTGGATTGGCACCGATCGCGGCGTGAGCCACTTGCGCAACGGCGTATTCGTGGGCGATGCCGTGACCACGGCGCTGGCGCAGACGAAGGTGTGGGCCATTCACGAAGACGTTGACGGAGGCTTGTGGTTCGGCACGCGGAACAACGGACTGTTCCGGTACCGCGGGGGAAAGTTGGCGCAGTTTACCGCCGCAGACGGGCTGCCGGGCAATGCGATCTACCAGATCTTGGAGGATACGGCGGGGCGCCTGTGGATGAGCGGCCCCAACGGCGTGGGGTTCGTGAACCGCCGTGAGCTGGATGCGCAGGCCGAATCGTTCCCGCGTCATTTCGCGCTTACGTTTTACTCGACCGCCGACATGGCGGCTAACACCGAGATTTACGGAGGCACGCAATCCTCAGGCTGCATCACGCCGCAGGGAGACGTGTGGTTTCCGAGCAATCTGGGACCGCTGCATCTTCCTCCCCTGAGGCGGGCGGCGTTGACGCCGCCGCCATTGCTGATCCAGGGCGTGTTGGCGGACGGGCGGCCGGCGGCTGCGAATGACGAGGTGGTGCTGCGGCCGGGCAACGGACGACTGGAGTTCGATTTCACGCCCATCGAGCTGCGAACGCAGGATGGGTTGCGCTTCCGATACAGGCTGGAAGGCTTTGAAAAGACATGGAGCGCGCCCACCGCGGCGCGCACGGCCGACTACACCAATCTGCCGGCGGGGCGCTATCGCTTTCGCGTGGAGACCTTCGACGTGAGCAACCCGGATGCGGTGAGCGAGGCATCGATCGCGATCGTGCAACGGCCGTTCTTTTATCGCACGTGGTGGTTTATGACGGGCTGCGCGGGGCTCGTCGCGCTGCTGGTCTTTGGCCTGTACCAATACCGGGTGCGGCAGGTGCGGGCGCGGTTTGAAGCGGTTCTGGAGGAGCGCAGCCGCCTGGCGAGGGAGATGCACGATACGGTGATCCAGGGATGCACGGGAGTCTCCGCGCTGCTCGAGGCGTTGGCGATGGAAGGTGAGAAGGAAAGCCGCGGCGCGGGGCTGATGGAGTTTGCGCGGCTGCAGTTGCGGGGCACGATCAATGAGGCCCGCGAGGCGATTTGGAACCTGCGCAAACCGGACGACGCCGGTAGTCTGGGCGAAAAGCTGGAAAGCATGACGCGCCAGGTGAGCAGCGAGTTCCAGGTGCCGGTGGCGTGGTCGATGAGCGGAACGCCCTTCACGGTGAACGAGCCGGTGGCCCACGATTTGCTGATGGTGGCGCGCGAGGCCGTGTATAACGCCATGCTGCACGGGCATCCGGCGCGAGTAGGCGTGGCGCTCAGGTACAAGAGCAGCGAATTGGTTTTGGATCTGGACGACGATGGTTGCGGATTCGATCCGCAACAGTCGGACAGCGAGAATGGCCACCACTTCGGACTGAAGGGCATGAAAGAGCGGGTGGAACGGTCGGGCGGGAAGTTCCAACTGGCGAGCGCGCCGGGCAAAGGGGTGCGCATCGAAGTGCGCGTGCCGCGGAAGTGACAATACTCCTCAGTTCCCATCCGTGCGGGGCGGCTGTGCTTCAATTCAGAACGCATTGATCGCGGTCGTAAATTGCAGCACACTTCCTGAACCCGCATTCACAGCGCCCATCGTGTAATCACTTGTTGCGGCGTTGTCAGGAGCTTCCGGCTCCCAGTAGATCGCTCCCAGCCCCATATTATTGGGCACGGCATTCATCGCCTGGATCGCACCCTGGATATCGGTGTAGGCATCGGTGGGATCGCTATACAAGTAGCCGATCTCGCAGATCAACACTGGCTTGTTATAGCGGGCGGCCAGCGTATTCAGATTGGCGGCAACCGTGGTGATGTTGGATGGGCCGTCGTAATAGGAGCCACCAATGATGTCGAAATTTCCGCCGGCGGCCTTCAGCCCGTCAAAGAACCACTCAAAGTCGCTTAGATTGCTGATGGTCGACAGATGAATGACGACCTGCGTGGAACTGCTGACCGCCTTCACGGCGCGATAGCCGCTGTTGATCAGGCCGGCGATTTGGGTGAAGTCGTTGCCGTTTGCGGTTGTGGCGCCCACCGAGCCAATCGGCCAGAGCATTCCGGAGTCGATTTCATTGCCGACCTGCACATATTGCGGAAAGATTCCATCGGCCGCCAGCGCCGTCATGAAAGCAAACGTGTAGTTATAGACGTCAGTTTGCAACTGGGCATAGCTATCATTTGTCCACGCAGCCGGAGTGGTTTGATGCCCAGGGTCTGCCCAGGTATCGCTCAAATGGAAGTCAATCTCGATCTTGAAGCCCATCGAATTGGCGAGCACGGCCAGGGCGATGCTGCCTGCCTGATTGTCATTGCCCACACCCAGAACGCCGGAGGTGATGGTGGGATTCACAAAAGTCCGGATGCGGATGGTGTTCACGCCATGATTCTTGAGAATCTGCAGCGCGTTTCCCGCTGCGCCGCTGGTATCGGTCCAGGTATACCCCATGCTCTCAAGTTGGGTCAGCCATCCGACATCGGCTCCGACGACAGTGGCCGTGGCCGGGGGCGAGGTCATCGTATAGACGGCGGATGCGACCGGGGAATTTGCGTAGCCCGAGGCCACGGCGATGGCCTGGATGGTTTCCGTAGCCGGAGTCGCCGGGATGGTGATGGCGCTGGAGTAGACACTTGAGGCGGTGGTGGGCGTCGTTCCGTTGGTGGTGTAGTAGATGGTGGCACCGGCGATGGCGTCGGAGATGGTGACGGTTTGCGCCGTCGCGTAGATTCCGACTTCAAGCGAGAAGGTGGGTGCGGGCGCCGTTGACGGGGGCGTGGTTGTGGATGTTCCCCCTCCCCCGCCCCCTCCCCCGCAACCCATGAGGACGACCGCCCCGACTGCCAGGACGAAACCAAGGACGGTGTAGAGTATTTTGTGCTTCATCGCTATGTCGATCCCTCCAGCTTGCGCTCCCATCATAGGCACGCCGATCATGTGCTGCCATCAGACGAAAGTAGGGTCGCAATCACTTGCCGCAGAAAGAGGAGAGAAGGACTCTGTTGCTGAACCTCTGCGGTCGATTGCGCCTCAAGGTGAACGGAGCCGAGAGCGACGTGGCCAGTGTCTTCCAGCGCAAGTTCCTGGGGCACAGGTTCCGGGCGCCGCGGGAGTGAGGGAGCGGGGAACAGCCTCTACGATCGAAACCTGCGCGCAACAGCGCACGAAAAAGCAGTCCGGATCGTGGGATCCGGACTGCCATAGTGAAAGCGCGAAATCAGAAGGTCAAGCGGAGTGCGCCCTGGAAGACACGAGGCGCGTTCACTCCGGTAATTATTCCAAAAGTTCCAGCACCCTGATTGACGGTGGACGCCGGACCGGAGAAGTTCGGATGGTTGGTGGCGTTGAAGGCGTCCCAGCGGAACTGTAAGACCTTTCCTTCCAGCAGAGTCCAGTTTTTCATGATCGATGAATTGATGCCAAAGACGCCGGGTCCAAAATAGGCATTCTTGCTGGTATCGCCGAATCCGCACCATCCGGGCGTTTTGTCGGCGCAGGAGGTGGGAAGGGTGAAGGCTGCCTCGTTGAAGTAGCCCTTGGCTGGGTTAACCCAGTCCCAGTGGCTGCCCTTGCCCATGTTGGCGGGTACACCCGGAACGAAATCGGCACGGTTATTCCACATACCGACTCCGGGGTCCGTGCCCCACTGGCCAATGGAGAACGGGCTGCCCTTCTGCCAGGTGATGATGCTGCTCAACTGCCAGCCGCCGACCGTCTCCGCCATCAGCCAGCCCTTTTCTCTAAACGAGGGCGCCTGGTAGATAAAGTTGCTGATCCAGGCCCACGGCACGTCCGCACCGGAATTGCCGCGGTTCCACGCGGCGCTGATCGGGTTGCCCAGCGCCGGATTGCCGTAGGAGACGTTGCTGGTGCCGGTGATGTCGAGGGTGTGCGACCAGGCGAAGCTGGACTGCACCTGGAGGCCGTGCCACACACGCTGGTCCAAGCTGATTTGCAGCGAATTGTAGCTCGCCGTCGCCCAGCTCTGGTCATCGTAGATGTCCCCGAGCGCCGCATTCACGGGTATCTTTGTAGCGTACGGCGGGTTCATGTCGACGAGTACCGACAGGTGATCGGTTTCGCTGGCGACATATGCTCCGCGGAGGACCGTTGTCGGGGTGAGCTGATGCTCGACCGAAATGTTCCAGGCATACACCGTGGGCAGCTTGAAGTTGCGCGAGAAGGTCTGGCCGATTTGCTGTCCATTGGGAATGGTTGTGTTTGTCGCGGGCTTGGTCTTGTAGGTCGTCGATGCCCAGGGAAACGTTCCAGGGAACGGACTGCTGGTGTAACCATTGGGAATGACCCCGGAATAGGAATCCTGGAAAGCCGCAGTACTGCCCCAAGGATTATCAAACGCAATGATCGCACCCTTGGCGATCGAGTCTGGACACGTGGTGGCGCCGCAGGTTGGGTCCCAAGCCCATCCCGAGGCGTTAAAGGTGGGGCTAAAGGGGGCGACGTCGGCGGCGTGGTTGTACTCCGAGTACTGCAACGGACCGGTGAACATGCCGAAGCCGGCGTGGAAGACAGTGCGCGGCAGGAACTTGGGCTGGTAGGCCATGCCGACGCGAGGCTCCCAATAACCGTAGTCACTGTCGATCAAGGTATCAGGCACTCCGGGGTCGCCGGGAAAGAGCATTCCCGCGGGAGCGTTGGGATACACAACGCTCTGCTTGCCGGGGTTGCTATTCGCGAAACCGGCGACGGTAGCAGTGCCAGGAACCCAGGCAGAGCCGCGGCCGTTCTTGGAGACGGGAGGCGTGTTCGGATCCCAGCGCAGGCCGAGGTTGATGGTCAGACTCGGACTCAGCTTCCAGTCGTCCTGCACGAAGGGGCCAAACTGCCAGCCGGCCACATCGGCAATTTCGCCGGCGCCTTGCATATACCCCGATGCGTAGCCCAGCATGAAGTCGGCCAGGTACCCGCTACCACTGTTGGTAAAGGCATTCGTAGTTCCAGCGGTTCCATTTCTTCCAAACCCGATCATCGGCTGCGTAGGATACGCGGTGTTCTCGACCGCGTGCTGATGCATCAAGTCGATGCCTGCGGTGATCGAGTGCTTGCCGAGGATTCGGTTGAGCGTATCCGCAAAGCCCAGGGTGTTGCGTTCTTCCGACGATGGCTCATCCCAGCCGCTCTCAAAGCCGTAGTTCGAGTTGATACGGAGAGCGCCCATGTAGCAACTGCCGGCGGGCTCGTTGACCCCAATATTTACCCCAAGGGGATCAGCGCTGTTGTTGGAGAAGCACATCGCCTTTCCATCGCTGCCCAACTCCTGGGCGGCGCTGTGCGCCGTATTCTGGTTCATGAAGACCGAGATCGTGTTGACCGTCTTGGGATTGATTGTCCAGGTATGCTGCAACAGGTTGTTGAAGTAAAACATCTGTTGCCAGAAGCTGGCCGTCCATGAGCCGTGATTGTAGGCGCTCTCCATGTTGCCCGGAACGTCGCTCGAGGGAGACCCGAAGGAGTTGGTGTAGGAGCGCAGGGTGAGGGTCTGCGTTGGCGAGAGGTTGTAGTCCAGCTTGAGGGTGCCCTCGTCGTAGCTGTCGTAGACGTTGGGATAGACGTACATCATGTCGCCGTTGGCCCTCTGCAACCCGGGCTTCAGAGCCGTGGTGTTGGCCACCGTTGTCGCGGCATGGATCATGCCTTGGCTGGCAAAATACTTTGCGGCCGGCGATAGCTTCACGGGGACGGTGGTGCTGCAGGATGCTGTCGGAGAGTATTCACACGCGGATGTTGTAAGGCTGGTGTCGAGCTGGTCGTGATGCCCGGTCGCGGAGTTCAATTTGAAGGGACCGCCCAGGTCCACGCCTAAGCCGCTGAAGTCGCCATTGAGCATGGCGGTGGTTGGCGTGCTGGTCAACGTGTCGGTGGAGTTCCAGATGATTTTGGTGCCCTGGTAGTTGGCGAAGAAGAAGAGCTTATCCTTTTTGATGGGCCCGCCGGCGAACAAGCCGTACTGGTTGCGCCGCAGCGTGTCGGTCTGACCGCTGAACCAGTTGGTGGCGTTCATGGCGTTGTTGCGAACGTACCAGAATGCGCCGCCGTGGAAGCTATTGGTGCCGCTCTTGGTGGCGATGGAGACCACCGCGCTGGGCGCGAAGCCATATTGCGCGCCGTAGTTACTGGTGATGACTTTGAACTCCTGGGTCGCGTCGGCATTCGGGAACGGATCGGCCAGCAGGTCGTAGTTGTCCATATTGGTGACGCCGTCGAGCGTATAAAACGTGCTGCCGTTGCGGCTGCTGCCGATGCCGGCGCCGGTCTCGGTCGGGAAAGAGAATCCGGTCTGGATGGTTTCGCCGCCATGATGCTGGACGTCAACCGAACCCGGGATCATGAAGACGAGGGACGAAGGATCGTGTCCATCGAGGGGCAGTGCGGAGATGGCGGCTTCATTGACCGTCTGTCCCAGTTCGGCTGATGTGGTGTTTACCAGCTCTGTGTCTGCGGTCACGGTGACGACCTCACTTTGCGCCGAGCCCAGTTTCAGGTGGACGTCCTGGGTCGCATAGAGGTTGACCGTGATGACGATGCCTTTTTGCACGTACGTGGCAAAGCCCTTTGCTGTGATGGTCAGCGTGTAATTGCCCGGCATAACCGGCTTCAGAAGGTAAGTTCCTGTGTCATTGGAAGTTGCCGTTTGAAGAGAATCGGTATCGACGTTTTTGAGCGTGACCGTCGCGTTGGCGACTGCCGCGCCCGAAGGATCGGACACCTGCCCGGTGAGACTGCCGCTGGTGCCTTGTCCGTAGACAAGCAGGCCAGAGCCGACGAGGGCCACCAGAATAACGAGCATCAGAGCTCGAAGGCTCTTTGCGCTAATCAATTGCATAACTACCTCCTGAAGTGAGTACAAAGGGCCGGGAGAAGAGCTTCCAGCGACTTCTAAGCCATCCATAGCGCATTGAAACCGCTTTCAACTCGATTTCCCAAAGCCCTGTGGCGCCAGGCGCCAGTTCTGTTCCGGACCCATAGCGTCATTTCCAAAGCGTCAGAAGCGACGTTTCCGAGCCGAGTCGAACTGTACGCTGACTGGAACAGCCCATGTATCCGCCAAAAGTACGATCACGGCAAGTTTTGCGCGTGGGCGTATGGCAGACGGCAATCGCCATTGTAGGCATGGAGTTATGCTGCAGTCGGTGATGGCTGAACGGGTCCGGGTGCGCGGCGGCGAGGCAACATGAGAATTTCGCGCATCTGCGCAGAAATTGCCGTAGGATGGGTGCGGCTTCCTATTGATGTGAGCGCGCACGGCAGAGTTTTGGTCGGCAACCCGACGGTGAGCACCCGTCGCAGGGAAGCACTGTTTGCGCTCGGCGCGCTGGCCGCGATGGCGGTGGTTCTGGGCCTGGCGGGGCGAGCCGGCCCGGCCGGGCGGCTGCTGCTGCACTGGATGCTGCCGCTGCGTGCGCAGGCGGCCAGTGCCAGTTCGTCGCGGATGCGGCCGGCGGCGCTGGACTGGAGCGATCGCTTTGGCGACGGAACGCCTGATTTTGTGCGCTTGACCGATCCGGCGGACCAGGCAGCGTTTCGCCGCTGGTTCACGCTGATTGCCGAGTACCAGGCCGTGCGGGCGCCGGCAGAGACGCCCGCGGAGATTACCGATTGCGCCAGCCTGCTGCGTTACAGCTATCGCGAGGCGCTGAAGCGCCACGACAAAAGCTGGTTCGAGACCACCGGCATTGAGGTTGCTGCGCCGCCGGGCGAGATTCGCGCGTGGAGCTACCCGCACTCGCCGCTGGGAACGGCGCTGTTTCGTGTGAAGCCGGGCGCATTTACGGCTGAAGACCTGACCGACGGCGCATTTCAGCAGTTTGCCGACGCCCGGACACTTGTGGAGCGCAATGCGTACTTTGTGAGTCGGGATGTGCGCGCGGCGCTGCCCGGCGACCTGCTTTTCTACCGGCAGTTCGGCCAGTCGTCGCCGTGGCACTCGATGATCGTGACGCGGAGCGGCGCGGCGAGCGAGGTGGTGTACGACACTGGACCGGACCACGGCCAACCCGGTGAAATCCGCCGCGTTCTGCTTTCTGAGCTACTCGACCATCCCCAGCCGCAATGGCGGCCTACGCCCGGCAATCCCAACTTTCTCGGCGTTTACCGCTGGAACATTCTGCGAGGCACCTTATGAAATTGCTCTCAGGGGCTAAAGCCCCCGCGCATTTGGCGACATCTGCGGCACGACTGAAGTCGTGCCCTGACACTTCGTGCCTTACGAAGCATTTTTCTGATGGATATAAAGCAATGTCCCCGCGCAGCACCATCTATGCAGCCGGGTCGATGCTTTTCGTCACTTTGCTTCTGCTGCTCGCAGTTACCGGCGTTGCCCATGCTGCTTCAGGCGATGCGCCGCGCTCGTTTTCGCTTTCGACCACGCGCACGTTTGCGCCGGGCGACAGCGTCAAGATTCAGCTTTTCGCGCGCAACGTGCCGGAGTTGGAGTTTCGCGTGTACAAGGTGCGGGATGCGGAGAAGTTCTTCTCGGGCCTCAAGGATCCGCACAGCTTCGGGGTCAAGCCTTACTCGCCGAACGAGCAAATCGATCAAGAGACGTGGCTGGAGCGGATTCACGATTTCAAAGCGCATCTCTGGTGGCTGATTCGAAGCTTTTTCCGCGGGCAATTTACCGTCGAGGCGCGGGACAGCATTCTTGAGCGACAGAGCAAGCTGGGCAAACGCAGCCAGGTGGTGGGGGCAACACAGTTTGCGCGGATTCCTTTGCTGAACGAAAGCCAACTGGTGGCGCGATGGAAGCTGGTGGTGCCGCCGGCGCTGGTGAGCGAGAACGAAGTGTTGCCCATCGATAACGCGAACGGCGGGGGACTGGACGCAGGCGTGTACCTGATCGAGGCCACGGATGGAACGTACAAGGCGTACACGGTCGCGATTGTTACGAAGATCGCCGTGGTGGAGCGGACGGTGGACGGGAAAGCATTCCTATTTGTGGCCGATCGCAAGACCGGCGCGCCGGTGGAGGAGGCGGATGTGGTGATGTGGGGCGACGGAAAGCTGCAGTCGTCCGGCAAAACCGGCAGCGACGGGCTGACATCGCTCACCTATACGGTGCGCGGCGGCGCGCAGGGAGCGGAGCCGGAGAATGTGTGGATCCTGGCGCGCCATGGAGCCGACGCCGCGGTGGTGACGCCGTTTGGCTACGGATTCGGCACGCAGAATCAGCAGCAGGAGCACGACTACATCTATACGGACCGGCCCGTTTACAGGCCCGGCCACGCCGTCCACATCAAGGCGATCGTGCGCAAGGAAGTGAATGACAATCTTGTGCTGCCCGACGACCGCACGCTCACGATGCGCGTGACGGGGCCCGACGGCAAGGTGGTCTTCAACAAGGAGCTGCCGGTTTCGGCGCACGGAACAGTCGCGGCGGATTTCGATCTCGCCTCCGATGCGGCGTTGGGTTACTACGGCATCGTGTTTAACGACAGCACCAAAAGTGGCGAATGGAACGACGGGTTCGGCGTCGGCGGCAGTTTTTACGTCGAGGAATACAAGAAGCCCGAGTACCAGGTGACGGTAAAGATGCCGGTGGCACATTTACTTCAAGGAAGTCCGATTCAAGCGAGCATTGAGGCGCGGTACTTCTTTGGCGAGCCGGTTGCGGGAGCCAAGGTGACTTACGTGGTGCACACCTCGCAGCACTACTGGTGGGACGAGGACGAAGAAGACGACAACGGCGAGGGCGATTCATCCGCCGAGGCGAACGATGAGGACGATACGGATTCCGGCTATGGCGAGACCGAGCAGCAGGAACACCAGGGAGTTCTGGACGCGAACGGCCAACTGACGGTGACGCTGCCCACTGCGGTGGACAACAAACACAACGATCAGGACTATCGCATTGAGGCGCGCGTGACCGACGCAGCGAACCGCGAGGTGAGCGGCCACTCGACAGTGCTGGCCACGTATGGATCGTTTCGCGTGAGCGTGGAGCCGGTCAGTTATGTGGTCGAGAATGGAAAGCCGGCACGCGTGAAGGTGACGGCGCAGGATTACGATTCGAAGCCGGTGCAGACGGCGGTGCACATTGCCGCGGTGCAGACGTGGGATGCAACGAATCACCAGAGGGCGAAGACGGAAGTGGCCAGCAAGGATGCCGCGACCGGGGCCGACGGAACGGTGCTGGTGGATCTGCCGCTGGGCGGAAGCGGTGACTTCCAGATCACCGCGAGTGCGCAGACGCCTGAGAATCGCACCGTTGAAGGCGAGACGTGGCTGTGGATCTGGAACGGCGCGGGCGCAATGTACGAGCCCAACGCGCAGGCGCAGATTGTGGCCGACAAGAAGAGCTACCAGGTGGGCGACACCGCGCATCTGCTGCTTGTCACTGGGCTGGATGAGTCGTGGGCGGTGGTGACGACCGAAGGCAACGCGGTGCAATCGCAGCGCGTTATTCATACGACGGGAACGAGCGCCGCGTTCGATGTGCCGATTACGCAACTGGCGCAGCCGAACCTGGTGGTGACCGCGATTCTGGTGCACAACGACCAGTTGATGACGGCGCAAAAAAGCCTGAAGGTTCCGCTCGTGGAGCGGACGCTGACGATTACCGCGACGCCCCAGAAGACGCAATACGAGCCCGGCGATAAAGCCAGCTTCGACGTGAAAGCGGTGGATTCCGCAGGCAAACCGGTTGAGGCTGATTTGAGTTTCGGCGTGGTGGACGAGGCGCTCTACTCGGTGCGGCCCGATACGACGGGCGACATCGTGGCCTCGTTCTACCCCAAGCGCGAGGTGTATCTCGATCCGCAAACCTCGTTCGAGTTTTATTTCGAGGGAGACGCGGGAACGAAGAGCCCCATGCTGGCGGGACTGAACGGCCTTTACCATCCGCGCATGGCGCAGGTGAAGCCGGGATCGGACCTGGTGGTGCCGAAGGTGCGAAAAGCTTTTCCCGACACGGCCTATTGGAATCCCGATGTGCATACTGGCGCGGATGGGCACGCGCGCGTGGAATTCAACTTCCCCGATGCGCTGACCACGTGGCGCACCACGATCCGCGCCATGACGGACGACGGCAAGGCCGGCGGAGCGGTGACGCGCGTGCTGGTGCGCAAGAACCTGATTGTGCGCCTGGCCGCGCCGCGCTTCTTCCGCCAGGGCGACGAGACGGTGATGCGCGTGATCGCGCACAACTACCTGGCGACGTCGAAGGACGTGACCTTCGCGCTCGACGTGAGCGGAGTGGACGTGCTGAGCGGGCAAACGCAGAAGGTAAACATTCCCGCCAAGGGCGAGAGCTACGTGGATTGGCGCGTGAAAGCCCAAAAAACGGGCAACGCAACGTTCACGGCCAAGGCGCTGACCAACGAGGAGTCGGACGCGCTCGAAATGACGCTGCCGGTTCTGCCCTACGGTGTGAAGCAGAGGGCTGCGGGCGCGGGCGTGGTCTTTTCTGGCACGGGGCAAAATCAGTGGGCGTACAGCTACCCTGCGGGAACCGATGTGAACTCGAGGGGATTGACGATCACGGTTGCGCCATCGGTGGCGGGCACGGTGTTTGACGCTCTCGATTACCTGACCAGCTACCCGTGGGGCTGCACCGAGCAGACCATGTCGAGCTTCCTGCCTGACCTGATTGTGGCGCAGGCTGTCGACAAGCTGCATCTGAAATCGCCCATCGATCGCAAGACGCTGGACGACGAGGTGCAGGCGGGGCTGGAGCGGCTCTACAGCTATCAGCACGACGATGGCGGCTGGGGCTGGTGGCCCGACGATCAGAGCATGGTCTTTATGACCGCATATGTAGTCAGCGGATTGGGACAGGCCAAAGCTGCCGGCTACACGGTCGACGAGCAGCGGCTGGGCAAAGCCCAGATGTGGCTCATCAAGACGCTCGACGCGCATCCCGACATGATTCCAGACCTGCGGGCGTATGCAACCTATGCCATCGCCACGACCACAGGCGTGCCGAAAGATACGCTCGACAAGGCGTGGGACAATCGCGACGAGCTGAGCGATGAGGGACTGGCGCTGACTGGGCTGGCGCTGGCGGCGGCGAATGATGGCCGCGCGAAGCAGGCAGCCGATCTGCTCGAAAAGAAGGCGCACGCAACGGACGTGGATGCGTACTGGGTGGGTACATATGATGGCCTGCTCGATTTCTGGGACGATACCTCGCCGGAGACGACGGCCTTCGCACTGAAATTGCTGCTCGTGGAGGATCGCTCCAGCGGGCTGATGCCGAAAGCGGCGCGGTGGCTGGCTGAGCATCGCGATGGAGACTACTGGTACTCGACCAAGCAGACGTCGATGGTGATCCAGGGGCTGACCGACTACCTGGCGCTGAGCGGCGAGCTCGCCAACATGTCCGACGTGGAGGTGCTGGTGAACGGCACGAGCGTAGGTAAGCGGCACTTCGGTCCTGCGGACGCGTTTGCCGCGCCTTGGCAGATCAAATTGCCTGCGGCGCAGGCGGGCAACGGCGGACAGGTCACGATTCGCAAGAGCGGCAACGGGATTACGTATTGGTCTGCCGAAAACGACTGGTACTCGGCCGACCGCAAGAACTTCCAGCAGGGCCAGCTCGCGCTCAACATCACGCGCGACTACTACCTGTTGCAAAAACGGCAGGACAAGCCGACCGATCCGATTACGTACGACCTGGTTCCGTTGAAAGGCGCGGTGCACGTGGGCGACGTGATCGCGGTGCGGCTGGCGCTGGGCGGGACGAGTTGGAAATACCTGCTGGCGGAAGATCCGATTCCTGCGGGCACGGAGTTTCTGCCGGAGAGCGGACTTTACACGATCAACCACAAGCCGGATTGGTGGGCCGACTGGTTTACGCGCGAGGAGTTCCACGACGATCGTGCGGCGTTTTTCAACAGCGACTTTTCCGTACGCCGCGAGTACGTTTACCTGCTGAAGGTGGACAATGCCGGTAAATTCCAGATCAGCCCGGCCGATGCCGGACCCATGTACCAGCCGAACATTGAGACCACGACCGATCCCGCGACGCTGGAGGTGCAGTGAAGCAGGGAGCAAGGGAGCAAGGGAGCGAGGGAGCAAGAAGGCGGGGAATAGGGAGTAGGGAATAGGGAATTGAAAAAAGGGACTGAGGGACTAAGGGACTGCGGGCTACGAACCGCGAACTATGAAATGTGAGCTGCGTGAGCGAGGTGCGTTCGTGAACGATTTCGAGGAAATGTTTCGGCGTGTGGGCCGCGAATGGGGTTGGACGGCGGCGCAATTCTGGGCGACGCTGCTGATTGTACTGGTGGGAGTGGTGTGGACGCGCGTGCCCGAAAGGCACATGTGGCAGGTGGGGCTCACGCTGTTTCTCCCAATATTGATGCTGGCCGCCGTGCTCGTGCTCGAAGCCGGAACCATGCGGAGTTTCTTCCATCAGGACGAGCGCCGCGTGCGGTTCTTGTGGGGCGCGCTCACGCTTTTGATGTGGATCGCGGTGGTGTGGATCGCGTGGTCCATCCTGGATTGGTGCGACGATCAGATTCCGCAGTGGGCGGGGTATTTGAACTCGCGCGCCTCGGCGCACGCGCGGGCTCGCATTCTTACTTACGAGCACATTCAGCTTTGGCTCACGATTCTCATCTGGATTTTCCGCTGGATTGTGGTTCCGGCGAAGGTGATTCCGCACGCGCTGGCTTCGGCGCAATGGGGATGGCGGCTGCCGTGGCGAAGACTGCTGCGCATGATGTTGAACTGGCGGTGGTGGATTGGCGCGGTGATTGCGGCGCTCGTTGGCGTACTGCTGCCCAGCTACTTCTTCAATGGCGATCCGCATGGAACGGTGGCGCACCAGGTGTGGGCCGTGATCCTGAAATCGGTTGGTGCGTACTTGCTGGCCATTGCGAGCTGGGTTCTGCTGCTGGCTTGGGCAGCGGTGCTGCTGGCGCGCGAGGAGCACAGGCCCAAGCCGCCGGACGACGATGCGCTGGTTGCGGCGCCGGTCGGTTCCGGGCCGCTTCGGGAAGACTCCGTCAAGCTACCGCTTCCCGAGACCGGCAACGACGCCGGCCGGAACATCTGAGCGCAACCAATCGAGCACCTGCGTGCGGCCATAGCGAGCGAGGAGCTGCGCTGCGTACCACGCGGCTGCGCGATGCGCGGCTTCGGACTCGGCTTCGCTGGCAGGGTGCGCGAGAGCGGCGTTTGTTTCGTCGATCGTGAGCTTGGATCTGGCGGAAGGCGTCGTTGCTGGGGCGGCATCGCTCCATGCTTCAACAAGCCCTTCGCGTAACCAGAGTGGAGCTTCCGGTCCGGCTTCACGCTCCACTAGCGCGTGCAGAAACTCGTGGCGCATGGTTCCGGCCAGAAGCTGCCGCGCGGCCAACGTGCGCAAGGGCTGCGTGCCGATCCAATCACCTTCGGTAAATGCCGCCACCCAGCCCGGCGCGAGCGTGGCCTGGCGAAAAGCGGGTGTGGACGTGAAGGCGCGCACGGTAAACGGAGTTTTCGCGTTCAGGCCGGAGCTTTGCGACGCCTCTGCCCGTGCGCGATTGAGAGTGGACAAAAATGTAGCGTCGGCGGCGTCGAGCGATTGCAGAACGAAGCCTTCGCCGGCGAAGTTTTGCCAGGCGCGTCCCGTGGATTCGTCCGCGGCTTCGGCGCCGGGAAAATACTGGGCGAGAATTTCGCGCGTGGTGCGGCCCTGCGCAGCCATGGCCGCCGCGCCTTTTTGACAAAGGCCCACGCCGTGCCCCCAGCCGCGCCCATGAAAAGCGAATGTATCTCCCTGGCGGCTGACTTCAAACCAGGTGCTGGGAATGCGATTCCATCCCAGCGACTCGCCGACAGCGAGTTGGAAATCTTCGGCGGAGATTTCGGTGTGGTCGAGTTGCAACGTGACGGCACGCCCCGATGCGCCGCGCCGCGCGACGGTCAGATTCTGCCAGCCGGGCTGCGCGAGGCCATGCGCAGCGAGAGCTGCGGTCAACTCCGCACGGGTGATCTCGGAAGCCCACTCGCGTGCGCCACTTTCCGTGCAGAAGCGGTCGGGCTGCGAAGGCAAATAGGGAAGTAATTTTGCGCGCGGCCAAATCTCGTCGGGAGAAGCGGTGCGCCCGCCGCAATCCTTGCCGAAGTAGGCCAGGGCGCGCTTTCCGTGGAACCGCAGTGTCTCGCCGGCAGTAGCCAGCGTGGCCGCATGCGCGGCGGCGCGGCGATCGCCGTTGCCGGTCGAGTTGCGTTCGCCGCTGCCGCCCCAGTGCAGAAGCTGGCAGTGGGTGGAATCGCACAGATCGTAGTCGGCGTGGCCGTGCGCTTCATGCAAGGCGAAGCTGCGGACCACGATAGCGAGCGCCTTCAGCGACTCAGGGCTGTCGCCGGGGCCGCTCTCGCTCGCGACGACGCGCTCCACATAGTTCTCGACGGGCAGCGTGACCACGATGACCAGCACGCCGGCCTGCGCGGTGATGGCGACTGGATCGTGCAAAGTTACGGTTTCGCCGTGCGCCGTGAGGGTGACAGCGCCGCTCAGCCAGACGCCATCCAGATGGACCGATTTGCCGGCGGTCGCGAAGTTGACGGCGTCGCCCTCGGCGCGAATCGTTGCCGGAGAGCGCAGCGCTGTTGCGGCACAGTGCTCGCAAGTGCGGAAGAGCGTGGAGGCGCTGGCAGCAACGGGAGTGAGCGCAACTTTGCGGTCGTGCCAAAGCGTCCACATACCGACGCGGAGCGTGGTACGCGCGGCGGGCGGCTGAATGGCGGCGACAACCGGAGCCGGGGCGGGCTTGAGGAAGCCAATGAACAACGCCGCGACGAGGGCGCTCGCGAAAAGGCGATGGAGATTCGTGCTATCCCATCCTTGGCGCAAAAGACGCGCCAAGGATGGGGCACGGAGCATTCTGCCGAACCGGGCGCCGTTCATGGCCGCTTCCGAATTGCGTTGATGGGCGCGTTGGCGAGCAGATTACCGGCTACGTGCGCGGCATCGGCACCGCGGCCTGCGGGCAGGAACACGGCAATCACCACTTGAGGATTTTCGGCGGGCGCGAGGGCCACAAACCAGCCGTGGGTGCGGGGTGAAGAGACGCCTTCGGCGGTTCCGGTTTTGCCCAGCACGGCAATGCCACCCAGGCTGGCCTGGCCCGCCATGCCGAAGCTGGCCGAATCTTCTAATCCCGCGCGCACCACTTGTACTGCATCGGAATCGGCATGGGCCGCAAGCTCGAGCGCGAGCCAGCGATACGCAGCAGCCAGTTCAAGAGGCGTGACGCGCACTCGGTCGACGCCCAGCAAAGCCAACTGTTGCGAATCCACTGAATCCGGCTCGCGAAACTCGG
Source organism: uncultured Occallatibacter sp. (assembly GCA_964569985.1). Lineage (GTDB taxonomy): Bacteria > Acidobacteriota > Terriglobia > Terriglobales > Acidobacteriaceae > Telmatobacter. The sequence continues at coordinate 88,696 of CAZMWL010000010.1, forward strand.
CCACAGCCTCCTGAGGCGCGAGGCCGGTGGGGCCGAGTAACCCGGTGGGACGCAGCAGACGGCCTAACTCGCCTGGTTGCAAGCTGCGCGCCACCGCGGCGAAGTAGCTGTTGCACGACCAGGCGAGCGCCTCACGGGCGTCGAAGGGCGGCGCGAGCGGGTGGGTGCATGCGAGGCGATGGCCGGCCACGACGAGTTGCCGGTTGCAGGCCACGCGGTTTGTGGGATTCCAGCGGCCCGCGCGGATCAGCGAATAAAGAACCAGAGGCTTCAACGTGGAGCCGGGTGCAGCGAGTGTGCGCGCCGCGTCGTCGAGCCGATGCGACGCCAGCAGGCGGCCGCATGCAAGATCAAGCACGACGATGCGCGCGTCGGGAGAAAGGTGTGCCGCGCGGTCGACAGCGGCTTGCCACACGGACGCAGGGGTTTGGCAGGAGACGCTGAGAGCGCCGGACACCACGAGAACGGCAAGCGAACGCAGGATTCCGTGCACACGAGAAGTATCACCGATTTGCGTCCGAGTTTTCAGTCTGGCGAACCCGATATAATCGGCGGCGACGCACGATTGCGCTCGATTTGAATGGAAAGAACCTGCGATGCCCATGCTTTTGACCCGAAATTTTCGTTTCGTTCTGCTTCCGGTTTTGGCCGTGGCTCTGACTCCCGCACTCTTTCACGCGCAGGACGCCGCGCCGCAGCGGCCGCAAATCACCGGCATCTCGCATGTGGGCTATTTTGTGACGGACCTGCCGAAGACGATTGCGTTCTGGCACGACCTGCTGGGCTTCGACGAATACACGACGCTGAACAAACCGGGAACGGACCAGATTCGCATCGCCTTTATCAAAATCAACGACCACCAGCACATCGAGCTGTTTACCGACGCGCCGGCGTCGCCGCCCAACATGATGAGCCACTATTGCTTCAGCGTGAGCAACGTGGAGCAGATGCGCGCTTATCTGCGGTCGAAGGGGTTCGATGTGAAGCCGAGCAACGGCGGCAAGACGCGTACCGGCGACTACGCCTTCGAGATCAAAGATCCCGACGGAACGCTGGTGGAGTTTGTGCAGAGCTTGCCCACGGGAATCGAAATGCAGGACGCGGGCAAGTTGATGCCGCCCACGCGCATTGCCGAGGCGGTCTACCATGTGGGTTTTCTAGTGGGAAATCTCGACAAGTCGCTGGCCTTTTACGTGGGCGTATTCGGCCTTACGGAGACCTGGCGCGGCAGCAGCAACGGACAAGAATTGAGCTGGGTGAATCTGCGCGTTCCGGACGGCAAGGATTACATCGAGTTGATGCTCTACGACAAGACGCCGTCGGGCTTCGGTACGAAAAATCATGTTTCGCTTCTGGTTCCCGATGTGCAGAAGGCGGCCGCGGAGATCGAAGCCCGGCCCGCGTACAAGGACTACCTGACCCACGCCAAGCCGCTCACGGTGCAGGTGGGGAAGAACGGCAAGCGGCAGGTGAATCTCTACGATCCGGACGGAACGCGGGTGGAATTGATGGAAGCGCAGACTGTTGATGGAAAGCCAGTGCCACCATCCACCGCGCCGCCTCCGGCTCCGGCGCACGAGTAAGGCGAAGCCGACCCTGGCGACAAGAGCAAAAAAGTCGCGAGAGGGGGGCAAACGAGGTTCGTGCGGGGTTGAAAGCGGCGTGTTGAGGATCGTGCTGTCCCACCCTTTCGCAAATTGCGCGAAAGGGAGGGGCACGGGGTCAGGCTGAGCTGCGGGCAGCGCGAGCCCATATATTGATACAACCGACGGGCACGAGAGTGAAGATTCGCCAAGGCAATCGAGCCCGCCGCTTCAGCTTCCTGTTATTCTCGCAATCACACATGGAGAGATCTCTGCACGCATCGAAGGATGGTTCCGCTCTCGGCCTGCCGCGCGTTCTCGGAGCGGGCGAGGCCATTGCGATCGTGATCGGGACGGTGATCGGCAGCGGGATTTTTCTCATTCCCAGCGAGATGATGCGCGACACCGGCTCTTCGCTGCTGGTGTACCTGGCGTGGATCGCGGGAGGCTTGCTGTCGCTGTTCGGAGCCATGACCTACGCCGAATTGAGCACCATGATGCCATACGCGGGCGGGGAATATGTATACCTGCGCGGCGCGTATGGGGACACGGCGGGCTTCCTCTACATGTGGACCTGGTTTACGGTGGCCAAGCCGGGGTCGATCGCCACCGTTGCCGTGGGCCTGGCGCGCACGCTTGAGTTCTTCCCGGTCTTTTCCCGCCTGTCGGAAGCGATTCCCGGCCTGCCCTTCACGCTCTATTGGTCGCAAGTGTTTGCCATTGCCGTCACGTGGCTGATTACCGGACTGAATTACCTGGGCATCAAGAAGGCGGGGGATTTTCAGCTGGTCTTTACGGTGCTGAAGGCGGTTCTGATTCTCGTTGTGGTGGCGCTTTGTTTCCAGTCCACAAGCGGATCGTGGAGCCACTTCCTGACCCGATTGCCGCACGCAACGGGCGGCTGGACCGGCTTCATGTTGGCGCTGATTGCAACCTTGTGGGCCTACGACGGCTGGAGCGATTTGAGCATGGTGGCCGGCGAAGTGCGGCGTCCCGGGCGCAATCTTCCCCTGGCATTGATCGGAGGCCTGTTGGGAGTTGCGGTTCTCTACATGGCTACCAACGCGGCGATTCAATATGTACTTCCAGCACAGGCGATCGCCGCTTCAGAATGGCCGGCGGTGGCGGCGCTCAGGGTGGTGGCGGGGACGCGCGGGGCGGGAATCGTGGCCGCGGCCATGGCGCTCAGTATCCTGGTGTGCCTGAATGGATCGACGATGTCGGGTGCGCGGGTGCCGTATGCCGCCGCTCTCGATGGGCTGTTTTTCCGCCGGTTTGCGCAAGTACATCCGCATTTTCGGTCGCCTTCCACATCGTTGGTGGCGCAGGGGCTGGTGTCGACGGTCCTGCTCCTGTTTTTGAGCCAGTTTCAGCAGCTTTTTAATCTAACGGTGTTTTCTGAATGGCTGTTTTACGCGCTGGCGGCCAGCACGATCTTTGTGTATCGCCGCAAATCACCGGACGCGGCGAGGCCCTACCGGGTGTGGGGCTACCCGGTGCTTCCAGCCATTTTCGTGGGGTCGGCCGTCGTGGTGCTGGTGGCGAGTTACGCTGGAAATGTGGAAGGTTCGCTGATTGGTACTGCATTGATTCTAAGCGGGTTGCCAGTCATGTGGCTGATGCGCCGGCGGCGTGCCGCGCGTTGACCCGGATCCGTCAACAGTGGAGTATTCACCCACCCTTTTCCGCCTGAAAACGCGGAAAGAGCTGAGGCTCCCTCGCCCGATCCGGACCGCTTTTTCGCCAAGCTTTCTCCAATCTCGGAGACCGGTTTTCGCAAAGAAATCCACCGAAATGTGAATTTCTTAAGCAATTTTCATTGACATTTGATCAGAGCGCAGTTAGTTTTGCATACATCCAGTCATCTATATGACTTGGCCGGTTATTGGATTTTTCTGGCGCGACTGGCAAGTAATGAACGATTTCGTTGCCGTTTCCGCTGAACCAGGTTCTCCTCCCTGACCCTCGGTTTCGGGAATCCTCTTCGATTCCAGGATCTACGGTTGGGAAGGCACGGACACTCCATGCACGCTCCGGTCTGGTGGCTGAAGACAATGTGTCTTCGTGTCGCCGAATCCATATTGCACAGGAAGACCTCTCGCATCGCCAGAAGAGGTAATTCCTTATCACAGAAAAAGGACTCCCGGGTTTTGCTCAATCAAAGCCTCGCCGGCATGGTTTTCGATCGTCTGTAGGACCGGCGTCTTCAATCTGTACTTCACAACCAGTGAGGCTGATGCAGGGCAAAGGCACCGGGAACGCTCTTCATTGGCAGAACGAAAAACATTCAGGAGGTAATCAGCTTCTATGACGCACAAGTTTGCAAAATGTTGTTTTGCCCTGTTGATCGCAATAGGGCTGGCGCTGGCCACAGGCATCGTGTACGCGCAAACCGTCACAGGTTCCATCCGTGGCACCGTTACCGACGCCAGCGGCGCAGTGGTGATCGACGCCAAGGTCACAGCCAAGAACGTCAGTACCGGCGTCTCCACCACCACCGTCACCGACCGCAGCGGCGTTTATAACCTGCAGACGCTGCCCATCGGCACCTATGTCGTCTCCGCGGAAAAGACCGGCTTCAAAATCACCGCCGATCGCCCCTTCACGCTGGAGATCGACCAGATCGCGAAGATCGACCTCACACTCCAAGTCGGTGACGTCACGACAACCATCGAAATCGCTCCAGGGGCCGGCGTCATCCTGCAAACGGAAGACGCGTCCCTCGGAACCACCATCACCTCCAACACGGTGGAGAGCATGCCGCTCGGCGCCCAGAATTTCTCTGCCGCGACAGTGTTCGTCCCCGGCGCGGTGCTTCCGACCTACGGTTCGCTGGGCAGCTCGCAGGGTTCAGAGCGCGACACATCCTTTGCCTCGTCAACGCAGCCGTCCTTCAACGGCAACCGCATGCAGACCAACAACTACATCTTCGACGGTACGGACATCAATGAGCCGCTCCAGAACACCATCGCCTACAACCCCGCTCCGGAAGCAATCGGCGAGATGCGCGTCATCACCGGTAACGCTTCAGCCGAGTACGGCAACGTGAACGGCGGCGAGGTTCTTATGGTCACCAAGGCCGGAACCAATCAGTTCCACGGCAGCCTTTACACCTTCTACGAGAACCAGAATGGCACGGCTAACACCTGGGCCAACAAGTACAACAATGTTGCCAAGGGTGTCTTCCACCAGAACCAGTTCGGCGCCACCGGCGGCGGCCCCGTGTTTAAGAACAAGCTGTTCTTCTTCGGGGATTACGAAGGCTTCCGTGAGACCACGGCAGGAACCCAGGTAATCTCGGTGCCTTCAGCCAGAATGCGCACGGGCGACTTCTCCGAGTTTCTGGGAACGCCGGACCCTTACGGTCATTCCATTCCTTCCACGCAGTACATTCAGTTCTATAACACCAGCAACGGCTACGGAACAGCCACTCCCTATGCGAACGATCAGCTTCCTGTCGTGAACCCTGTTGCCAAATATGTCTTCGCTAACCCCCAGTTCTATCCGGCGCCTAACCGCCCCAGCACCAACCTCAACTCACCGGATACCAACAACTATGGCGGGTACAACAAGTCCGCTATCGTGAATAACCAGGGCGATCTTCGCGTCGACTACGTAGCCTCACCGAAGGACAACCTCTCGGCACGCTTCACCCACGGTGGCGCCTACGATACGCCCATCGTATCCGTACTTGCGTTCGAATTTCCGGGGGGCGATGACTATCCGTTCTGGAACGGCGTCCTGAACGAAGTACACACGTTCAGCTCGAACCTGCAGAACCAGTTCCGCGCCGGTTACTCGCGTATCTGGGATCTCGGCGGCATTCCATCCGATAGCTTCGGCAATTTCCCCACAGGCAGCGATTCCAAAGTTGGCTATCCCTATGCCAGCCCCTACCCGGGCTTCACCGAATCGAACATCTCCAGCGCCGAAAAGAACATAGGAACTTTGGGAGTGGTGCAGGATACCATCGACAACATCTTCGACTATGGCGACACGGTGACCTGGCTGCACGGCAAGCACATCTTCACCGGTGGCGCACAAATCCTGCGCTACCAGGAAAACTACTACTACGCCAGCAACAACGGCAACATGGGTCAATTCGCGTACAACGGCGAATTCAGCACCAACGGAACGTCTACCCGATACGGCTTCGCGGATTTCGTTCTCGATGCTTCCGAGCTCCAGGGCGTTGCCGGTACGGCAGGACGCGATGGTCAACGCCAATATCGGATGGCATTCTTTGGCGAAGACGAATGGAGGGTCACTCCCAAGCTCACCGTGAATCTCGGCCTGCGCTACGGCTACGACCAGCCGTTCTACGAGGTCAACAACAAGGAAGTGAACGTAGACGTCAAGAACCCGCAGAACTGCCCCAACTGCCTGCTTACCGCGGGTAAGAATGGCGCAAGCGACGCTCTGTACAACCCGTTCCACACACAGTTCATGCCACGCGTTTCGTTTGCCTATCAGTTGAACTCGCAGATGGTCATCCGTGGTGGCTACGGCATTACGGACGACTTCGAAGGCATGGGTGCGGCACAGCGCATGACCCAGAACCCTCCCTTCATCCCCCAGTATCAGTACACCAGCGTTCTGCCTACGGCGACGACCCCTGGTACACCCATTCATGTCAGCCAGGGCTTCACGGCCGGTGTTGTTACTGGTGGAGCTTCCACCAAATACGAAGCCTGGGATCCGAACATCAAGCCCGAGCTGATTCAGCAGTACAACCTCACCCTCCAGACACTCCTGACACCTCACTTCACGTTCCAATTTGGGTACGTCGGGAATGTCGCACAGCATCTGGTCATTCCTGAACCGCTGAATCAGTACACGACTCCGGGCAATTCGGCGACAGGGCCGTTCAATGCCCTGGTCGGCGTTGGCGGCCAGGTCTACCTGACAACGGCTGAAGGCTACTCGAACTACAACGCCTTGCAGGTCCAACTGGTCCAGCGTCAGTTCCATGGCCTGGAGACCACCTTCAACTACACCTGGTCGAAGAACATGACCAACAACCCCGGCTACTTCGGGATCGGCGGCGTCGACGGTCCGAGCGTCTACCCGCAGAACATCTACAATCCGCACGGCGATTACGGCGTTTCGGGCTTCGATACCCGGAACGCAGCCAACTTCGTCGGCACCTATGCGGTCCCGTTCGGACACGGTCGTGAGTATGGCTCCAACGTCAACCGCTTCGTCGATTGGGGCATTGGTGGCTGGAAGGCGTCCCTGGATGCCGTTATGTACTCCGGCTTCCCGATTACCATCGGCAGCAGCAACGCCGCGGCCGCGAACAACGGGGGAGCACGTGCCAATCAGTACCACAAACTGGGCATCACAGGCCGCTCCGTGGCACATTGGTTCGGTACAGGGTTAGACGCACAGCCTTGCACCGGAACTGCGGGGGCAACCATCAATGCCAACGGCGTTGCTTGCGCTTACGGGCCAGAAACAGCTGACACCTTTGGAACAGCGCACGTCGGCACCGAGAGGGCACCGGGATATCGCGTCGTCGATACTTCGTTGTTCAAACAGTTCCGCACCTACAAGGAGGAGTTCGTTCAACTCCGCATCGATGCGTTCAACGTGGGCAACATTGCCTCCTACGCGGCACCGGGGTCAACGGCTTCAACGCCTTCCACCTTTGGCCAGATTACGTCAACGCTGTCCCCGGCTCGTCAGCTTCAATACTCATTGAAGTACGAGTTCTAACCCACTCACCGGGGTCCGAGGGGCAGCCAACCCCCTCGGACGCCCGTCGTGGCGCGCCACCTCCCGGCTCACCGTCGACGCAGCCCGCCGCAACCCGTTGGCTATCGGGCAGGGGTCTGCTTCCATGCAAGACTGTTCGTCCTAGCCGTGCCGCCGAAGCAGGAATGCCGCCATGGGACTGAATACGCTGGATCTGGTGGTGATCGGCTGCTATCTGGCGGGCGTGACGCTCTTTGGCTTGCGCTTTCGCAGCGGGAAACAGACGCTAAAAGGATATTTCCTCGCCGATAACGCGATTCCATGGTGGGCGATTTCGCTTTCGATTGTAGCCGCGGAGACCAGTACGCTGACGGTCATCAGCGTGCCCGGCCTGGCATACGACAAGGACTTCAGCTTCCTGCAACTGGTGATCGGCTACCTGATCGGGCGCGCCGTGGTGAGTTTTGTACTCATCCCGCAGTACTTTCGCGGCGAGCTGGTCACGGCGTATCAACTGATCGAACGCCGCTTCGGGCAACGGCTGCGCACGTTGACAGCCGGAGTGTTCTTGATCACGCGGGCTGCCGCTGAAGGCGTGCGCGTGTTTGCAGTGGCCATCGTGGTGCGCGTGGCGCTGGGCGGCCTGCTGATGGGCGTGAGCGATTTCGAGCGCGACCTGGTGGCAATTGCCATCGTGACCGTGCTGACGCTTCTCTACACGCTGAAGGGCGGCCTGAAGGCAGCGATCTGGACGGATGTAATGCAGCAAACGGTCTATGTTGCCGGAACCATCATCGGTCTTGTGACCATCCTGCATCTTGTGCCCGGTGGGTGGGCAACGGTGCGCGAGGTGGCGGGCCAGGCAGGGAAGTTCCGGGTGATGGATTTCACGTTGGATTGGACGACCAAATACACGCTGTGGTCGGGTGTGATTGGCGGAGCTTTTCTCACCACTGCTAGTCATGGAACCGATCAATTAATTGTGCAAAGGCTGCTGGCGGCGCGCAGTGAGTGGCAAGCGAAGATCGCGCTGCTGTCGAGCGGCGTCGTGGTTCTGTTTCAGTTCTCGCTCTTCCTGATGATTGGAGCGATGCTGTTCGTGTTTTATCGCATCTTTCCGCCGGCGGTTGCGTTCACGCGATCGGATAGGATCTTTCCGGTTTTCATTGTCGACCACATGCCGCACGGCGTGAGCGGGTTGCTGATTGCGGCAATATTGGCGGCGGCGATGTCGAACCTGAGCGCGGCGCTCAATTCGCTTTCTTCCACCTCGATCGTCGATTTCTACATGCGCCTTCGTCCGCTTTCGTCGGAGATCCGCCGCATCTGGGTGTCGCGGGCGGCGATGGTGGCTTGGGCGCTGGTGCTGTTCGGGTTGGCGCTGGTGGCGCGACACGGCGGCAGGGTGATCGAGGTGGGGTTGACGATTGCCGCGGTCGCCTATGGAGGAATGCTGGGCGTGTTTTTGTTAGGCGTGCTCACGCGCCGGGCCTCGGAGCGCGGGGCTATGTTGGGCATGATCTGTGGATTGGCGTTAAACCTCTACCTCTGGCTCTTCACCGGCGTGGCGTTTACGTGGTACGTGGTGCTGGGCAGCGTGACGACGTTCGCCGTGGGTTATGCCGCGAGCTTCGCCATGGGGCAGACAACTTTGAACGAGTTGTAACAAGGGATTTGAAATGCAAGTGCGCAAGTTGATGACGGAGCGCCGCAATCCGACCACAGAGAATCTGGACCGGATGAGCGCTCTTGCAATGGTTACCGTGATGAACCGGGAAGACGCGAAAGTTCCACGCGCCATCCGCAAGGTGTTGCCGGAGATCGCCAAGGCAGTGGATCTGGTGGCGCAGCGCCTGGCGGAGGGCGGTCGGCTGATTTACGTGGGCAGCGGCACCAGCGGGCGCATCGGCGCTTTGGACGCTTCAGAGAGCCCTCCGACCTTCGGTGTGAGCGCAAAAAAAGTGCAGTTTGTGATTGCTGGCGGGGAGAGCGCGCTGATGAAGGCCGCGGAGGCCAGCGAGGACTCCGCGGAGTTGGGACGCAGAGACATTGCGGCGCGAAGACCGGGCGTGCATGACGTGGTGGTGGGGATTGCGGCCAGCGGATTTACGCCGTATACCATCAGCGCGCTGGAACATGCGCGGGCCAAAGGCGCGGCAACGGTGGCTATCGCGTGTAATCGCAATTCCGCGCTAGGGAAGGTGGCGGATCTACGCATTGAAGTTGAGGTGGGGCCGGAGGTGCTTGCGGGTTCGTCACGGCTGAAGGCCGGGACTGCGGAAAAGCTGATCTGCAACATGCTGACGACCGGGGCCATGGCGCGGTTGGGATACGTCTATAGCAACCTGATGGTGAATCTGCATCTGACCAATAAGAAGCTGGTGCAGCGCGGCATTACGATCCTGGAGGAGTTGGCGAAGGTGGATCGGGCGCGGGCTGCAGCCACCCTGGAAAAAGCCGGCAGGAGCGTTCCGCTGGCGCTGGTGATGTTGAAGACGGGGACCGGCAAAGCCGAGTCCGCGCGACGCCTGCGGCGGGCCAAAGGGAATGTTCGCCGAGCGATTGAAGGTTGATATGGGGAGTGTTCTGAAAACGATGCGGATCCGGCGCGGGTTGGTTTTCCTGCTGACGATGGCAGTGATTGCGTGCGGACAGCGTGGGCTTGCCGCGCAGGCGACGGGCGGGAACAGTGCAAGTGCGCATGATTTTGATGCTATCGACGCGCTGATGCAGGCGGCCGTGGCCAAAGGCAGCATGCCCGGCGGCGTGGTGATTATCGGCCACAATGGCGTGGTGGTGTATCGCAAGGCCTTCGGATTGCGGTCACTCGAGCCGACGCGCGAGGCAATGACCACGGACACGATTTTCGACCTGGCATCGCTGACCAAGGTGATCGCAACCACCACTGCGGTGATGCGGCTCGTCGACGAGGGCCGCGTGCGTATTGACGATCCCGTCGCCGCATATCTGCCGGAGTTTGCGCAGAACGGAAAAGGGCAGATCACGGTGCGCGAACTGCTGACGCATTTCTCCGGCCTTCCGCCCGATCTGGATCTGAAGGAACCATGGCACGGCCGCGACACGGCCTTCAAAATGGCCATGCAGGTACAGCTTGCCAACCCGCCCGGCACAAAATTCGTTTATAGCGACATCAATTTTGAAGTGCTCGGCTTCATCGTGCAGAAGGTCACCGGCATGCCGCTCGATGAATACACGGCGACGTACGTGTTTGCTCCACTCGACATGGCGGAGACGGCATTTCTCCCGCCCGCGAGCTGGGTGCCGCGAATCGCTCCCACGCAATACGACGAAGATGGAATCATGCTGCGGGGCGTGGTGCACGATCCCACGGCGCGAAGGATGGGCGGCGTTGCGGGGCACGCGGGGCTGTTTTCGACGGCGGACGATCTGGCCAAGTTTGCGCAGAATCTACTCAGCGACCACCCGAAAGTTCTGACCCGCGAAGCGATTGAGGAGATGACCACGCCGCAGCAGCCGGGATCGTCTTCGATCTTGCGCGGATTGGGGTGGGACATCGACTCGCCCTACTCCGGCCCTCGCGGCAAGCTGTTTCCCGTCGGCTCCTTTGGCCACACGGGATTCACCGGCACTTCGATCTGGATCGATCCTGAGAGTGACACTTACATCATCCTGCTGACGAACGCGGTGCATCCGAACGGAAAGGGAAACGTGATCGCGCTGCGCAGGCAACTGGCGGATGCCGTCGTTGGGGCGCTGCATCTGTCCTTCACCGAAAATCCCGAGAAGCGGATTGGGCCCATCCCCGGCCACAGCGAGTCGATGATTGCCGAGCGGCGCGTTAGCGCGCGACCGGGCGAAGTGAAGGTGGGCATCGATGTACTCGAAGCGGACGGATTTCGCGAGCTGCATCCGGACGCGAATCATCCGGTACGGATCGGCCTCGTGACCAATCAGACCGGAGTCGATGTGCACGGAAAGAGTACGGCCGATGTTCTGGCGCACGCGCCGGGAATCAAGCTGGCCGCGATTTTCTCGCCGGAGCACGGCATTGCCGGAATTCTCGACACCACGGCGATCGGCAACTCGCGAGACGCTGCGACAGGCGCGCCGGTCTACAGCGTTTACGGCGAGGGGGATGCGAAGCGGCGGCCCACGGATGAAGAGCTGGCCGGCGTGGATGCGATCGTTTACGACATTCAGGACATCGGCGCGCGGTTTTACACCTACGAGAGCACGCTCGGCTACTTTCTTGAAGCGGCTGAGAAGGCAGGCAAAGAGATCGTGGTGCTCGATCGCCCGAATCCCATTGGCGGCGGGTACGTGCAGGGGCCGATGCTCGATGCGGGGCGTGAATCGTTCGTCGGTTACTGGCGGACCCCGGTGCGCCACGGCATGACGGTGGGCGAACTGGCGCGCTTGTTCAACGGCGAGCGGGCGATCGGCGCAAAACTCTCCGTGGTGCCCATGGAAGGCTGGTTGCGCGGCGACTGGTTCGACTCGACTGGCAGAGTGTGGATCAATCCCTCGCCGAATATGCGCAACCTGACCGAGGCTGAACTCTATCCCGGTTTGGGGATGATTGAGTGGACGAATATCTCCGTCGGACGCGGCACGGACACGCCGTTCGAACTAGTGGGCGCGCCGTGGGTCGATGCCGCTGCGCTTGCCGGCTATCTGAACGCGCGTGAGATTGCCGGCGTTCGCTTTGTGCCGATGAACTTCACGCCTAATGCCTCGAATTATGCGAACCAACCATGCGGCGGCGTGAACATCCTGGTGACGAATCGTGAAGCGCTGGATGCGCCCGAGCTTGGGTTGGAGATTGCGGCCGCGCTCGAGCATTTGTATCCCAATGATTTCAAGATCGCCGGGCTGGACGGGCTGATGCGCAACAAGGCTACGCTCGATACGCTCGCGAGCGGCGAAGATCCGCGCCGCGTTGCCGAAGACTGGCAGGACGCGCTGAAGAATTTTGAAACCGTGCGCGCGAAGTATCTTCTTTACTGACGAGCCTGCGCGACGCAGAGGAGTGGAATGAGGTTCAGAGCAAGCGCAATGCGATGGGGTTGGATGGCTGTTGTGGCCGCGATGGCATCGCAATGCGCCGTGGCCGCGCCGCCGGTTCATCTTGACCGCAAGGGCGAGCGGTGGGCCCAGTCGACGCTGCGCAAAATGACGCACGAAGAGAAAATCGGGCAGATGATCGTGGTCTGGGCGAAGGTCAAGTTCCTGAACCCGGAGAGCCCGGAGTATCTGGAACTGCGCGACGAGATGGTGAAGTACCACGTGGGTGGCTTCGGTGTCACGGATCCCGAGGAGGGTTCGCAACTGTTCATGAGCGAGCCGCTGGAGGCCGCGGCGCTTACCAACCGGTTGCAAAAGGATTCAAAATACCCGCTGTTGATCGCCGCCGACTTCGAGCGCGGCCTGTCGATGCGCCTGGAGGGGGCAACGGCGTTTCCGGCGGCAATGGCGTTCGGCGCGACGAGCGACAAGGAGTTGGCGCGCGAATTCGGCCGCATCAGCGCGCAGGAGTCGCGTGCCATCGGCGTGGAATGGAACTGGTTCCCGATTGCGGATGTCAATTCCAATCCCGCCAATCCCATCATCGATACGCGCTCATTCGGCGAAGATCCTGTGCTGGTAAGCGAAATGGTCGCCGCCTACATCGAGGGTGCGCGCAGCGAGGGATTGTTGACGACGGCGAAGCATTTTCCCGGCCACGGCGACACGGACACGGATTCACACCTCACCCTGGCGCGCGTGCCGGCAAGCATGGACCGGCTGAACGCGGTGGAGTTGGTTCCGTTTCGCGGCGCGATTGTCGCGGGAGTGGACTCGGTGATGGTGGGCCATCTGATTGTTCCCGCTGTCGAGCCCGACCCCAATCGCCCGGCCAGCGTCTCTTCGCACGTGATCAAGGATCTGTTGCAAGGGCAACTCGGTTTCAAGGGGCTCGTGGTCACTGATGGAATGGATATGGCGGGGCTGACGCATGTCTTCACGGGATCGGAGGCGGAGATTTCGAGCGAGGCGGCCGTCGCGGCCGTGGAGGCGGGCGAGGACATGGTCATTCTTCCCGGCGACCTCGCGGGCGCGTATGACGGCCTGCTGGCGGCGGTGAAGAAGGGTGAAATTTCAGAAGCGCGCATCGACGAAAGCGTGCTGAAAATCCTGCGCATGAAGGCGTCGGTGGGTTTGAACGAAAACCGTTTCGTAAGTCTCGCCAACGTTCAGGACGAAGTGGCGCGACCGGAGAACGTAGCGATTGCCGAAAGCGTTGCCGATCGGGCGATGACATTAGTGACGGACGGCGGCAAACTCATTCCGCTGCAGGCGCAGGCGACAGCGACCGCTGGTCAGCCGGCTTCGCGCATCGTTGCGGTGATTTTTGCGGACCGGCCGCGCGGCAGTGACGGAGGCCGCGCCTTTGCGAGTGAGTTGCGCAAGCGTGCTCCCGGCGCGACGGTCTTCTTTGTCGATCCCAGCAATTCAGGTTATGTATTCGCCAGCGTGCTGGCCGCGGTGCGAGATGCGGGCAGCGTGATTGCCGTCGCCGAGTCGGTTCCCAATCCCCAGCGAACCACGCAAGGGCGCGCGGGCGGGTCGGCCAGTCTGGACACGGGACCGATGCAGTTGCTCAACGAGATGGTGAAGACGGCGGGAGCGAAGACAATCGTCGTCGCGTTCGGCAATCCCTACACGGGAGGGTCAATCCCGGGCATCCAGACGTACATTTGCACGTATTCGAACACGGTGGTTTCCGCATCGAGCCTGGTGCGTGCGCTGTTCGGCGAGATTTCAATTCACGGACGGCTGCCGGTGTCGATTCCCAACCTTGCGCCGCGTGGAACAGGACTCGACCGCGATGCGATTGCGGCGCGAGCCAGCACGCCGTAGAAGAGGCCGATGGTTTTTGAGAGGAGCAATCGAGTGATTGCCGCAGATGCAATTCCGAGAGTTGTTCGGCCGTGGCGCGGCGGAGTACGCAGCATAGGCCGCGCGATCGTGGCCGGCTTGGCGCTGGCCGTGTTGCTTAGCGTGATACCGGCTCAGGCGCAGCAGTCTGTCGACCATCCGGATGCGGTGGTGGCCAGACCCGTGGTGAATATGTACAGGAGCGCAACGGATGCGAGCGACGTGGTTTCGCAGGCGCTTTACGGCACCGGTGTGCTGACGCTCCAGAACAGCCAGGGCTGGTTCAACATTCGCACCGCGGATGGATACACGGGCTGGGTGGAAGCGTCGGACCTGAAGACGCTGAACGGTAGCGCCTACGCACCGAGTGGCGATGCGGTGCGCGTGGCGGCGTTGAGCGCAAACGTTTATCGCGAACCCGACGTGACGAAACACGCGCCGCTGTTGCAACTGCCGTGGGAGGCGCGGCTGGAGCCGGTGCCCGCTCCGGCGAAGAACACCGAGCGCTGGCTCGAGGTGCGACTCGTGGATGGGCAAATGGGCTGGGTGCAGCGCGGCGATATCAGCAACGATTTCACGCCTGTAAGCATAGGCGACATGCTCCAGCTTGCACACCGGTTTATCGGCACCACGTACACCTGGGGCGGCGTGAGCAGCTTTGGTTTCGACTGCTCGGGATTTACGCAAATGCTGGAACGGCAACGCGGTATCGGGATGCCGCGCGACGCGGATATACAAGCTGCCTGGAGCGGCGTGATTGCCGTGGAGCGCAAGGACCTTCAGCCGGGCGACCTTCTATTTTTCGGCTCGAGCCCATCCAAAATCACGCATACCGGCATGTACCTGGGTAACGGCGAGTTTATTCACGACACCACGCACGGCCATCCAGGCGTGCAGATCAGCCGGCTGGACGATATGCCGTGGACGCAGCTACTGGTAGCGATACGGAGAGTGAAACCATGAATCGACGCGATTGTTTGAAAATTGCCGGCGCAGCCGCGGTGCTTCCGTTTGCGAACTCGGCCGCACGGCCGCAATCCGCGCAGGGTCCGTGCACGGTCGAGGCGGGATTGAAGCGTTTGATGCTGCGCCACACCTGGACGACGACCATGTCGTCCAGCGATTATCGCGACACCGTGCAGGTGGAATACCGGCGCGACGGGATTTCCGGGCACGGTGAGGGCGCGCCGATTGTGCGCTACCAGGAGTTTCCGGCATCGGCCATGAAGGCCGTTCAAGCCATTGCGAACAAAATCACCGCGGGCGATCCCTGGCAGTATCAGAAGTTTCTTTTTGAGATCCGCAAGGCGCTAGGCGACCAGCAGCACGCCGCGATGGCTGCCGTCGATATCGCCATTTTCGATTGGCTGGGCAAGAAGCTCAATGTGCCGCTTTACAGGTTTCTGGGGCTGGATGCAGCGGATGCGCCGATCACGGATTTTTCCATCGGCATCGACACCCCGGAGATCACCCGCCAGAAGACGCGCGAAGCCGCGGATTTTCCGATTCTGAAGGTCAAGGTGGGCCTGAAGACCGATGAGGCGACCATCGAAGCCGTGCGCAGCGTGACCAACAAGCCCATCCGCGTGGATGCCAACGAGGGCTGGACCGACAAGGAAGAGGCGATCCGCAAGATCAACTGGATGGAATCGCAGGGCGTGGTGTATGTAGAACAGCCCATGCCTGCGCACATGCTGGAAGAGACCCGCTATGTGCGCAGCAAGGTGCACCTGCCGATCATTGCCGACGAGGCGTGCACAGAGGTCACAATGATTCCAAAGCTTGTCGACGCTTACGACGGAATTAACGTCAAACTCGACAAAGCAGGCGGCATTTTGGAATCGCTGCGGTGGATCGAGGTGGCGCGCGCCATGAAGATGAAGGTGATGCTAGGCTGCATGGTGTCGAGTTCCTGCTCCGTAACCGCTGCGGCCCACTTGTCGCCGCTGGTGGATTACGCCGATCTCGACGGCAACCTGCTTGTGGCTAACGATCCGTGGGTCGGCGTGCGCGTGGAGAAAGGCAAGCTGATTCTTCCCGAGGGACCGGGATTGGGCCTGACGCCGGCCTAGAACGCGACGTAAGATCTGTTGAAGTTTTTGCAATGTGCGTGGACGTGTTTTCGGGCAATCGGTAAGCTGGTTGAGCAAAGTGCGTGGATGCAGTCTGCCAGGGCCCGCGGCAGCGCTTAACCTGGAGGTTCACTTCAAAGTGGAACCAATGGAATTGATGACAAACCGAAGCCGGAAGCCGCGTCCATCGCCCCTGGACCGCAGAAGCGGCATCCCGCTTTATCACCAGATTCAGCAGCGCCTTCTGGATCAGATCCAATCCGGCGAACTGAAGCCGGGCGAGCCCTTGCCGTCGATTCAGCAAATCGCTACGCGGATGGGCGTGAGCCAGATGACGGTGCGGCAGGCGGTGGGCGCACTGTGCGAGCGCGGAGTGATTTACAGCCGGCAGGGAAAAGGCACGTTCATTTCCGGCATCAAGCTGGAGAGGGATTTTCGCCAGGTTCTTTCTTTCTCAGAAGAGACACAGGCGCGCGGAGCCTTGCCCAGCTCCAAGGTGCTGTCGTTCCGCATCCAGGCGCCAACCCAGGAGGTGAAAGAGGCATTGGGCCTGAGCGACGGGGAGCACGTCTTCAATCTGCGCCGGGTGCGCTGCGGCAACGCCATTCCCATGGGCATTGAGTCCAGCTGCCTGCCGGTGCAGCTGTGCCCAGGACTGATGGAGACCTTCGATGCCACGACCTCGCTCTACGATGAGCTGGCGCATCAATACGGAATCCAGTTGATGGTGACCGATGAGGTGGTGGAAGTGGGTAAAGCCAGCGCGGAAGATGCGCGCCTGCTGCAGATCGCTGCGCAGAGCCCGATCTTCCTGTTTACGCGGGTCTCGTATCTCGAAAACGGCACGCCGGTGGAACACGTGAAGTCTGTCTATCGCGGGGACCAATACAAGATTGTGAACCGGCTCATGCGCTTGAAGCGTGAACGGGTGGCAGCGCCACTTGTCGCCTCGACCAAGCCGGCGACCGATGCAATCAATTGATCGCGACGCTCGCGGCATCGTGGGCGAATGGCGCGCATTGATAGCAGCTTTTGCCCTAGCCGTGCGTTCCTCACGCATCATCGTGGGCCCGGCGTACCTTGGCTAGCCACAACTTGATCGGCTCGGCCCTGGGGCTGGGGACGGACTACGCCTGGCGCAGCAGGGACTCGGCGGTGGCCACGTCGGTCAGCCGCTGCTTGCCGTCGGCCGCAGTGAGCTTCAACAGGTGACAGTTTGTCACCTGCTGACGATGCTAGTTGCAGCTTTGAGGTACTCGAATGACTCGGGAGCCGGCTCGATTCGGCCGAGATCAACGGTGGATGGTGCGCACGGTTACGATCTGGATGGAGACTGGCGCTCCAGCAACTGCCTGCGCCCGAACCAGGGCTTCGAAATAGGGTGAGTGTTGCGAGTCGCCATGATTGGCCAGCGCTCGTTCAAGTTGAGCTCGATCATCCGGGTTGGCGAGGAGCTCGCCCAACGCCTCAGTGCCCTCTTGCCGCAGGCCCTGAAGAATGAGGACATTTCCCTGACCCATGCTGCCTGGCAGCAGCGAGATGGTGGCGTAGTCCTGCCCACCGGCGCCAGTCTGAGCCAAACCCTGATAGATGTTCTGTTCGCCGGGTAGCGGCTTCTTGTTGAGGAAGTACATTTTGCCGCCTATGCCGTCTTCCACCTCCTGGAAATTGAGCTGGTTTGCGAACAACAATACCCAGGGATTGGAAGTAGGGCTGCCCACAAACACATAATTTCCCCGTTCCAGATCGCGCCGGTCGAGGTCACGCGCCGAGGTGAGGACAAGCTGTGTGTCAAGCGGCCCAGCGAGTTTCTTGAGGCTGGAATAAACGGTCAGATCCGCAAACGAGGTGAGCTGCGAATCCGAAATGTAGTTGACCAGCCGGGAGAAATTGGCATCGAGGTGGGGCGGAATCATGCTTTCGCGAAAGCCGGGCCGCAAATACTCCTCGAGGGTGACTTCATGGTTACCGAGTTGCCGCAGCATGGTGCTGCTGTCGGAGACCACGATTGATGTTTGCCGATCCTGTTGGATGACGGCGTTCAGGGGCCAGGGCACAGGGATGGGAGCGGCTGTCTGGGCCGCGTGACGCCAGCCAAAAGCACAGACGATTGCCGCCGCTATAGCGACCCAGAACAGCACTTCCCGAATCGCAATTCGCCAAGACTTTCTGCTCGCGGCCGGCGCGGCTGGGGTGGATGGAGCCGGCAGCTTGGCTGCCGGCTCCGAACTTTGAAACTCCAGCACGTAAGAACCTTTGGGAATATCCGCGCGCTGGAGTTCATGCCGGCCTTCCTGGTCGAAATACTCATGGAGGCGAAGCCGGAGTTGGCGGACGTGAACGCGGACCGCGCTATCGTCAGCCGGACTGTAACCGGCGGGCTTGCCGAAGACGGCTTCGCCGATTTGGCGCTCGGTCAGAGCGTCGGCCTTCCCGCGGATGGTATTTTCCGCAAGATACAAAAACAGGCTGTGCAGGTTTGTGGATTTTTGGAAAGGGGCCGAGTGAAGAATGCGCTCAACGAGTTCCCATCGCGGATCGGACCGCAAATCCCGATCGAGTGTGACGACCAGGTGCGGTTCATCCTGCCTAATCTCGGTGGTCGCCATAATGGCACCTATTATATATGGATGCGAATTAGAGGCGACAGCCCCCCGATGGCCGCCGCGCCCCGCGGGTCGCCTCATTAGATGAGGTTTAACGGCTAGAAATCGGCCCTGAAGGGCGCTTCCGAGCGATTTGGATCAGATCCAATGGCCCAGTCTGTGGTCTTATCTCGGTCTGGGGCTTGACGCACAATGCGAAAACAATGATTTCACCATGTTTTTCGGGGGTTAAGCCCTTGGCAGACACCATGTGTTTGACGAAACTCGCTGGTGGTCAGTCAACCATCTTCTCGGGCGACGGGAGTGTTCATCGAGCTTTGGTGAATCGAAACGTCCGACCTGAACGGGAAACGCTCAACTTGCTATGGAGGCAAGGCAAATGACTTACGCAGGCAAATTTCTACCGGGCGCCAGCAACGCGTCAAGAACCATGCGGTTCGGTCTCTGGATATGGGTGCTGCTTTTTGCGATTGCAGGCCCGGCATTTCAAAAAGTTCACGCGCAGGCGACGGGACTCACCGGCACGGTGACCGATCCTTCGGGTGCGTCGATTGCAGGCGCGACGGTGGCGTTCAGGAACGAGGCGACCGGGACTACGGCGCAATTTGCGACCGCGTCTTCCGGTGTGTACTCCGCGCCGCTGGACGCCGGAATATGGGACGTTTCCGTCGAGAGCAAGGGTTTCCAGAAGTTTGAAGCCACTCACGTGGCGGTTGAAGTGGGCGCCATGCCAACCTTCAACATCAAGCTGACGGTGGGATCGGCCAGCGAGACGGTGAAGGTGACTTCGGAAGGAGCGCTGGAACTGGACACGACGAACCCGCAGCTTGACTCCATACTGCCCTCGGTGGAAGTCACGGATCTGCCTCTTCTGATCAACGGCTATATGCGCCAGATTACCGCCTTTGCCACGCTTGCCCCGGGCGTGCGCGCCGGTTCTTACGGCACGGTGACGGTGGAAGGCGGCGCTCCCAGCCAGATCAACTCGTCCGGCAACTATTACAACGGCCTGCAAATTGACACGGCGTCAAACGCCAATTCGAATCCGCCGTACGAGATGGTGGACCAGTTCCGCGTGATCCGCAATTTATTTTCGGCTCGCTACGGAATGGTGCAGGGAGCGGTCGATTACGGCATGCGTGAAGGCACCAACAAGTTGCACGGCGACGGCTTTCTCATCGACCGCAACCAATTTTTTGACTCGGACGGCTTTTTCCCGGTTTACAACGGTCAGGGCAAACCGATCCCGCCGGCAAATATCCAAACCGAATGGGGCGGCACCGTCGGCGGTCCCGTGGTTCTGCCCAAGCTCTACAACGGTCACAACAAGACCTTCTTCCTCTTCAGCATCGATCTTTACAGCTGGAAGCAGGGTCAGACGGTGTACGGCTCAGTTCCAACGGCGGCCGAGGTTGGCGGCGACTTCACCAAATTCGTCAATTCCAACGGCGTACAGATTCCGATTTACGATCCGACCACCGGCCTGCAGTTCGAGGGTTGCGGCGGCAATCAGCCCAACGTTATTTGCCCCAGCCGCATCGACCCGCTGTCGAAGACGCTTCTGCAGTACATTCCTGCTCCCAACGCGACGGGAACCAATTACGGGCTGCAGAATAACGAAGCCCCAGCGATCCCGTCCTTAACGATTCAGAACCGGGCATGGGGCCTCACGGTGGATCATCAGCTCTCGCAGAACCAGAACATCTCCTTCACCTGGTGGCGCAGCCGTTACTTCCAGCCCCAGATCGAGGAGTCGAGTACCGCTGCCATCGTGCCGGCCAACAACCCCCTCAGCGGCGTGGAGAATCTGACCGACAATGCCAACGTCTGGCTGGCGAATTACTCCCGGACCATGACGCCCAACCTGGTGATGACGGCTGGGGTCGCGGCGCAGGACAAGTGGCAGAACAACGTGAACTCAAACACTGGCGTTACCTTTGGCGGCATCACGGGCGGCACCACCATGCCTCACATCAGCTTCAACGGCCAGGAAGCGCCCACGGGTTTTGGCAACAGCAACAGCGACATCGTCCTCTACCACGTGAACAACATCGGCTGGAACCTGTTCAACAACTGGATGTGGAACAAGGGCCGCCACACCTTCAACATTGGCGGCGAGTTCCACCATTACTACGCGAACGACCTCAGCAATTACAGTGGCGGGCAGTTTAGCTTCAGCCAGGCCGAGACCTCGATTCCAAATACGGCCAATTCCAACTTCTCACAATACGGCAGCTCGTTTGCCAGCTTCCTGCTGGGCCTGCCGGACTCCGCCGCCCGCACATCCTCCAACACCACGGCTATCAACACCCAGTCTTACTCCGCGTACCTCCAGGACGATGTCAAGGTCACGCACAAGCTGACCGTGAACCTGGGCCTGCGCTACGACCTGATGTTGCCCTATACCATGGCCCAGAACAACAATGTGTTCCTGGCCGCGGGTGAAGGAAATCCGTCCGCAGTCACTTCGGGGGGCACCATGCTGCTGGGTGCAGCCACCGAATACGGCAACTGCGCGGGTTGCGTAGGATCAAACCAGATTAATGTTCACGATCTTTACTTTGGCCCGCGCGTGGGCTTCGCCTACAATCTCGACAGCAAAACCGTGATTCAGGGCGGATATACCATCACCTACCTGGGCTACGGCGGCGCTTACGGACAGGGCGAGGGTGCGTACGGCTCCCCCAACAGCATGGCCGGATTGCTGGGCGGCAGTTACACACTCAGCTCCACCGGCGGCTATCAATCCGCCTACGGCCAATGGACCAACCCCGCCACCACAGCGGCAAATCCCATTCCCGCCGTGAGTCCCACACCCTTCAGCCTGGGACTGGGTGTTGCCCAAACCATCTACTATCTCGATTACGCTCACAACGGCGAGGGCGGCCACCTGCAAATGTGGAGCCTGAGTATTCAGCGCCAGCTTCCCTGGCATACGATGCTGACCATCGACTATACCGGGAACCGGGCTACGCACTTGTCGGGCTATAACATCAACCCAATCGAACAGGCGAACCCGTCGATTCTGTCGTACGGTGGGGTGCTCGCAGATAACATCAACTCGTCGGCAGCAATAGCGGCTGGGGTCACGGCGCCCTACACAGCGTTTGCCAGTCAATTCGGCGGCAGCGCTACCGTCAACCAGGCGCTCAAACCGTATCCGCAATACTCCGCCGTGACACGGGCGTGGGATCAGGGCGGCACCACGTACTTCAGCGCCTTCCAGTTCCAGGCCGACAAGCACCTTTCGAACAACATCAACTTCCTGGCCAGCGTTGAGCTGCCCAGGCTGTACGACAACCTGACCACGGCGGTGAACAAATATAACCCGCAGCAGATGTGGGGCCTGGATACGACCGGCTCGTTTGAAAGCAAGGCTGCCGTCCTCTATGAGCTCCCCATCGGCCGGGGCCAGCGCTGGCTCAACACCGGCACTTTGGGCAAGTACGCAGGCGGCTGGCAGGTGTCCGCTATCCTCACTTACAACAACTCTCAGCCGCTCAATATCACGCAGTCGGGTGAGAGCTTTATGAACGGCACCAACTACCCCAGTATCAACCCTAATGTCCCGATGTGGTCCGGCAACTATAACAAGGTCACGAGTTTCTTTGAGGGTAAGGTGGCGACCGCGCCGTACCTGTTCAGCACCAACGCCTACATCAACACCGGCAGTGAGTATGTGCTGGGCAACGCCAACCGCAACTACAGCTCGGTGCGCGGCCCCTGGTACCCGGTGGAAAACCTGAGCGCCAAGAAGACGTTCCATTTCACAGAGGGGACTTCGTTCTCTTTGCGCATGGACTACTTCAACGCGTTGAACCGGGTGCAGGCGCCGAACCCGACCGTCACGCTTGGCTCCTCGAACTTCGGCCAGGTCACAAGCAAGTTCACGGCCACCAACCGCCAGGGACAGGCTCAAGCCACCTTTAACTTCTAGGTCGAATGCTGGATGCTCAATGGGCGGCGGCGGTTTTCCAGTCCGCCGCCCTGTTGAGCCCTCGCTCGGCCAGAGGGTGGGATTCAAGCCGACAAAGCAACTTGAACATAGTGATCATGCGGGCGTCAGGCTTGAGCCTGCTCATGAAATGCCCTTCGTGCGCCCTTGGAGAGCGCCGAGGATCAGTGAAGCAGCGTGAGGGACGAGTGCAGCGTCAGTTTCTGCAAACGCCGGGCGTCCTGGCTTGCGATGAAACCAGAGGTGACTCATTTGTCGATTGGAGAAATTCAGATGGGTTCGCTCGGCGGCAGCTTGCTTGCGGCAGCGATGTTGGCCGGCTTCGTCGCAACGGCCAGCGCGCAAAACCAGACTAGCCAGCCGAAACTGATGCCTTCAGGCCAGTACATCACGCCGCTGGCGCCGACGGGCGCGACGTTCTCAAAGCTGAATCCGGGGCTCAAGGATTTTCCGGACTATACCGTGGGCGAGGCAGTGAAGACTGTCATCAGCCCTGACGGAAATACGCTGCTCATTCTCACCAGCGGCTTCAATCGCCTCAATGACGATCAAGGCCATCGGGCCGATGCGGATTCGAACGAATACGTGTTCGTCTTCGACGTAGCTCATGGCAGTCTTCGCCAGACGCAGGTATTGCAAGTGCCGAACACATTCTTCGGCCTCGTCTTCGCGCCCGACGGCAATCGGTTTTACGTCTCCGGAGGGGTGGACGACAACATCCATGTTTTTGCCCGCGCCAGCGGCGCATGGGTCGAAAGCGGCGCGCCGGTCATGCTGGGCCACAAATCCGGCGCGGGCTTCCACGGGAAGCCGATGGTTGCGAACCTGGCGGTTAGCGCCGATGGCAGAACCTTGGTCGCCGCCAATATCGCTGACGATACCATCTCGATTGTTGACCTTCACAGTGGCGTAAAGGTTGGCGAACTCGTTCTGCGAGCGGGAAACATTGAGGCTCCCCGGCCGGGTGAAGACGCTGTCCATACCGCGGACGAGAATGGCGCCGTCTCGCAGGGCGGAAGTTTTGACCGCAGCGCGGTTGCTCATGGCGAATCGCCCTTCGGTGTCGCAATCCAGGGAAGCGCAACGGCCTACGTATCGAGCGAGCGCGACCGCGAGATCGATGTGATCGACATTGCACAGCCGGCCGCGCCAAAGCTGAAGGCGCGCATTCCCGTTGCAGGCAATCCGAATAACCTGATGCTCAACCGGGCTGAGACGCGCCTCTATGTCGCTGCCGATAACAGCGATCGGATTTCCGTAATCGACACGGCGACGAAACGTGTGATCGAGGAGATTCGCACCACCGCACCCGCCGGCGTGCTGCGCGGACCGGCACAGCTTCCGGGCGCGGCGCCGAATAGTGTTACGTTGTCGCCCGACGAAAAGACGCTCTACGTCACCAACGGCGGCATGAACGCCATCGCAGTGATCGCAATTGGCCCGGGCGCGCCGCATCGCGTGGTGGGCCTGATCCCGACCGGTTGGTATCCGCAATCGATCAGCGTTGCCCGCGACGGCAAAACCTTGTATGACGTCAACAGCAAGAGCGACCCTGGCGCCAATCCGTTGCGCGGCGGCGTATCGATTCCCGCGGCGACGTTCCTCGCGCATGAAGCGGCGAACCAGTACATTCTGCAGCTGGAAAAAGCAGGGTTGCAGGCCATTCCCGTTCCCAACCGGCAGGAACTCGCCTGGCTTACGAAGAAAGTGGCGGCCAACGACTTCCTCAACACCGTGCCCAATCCCCAGGACGAACAGACGATGGCGGCGCTGCGCCGGCATATCAAGCACGTCATCTACATCGTGAAGGAAAACCGGACCTACGATCAGTTGCTGGGCGATCTCGATCGCGGCGATGGCGACCCCAGCCTTGCGGAATTCGGAAAGCTGATCACACCCAATCAGCACCGGCTGGCGGAGCAATTCGTCGATCTCGACAATACACTTTGCAGCGGTGAAGTAAGCGGCAACGGCTGGCCGTGGAGCACGGCCGCGCGCGAGACGGACTTCAATGTCAAGACGGTGCCGCTCGGCTATGGCGGCCGAGGCTCACCGCGCGCCGATACGGCAGCAGATGGTCCCGACGGCGAAAAACAACAAGGCTATCTCTGGGACTCGGCGCTGCGGCACAAACTCACGATGCGCAACTACGGCTTCGAGACGCGCATTCCGCCCCACACCCCGGTCGTTCCCGACCCGTTTGCGAGCCACACCGTAGTCGAGGTTCCGGTATGGCCGCACCTCGCCGGCGTCACAGACCCGTACTTCCGCGCCTTCGACAACAACTATCCCGATTTCCGGCGCGAGCGCGAGTGGGAGCGGGAATTCGATCAGTATGTTGCCCAGGGCAACTTGCCGGATCTGGAATTCGTGCGCTTCATGCATGACCACGAGGGCGATTTCTCCACCGCCATCGACGGCATCAACACGCCGGAAAAACAGACCGCGGACAACGACTACGCGGTGGGAAAGCTGATCGATCGGGTGGCGCATAGCCCCTACGCCTCCTCCACGCTCATATTCATCATTGAGGACGACGCGCAAAATGGCCCAGATCACGTCAACGCGCATCGCACGGTTGCCTTCGTGGCTGGTCCTTATGTAAGGCAGGGGAGCGTCATCCACGAGCGCTATTCGACCGTCAATATGGTTCGCACCATCGAAGATGTACTGGGGCTCGGCCACCTTAACATCAACGACGCATACCAGCGGCCGATGACGGCGGTCTTCGATCTTCATCAGGCGGCCTGGACCTACGACGCGATAACACCCGCGCCGATCGCAAAGGAGCTTTCCGCAAATCCGTTGCAGAGTGAAAGCGCATCGGCATTCCACGACGCGCAGTCTGCCGCTTATTGGGCGCGCCAAACGCGTGGCTTCGACTGGTCGCAGGAAGATCGTGTACCGGCCGTACTTTTCAATCAAATTCTCTGGAAGGGCCTGACAGGCGGTTTGCCGTATCCTGCAGCACGCGATCAGCAGGACTTTAGCCGCGACCGCGCTGAGGTTTTGAAGGCGCGCAGCGTCCGCTTCCTGTTTCAGGGGCAGTGACTTCAAATGCTTTCGGGCTTGTTCATTTTTCAAAACGATCGAATTGGGCATTCACTATTTGAGCGGTGCATCGAAATGCGGCGAACTTAAGAAGAAAAGAGCGTCAGTCTAATGCGGATACGACTCAGCAATCCATTCACTTCCGTCTTTGTATCGATCCTTACTGTTCTGGCGCCCACTTCCGCCATGGCGAAGTCGGCGCCTCCCGAACCGCTTGTACTCAGCAGCGGCTGGCAATTGCAGGACGCGGCCAAAGTGCCGCGAGCCGGCAAGGAGGTCGCGTCCGCTGGGTTCAACAGCGACGGATGGTACAGCGCCACAGTTCCGGGAACCGTCCTGACGACGCTGGTGAACAATCACGTCTATCCCGAGCCGCTCTACGGGGAGAACAATCGTCCCGAAGTGATTCCAGAGAGCCTGGCGCGCACTTCTTACTGGTACAGGACACTGATCGAGGTTCCGAGTTCCTATAAAGACCACCACATCTGGCTCAACTTCGATGGCATCAACTACTCGGCGGCAGTGTGGGTGAACGGGGTTCAGGTCGGCGCCATCCGCGGAGCCTTTATCCGCGGCATCTTCGATATCACGGCGAATGTGCAGCCGGGCAAGAAGGCCGTGCTGGCAGTGCTGGTGACACCGCAACCGCACCCCGGAATCTCGCACGAACATACACTGCGCAAGGGGCTGGGGAAGAACGGCGGCGAGAGCGCTATGGATGGTCCAACATTCTTCTCGACACTGGGATGGGATTGGATCCCTGCGATTCGCGACCGCGATACCGGAATCTGGCAGAAGGTGTTTCTCTCTTCCACCGGCCCGGTGGTGGTGAAAGATCCGCTGGTGACGACCGAGCTTCCTCTGCCCAGGATCGACGCGTCCGATGTGACGGTGCAGACGACGGTCGAGAACATCAGCGACCAGCCGCAGCACGGCGTGGTCGAAGGAGCGATCGAAAACGTCGTTTTCCAGCAGCAGGTGGAACTCGCTCCGCACAGCAAGCGGTTGGTGACCTTTGACTCCAGGAATACTCCCGCACTGCAGATCGATCATCCGCGGCTGTGGTGGCCGAACGGCTACGGACCGCAGAATCTTTACCGTCTGCACCTGGACTTCAAAATCGGGCGCAATGTTTCCGACGCACAGGACGTCGATTTCGGTGTGCGCAAGATTTCCTATTCGGTTCCCGGCACCGACACTCTCACCATCTCCGTCAACGGCGTGCCGATCTTCATTCGCGGGGGCGATTGGGGCCTGGACGAGGCCATGAAACGCATTCCGCGCGAGCGGCTCGAGGCCGAGATTCGCATGCATCAGATGGCGCATTTGAACATGATCCGCAACTGGGTGGGCCAGAGCACCGGCGAGGACTTTTACGAGTTGTGCGACAAGTACGGAATTCTGGTGTGGGACGAATTCTTCCAAGCCAACGCCCCCGATGGTCCGGATCCCGCCGATATCGATACGTACATTGCCAATGTTCGGGACAAGGTTCTGCGCTACCGTAACCACCCCTCGATTGCTCTGTGGTGTGCGCGCAACGAATCCTATCCTCCGCCCGAGATCGATGCCGCCCTGCGCAAACTGCTGGCTGAGCTCGAGCCCACACGGCGCTATCAACCCAACTCCACCGATGGCGCCGGCGTGCGCTCGCACGGACCCTATAATTGGCGAGCTCCGCGCTTTTTCTATCGCATCACCGACGATTTCTTCAAGACCGAGACCGGCAGTATGTCCGTGCCTACTCTGGAATCAATCGAGGGCATGATGCCCAAGAAAGATTGGGAGACGATCAACGATGACTGGGCGGAACATGACTTCGCCCTGGGCGCGCAGCATGGAGAAAAATACCCCGGCATCCTTGCTGGCCGCTACGGCAAGATCGCCAACCTCGCCGACTTCGTGCGCAAGGCGCAGATGGCCAACTACGAGGCCTTTCGCGCTATGTACGAAGGGCGTAACGCGCAGCTCTTCCATCCCGCGACCGGCGTCATTACCTGGATGAGCAACCCGGCGCAGCCCAGCTTTGTGTGGCAGCTCTACCACTACGACCTCGAACCAATGTCTTCGCTCTTCGCCGTGATGCATGCCTCCGAGTTGCAGCACATCCAATTCAATGAGGCGAACGGCGAGCTGCAGGTGATCAACAATCTTCCCACGGCGATCGCCAATGCGACCGCGCGCGTTTACCTCTACAACCTGGACGGTTCTCTCGCTTACCAGCACGAAATCCCCGTGACGGCACCGGCCGAAGCCGCCACCAACTTTGGCCCCGTCGAGTTTCCGGCTACGCTTTCGGCCGTCCATTTTCTCAAGCTTGAGCTACGCGACACAAAGGGCAATCTGCTCTCCAGCAACTTTTACTGGCGCGCCGTGCCCGATCGCCTCGACGACCTGACCGCATTGAACCAGCTACCCATGGTCACACTCGAAGCCAAGGCTGAGCGCAAGGACGAAGGCGGAAAGCGGCTGTTGACGGTCACTCTGCGCAATCCGACGGCCAACATCGCCATTATGGCGCATCTGCAACTGCGGCGGAGTTCCGGTGAGCGCGTGTTGCCCGTTTTTTATGACGACAACTACATTTCGCTGGTGCCGAATGAAACCAAGACCATCACCATCGAAGCCGCCTTGAGGGACTTCAGCGGTGATGACGCGCTGGTGGTGCTCGATGGCTGGAATGTTACTGTGGCTCCAAAGTCGTTCGCGGGCGTTTCTGTGGCGCCCAATCTGGAAGCACAACCAGATCGCTGGCCGGCCACCGGACTGCCGTTTCAGACTACGGACTTGCGCTGATGTGCTTTTGCCGGCGGCGAGAAAGATGATCCGCACGCGACGCATGAAGAGCGGCTCGTGCATCCAGGGAAAGCGACGGCACAATGAAGATCTCTCGACGGACGCTTGCCAGGGGATTGGCCGCGGCGGGTGCGGCAGCCGGCTTTGGTGATTTGCTGCGAACAGAGCCGTTAACAGCCGCGAGGCGCGAAAGCTCAACGGTATGGGAGAGAGTTTATCCGGGCGTGTGGAGAACGACCATCGGCACGCCGGAGCACTTCACCCCGGTTTCGAGCCGCCTAGTTCCGGCGCAGGTTGAGGCATTCGCAAAACTCCCCAAGGTGGACACAGCGCCCTTGCCCAAGCTTCGGGGCCAACAGACCAAGCGCGGGTGCAAGGTGCAATTGCCGCTGCGGCCGAACGAACAGATTTATGGAATGGGGCTGCAGTTTCTTTCGTTCGCACAGCGAGGCAAGAAGAAAGTTGCACGCGTCAATGCCGATCCAAAGTTCGATACCGGGGACTCGCACGCGCCCGTACCGTTTTATGTAACGACGGAAGGCATCGGCATCCTGATCGACACGGCGCGCTACGCGACGTTTTACTTCGGCGATGCGCGGCCCAAGCCTACGCATGCGGCCGACTGGGCGAACAACGCCAATCCGGATCCGAATTACACGCAGAACATCCAGGATGGCGACGCAGGGCAAATCACCGTAGAAGTTCCGCGCGCCAGCGGCGTCGATGTCTATCTTTTCGGCGGGCCCGAGATGCTGGATGCGGTTCGGCGCTACAACGTTTTTTCGGGCGGCGGCGTCGCTCCGCCGGAGTGGGGTCTTGGTTTCTGGTACCGGATGGATGCACGCGGAACACAACAATCCGCGCTGGCGCTGGCAAAGGAGTTCCGCGAGCGCAGGATGCCTTGCGACGTGATTGGACTCGAACCCGGATGGCAGACGCATGCGTACTCCTGCACCTTTGCCTGGAACCGAGATCGCTTCCCGGACCCCTCAAGCTTTGTGCGTTCGGCCGGGGAGATGAACTACAAGGTGAATCTCTGGGAGCACGCATTTACCGATCCGGCGTCGCCGCTTTTTGCCCAGATCGAGCCTCATTCCGGGGATGATGGCGTATGGGGCGGATTGGTTCCCGACTTTGCGGGCGAAGCGGCGCGCGCGGCCTTTGGGGCATACCATGCGAAGACGTTTCTTGACGCGGGCGTAAGCGGATTCAAGCTGGACGAGTGCGATAACTCCGACTTCACCGGCGGGTGGTCGTTCCCGGAGTGCAGCGTGTTTCCGTCAGGTGTGGACGGCGAGCAGATGCACAATGTGTTCGGGCTGCGCTATCAGATGGCGCTGTGGGACGAATTCCGAAAGCGCGGCTCGCCGACGTACAATCTGGTCCGCTCCAGCGGTGCACTGGCCGCGCCCTATCCCTTTGTGCTGTATAGCGACCTCTATGTGCACCGCGACTTTATCCGCGCACTCGTCAACTCCGGCTTCAGCGGATTGCTCTGGTCCCCAGAGGTGCGCGACGCCGTGAGCGAAGAGGATCTGGTTCGCCGTTTGCAAAGCGTGGTCTTCTCGCCGCTTGCGATGATCAACGCATGGTACATCAAAAATCCGCCATGGAAGCAGCTCAACCGTCGCCTCAACAACGCGGATCAATTGCTCGACGGCTGGGAAAAGCTCGAATCTCGATGCCGCGAAATCATTGGCTGGCGGATGCAACTTGTGCCGTATCTGACTGCCGCTTTTGAGCGTTACGCTCACGATGGAACTCCGCCCTTCCGTGCGCTGGTGCTGGACGCGCCGAAGGAAAGGCACCTCTACGGAGTCGACGATCAATATATGATGGGCGACCGCATGATGGTGGCGCCGATGTTTGCTGCGGAACCGGCGCGAAAAGTCGCGCTGCCGGAGGGTGATTGGCACGATTTCTGGACCGGCGAAGCACTCCAGGGCGGTTCAGAGCTGACTGTGCCCGCTTCGACCGAAAAGATTCCGGTTTATGTGAAGAGCGGAAGCATTGTGCCATGGGCGGATGGAGGGCAGTTCGCAGGCGCGCCGGAAACGCTGAAGGTGACTGCGCGCGTGTATGGCAACGGGTCCCTGCCCTTCATGCTCACCAAGGGAAGAGATTCGCAACACCTCAGTTGGAGCAATAGCCGCGGAAATGTTGAAGGCGAGGGAAGCTACGACGTGTATGCATGGGAGCACATGGGTTAGAACCGCATGCGCTTCGCCCGCAAGAAGCCCGAAGAAGATCGAAATCGCCAACTCGGGTCATCTTGTTCGATCT
This sequence comes from uncultured Occallatibacter sp., assembly GCA_964569985.1. GTDB lineage: Bacteria > Acidobacteriota > Terriglobia > Terriglobales > Acidobacteriaceae > Telmatobacter. Next base: position 119,639 of record CAZMWL010000010.1, read on the forward strand.
CTCTTGCGAGGACTTTGCTCTTTCTGGTCCATGCGTCCTTGGCTTCGCGGGGAGCGATCCCAGCGAACTCGCGAACGCGCTTGCCGCCCACCGGGTCGAACCCATCGAGATGGAACCTGGCGCCTGGGTTCCGCCAGTTCGCCAGGGTCCCAGCGATGTCAATCTCCTCCGGGTTTGGTTTGCCATCCCCATTGCGCTTCACAGCTAAGAATTGCCAGCGCCCAGCGTTCTTGCGATACTATGTCAGGCAAGCTTTTCCAGTCGTTTTGCTGTCAGCTTTACTGTCAAGCCGTTTCACGTTGCTCTTTTCTTCGGGTGCTGATCGAGGGGCCTTCGCGTACTGATGCTGGCTGGAATTGGGCTGAAGACTTGAGTAGATTGTGACTCAGATGGCAGTAGAATTGACAGTAAGTGAAAATGAAAATAGTAAATTATGGATTTTAAAGAGCGGGAGTAGTTCAGTGGCAGAACGTCAGCTTCCCAAGCTGAATGTCGCCGGTTCGATCCCGGTCTCCCGCTCCAATTCTCACCGTGTCGCTCCGGATCGCCGCGCCCCTAAATAGTTTTCTGCACCTTCATGACCAGGCAGGCGATGGTTTCGTCGCCCTTACGCAACACAGGGCTTTGGCGTGGCATCGAAAGCAACCGGCTGTGAGTCTCATCGAATCACGCCCGTCTCGCACCGGGAGGGGTTTTTGGCCCGGAACAGCAGTGTAACTGCTGAATCGGATTCTTTCTACGCATCGCACTGAGATTCCTGAATCACTAGATAACCCTTAGAAGTCGTTCATGCCTTCCTTATAAGGATCTGTCTAACCTAGCCCCATCATGAATCCAGGTTTGAAGCGCACCTGCCGCAATGCGTCGGGTACGCCAGGGTGAGTTGCGTCCGGTGCAACCTAAGCCGTTGGTAGCAGCCTCAACATTCTTAATTTCCTGAGCATGCGAGATTTGACGCACGCGCGGAGGTGCGCCCGAAATGCAATCTTTTCCTCAGCAGACTTGTCAAGAAACGCTCGGCTCTTAATAAACAAACTACGACTGCTTTATGTCCCGCTTATGTCTGCTGTCATGCAATAGGAAAAGTGAACACGACGGCAAATGATCTCGATTGAGTCACTGTTTTTCGCGGCAACTTTACGCTCTGTGTACTTTTCTCTGATGCAATTGCGAGCCGCGCGAGTACCCCGCAAATAGGGACTGTCAACACCGGATCAAAGTCCGGCGCCTGACAAATCATAAGACGACTTCTGAATTTCCCGCAGAAAGCGAGAGCTCAAAATGAGAAAGTTTTTTTGGAATGCCATGACGCTGGCGGCGATCGCCGCCGCAACTGCTTCTATCGGAGGGGCACAGACCAAACCGGCAAGCGCGCCACAACCGGCTTCGCTGGCGGCATCAACTCCGCCAGGCGCTGCCCCTGCTGATACCACCAGCCACTCAACCGCGGTCACGCCCCCGGCTGAAACGCCTCTCGAGCAGGAGGTCGAAGTCCTCAAGGCTCGCATCGACCAGCTCGAAAAAGAAGTTGAGCATACGGCCACTGTCCAGGGTTCCAATGACGCCGCTGCTTTGAGCACTGCGGAAAAGAATCTCGTCAGTCCTAATGACGCCTCCGCCCTTCATACTGCGGTGCCGGGCTCGAACGCGCTCAGCTCCGTTACGCCGCAGGAGCCCGCTGCTGCCGCTGCGCCGGCGCCCCCGGAGATCAGCGCAGAGAGACTGACCAAGGCAGCACCATTCCCAGGCGACTGGACCTGGTTGAATGACAACGGCCATCAGGTAGACAGCCCCATGGCCACCAAATACTTCACTCCGGAGTTTCGCGCCGATGTGAACTACACGCTCGATTTGAATCACCCCGAGGACGACTCGTTGGGCGGGTCGACAGAGACCTTCCGCTCCGACGAGTTTCAGTTGGAGCAGATCAGTATCGGCGGTGACCTCCGCCTCGATAATGTGCGCGGGCGCATCCTTTTTATGGATGGCATGTTCGCCACCACTACCGTTCGTAACGATGCCAGCCCTAACCGCGGCCAGTGGGATCTGGCTGACGCCTACAAATATGTATCTGAGGCATGGGGCGGGTACCACTGGGATGTGGCGCACGGCTTAAATCTGGACGCGGGCATCTTCGTGTCTTACATCGGCCTCTTCAGCTATTACAACTTCGATAACTGGACTTATCAGCCTTCGTTCGTTTCCTCGAATACGCCGTGGTTCTTCAACGGCCTTCGCATCCAGTATTTCCCCACAACCAAGCTGAAGATCGAACCATGGATCATCAACGGCTGGCAATCCTACGCCCGCTATAACGGACACGGCGGATTGGGCGGGCAAATTCTGTGGCGTCCCAACCCGAACACGGACGTGGTTTTCAATAACTACGGAATGGGCGAGGACGATGCCGGTTATCCCGGGCGCTCACGTGTCCATGCTGACTACAGCGTGCAGCAGAGGCTCTACAACAATCCCAAGAAATACCTGGATCAGATTGCCTGGACAATCACCGGCGATGCTGGTTGCGAGTACGGAGGCGGTGCTGCGGTCGGATACTACAATCCAAAGGGACTCTCGCCCGAAATGGGATCCGCCGACTCTTACACAGGCGGCGTGAACTGCCACAATAGCGCCAACGGAAAACCGAAACAGATGTTCATCGGGTGGATGAGCTACCTGCGCTTCTGGTGGGACAAGAATCTCTTCGCGATGACACTTGGCGGCGGCCAGATGAACAACCCAGGCCGTTACCTCACTCTGCTGCCTCCGATCGACGGCGCCACCGCCATCAGCGGTTCACCGTACTATACCGAGAACGCGGGCGATCGGGCTCAGATGCATGACGGCACCATCACCCTCGACTACATGCCCAGCCAGTTCATTACCTTCCGCCTCGAGTCGGGCTATCGCTACTCCGACACGCCTTACTGGAGCGGCCGCCGCGGCATCACGCCTCCCGGCGGAAACAACGGCTCGCCGGCACAATATGCCTGCGCCAGCGGCGCCCCGTCGGGGTACGGCTACGGCTCATTAGCGGCAGCTGAAAACGCCTGCTACATCGCGGGGAATGGAACGGCGTACAACAATACGAACACCATCTGGTGGCCCGATCTGCGGACCAATCAGACGGTCGTCACGGGCGCGATTATGGTCCGGTTCTAGCCGGCGCAGTTTGGTCTGGAACGGAAAGGCATCCGGCCATTATTACTCAAGGATGCTGATGAAATTAGAGGGTAATTGCTCATGGAGTTGGTCCTCAATCTCGGCTGGGTGGTGCTGGTCACGCTGATGATCTGGCTGTGGCTGCGCCACCCTGCGCGGCGTGAAGGCCGGGGACGCTCGGTGCAATTCGTCTCTCTGGCCTTAGTCCTCGTCATGATGTTTGCCGTCATCACGATGTATGACGACATGGCGATGGCGCAGAGCCCCGCCGAGACAAGCTGTTTCGCGCGCGAGGATTTTTCGGGTGCGCGCGCACACGCCATGCTGCATCCAGTCGCGAGCTTCACGCAACCGCTCTTCTCAGAGCCGTTTTTTGAGGTATATTACCTTGGCGTAGCGGGCAATCATCCTGCCCCGGCGTTGCGGTCGCCCGCCCTCGGCTCCATTCAGAACCGCCCTCCTCCCGCTGCCTGATCCGTCTCTTCCTTTGGCAGAAAGCAATGGGTTCATTCACTTTCTAAGTCAGCTTTGCGCATCATGGCGCACTGCGCTTGTGAAGCTAGTCAACCCCTACCCGCGCCGGGTGCACGAGGGCACGGATTGCTTCCTCTGCTCGATACAACTTCATGGAAAACTGCGAAACGGCAATCGCCCAAGAACTCGAGGCCCTGCGATGAAAAGCAAAGCTATGAAACTTTCGATTCTGCCGATGGCGCTGATCGCGACTCTCGTCTTGATCGGCTGCAAGAGCGATCATGTCGATGCGAACGCGGGCGCGCCGCCGCCGGCCAAAGTCGTTTCCGGAGTGGATCCCACCTTCTTCGCCGTCGAGCATCCGGAGTTGTATCCGATCGCGACCGCGACCGAATACCAAGCGCCGTCGCAAATGCTCGTGACCGGCACTGTATTTCCGGACATCTCACGAACGGTTCCGGTGATTTCGCTTGCCTCCGGCCGCGTTGTGGACATCCGTGCTCGCCTTGGCGATGCAGTAAGAAAGGGCCAGCTCTTGCTGCGTATTCGCAGCGACGACATTTCGGGAGGTTTCGGCGCCTACCGCATCGCCGTCTCCGATGAGCTGCTTGCACGCAAGCAATTGGATCGAGCCAAGCTGTTATACGAGCACGGGGCTATAGCACAGCAAGATCTGGAGGTCGCACAAGACACCGAGGACGACGCCAAGACCACCCTCGATACCGCGACTGAGCACCTCCGCCTGCTCGGCAGCGATCCCAGCGATCCGAAGGGAATTGTCGATATCACCGCGCCGGTTTCCGGTGTGATCACCGATCAGGAAGTGGCGATCGGGGCATCCGTGCAGGCCTACAACACGCCGAACCCATTCACGATTTCCGACCTGACCACGGTGTGGATCGTCTGTGACGTCTATGAAAACGACATGGCCCACGTGCGCGTCGGAGACCCCGCGCAAATCAAGCTGAACGCCTATCCGGACAAGGTTCTCGATGGCATGGTCAGCAACATCGGCTCCATTCTCGATCCCAATATCCGTACCGCAAAGGTCCGAATTGAAGTCGCCAATCCAGGCGAGATGATGCGGCCGGGCATGTTCGCCACAGTCACTTTGTTCGGCAAAGGAAAGCAGAATTACGCGTCTGTCCCGGCGTCCGCGATCGTGCATCTGCACGACCGCGATTGGGTCTACATCCCTTCAGACGGAAAGTTCAAGCGCATGGAGGTCGTCGGTGGCGAACAGCTGTCGAACAACATGCAGCAGATTGTATCCGGATTGCAGCCGGGCCAGCAGGTCGTGACCAACGCGATCAATCTCGAAAACGCGATCGACAACGAATAACGCCCGACTCCGGGACTCGAGGAAGAAAGCATGATTCGCAGACTTGTAGATTTTGCTCTCAATAATCGATACGTAGTGCTGGCGATCGGGCTGCTGTTGCTTGGCTGGGGGGCGGTGTCGTTTCACCAGATGCCCGTCGAGGTCTATCCCGACATCGCCGATAATTATGTGCAAATCATCAGCCAGTGGGCCGGGCGTTCCGCCGAAGAGATGGAACAGCAAGTATCGGTTCCCGTTGAAATTCAGATGTTTGGGATACCGCATCTCACAACGGTGCGGTCGGAATCGATTTTCGGTCTTTCCCTGGTTACGTTGATCTTCGACGACCAATCGGTCAACGAATGGAACCGCCAGAAGGTGCTCGAAAGGCTCACGCAGGTCAATGTGCCGGCAGGTGTGCTGCCTCAAATCGGTACGGACTGGAGCACCACCGGCCAGATTTATTGGTACACGATCCGGAGCACGAATCCGGCGTATGACCTGATGAATTTGAGGAGCATCGAAGACTGGACTCTGTACAAGGAATTCAGGAAAGTTCCGAACGTGGTGGACGTGAGCGACTTCGGCGGCACCGCGCGCGAATATCAGGTGCGCGTCGACCCGAATAAGCTCATCTCCTACGGCTTGAGCATCAGCCAGGTGGAGAACCAGCTGGCCA
>CAZMWL010000011.1:0-124786 GCA_964569985.1 uncultured Occallatibacter sp.
GGGGCAAGGTTGAAGCCGATGGTATCGAGCGCCATGAAGCCCGCAATCAGGCCGACAATTGCCAGCCCCGCGGCGCGGATGACTCCGGCCATGGTCTTCACGTCGGCCACGCGTCCGGGGCCGGCCGCGCTCCGCTCCGCCATGCGCATCAAGTGGAAGGTGAGCAGGCTCATCAGGCGATTGATTACAAAGGCGATAATGACAATGACAATCAGCTTGGGCAGCTTGGTGTGGAGGAACTCCTGACTGTCGACGATCCATTCGTCCAGCACTTTGCCCAGGAACCGGCCTTCCTGGAAAACCCCCCATCTCAGGGCCAGAACGAATGTCGCGGAAATCGGAGAAAGAAACATGCCAAAACTCCTCCTTCTAGACTAGACTGTGCGCAGGAATGGCCGGAAGCCCGCACCCGTTCGTCTGGCACGTTTTTTGTCCCATGCTGAGGTCCACGCAAAGCTGGCATTGCGCTGGTCGAGAGCGGCCCCATCACTGGCTTCGATGCCGCGGCGGGCCATTCTGTCTACTGGCGTGCTGCGCCGCGCTTGCCGCTGCGGCGGGCGCCGGCCTGCTCCATGACCATGCTGAGGCCCATGCGCAATCCGCGCCGGCTCCAGCCAGTGCGCCTCCTAAGAATGTTGCCAGCGCACCCGCTCCCGCAGCCGGGCCGCAAGATCCATCAGCCACCGCGAACGCAGACGAGGCGCGCAAGCAGCAGATTGCGCGCGAATGTGCCGATCTGCTGAAGATGGCCACGGATTTGAAGTCGGAGGTCGACAAATCCAGCAAGGACATGCTGTCCATCCCGGTCGTCCGCAAGGCCGGCGAGATTGAGCAGTTGGCTCACAAGGTAAGGACTGGAGGTCCCCAGGGATGAGGAAGAACCTGCAAGGTGCTGCCAGGAGGGTTCACCATGCATGAATCATGGCGCGCAAATGAGAATGCCGGATTCTACCGCGTCCGCCTGCGCCTGGGCGCCGTGCTGGGAGGCGTGATTCTGCTGGCGCTGGTGTGCGTGTTGACGTGCCGGTCGCAGTCGCCTGGAATGAATGTCGGGCAGCAACCCATCCATCAGACCGCCCTCTCGCAGCCCGATCTCTCGACTCTGTCGAGTGACGCCCCTGATCCGGTGATGATCGAGAGGCGCATACGTGCACTGAATGTCCTGCGCCAGAAGCAAATGGTTGCCGATACCGATAAGCTGTTGAAGCTCGCCAGGGAACTGAACGACGAGGTCGCCAAGGCAAATACGGGCACATTGACACCGGACGAACTGCATAAGATTGCAGACATTGAGAAACTGGCGCGCAGCGTGCGGCAAAAGATGACGGATGAAACGGGCGAGGTCCCAAGCTTGCTGCCGCCGCCTCCGCCGATTTTTTATCCCATGCAATGAACTTCGAGGCGCGGGCAGGCAGATTGACAGACACTTGCGTCTTCCGCGTTGTTACAATCGAAGTGGGCAGTATCTGGAAAAACGTTCCTGGGGGTCGACCGGAATGGAAGTGGCTATTTCCAGGGCTCGCGCAGCGGGATCATCTCCCGCTTCGGATGAGCCCACCGCACCGCAGTTGATCGAAATCTACCGCCTGATGTTTCTCTCTCGCGCGGTGGACGACCGGGAAATTCTCCTCAAGCGCCAGCAAAAAATCTTTTTCCAGATTTCGGCCGCCGGCCATGAAGCCCTGCAAGTGGGCGCGGCGTTGGCTCTGAAGCCCGGCTACGACTGGTTTTTCCCGTACTATCGCGATCGCGCGCTTTGCCTGGCGCTGGGCGTGAGCCCGCACGACATGATGTTGCAGGCCGTAGGCGCGGCCGACGATCCGGCCAGTGGCGGGCGTCAGATGCCCACCCACTTTAGCAGCCGTCCTCTTCACATCGTCAGCAGTTCCTCGTCCACGGCGACGCAGTTGCTGCACGCGGTGGGCTGCGCCGAGGCCGGCCGCTACTTCAGCCGCCATCCCGAGGCGGCCGTGAAAGACCCCGGCGACTACCGCGAGTTTCACAACGTCGATTTCCACGGCGACGAGGTGGCTCTGGCCTGCGTTGGCGAGGGCTCAACCTCGCAGGGCGAGTTTTGGGAGGCGATGAACACCGCGTCCAATCAGAAACTGCCGGTCATCTTCATGGTGGAAGATAACGGCTACGCCATCAGCGTTCCTGTTGAGGTGAACACGCCGGGCGGAAACATTTCGCGGCTGGTGGCCAATTTTCCCAACTTCTATTTTGCCGAGATCGACGGCAACGATCCGGTGGCGAGCCTGCGCGCGTTTCAGCAGGCGGCGGTGCACTGCCGTGCCGGCCGCGGCCCTGCGCTGGTGCATGGGCATTGCGTGCGGCTCTACTCTCATTCGCTGTCGGACGATGACAAGAACTATCGCTCCGCCGCCGAGCGCGAGGCCGACGCTCTCTGCGATCCCATTGCCCGAATGCGCACGCGGCTGATTGCGGACGGCACTGTGACGGCCGCGGAACTGGATGAGCTGGAGCGCAGCCTCGACCGCGAAGCCGCGGAGGCTGCCGAACACGCGCTGCAATCTCCGCCGCCCGCGGTGGAGAGCATCACCGAGCACGTCTACTCTGAGGATCTCGATCCCACCCGCGCGGCATTTGCCACCGAGCGGCCGGAGCATGCCGAGGAAGACAGCGGGCCGATGGCCGGCGCGCACACCATGGCCGACCTGATCAATCATTGCCTGCGCGACGAGATGCATCGCGACGAGCGCATTGTGATCTATGGCGAAGACGTGGCCGACGCCAGCCGCAAGGAAGCCCTGAGCGAAGTGAAGGGCAAGGGTGGCGTCTTCAAGCTGACGGCGGGCCTGCAAACCGAGTTTGGCTCGGAGCGCGTGTTCAACTCGCCGCTGGCTGAAGCCAACATTGTGGGCCGGGCCGTGGGCTACGCGCTGCGGGGCATGAAGCCGGTGGTAGAAATTCAATTTTTTGATTACATTTGGCCAGCCATGCATCAGATTCGCAATGAGTTAGCATTGTTGCGCTGGCGTTCCAATGGAACCTGGGCCGCTCCCGCGGTCATCCGCGTGCCCATCGGCGGTTATCTCACCGGCGGCGCTATTTACCACTCCCAATCCGGCGAAAGCATCTTCACGCATACTCCGGGCCTGCGCGTGGTGTTTCCCTCGAATGCCCTCGACGCCAACGGGCTTTTGCGCACCGCTATCCGCTGCGACGACCCGGTGCTCTTCCTGGAGCACAAGCGGCTCTACCGCGAAACCTATGGCCGCGCCGCGTATCCGGGTCCGGATTTTGCCATCCCCTTCGGCAAGGCGAAGATTGTTCGGCCCGGCTCGCAGATCACGCTCGTCACTTACGGCGCATTGGTGCCGCGCGCCCTCCAGGCCGCGCAACAGGCCGAGCGCCTGCACGGGATCGACGTGGAGATTCTCGATCTGCGCTCGCTCAGTCCTTACGACTGGGAGGCGATTGCCACCTCGGTGCGCAAGACCAGCCGCGTGATCGTGGCGCACGAAGACATGCTGAGCTGGGGCTACGGCGCTGAACTTGCGGCGCGCATCGCCGACGAGCTCTTCGACGATCTCGACGCGCCGGTGCGGCGCATCGGGTCGATGGATACGTTTGTGGCCTACCAGCCCAAGCTTGAAGACGCGATTCTTCCTCAGCCGGATACGATCTTGAAAGCGATTGTGGATTTGAAAAATTTCTGATTGACTTGGCCGCTTGTGTTGGATTGAGCGCGCGGAGAGCAAATGCAGGTCCTTCGACTCGTCGCCTCGGCGACTCGCTCAGGATGACCAGATTTAGCTTTGGCTTGCAGACAGCAGCGCATCCACTGCTTCCGGCAGAGAGCCAACGCACAAATCCGCGAGCTTCGCGGCATTGTCGCCGCCCGGTTTGCGCAGTTCTTCATTGCCTTCGACAAAAATCGTCTTCATTCCCAACCGACGGCCAAACTCGATATCGGACGGCGAGTCGCCAATCATCACGCTGGTCGCAGCAGTAATCTCAGGGAACCGCGCGATTGCTTGCTCAAACAGCCCCGGCAGCGGCTTGCGGCAATTGCATTCGTCCGTCTCGTGCGGGCAAATGAAGAAGGCATCGATGCGCGCGCCCTCCAGTGCGAGCAGTTGCTGAAATCTCGCGTGCAGTGCCTCCAAATCCGCCGCTGTGTACAGCCCCTTGGCAATGCCGCGCTGATTGGAAACCACCACCACGCGCAAACCCGCTTCATTCAGCCGGCGCAACGCCTGGGGCACGCCGGGCAGCACGCGAAACTCCTCCCAGCGCGTCACGTACCGGTGCTCCGGCATCTTCTCGTTCAGAATGCCGTCGCGGTCGAGGAAGACTGTGCGCAGGGCGGATTGATTTGCGAGCTGGATCATTTCGTCATCATAGCAATGCGCGCGTGCCGCCGGGGGTATGGATTCCTGCCTTGCACCGTCCCTACGGGACTCCGGACTCAAGAAGTGAAATCCGCATTCCCCACGCTGAAGCGCGGGGCTAACAAACACTGCGCCTCCGGCGCGTTGATGCGTTTAGCTGCGCCTCTGGCGCGCTGATACGATCAGCTGCGACGATGGGCGGTCCAACGGCTCCGTGCAGGGTCAGCCCGGATACAATACGGGGATGGACTTTCGCACGCATTTTGAGCGCAATTTTGGGCCCCCGCGGCGCAACGACCTGCGCCAGGCGGGCCCTTCGGCATGAAGAACTTCCTGCGCCTGTTGCGCTATGGGCTGCCTTATGTGCTTGAATGGCTGCCCGGGGTCGTGCTGTCGGCGCTGGTGGGCGCGCTTGACGTTTTCCGCATCCTGTTGCTGGAGCCCATCTTCGATCGCGTGCTGGACCCGCGTGCGCCGGAAGGCCCGATCCTGCTGGGCGTTCCCAAATCGCAATGGCACTTCGATCTGCGCAGCCTGGTGCCACACTTTATGCATTTGCACAATGCATGGAATGTTGTGGCCTTTGCCCTGGTGGTGGCCACCGTTCTGAAGGGCCTTTGCGACTATCTGGGAAACTACCTGGTCAACTACGCGGCCTTCGGCACCATTACGGATTTGCGCAACCACCTGTACGAGGCCACGCTGCGCCGCTCTTCGAGTTTCTTTCACAAGCACGCCACCGGCACCATCCTTTCCACGCTGATTAATGATGTAGACCGTGTGCAGACCGCGCTGAGTTCGGTGCTGGGCGATTTTCTGCAGCAGTTTTTCACTTTTCTGGTGGCGATGGCGTGGGTCATTCACCTCGGTGGACGCCTGAGCTGGGTGCTGGTTCTCTTTATTCCCGTGGTCATCGCCTCCGTGCGCAAGATCGGCGGGGCAGTCCGCATCCGCACGCGTAGCGGCCAGGACAAGCTGGCGGAGGTGCAGAACATTCTGCACGAGACCGTGACGGGCAACCGCATTGTGAAGGCGTTCAATACCGAGCTGTGGGAGATTCTGCGCTTCAAGAACGCCGCCAAGAGGCTGTTCCGTGCCAATTTGCGCAGCGTGCGGGTTCAGTCCATCAGTTCGCCGCTCATGGACACTGTCGGCGCATTGGCCATGGCGGTATTGCTCTGGATCGGGCGCAACGAGATCAAGAGTAACGCCATGACGATCGGCGCCTTCGGCGCTTTCATTTTTCTGCTCTTCAAACTTTACGATCCGCTGCGCCGCTTCGCGTTTTTCTACAACAGCTTTCAGCAGGCCATGGGCGCTTCCATGTCGATCTTCTCTTTCCTTGACGCCGAAGACGATGTGAAGGAGCGTCCGCACGCGGCGACCTTCACGCGCTTCCGCCAGTCCATCAAGTTTGAGGATGTGGGATTCTCCTACTCGACCGACGAGGGCGAGCACCAGATTCTTCATCACGTCGATCTTGAGGTGAATGCCGGCGAAGTGCTGGCGCTGGTCGGGCCCAGCGGCGCAGGCAAGTCCACGCTGGTCAACCTCATTCCGCGCTTCTTCGACGTCACTTCAGGGCGCATTCTGATCGACGGCCACGACGTGCGTGAAGTGACCCTGGCTTCGCTGCGGCGGCAGGTGGCGCAGGTGACGCAGGAGACCATCCTCTTCAACGACACGGTGCACAACAACATCGCCTACGGCAAGCCGGACACGAAAGCGTCTCTGGTGGAGCAGGCGGCGCGCAACGCCCTGGCGCATGAATTCATTCTGAAAATGCCGCAGGGCTACGCGACGGCCATCGGCGAAAAGGGATTCCGGCTTTCGGGCGGGGAGAAGCAGCGCATCGCCATCGCTCGCGCGATTCTCAAGGACGCGCCGATCCTCATCCTCGACGAAGCCACCTCGGCGCTCGACTCGGAGAGCGAGTCGCTGGTGCAGGCGGCGCTGGCGAACCTGATGCAGAGCCGCACCGTGGTGGTGATCGCACACCGGCTCTCCACCATCCGCCGCGCCAACCGCATTGCCGTGCTCGAGGAGGGCCGCATCACCGCGGTGGGGACGCACGAAGAGCTGCTGGCCACGTCGCCGACCTATCAGAAGCTCTATCAACTTCAATTCACTGACATGCCCGACAACCAGTTCGGCAACGGCTGGTCGCACGAGGCCGCGCCAGCGCTCGTACGAGAGGCGCAGGAGTAAGCATGGCCATTTTTTCGATGACCGGATTTGCGAAGGTGCAGGGTCGCGTGTCGACTGGCAATGACGATCAGCTCAGTTACACGTTCACTTTGAAGAGCGTCAATCATCGCTTTCTCGATCTACAATTCCGGCTCCCGTCGGGCCTTGACGCACTGGAGGTAGAGTTGCGCCGGGTGCTGAAGGAAAAGCTCATCCGCGGCCACGTCGATGTGAATCTATCTCTGGAGCGCAACGCCCAGGCCAGGGCTGGATTTAATCGTGAGCTGATTGCGGGCTATCTCGCCGCCTTTGACGCCGCGCGGCGCGAGCACGGGCTGCAAGGCGAGCCGGATCTGAATGCGGCTCTGCGACTGCCTGGCGCATTGCAAGGCGAGGAACGCAAAGAGGACGATCTGGCCGCGCTCACCGCAAGCGTTCTAGAGCAGGCTGTTCCGCTGATCGCGCAGTTGCAGGCCATGCGGGCCCGCGAAGGCGAAGCCCTGGAGGCGATTCTGCGCGGCACGCTGGACCGGCTTGCCGCAGCTACGGCGAGCGTTGCGGAACTGCGCCCCGAAATTGAAGAGCGCTACCAGGAGCGCCTCACGCAGCGGCTTTCCGAGGCGGTGGGGCCGGAGTGCAACCAGCAAAGAGTGCTCGAAGAAGTGGCTATCCTCGTTGAGCGTAGCGACATCAGCGAAGAACTGGCGCGCATGGCTATGCACATCGAGCATTTTCGCGAGTTGCTCAGCGCGGGCGGCGAAACCGGCAAGAAGCTCGACTTCCTGCTGCAGGAGATGAATCGCGAAGCCAACACCTTGCTCTCCAAGACCGGAGGCGTGAGCGGGAAGGGAATGCGCATTACCGAACTTGGGCTGGCCATGAAGGCAGAAGTGGAAAAAGCCCGCGAACAGATTCAGAATGTGGAGTAGAACAGGGCTCAGGGCTCAGAAAACGACTTGCTGCTCGACGAAAATCCGGACCTGAAACCTGACACCTGAAACCTGACACCTACGAAGAAAGGTATCGACCAACATTGGCAGGCATTCTCTTTATCATTTCGGCGCCATCGGGCTCCGGCAAAAGCACGCTGGTGAGCGAAGTGCGCAAGCAGGTGAGCGGCGTTGACTTCGCGGTTTCCTGGACCACGCGCGCGCCGCGTGGATCGGAACAGGATGGACGCGAATATCATTTCACCACGCGCGAGGAGTTTCTGCGCATGGTGGATGCCGGGATGTTTCTGGAATACGCTGAAGTTTTTGGGAAGGACCTCTACGGCACGCCCCGCCAGTCGCTCGACGATGCGCTCGCCGCCGGCCACGACCTGATGCTCGACATCGACGTGCAGGGCGCTGCGCAGGTGCGCGCGAAAATGCCGGAGGAGGTGGGCATCTTTGTGCTACCGCCGAATCCCAAGGTTCTGCGCACGCGTTTGCGCAACCGCAGCCGTGCTGAAGGCGTGATGAATGAGGGCGAACTCTACCGCCGGCTGGGCGAGGCCAGCCGCGAGATTGAGAAATATCGCGACTACGGCTATATTTTGATCAATGACGTTCTCGACAGGGCGGTAGCGCAACTGGAAGCCATTGTGCAGGCCGAACGCTTCTATCGCAATGGTGAGCCCATCGCGTTTCGCTCCCGCCGCACCCTGGAGGTCGCCGCGGCCTGTCTGCAATCGAACTCGCAGGAGCGGCTCAAACCTGTGCTGGAGGCCTTTGGCATCGATGGAGGCCCCGACCAGCAGCAGCTTCTTTTTGGAGGAGACTCCGATGACGATTGAGACCAGTTTCGATTCGAATTATCGCAAGGTTTTGGTCGCGGCCCGCCGTGCGCGGCAGTTGCAGAACGGGTCGCGAGCGCTCGTGCCCACGCATTCGACCAAGGCTTGCCGCATTGCTCAGGACGAGATCAATGCCGGGAAGATTGCCTACGTCAAGACCGAAGTCGAGGTCGTCAAGCCGCTCGTGGAAGGCCCCGCAATCCCCATTTTGCTCAGCTGAACAGCAGGTATCAGGTTCCAGGGGTCATGGACTGGCGGCAAGCCGCTTCGAGTTCCTGGCAACAGACGTTGAGTGCGCCAGCGCTGTTTGCTTGCGCGCCAATGTTTCTGCGCGATGAGCGGAGGACTGGTGTTTAACTCCGTACTGCGGATGTCCGCTTGCTGACACCAGACACCTGACACCTGCACTACAATCGACATCATGAGAGTGATGGTTGGCGTCTCGGGCGGAATCGCCGCGTACAAGGCAGCCGAGTTGGTGCGCGCCTTGCAGCGCCAGTCGGTTGAAGTGCACGTGGTGATGACCGCATCGGCGCAGAAGTTTGTGCAGCCGCTCACCTTTTCCGCGCTTACCGGGTACAAAGTCATCACCAGCATGTGGGAAGATTGGAGCGCCGACGATGCCGCCGAGCAGCACGGCATCGATCACATCGCCGAAGCGCAATGGGCGGACGCGCTGGTTGTGGCTCCCGCCACGGCCAACATTCTGGCCAAGTTTGCGCACGGCCTTGCCGACGATTTTCTCTCCACGATGTTTCTCGCCACGACCGCGCCGGTGCTGGTCGCGCCCGCGATGAACGTGAACATGTGGAACCATCCGGCCACGCAGGCCAATCTTGAGATTCTGCGCCAGCGCGGCGTAGCCATTGTCGAACCGGGAACCGGCGACCTGGCCTGCGGCATGGTGGGCACAGGGCGCATGGCAGAGCCGGACACGATTGCCGAGGCAGTGCTGAAAGCGCTCGGGGGCCGTCACGATCTGCGCGGCGAAGTGGTGCTCGTGACCGCGGGCGGCACGCGCGAGGCGCTCGACCCGGTGCGATTCATCGGCAACCGTTCCAGCGGCAAGATGGGTTACGCGCTGGCCGAGGCGGCGAGGAGCCGCGGGGCAAAAGTAATTTTGATCAGCGGGCCTTCGGCGCTGCACGCGCCGCCGCATTGCGAACTGGTCAGGATCACTACTGCCGACGAAATGCGCAACGCCGTGCTGGACCGCATGACGGAAGCCACGCTCGTGATCAAGGCCGCGGCCGTGGCCGACTACCGGCCCGTCGCGGTCTCCGCGCAGAAGCTCAAGCGCACCGGGCCGATGACGGTGGAGCTTGCGCCCACGGAAGACATTCTGGCCGAGGTGGTGCGGCGGCGCCGGCCGGGGCAACTCATCGTGGGATTTGCCGCTGAAACCGAAAACCGCACGGAAAACGGGCGCGCGAAGCTCCTCGCCAAGGGCGCCGACGCGATTGTGGCCAACGATGTGGCCGGCGAAGGCGTGGGCATCGACGCCGACACCAATGCGGCCACGTTCCTTACGCGCACCACGTCCGTCGAATTGCCCGAGATGCCCAAGCGCCAGCTTGCCGATCGCATTCTCGACGAGATTCTCACCCTCCGCCGCCCTCGGTCCGTGGTGGTCGAGAACGATGAGCACCAGGAAACGCAAGGCGCGCAGGACCGCGTGCTCAGCGAGAGCATTCCGGTGGGCGCTGGACGCCGCCTGCTCGTCATTGAGTAAGGACCGGGAAGTAAGGATTGCCGAGTAGCTCCATGACGCGCCCTCTCGATCCCGCCACGCGCGAAGCTCTCGCTGAGCGCCTGCGCTTCTATCGCGACCTGGGCCTGACGGATTTTTACCGCCGTCCCGTCGCGGAAACCATCGAGCTCATGGGTGCCCCGGGCGAGGGTGCTCTGGCTGAAGGTGCCCGGGCTGAGGGTGCCCCGGGTCCCTCGCATTTGGGGACCCGGGAATCGGATTCTGCCGTCGCACAATCCTTCCGTGCCCCATCTTTTCCGGCGGCCGCGGAAAGGGTGGGAGACGGCAAATCCACATCCGCCGAAACGCAAACCACGCAGGCCAACTTTCTCGCCGAGGAACCCGCCATCAAATCCCGCAAGATATCGCACGCCCCGGAAATCGGCGCCGTGGTTCCCGCGCAGGAGCGCGCCGCCGCATTGCAGTTGATTCGCGACGAGATCGGCGACTGCACGCGCTGCGCTCTGCACAAGGGCCGCAACAAGATCGTGTTTGCCGATGGCTCGCCCACCGCGCGCCTGATGTTTGTGGGCGAGGGCCCAGGCGCAGACGAGGACGCGCAGGGGCTGCCCTTCGTGGGCCGCGCCGGGCAACTGCTCAACAACATGATCGCCGCCATGGGCCTCAAGCGCGAAGAGGTCTACATCGCCAACGTGGTCAAGTGCCGTCCGCCGGGCAACCGCACGCCAGAGCCCGACGAGGCCAACACCTGCTCACCGTTTCTTTTCCGCCAAATCGACGTGGTGCGTCCCCAGGTGCTGGTGGCGCTCGGCGCCACCGCGGCCACTTATCTGCTGGGCCAGCGCCAGCCGCTGGCCGGCCTGCGCGGGCGCGTGCACGCCTTTCGTGGCATGAGCCTCATCGTCACCTATCATCCGGCGTTTTTGTTGCGCGACCCGCGGCAGAAAAAAGAAGCCTGGGCGGATTTGCAGATTGCCATGAAGGAACTGGGCCTGAAGGCGCCGAAGAAGGGGTAAGTTGCGCCCGGCTCCGCCCCGAAAACGAAGATCGCGCGGAAGCTTGCACCTGCCTCACGCCGCGCGCACTTTTTCAACCGCCAACCGCAGGCCCATCGCTTTGAGAATGGCGGAGAGGCTGCGCAGCTCCGGATTTCCTTGCTCGGAGAGCGTGCGGTAGAGCTGGGTTGGATTCAGGTTGGCCTTCTTCGCCACGTCCTGGACACCGCCGAAGGCTTTGGTCATCTGGCGCAGGACGATGAGAAGCTCACCCTGCTCTCCGTCTTCGAGAATGCTGTTGAGCAAATCGAGCGCGTAGGCAGGATCTTCCTTCAACAACTCTGCCATGGCTTCGTCGTGGGTTCTGTCTCTCAATCTTGCTTCGCGCCGGGCACTTCCAGATTTCATGCAGCCATATTCTCGTTTATAAACGAACTAAAGTCAAGCCGGAACCGTACCGGTAAATCATGACGGTTCTCGCCACAGCGCCACGCCGCCCAGAATCCCTTCCTCGTTCGAGACGATGGAGACATTTTTCGGCAGCTTGAAGGTGATCTTCTTGGTATTCCCGCCACCCAGGTAGAGATGGTCCCAGTTGAAGGTGGCCGCGGTCTGTTCGATGGCCTCCTCGAGGCGCTTGTTCCACTGCTTTTTGCCGTATTTGTCCAGGCCGCGGCGGCCCAGGTAATCCTCGTAGGTCTTTTCGCGCCAGGGGTGGTGGCCCAGCTCCAGTCCGGGGCAAAGTTTGCCGTCGGTAAATAGCGCCGATCCCATGCCGGTGCCGAGGGTAAGGATCATTTCCACGCCTCGACCCTTGATGGCGCCGTAACCCTGCACTGAGGCGTCATTCGCCACCCTGACCGGCTTCTTCCAGCGCTCTTCGAGTTCGCGTTCGAGAGGGAAGTTGGCCCATTTGGGGTGCAGATTGACGGCGAGATATGTGATGCCGTGCTTGACCACGCCGGGAAAGCCGACGGAAACGCGATCGAAACCGGCCAGCCGCGCGCGCAGTTGTTCCAGCGCGCGCAACACGGCGTTGGGCGTGGGCACTGCTGGAGTCACAATGCGCTCGCGCGCGCTGATCGGCTTGCCTTGCGTGTTGAGCAGCATGGCCTTGATGCCCGATCCGCCAATGTCGATGGAAAGCGTGACCGGGGAATGGCTGGCGGACGCGGCGCGGGGTGCGGCCTTCGGGGTGGGGGCGACGGCGGTGGCGTTTTTTGGGCTCATCCGAAAAGCATTGTACTGCGCAATGTTGAAGATTGCGCGATTTGGTCAATTGCGGAAGGAGCCACGGCCGGACCAGAGCGTGGCGCTGCTCCGCGCCCCAACCGCATCCCCTACACTGAATCTTGTCTCCCATGCCCTCGTACTGCGAAGTCGCGTTGCCCGTGCCGCTCGACCACACCTTCACCTACGGCGTGCGCCTGGGCCAGTCGCCGCAGCGCGGAGCGCGTGTGATCGTGCCCTTCCGCAACGAGAAGCTCATCGGCGTGGTGACGGCGCTCGCGGCCAAGGCGCCGCCGGATTTCGAGGTGCGGTATCTCGAAACCGTGCTCGACGAGCAGCCGCTGCTCAGCGACCACCTTTTAGAGCTGGCCGAGTGGACGGCGCAGTATTATCTGGCGCCGCTCGGCGAGGTGCTGCGCGCCATGCTGCCGCTGGCAGCCGAAGTGCGCCGCACCGTCTACTACCGCATCACGGACCTGGGGCGGGACGTGCTGGCGACGGCGATGGAGAGAAACGCGGGAGCAGAGGGTTCCCACCCTTTTCGCAAAGAACGCGAAAAGGAAGGGGCACGGGAGATGGGTGAGGCACGGAGCGTTGCCGGTCCGGCGCGGAGCCATTTGGCGGGACGGGGGAAGGGGAAGCTTTCTGCCGAAGGGCAGGACATGGAGCATCGCGTGCTCGAGCGGTTGGCCTCTGGCGAGCCGGTCAAGGTTTCCACACTGCGGACTGCGACCGCGGCATCGCTGCCGTTGCTGGCCGCCATGGCGCGCAAGAAGTGGATCGCGCGCGAGACCGCTGCCGCCGAGCGCGATGCGCGCCGCATGGAGCGGTTCGCCGTGCTCGTTCCCGACACGCGGCTGCCTTCGCTGACCCAAAAACAGCAGGCGATTCTGGCTGAGCTTGCAGCCTGCGATGGCGAACTGCCGCTCGCCGAGCTGCGCCGCCGCGATCTGCCCTCGTCCACTCTCCAAACCCTGGTGCGGCGCGGCCTGGTGCGCATTGAGGAGCGCCCGGAGTTGTTCCGGCTGGGAGGGCTGCCGCCCACGGCCGCGCCCTTCAGCCTGAACGCCGCGCAAACCGATGCGCTGGCCACGCTCACGGCCGCACTCGGGGGATTCCATCCCTTTTTACTTTTTGGAGTCACTGGCTCTGGAAAAACAGCCATCTATCTTGCCGCCATGCAGAAGGCTCTCGACCGCGGCCTGTCTTCGATCCTGCTCGTGCCGGAGATCGGCCTGACGCCGCAGACCGCGGGGCTGCTCGACGCGGCCTTCGGGGAAAAGGTGGCGCTGCTGCACTCCGCGCTCACGCCCGAGGAGCGCAGCGAGCAGTGGCGTCGCATCCGCCGCGGCGACGCGCCCATTGTCGTCGGCACGCGCTCTGCCATCTTTGCTCCCGCGCCCAACCTGGGACTGATTCTGGTCGACGAGGAGCACGACCAGAGCTACAAGCAGGAGGAGACGCCGCGGTATAACGCGCGCGATGTGGCCGTGATGCGCGCCAAGCTGGCGGGCGCGGTGGTGGTGATGGGCTCGGCCACGCCCTCGCTCGAAAGCTGGCACAATGCGGAGCGCGGCAAGTACACGCGCATCGAGCTGCGCGATCGCGTGATGAATCGTCCGCTGCCCGAGGTGGAGCTCATCGACATGCGCCGCGAGTACCAGGAATCGGGCCGCGACGAGATTTTTTCCCGATCGCTCATCGAGCAGACCAAAGCGGCGCTCGAGCGCGGCGAACAGGCCCTGATTCTGCTGAATCGCCGCGGCTATTCCTTTGCTGTCATGTGCCGCGCCTGCGGCGAAAAGCTCGATTGTGTGAACTGCGCCATCGCCCTGACGCATCACAAGGCGGCGTCGGAAGATCTGGCCGAGGTGCGGGCCGGGCAGCGCCTGGAGTGCCACTATTGCGGCTACAAGCGCACGGTTCCCGCGCGCTGCCCCAAGTGCGACAGCGAGCACCTTTTCTATCTTGGCGCGGGCTCGCAGCAGGGTGAAGAGCGCCTGCAAGAGATTTTTCCCGGCGCGCGCATCGGGCGCATGGATCGGGACACGGTGCGCGGGCGGGGCGATCTGGAGCGGCTGCTGGCGAGGCTGCACTCGGGCGAAATCAATCTGCTGGTGGGCACGCAGATGATCGCCAAGGGCCACGACATTCACAGCGTCACGCTGGTGGGCGTGGTGGGTTGCGATCACACGCTTTCGCTGCCCGATTTTCGCGCCGCCGAGCGCGTCTTCCAGTTGATGACGCAGGTTTCAGGGCGCGCCGGCCGCGGCGAATTGCCCGGACGCGTCGTGGTGCAGACCTACTATCCCGATCACTACGCGATCCTGGCCGCGACGGCCCACGACTACAAAGCCTTTGCCGAGCGCGAGCTGAAATACCGCCGCTGGATGCATTACCCGCCCTTCGGCGTGCTCGCCAACGTGCTGGTGCAGTCGCAAAAACTGGAGGAAGCGGCGGGGTGGGCAGCGACGCTTGGCAAGTCTCTTGTCCAAGAGCAAGAGCGCGGAGCGCCCGTGAGGGTGTTGGGCCCGTGCACGGCGCCCATTGCGCGCATCAAGAATGTCTACCGCTTCCACATGATCTTGAAGAGCGCCTCGCGCAAGGCGCTCAACGCGGCGCTGCGCGGCATGCTGGCACATGCCGACGAGGCCGGCATCCCGCGCCGCAACCTGATTGTGGATGTGGATGCACTGAGGCTCATGTAGCGGGGTGAACGGAGCCGGCGGAGTGAGGCGGGGCCAGTGGGGCGGCGAGGTCATGCAGGCGAATAAATACCGCAAAACGTCGAATTTTTGACTTGCTGAAAATCGACAAGGCCGACTATGATCCGGGACAGCTTCCGTGCGGTCATGAGCAAGCGCGGTCTGTGGACTTTGGAAGCAGCTCCGGGGCAGATCGCAATCCTTTCCCTGCAAGTGTTGGCGTAGCTAGCATGAGTGCGCCGACCAACTGCCTCAGCGTTCAACAGATTGCGGACCCCATTGATGGGCGTGAAGCTCCTTGATCCGGAAAGGGACAAGAGCAGTACGGCCTGAATGGGTTGGATGCGATTTGAGGAGGAAAATATGCGAACCTTTACAAAAATGCTTCTAACCGCTGTTCTGCCTGCGGTTCTGCTGGTCTGCGTGCTTCCCCAACAGGCGATCCCGCAGAGCAGGGCGAACTTCTGGTTCCTGAATAACACAGGGAAACAACTGAACAACCTGTATGTTTCGCCGCACTCAGCCAATAGCTGGGGCGCGGATGTGCTGGGGCGCGCAGCACTGCCTGACGGGCTGGGAACATTGATCGTTTTTCCGCCCGCATGGCGCGGCGTGTGCCACGAGGATTTCAAGCTGGTGTTCAGTGACGGAACCGCTGAACAATACACGCAAGGCATCGATGTGTGCCAGTTGCATGCTCTGCAATTCGACGCGACTACGGTGGAGGGATTCTAAAGGGAGTGGGCGCCGGTGTCATCAACCGTCTGCGCCAATCCGCTTGAACCATGGGACCCGCCTTGTGGTTGGGTCCCATGCGTGCTCGCGATGCGGCAGAGGCATTGATGAGGCCGGTTGCAGGCCCATTCGGCATGCATTCTGGGCGGATTCTCCAGTGATGAAATCTCCGCCGCGACGGAAGATCCGGGAGACCGCCAGAGAAGCACACGTAGAGAAGGCACCCGGCCGAGGAACCCTCGGGGAGAGCGCCCACGACGGGCTGAGCTGAGGCGCCCCGCGACGGTGCTAGCTGCTCGGAGCGCCCGGCTGCAAGGCATGCAGTTCCTTGCCGGGCTTGAAACGCACCGCTTTTCCGGGAGCAATGTTGACCTCAGTCCCGGTACGGGGATTGCGGCCGATGCCGGTTTTGCGCGCGCGGACGCTGAACACGCCGAATCCGCGCAGTTCGATGCGCTCGCCGGCCGCCAAAGCCTGTTTCAAACCCTCGAAGACCGTGTCCACTGCCGCTTCTGCCTTGGTGCGCGGCAGACCCGTGCGCTCGACCACGTTGTGAACGATGTCCTGTTTGATCAATGGAGTCTCCTCGCTTGCCGTGAACTGGGGATGACCTTCGTGCGACCGAAAGCATTTCCCCCTCGCATGTGTTCCAAAGCCTCGACCTTCAAGTTGCGAAATCATCAGGAAATCGCAATCCTGCAAGCCCACGTAAAATGCCCAGGTTCGAAGAAGCAATGCCTTACATCGCTCATAGTACAGATTTTGCGGCGATTAGGGAACAAGGGATTGAGGATTTTCTGGATTTTCTCTGGTCCAGGCAGCTCCCGGAGGGGAGGGAGCCGAGGTTCCCGGGGCGCGGTGCATGCGATGAAACCGTTTTCTCATTTGTCATTTGGTGCGGCCGTTGCGTAAGATGAATTTTCAAGTTTTTGCCGGCCCGCTACAGAGCCGGAGGCAAATTCCACCTCCGCAACAGGAGACCCATGTCGATCAAAAGCGACCGTTGGATCAGAGAACAGGCCGTTCAGCATCGCATGATTGAGCCGTTCAGCGAAAAACAGGTGGCTGGCGGAGTCATTTCCTACGGACTTTCGTCGTATGGCTACGACCTGAGAGTCTCCGACGAATTCAAAATTTTTACCAACGTGAACAGCGCCATCATCGATCCCAAGGCCTTCGACGAACGGTCGTTCGTCTCGGTGCAGGCGGAATCGGTCATCGTTCCGCCCAATTCGTTTGCCCTGGCGCGCTCGGTTGAGTATTTTCGTATTCCCCGGGATGTACTGACGATCTGCGTGGGGAAATCGACCTACGCGCGTTGCGGGATCATCGTGAACGTGACACCTTTCGAGCCCGAATGGGAAGGCTTCGTCACCCTCGAGATCTCCAACACCACGCCGCTGCCGGCAAAGATCTACGCCAACGAAGGTCTGTGCCAGATTTTGTTCTTCCAATCGGACGAGCCTTGCGAGACCAGCTACGCCGATCGGAAGGGCAAATATCAAAAGCAGCAAGGTATCGTTCTCCCCAAACTCTGAGAACGTACCGCTTTCGAACCAGAGCCTATGTGTTCGAAGGACGGAAACATAGATATAACCATCATCCCGGGATAGGTGTCTTCCGGTTCCGAGATGACCCTTCGAAAGACCGAAGGTGGGGCCATGACCTCCATATCTGCGAAACCTCATCCCATTCGCATTGGGATCCTTGCCGCGGAGCCCATTCGGGTTGCCGGCCTGGCCAGTATCTTCGATCTGCCCGCGCAGCCGGATCAGGCGCAACTGGTCCCGGTGATCGGGAGCCTGCAGGAGCTACTCGGTTCGTCCAGCATTGAATACGTCGTCGTCGATCTGCATTCCACCCCGGGCAGCCTTGAAACGCTGGAGACCGTGCGCAGCACGCGTCCGGATGTCCGCCTGATTGTCATCGGGCCGGAGGGCGACGATGAAATGGTGATCAAGGCGATCGTTGCCGGCGCCAGAGCGTACCTGGGTCTTTCCGCAGGTCCCGATCTCGTGCGCAACGCGGTTAATGTAGTAACTTCCGGCTCCATCTGGGCGCCGCGCCGGTTACTTTCGCGCCTCATCGATCGCCTGCTGCATGCTCCCACCGCGCGCCTCGCCGCGCCCAACCGTCAACTCACGCCGCGCGAAGAGCAGGTGTTGAAGCTCATCATGATGGCGCAGTCTACGCGCGAAATCGCCCGCCAACTGGGCATTGAGCAGCGGACGGTAAAGTCCTATATTGCAAGACTTATGCGCAAAACGGGTGCGGACAACCGGGTCAAGCTTTCGGTTTCTGCGGTGAGCCGCACCCTTCTGGCCGAGAGCAGCAAGGGTCGCGGGGTCAATCGGCAGGCCAAGATGATAACTGAGTAGTTAAGTGAAAGCGTTACTTTCAGTCATATCCCCTAAGTACTCTTGTGCATATTTCAAGATTTCCACATGATGTTTTCCAGAAACAACGCAGATCTGGGGAAAGGAGTTCCCAGGCAGCATGTTTCCATGAGGCCTGGGAACTCCTCTTTTTTCATTAGCAACCAGTTTGCGTTGCTTCCACAGCCCTCCCATCCTGTTCCACCCGCATCACAATCTAGAGTCTGCGTCGAGTGCCGCGAAAGCGGCGATTCGGCGCTGATCCCTGGCCTGTCACAAAGACCCGGGCGCCGTTGCAGCAGCCGCATGCTGCTGGATTGCTTTCTTTTCAGGCCGCCAGGAATCAACTTTGCCAGCCGCAGTTTTCAGCAACGGAGAGTGCGAATTGGACCTTGGATGCATTAGGCTGATCGAGGAGGTTGCGGCGCTGCTCGGCGTTGGCTCCGTTTCAGCTTCAGGCTCGATCGCTTTGGCAGCGCGGGATCTTCCTCCGGCTCAGAGACCTCGGATCGATTCTCACAACCGCGGCGACATGCCGGCGGAATGGAAAGGACATGGATATGAAGAAAGCCATTGCCAGCGTTTGCCTCAGCTTCCTGCTTACATCCACTGCTTTTGCCGCCTCGACGAGGGATGACCTGCAAAGCCGCATTGACGCGGCCAGAGTTGTCCTGGACCAGATCATGGGCGCCAGGGATCAGACCATCCCCAGCGACATTATGCGTTCAGCCACATGCATTGCGGTGGTTCCCGGGATGGTCAAGGGAGCGTTTCTGGTCGGCGCACAGTACGGCCAGGGCGTGGTCACGTGTCGCACCGGCCATGGCTGGAGCGCGCCGGTGTTTATCCGCATGGCCGGGGGTTCGTTCGGCTTCCAGATCGGCGGCCAGGCCACGGACCTGATTCTGGTTGCCGTGAACGATCGCGGCATGCAGGACCTGCTCAAGAGCAAATTCAAAATCGGCGGCGACGCCTCCGCAGCCGCGGGGCCTGTGGGGCGGGCCGGGCAGGCTTCAACCGACTGGAGGATGAATGCCGAACTGCTCAGCTACTCCCGCGCCAAGGGCCTGTTTGCCGGCATCGACCTCGACGGCACCAGCGTGAGCCAGAACCGGGAGGACACGGAGCTTTACTACGGCGGTCCGGAAGACTTCAACCAGGTCCTGCGCGGCGATGTCGCCGTTCCCGATGCGGCCAAGCCATTCGTTCTGACGGTTGCTCATTACTTCGTGAAAGCCAAGGCCGCCCACTAGGTCTTTGAGCGTTCGAAAAGAACGTTCGGCGCCCCATCCTTTCACCCGGTTTTTGGGTGAAAGGGTGGGAGAGCACGCGCCGCCGACCGTCTACACTGATTCTTGCGTTCATCGATGCTGGAGAATCTGGAGTACGGGCTGGTTCGAGCTGTAGCCCGCTGCCTGGGCCGCATGCCGCGGGGATTGGCACGCGGACTCGCCGGTGGCCTCGCCTTCGCCGTTTACTGGTGCTTCGGCAGGCTGCGGCGCGTGGGCATGCGCAACCTTCAGCTTGCGTTGCCGGAACTTTCCTCCAAAGCCAGAAAAAGAATTCTCAGGCGCGTCTACATCCATCTGGGATGGCAATTGGTTGAGTTCTGCCGCATGACGCGCTACACCGCGCAGAACACCCGTGACTGGATGCGCACCGAAGGCCTTGAGCATTACTTCGCGGCCGAGGCCCGCGGCAAGGGCGTTCTCATCATCACCGGGCACTTGGGCGCATGGGAGCTTTCCAGCTTCTATCACTCGCTCATGGGTCATCCCATGGGCATGATCATCCGCAATCTCGACAACCGGCGCCTCGATGCCTACGTCAACGGCATCCGTTGTTTGCACGGGAACTTCGTGATCTCGAAAGACGACTTCGGCCGCGGACTGTTGAAGGCCATCCATGCCGGCGGCACGGTGGGCATCCTGATGGACACGAATATGACCCCTCCGCAGGGCGAGTTTGTGCCCTTTTTCGGCGTCGACGCCTGCACGGGGACCGGCCTGGCGCACATTGCCCGGCAAACCGGCGCGGCGGTTCTGCCGGGATTCATGCTCTGGGAGCCGGCCGAGGGCCGCTACGTGCTGCGCTTCGGTCCCGAAATCGAAATGCCCCGCACCGCCGACCGCGCGGCGGATATTCTGGAAGGCACGCGGCGCGCGACGGCTGCGATCGAGTCGTGGATTCGGCGCTATCCTGACCAGTGGCTGTGGATTCACAGGCGCTGGAAGACGCGCCCACCGGGCGAGCCGGGTTTGTACGGGAAGTGATCAGTGGTCAGTGAACAGTGATCAAGAGGTGAGCGAGTGGCGAAGAAGATTGGCGAACTGATCGAAAAACTCGGTGGGAGCCTGGTGCGGGGTTCGCTTGAACTTGAGGTTGAGAGTGTGAGTTCCTACGAGCAAGCGGATGGCACGTGCCTGGTTTTTGCGGAGACAGCCTCCGCCATAGCGGAAGCGTTAGCGAGCGACGCAGGAGCAGTTGTGCTGGGCGAGGGAAGCGCAGCTGCCGTTTCGAAAACCAAGTGCGTCATCGAAGCGAAACAGCCGCGTTTATGGTTCGCACGCGCGGCAAAGCTGATAGAACCACGCGTGAAGGGCAAAGGCGTGCATCCAACTGCGGTTGTCTCTCGAACCGCAGCGCTTGGCGAGGACGTGACCATTGGCCCGAATGTGGTGCTTGGCGAGGACGTCTCGATCGGCGCTGGATCACGAATCGACGCCGGAGCCGTGATCGGTCAGGCGGCGATCGTTGGAAATGAGTGTCACATTTATCCACTCGTGGTGGTTTATCCGGGTACGTGGATAGGCAATCGCGTTATGGTGCATGCGGGCGTGGTGCTCGGCGCAGACGGTTTCGGCTACGTGCGCGATTCCGCTTCTGGCGCTTACACGCAGTTCCCGCAGCGGGGGACATTAGTGATCGAGGACGACGTGGAGATCGGAGCCAACTGCACCATCGACCGCGGGGCGCTGGCTGAAACCCGCGTCCGCCGCGGCGCAAAGTTCGACAACCTCGTCCACGTGGGCCACAACTGCGACATCGGCGAAGATGTGATTCTCGTCGCGCTCACCGGCATCTCCGGCTCGAGCTCGATCGGCAAGGGCGCGGTTCTCGCGGGCCAGGTCGGCATTGGCGATCACGTACACGTGGGTCCCGGCGTCATCCTTGGCGGCCAGGCCGGCGTCTTCAGCGGCAAGACCATCACCAACGACGGCCTCAAGCCGGGCACGGTGCATTGGGGCACGCCCGCGCGTCCCTTGCAGCAGGTGCTGCGCGAGCAGGCCACGTTGGCACGGCTGGCGAAAAAAGCAGGGAAGAGGGAATAGTGCGAGTGTGAGTGCGAGTGTGGGTGTGAGTGATCAGTGGTCGCTGCACACTGTCCACTCACACTCGCACTTGCGCCGGCTTAGCGGTGCATTTCAGCCTCGCCGAAATATTGCCTCACAGCGTGCAGAAATCCCTCGGCCTGCGGAGGCGTAGGCACCTCTCCCCGAAGAATCCGGCCGAAGCCATAGTGTGCGCCGTAGAGTTCATCGGTGTCCGAGGCATTCTGACTCACCGTGGCTCCATTCAGGTCGATGCCAGCAAAGAGTCCGCGGCTGCGCGACCAGGTGAGCATTTCTGCGCGCATGCTGATGTCGGTCGAGGCCTGTGCGTCGCGTCCCACGGGTCCGGCTGCTGCCGACGCATCGGCGCCGATCTTGAACTTGTCATGCAGAAGGTCCTGGAATCCCTTGTCATTCGTTGCCACCAGCACCAGATCGGTGCCCTGTCCGCCCATCTGGAAGCCGAACGATCCACCGGCCAGGCGAATGAAGACCGGCGCGCTCCAGCCATGGCGCGTGCGGCAGGTGACTACGCCCTGCCCGTACTCGGCGCCGACAATGAACGCTCCCTTCACCACGCCGGGCACTACGGCAATGCATCTTGCATTCCGCGCGATCCCGTCGGGAATGGCTTTGTCAGGCACAGACATGATCGAGTCGATCACGGCTCGGGCAGAGTCCAGGCGGTCGTGCAACTTCTCCTGAGGGTGGGCGGCACGCGCCGCAACCCCGCAACTGGCAATCAACAGCATCACAAGCAACTTCTTCATAGACAACCTCCTTGGTTTCCACGCCTGAACGGCGTCCTGAGAATTCTCCACAAGCTTCAAGCTGCTACCTTCGATTCGATGCAGCTTTTCGCGCGGCGGCCATGGGAATTTCGAACAAAATGCCGAAGCTTTGGCCGCACAAGGAGGTCCAGCGGATTCTTTACGCCGCGCTTGATCGTGGACGGCGCATTTTTCTTGGTGGACTGAGGCAACCCGCCTTCCGCATCGTGCTTCCACACTTACGCGATCCTGAGATCGCGTGACCGGTTCGCTTGACTTCCAGCGCGCCGGGCGGTAACGTGAGCGATTATCCCTTTGATCTGCTTGGGCTTTCTGCTGACGAAAGCCGGAGTGTGCAATCTTTGAACCCGCCACAGCTTTCTCCCGATGCCGCGTCCGACCTCGCGGCCCATTCGAGGCATGCCCCAAGTACTTCCGTGTCACCACCCGTGAGGACGCCTGCGCCGCAGCACGCCTCCCCTCAGCTCGACGAGGGGCGCCTGGCGTGGCTTGCGATGGCTCTGGCGCCGGGCCTGGGCCCCAAGCGCATTCTCGACGCGGTGCAGCAGATTGGCACAGCCAGCCGCATTTTCACCATGCCGCTTACCGCGCTCGAAGGCTTGCGCTTTCCCGCGGCGGCGGCGCAGTTTCTGTTCGATGGCAAGGGACGCCGCGCGGCAGAAGAGGAATGGGCGAGGGTGGTTGCGCAGGGTGCGACGCTGGTGAGCTACGCCTGCCGGGAGTATCCGGAGCGGCTTAGGGAGATCTACGATCCGCCGCCGGTGTTATGGGCGCGCGGCGACGTGAATCTGCTGAGCCGTCCCGCGATTGCCGTGGTGGGCACGCGGCATCCCACGCCGTACGGCGCGGGCGTAGCGGAGATGCTGTCGCGCGATCTGGCGGCGCGGCGCTTGCTGATTGTGAGCGGCATGGCGCGCGGCATTGACTCGTGCGCGCACAAAGGCGCGCTGGTGGCGCGCATGCCCACGCTCGCCGTCTGGGGCACGGGTATCGATATTGTGTATCCCAAGGAGAATCGCAAGCTGGCTGAGGAGATTCTTGCCGCAGGCGGAGCCATCGTGAGCGAGGTGCCCATGGGCACGTTTCCCGCGCCGCAGAATTTTCCCCGGCGCAATCGCATCCTGAGCGGGCTGAGCGTGGCCGTGCTGGTAGTGGAGGCGGGCGAGAATTCGGGTACGCGCGTGACCGCGCGCTGCGCGGCGGAGCAAAACCGCGACCTTTTCGCCGTGCCGGGTAATGTGACCAACAAAGGCTCCTGGACGCCGAACACATTGATTAAACAGGGCGCCAAGCTGGTGGCCACGTGGGAGGATGTGTGGGAAGACCTGCCGTCGCAGGTGAGGATGGAACTGGAGGCCGAGGCGCCGGCTGCATCCAAACCCGAACCCGGAGCATCACTACTAGCCGATCCTGTGTTGCGGCCGCAGGAGGCGATGGTGCTCGAGGTGCTCCACTCCGACGAGAGCCTGCAAATCGACGAAATTCTCGACCTGCTGGAGACGCAACTGACGTCTTCTGAGGTGTTTACTGCGCTCTTTGAGCTGGAAATGGCAGGCCGTGTGCGGCAATTGCCGGGAAAGAACTACGTGCGGACGATGTAGAAGGCAGGGAGCAAGCCACCCCAGCGAGCAAAGACCGCTGGCCGGGGGCCCCGTCAAGAGGGCAAGAAAACTGGGACCGAGGGAGCAAGAAAGCCGGGGTTCGCGATTATGGGGCGGGTTTTCGCGGTCGGGGGCAGCATCAGTTAGATTCATCTTTGGGGCGAGACTGCCGGCACGGTAAACCCAAGGATTTGCGCGGGTTTTGTCGGAGGGCCGGGTTTTTCTGCTCCTGGAAATGGGACGGCGGATAAAGAAATTTGCGCTCGGCTGGTGGAAATGCCATGGTGTTCCATGGTAGGGTGCATCACTTGCGGCCCATTTTTTCTGAAGTCCGGGGGTGGGACGTATCAATATACGGTTTTGGGCTGCGCTCGAGCGAAACCGAAGGGCGCGAAACGAGTCCAAAGTTGAGTCGCGCAGCATATGCACGGCGACCCCCGGGGAGGATTTCTGCGGGGCATAAAGAAAACAAAGAGGGAATTGGGTCAGGAATGGCAACGAGTAAAGCATTAGTGATCGTCGAATCGCCTGCAAAGGCCAAGACGATCGAGAAATATCTGGGCAAGGGATTCGATGTGCGTGCATCGGTGGGGCACATTATGGACTTGCCCAAGAACGAACTCGGCGTGGAGCTGAAGAAGCGGACGTTTGAGCCGCACCTGGTGGTGTCGCCGGGCAAAGAAAAGGTGGTTGAGCAGCTGAAGAAAATGGCGGTGAAGGCGGACGAAATCTATCTCGCGCCTGACCCGGATCGCGAAGGCGAGGCGATTGCGTACCATCTGGCGTTGCAACTGGGAACCAACGCCAAAGAAAGAAAGAAAATTCGCCGCGTCACCTTCAACGAGATCACAAAGAAAGCCGTGCAGGAAGCTTTCAGCCACGCACGCGATATTGACCAGAACCTTGTGGATGCGCAGCAGACGAGGCGAGTTTTGGATCGCCTGGTGGGCTACCAGATCTCGCCGCTGCTGTGGGACAAAGTGCGCCGCGGGCTTTCCGCCGGCCGCGTGCAAACCGTGGCGCTGCGGCTGGTTGTGGAGCGCGAACGCGAGATTCGCGAGTTCCAGCCCGTGGAGTATTGGACCCTGGAGGCGGTGCTCCACCCCGCGGACAAAGACCTGTCCGTGGGGACCCCGGTGCTGCATCCGGAAAAGCAAGCCGAGCAAAAGTTCAAGGCCAAGTTCATCGGCATTGAAGGCGAGCCGGCCCGCGTTCCCAACGGCAAGGACAAAGACGGTAAAGAGCAGTTCATTGCGAACGCGTTGCCCGACAAGAAAGCCATGGACGCCGTTCTGGCAGCCGTGGAAAAAGCCGCGTGGACCGTGACCAGCGTGCAGGCGCGCGAGCAGCAGCGGAGGCCGCTGGCGCCTTTCATTACCAGTCAACTGCAACGCGACGCCGCCAACAAGCTGGGCTTCAATGTACGCCGCACGATGGGCGTGGCGCAGCGGCTGTATGAAGGCGTGGACATTGGCGCGGAAGGCACCACGGGCCTCATCACTTATATGCGTACCGATTCTCCGCGCGTAGCGCCGGAAGCCATTGCCTCGGCGCGGGAGTGGATCGGCAAGGAACTGGGAACCCAGTATCTGCCCGGCTCGCCCAATGTGTACAAAGGCAAGAAGGAAGCGCAGGACGCGCACGAAGCCATCCGGCCCACCGATGCCGCGCGCACACCGGAGTCGCTGGCGCGCTATTTGAGCGACGAGCAACTCAAGCTCTATACCCTCATTTGGCGGCGCTTTGTGGCCTCGCAGATGGTTCCGGCGATCTTCGACGTGACGACAGTCAACATCGCAGCACATTCATCCAAAACCAATAAGAAATACGATTTCCGGGTGAGCGGCTCGGTGATGCGCTTCGACGGATTCCTCAAGCTGTATGAAGTGTCGGAAGACAGCAAGGATGACGACGAATCCGCGAATCGGCTGCCCAGCTTCGACGGCGTGAAGAAGCTGGAGCGCGACGAATTGCTTCCCGAGGAGCACGCGACACAACCGCCCCCGCGCTACAACGAGGCTTCGCTGGTAAAGGAACTGGAAGAGCGCGGCATCGGCCGCCCGTCGACCTACGCATCCATCATCAACACCATTCAGGACCGCGAGTATGTGGTCAAACACGGCGGCTCGCGCGGGCGTTTCTATCCCACGGAGATTGGCGTGGTGGTGTGCGAACTGCTGGTCAAGAACTTTCCCTACATCTTCGATACCGCTTACACGGCCAAGCTGGAAACCGAGCTTGACGACATTGAAGAAGGTACGGAGAAGTGGACGGACCTGCTGAATGCTTTCTACGTCCACTTTGAAGACGAGCTCAAAGACGCCGGCAAGAAGATGGAAAACATCAAGCGGATGGAGGTAAAGACGGGCGAGAAGTGCGAGGTCTGCGGGTCTCCCCTGATTTTGAAGTGGGGCAAGTTCGGCACCTTCTACGCCTGCTCGGCCTACAACAAGAAGGACCCCACGAGCTGTACGTTCACCAAGGAGAACATTGCCGCCAAGCCGGACCTGAACACGCCGGAGGCGCAGGAAGCGGGCGACACCGAGGAGTATTGCGAGAACTGCGGCAAGGTGATGGTGATGCGCCGCGGGCTTTTCGGACCCTTCATGGCCTGTCCCGATTACAACGCCGATCCGCCGTGCAAGACATTCCGCAAGCTGAGCTCGAAGCAGCAGCAGAAGCCGCCCGAGCCCACTGGCGAGGCTTGTCCCGAGTGCGGCAAGCCGCTGGTGTTGCGGCAGGGCGCATACGGCGAATTTGTCTCCTGCTCGGGATACCCCAAGTGCAAGTACGTGAAGCAGAATTTGATCGAGGGCCTGAAGTGTCCCAAGTGCGGCGAGGGCAACATCGCAGAGCGCCGTGCGCGGCGCGGCAATGTCTTCTGGGGTTGCACGAACTATCCCAAGTGCGACTTCACCTCGAATCTGAAGCCCGTGGCCAAGAAGTGCCCCCAGTGCGACAGTCCCTATCTCGTGGAGAAGACGTTGAAGTCGGGCGTTTATCTGGAATGCCCGAACAAGAAAAAGTCCGCGGAGGAGGAGATTACGGCGCCCAAGAAGCGCGGCAAGAAAGCCGCCGCGGCTCCCGCGGAGCAGGGCAAAGTGGTGTGCAGCTATTCCAAGCGCATTGGGGATGCGCCGCCTCCGCCCACCGCGGAGACGCACGGGCCGGTGGTGGAAAAGAAGGACGAGAAGCGCGAGCTGCAGCCGGCATAGAAGCGGCGAGTCAGCGAGTCAGCGCGCCTGGCCTCGCCAATCGCCGGCGCCCAGCGACATATCTCCGCTGGTTCCTGTACTATGACAGCGGAGATGCCCCCATTATGGAACGTATGCTGGCCACCCCGGCCGACGCTGAAATCATTCTCAAGCTGTATCAACTGCGCACCGAAGCGGTGATGCGCCAGGCGCGCGCCTGGATCGGCGGCGAATTCTGGCCGCAAACGCTTGAAGAATTCAATGCCGTGGCAGAAAACCCCGCCGACCCGCACAATGCCTGGTTCCGGCAAGTGATCACCTACTGGGAGATGGCAGCGGCCATGGTTCTGCACGGGGCCGTTTCGGCTGAGCTGTTCGTCGACTCCAATGGCGAGGGATTTTTCCTGCTGGCCAAGTTCGCTCCCATTCTGGACGCCATCCGCGAGAAAAACCCTTACTTTCTGAGCAAGACCTCGGAAGTGATCAACCGCTTTTCGGCCGCGGCGCAGCGTTACGAAATCACCCTCAAGCGCGTCGACGCCATGCGAAGCTCTCGCAGGTCGAAATAGGCCTTTGACCGCGTGAATTCGCGCCCGTGGAGTTCGTGCTATCCCACCCTTTCGCCCAAGAAGCGGGCGAAAGGATGGGGCACGGGAAGATTCCTCATCAGGTAGTCAGAGACCTGGGTGCTGCAAGGCGGCTCTGAACGGCTAGAAAAGCTCTCTTGTGGAATCCCGGCGGCGGGAGCATCATAGGAGCCAGCAAAGGTTCGTCCCCGGGAGGTCCCCATGAAGCGAAGCATTTGCCTGTTGGCGGCTCTGTGCGCCATGGCCGTCGTTGTGGCGCAAGCTGCCGGCTCAACCACCAGCACTGGATGGATCTCCGACTCCATGTGCGGCTCCAAACATGCCGGCACCGGAGCGGCCTGCGTCAAGAAGTGCATTGAAGGCGGAATGAAGCCGGTATTTGTCGACCCCGATAAGCAGGTGTGGGCCATCGACAACCCCGATGCGGTGAAGCCGGACTTCTATGGCGCCCACGTGACTGTGACGGCGACCGAAGATGCAGCCCATAAGAGCATGCATATCGAGTCGATTGTCGCGGCAAAGTAGGGCCGTGGGCGCGGCAGGTACCTGATTAGGACTCGCCACGCCGCTCAAAGTCTGGTAGTGTCGTATCGGTTCCCCTTGCCCGGCCGGATTTGTGCTCTGGCGGGAACACGGGTCGAACGATTGAAAACGACCGGAAAATCCATGGCGCGAGCAGTTTGGAACGGCCGAGTCATTGCCGAAAGCGATCAGATTATGGAAGTGGATGGGACTGTCTATTTTCCCGAAACCAGCCTCAAGCGCGAGTACTTTCGGCCCAGCTCCACAACTTCAACCGATCCCGCAACCGGCCAGAAGCGGTACATGACGGTGGTGATCGACGGGCAGGATAACCAGGATTCAGCCTGGTACTACCCCGACCCCAAGCCTGCGGCGCGTAAGCTGAAGAGCTATGTTGCCTTCTGGCGCGGCGTGGAAGTGATGAAGTAACAGGTTTCAGGTGTCAGGTTTCAGGGATCAGAGATGACACCGCCTGCCGATCAGTCCCCGCAGATACCTGACACCGGACATCTGTCAATACGCCTGCAATTGATCCAGCGGCAGGCGCACGCGGAAGCACGTCGATCCCGGCTCCGACTTTACGCTCAGATGCCCGCTGTGTTTGCGCACGATGCGCATGGCATTGTCGAGTCCCAGGCCGAGCCCTTTGCCGGGGGCCTTGGTGGTGAAGAACGGCTCGAAGATGCGCTCCTGCAGCTCGGGAGGAATGCCGGGCCCGGTGTCCCAGATCTCGACCAGCAGCATCTCGGCCTCCAGCCGGCAGGCCACGCGCAATCGACCCTGGTTGCCCAACGCGTCCAGTGCATTGTCGATCAGCGCCGTCCACACCTGGTTCAGCTCGCCGCCATAGGCGCTGATGCGCGGCAGGTCCGGCTGATACTCGCGCTCGATTTCGACGTTCGTCATGCGCGAGCGGAACATCTGCAGGGTCGCGTCGAGACCGGCGGGCACGTCGACTTCGAGAATGGGCGCGCGATCCATGTTGGAGTAGTCCTTTACGGCGCCGATCAGGTTGAAGATGTGCGCGGTGGAGTCCACGATGGTCTCGGCCGCCCGCGCGGAGCGTACGAAGCGGGCGAAGTACTGCAAACAGACGCAAATCGCGTGTTCGCTCAGGAAGTCGCGCAATTCTTCGAGGTCGGCGGTGGTGACGCGCTGCTCAGCGAGTTGCGCGGCCACTTCCCACGCGTCGGGGCAGCCGATCGCGTTCAGCCACGCGCGCGCGGATTCCTCGCGGGAAATGAATCCCAGGGCATCGGGTCCCTCCGCCGTCGCGGGGGGTTCGCCGGTGCGCCGCAGCATCCTCTCTTCCCACTCTTCGACCTTCCGCACCTGCTCCTCGGTAAGGCAGAGCAGAATCAGCTTCAGGCGGTTGCTGCGGTTGGCGCGCAGGGCCGTGAGCAAACTGGCGGCGGCGCGCTGCGCGGCGGAAGCGGGATTGTTCAATTCGTGGGCGAGATTGCCGGCCAACTGGCCCAGCGCGCTGAGCTTTTCCGCCTGTTGCTCGATGCGCGTGACCTCGCGCACACGGTCCAGCAGCGCCGATACCACCCTCTGCGCCATGGAAGGAATGGCCGCCAGCATTTCAGGGAAAAGCGAGCGGTGAACGAGCAGCGCCCACACCGGCGACACGGCAAAACCCTGCCCGCCGTATCCCTTCATGCGTGAAAAGGGCAGCACGCCGGTCATTTGCCCCATGCGGCCGACAAACAACGCCATCGGGCCGCCGTGCTGGCGCCGCACGTGAATCTCGCCCTTGAGGATCAGCACCATGTGCTCGGCAGGCGCGCCTTCTTCAAACAGAATGTCGCCGGGATTGGCGACGACTTCCTGACCGTGGCGCGCCAGCCACAGGCGATCTTCGAGTGGCAGGTCGTGCAGGGCGCCAATATTCACGATGGCCGCCGCGACGTCTTCCACCGGCGTGGGCGTGGCGGGCGGTGCGGCAGTGAGGGAAAGCATCGGCGAACCTCCGGGGAGCAGATTCAGGATAGCGTGGAAACCCTGTACTGTTAAAAAACCAGGTTGAAATGCAGGCGCATTCGGGCGCGTTGGGAGGATCAAGAGCTGTACTTGACCTTGTTGTGTCTACCCGCGTTGAATGGAGAAAGCGCCGCAACCAACAGTATTTGCCTGAACGACCCGGTTCCGATCAACCAGGAGAAGCAACTGGCCAGAAAAGCCACCGGGGTTGCCAGGAATGAGAACAAGTCCATCACTCGAGAGCGGCGAAGGATCGGCAAAATGAAGTTGAACACCATGCGGGCCGTCGATTATTGGATTGGCGTGCCCTTGTGCTTTTTGTGTACCCAGTTGATGCGCTTGCTGGGAAGCCGCCAGGGTCCAGAGAAGCCGGAACGAGTCCTCTTTATCGAGCTTTCAGAGATGGGCAGCACGGTGATCGCCAATCCCGCGCTGGAAAAGGCGAAGAAAGAGCTGGGGGCGGAGATCTTCTTTTTGATCTTCGAGCGAAACGCGGACAGCTTGCGCCTGATGGATACGGTTCCCGAGTCGAATATCATAACCATTCGCGACCACGGCCTGACTTCATTGACACTGGATTCGCTTCGCTTTTTGAGGTGGGTGCGCAAGGCGAAGATCGATACGGTGGTGGACCTGGAGCTGTTCTCACGCTACTCCGCGCTTCTGACCGGCCTTACAGGCGCACGCAGGCGCGTGGGCTTTTACCGCTTTCATTCCGAGGGGCTCTACCGTGGCGAGATGATGTCGCACCGCGTGAATTACAACGGCCACATCCACATGGCCAAGAATTTTGTATGCATGGTGAATGCGCTTCAGGCGGCGAAGCCGGAGATCCCGTACTCCAAGACGCATGTCTCCGACGAGGAGATCCGCGTGCCGGTGCGGCCGGTGCCCGAGAGTGAGAAGGAGTTTGTGCGCGGACTGGTTCGCGAGGTCTATCCCGCATACGAGCCGGAGCATTGCCGCATTGTGCTTATCAACCCCAACAGCTCGGAGATGCTGCCGCAACGGCGTTGGCCGCGAGAGAATTTTGCAGAGCTGGCCAAAATGGTGGTGGGGGAGTGGGACGATGCGCTGGTGCTGATTACCGGCGCGCGCAACGAGCGTGAAGAAGCGCTGCGCATGCAGGAGGCAATCGGTCATCCGCGCATTCGCAGCTTCGCCGGAATGCATAAGCTCAAGGCCCTGCTTCCTCTGTATAACATCTCCGCGGTTTTGGTTACCAACGATAGCGGTCCGGGACACTTCTCGGCCATCACGCCGATCCGGTCGATTGTGTTGTTCGGACCGGAGACGCCAAGGCTCTATGGCAGCCTGGGCAATACGGAGTCGATTACCGCGGAACTGGCCTGCTCGCCTTGCGTGACCGCCGCGAATCAAAAAAACTCCGCCTGCAACGATCCGGTTTGCATGCGCATGGTGACGCCGGAGCGCGTGATGCAGTCGATCCGCGGCGTGCTCAACGGGGATAGGAATGCGGGGCGAGAATTCGTACAAGCAACGCCAGGTGGCGACCGAGAGCCGCGATGATCGAACAACTGAACGAAGTCATTCACGAGATTGAGCATTCGTGGACCGAGAAGCGCGTGCTTGCGGTCGGCGACGTGATGCTCGACCGGTACATCTGGGGCGAGGTAGGGCGCATCTCACCGGAAGCGCCCGTGCCCGTGGTTCGAGTGACGTACAGGAGTGCCCGTCCGGGCGGCGTGGCCAATGTGGCCATGAACATGGCGCTGCTGGGTGCGCAGACCTGCGTCATGGGCTTTACCGGCGACGATGAGAACGGGAAGGTGCTGGAGGCGAGTCTGCGCAGCCACGGCGTGACTTCGGACTTTATCGTCTCGGAAGGCTTTCCGACGATTGTCAAGACGCGGATCCTGGGAGGCCAGCAGCAGATGCTGCGCCTGGACACCGAACGCTCGGAGCCCAGACCACCGGCCGACTACGACCGTCTGATTCAGCGCGTGCTGGCCCGGCTTCCCGGGTGCGATGCGCTGGTTCTTTCGGACTATGCGAAGGGTTCCTTCTCCTCCGAGGTCTGCCAGACACTCATTCAGGGGGCTCGCGAGAAGGGCATCCCGGTCCTGGTGGATCCCAAGAGCGCAGATTTTTCGCGCTATCGCGGCGCAACGACCATATGCCCCAATCTGGCGGAGATTTCCGCAGCGGCACGCGAGCGGGACTGGACGCGCGTGCACGGCATCGAGGAACCGCTGTGTGCGGCGGAGTCGATGGTGCGGGAGCTGGGTTTGGACTTTCTTACCGCGACCCTTAGCGAAAAGGGCATTGCTCTGGTGCGGCCCGGCAGGATTTTTACGGCGCCGGCGGTGGCGCGCAAGGTGTTCGATGTCTCCGGCGCGGGAGATACGGTGATCGCGGTTCTGGCCTTGTGCCTGACGTCCCCGCTTTCACTGGAGACGGCGGTGCAACTGGCGAACCTTGCCGCCGGCATTGTTGTGGGGAAGGTCGGAACTGTGCCGGTGGAAAAGCACGAACTGCTGGCCGCGCTGGCTCCGGAGATCGCACGTTCCACTGCGAACAAGGCATTGAGCCGTGAGGAACTGGCCGACCGCGTGGCGATGTGGAAGGCCAACAACGAGCGAGTGGTGTTTACGAACGGCTGTTTTGATCTGCTGCACATCGGCCACATCACCCTGCTGGAGCAGGCCCGCCGCTACGGTGACAGGCTGATTGTGGCCGTCAACAGCGATGCCTCAGTGCATGCGCTCAAAGGCCCGAACCGGCCCATCGTTGGCGAGCATGAGCGTGTTGCGGTTCTGGCGGCGCTGGCCGCCATCGACGCTGTGGTGGTGTTTGACGAGCCGACGCCTCTGGAGTTGATTGTCGCGGTCAAGCCCGATGTGATTGTGAAGGGCGGCGACTACAACCTGAATACAGTGGTGGGCGCCACAGAAGTGAAATCCTGGGGTGGAGAGGTCCGGATCATTCCGCTGGTCGAAGGCCATTCGACTACCCACCTTATCCAGAAAGGGGCAGGGCGGTAGGCGCTGCCTCTCTTTCAAATCGAGCAGGACATTGCGTTCCATGGGGCTGCGCGAACGCCTCCAGGGACCGCAACAAGGAGCGCAACCGGGCAAGGGGACTCCCGCCCGTTGCCGCGCCGGCCGAAGCCGCTGGAATGGACTAACCTCGCTCCCCTGCTCCCTGCCGACTTCTACGGTTTCTGCACCGGGGCATCGAGAATTGGCTTGGTTTTTCCCGCGACGGTTCTGCCCGGCGCGCCGTCGAGATCGAAGACGATGACCTCGTTGGCTCCCGGATGCAGCCACGGACCGGGCACGTAAAGGGTTTTCTGCGGCCCGATATTCCACACGCGGCCCAGTGCGTGGCCGTTCACCCAGACAAAGCCTTTTACGAAGTTGCTGGTATCGAGAAACGTGTCGCCGGGGTGGTCGATTTGTAACATGCCTCGGTAGAAACAGGGGCCCGTGCAATCGCCCGGCTGGAAGTGCACGCTCTCTGGATCGCTCATGGGCAGTGGGTAGATTTGCCAGCCTGTCAGCGGCTTGCCCGCCAATGTGACCTGCTTCGTGATGCCCTTGCGTTCGCCGAGGATCCCCGGGCCGAAGTTTACGCGGCCGGAGTTTTCTACCAGGATGTCGAGGCGCGACCCCGGATTGCTCAGGTCGACGGTAAGGTGATTCTGCTGGAGTCGGCGGTCGAGTGTGCCAATGAGCTTGCCGTTGACGTAGATTTGAGCGTAGTCGTGGAGTTCATCGAGAACTAAATCGCCCTGCACAGCTCCGGGAACGAAGGTCCGGTAAAGAATGTAGCCGTAAGCCTGATCCAAGTCCTCCATTGTGAGCAGCTGATCTGCGCGAGTGCGTTCCGGAAGATTCTGCCAAAGCAATTCGGACTCTGTGAACTCAACGGGAGGCGTTGCAATGGGCGGATCGACCGCTGGAACCGGCGGCGGCGTTATGCCTGTGGCCTTGGCGATGACGTCGCGGAACAGGAAGTACTTGGCGCTGGGCCGACCGCTCTCGTCGATGGCCGAGTCGTAGTCATAGCTGGTCACATCTGGCTGGTAGGGCGTGTGATCCATATTCGCGCCGTTCATCCAGCCAAAGCTCGTCCCGCCATGCACCATGTAAATGCTGATCGAGTAGCCCTGGGCGAGAATCCACTCGAGTTCGTCGGCCTGCGGTTTGGCGTCGGTGGTGTGGTGCTCTCCGCCCCAGTGATCGAACCACCCGTCCCACCACTCCGTCGCCATGAACGGGCCTTCGGGGCGCAGCTTGTGCAGCGCCGCAAAGGCTTTGGGCGCGTTGCCGGGCGCAAAGTTGATGCCAGCCGGCAATCCCGGCAGCGAGCCATTCGGGATTTGCTCGGGCCCATCGGCGGTGTAGATCAGGGATTTGCTGAATCCCGCATCCACGATGTCCTGATGAATCTGCTCCATATAGTTGTGGTCGCTGCCGAACGAGCCGTACTCGTTCTCCACCTGCACCATGATGATGGGCCCGCCATTGGCGAGCTGCAAAGGCGCAAGTTCCTTGCCTAGGCGCAGCAGCCAGCGCCGCGCCGGGTCGATAAATCCAGGATCGGCGGTGCGCACTTGAATACCGTGGTCCTTCAAGAGCCATGCGGGAAAACCGCCCCACTCCCACTCCGCGCAGGAGTACGGGCCCGGGCGCAGATTCACGAGTAGTCCCTCGCTCTGCGCCTCGCGGACAAACTCCGCTACATCGTGCTGGCCCGTGAAGTCGTAGACGCCGGGCTGCGGCTCATGAAAGTTCCAGAACACATAGGTTGTGATGGTGTTCAGTCCCATGGCCTTGGCCATGCGCAGCCGAGCGCGCCAATACGCGCGGGGAATGCGCGCATAGTGCATCTCGCCCGCGATGATCTGGAAGGGCTTGCCGTCGAGCACGAACTTTCCGCCTTCCACGCCGAAGGTTTGATGCGCCGGGGCCCCGACGCCGACGCCCGATAGGCCGGCAGCTTGCGCTGCGCATGCGCCCGTGAGCGAAACAACCAATGAAGCGAAGACGAGAGCAGAGAGGAGATTGATTTTGCTGATCATGATTTGTTTCTCGTGATGCAAGCTTGAAGTTTGGAATCGGCGTGGCGCCAATAAGAACATGCGCAATCCATGCGACGAAATCTCATCCGCGCGCCCACCCCATGATATGCCGCGCGGTCGCCGGCCTGTGCCTGCCGGCGACGCGCATAGTAGACTGAGCCTTGGTTGCGCGACGGAGGATCGCTCGATGCAGATTACGTTTGCCGCCTCAGAAAGCACGCCGCTGGCCAAGACCGGCGGGCTGGCCGACGTAGTGGCCGCGCTGCCGCGCGAACTGATCAAGCTCGGGCACCAGGTCACGGTCTACCTGCCGTTTTATGCGCGCATCCGGCAGCGCATCAAAGGTGAACCAAAGTACGCGGTCCGCTCCATCACCATCCCGTTCAGTACCTACAACCGCTTTGTGAGCGTGGTCGATGGGGGCCAACGCGACGGCGTGCAGTATTACTTTATTGATTGCCCGGAACTGTTTGACCGCAAGGAGCTTTACGGCCCTCCCGGCGTCGATTACGCCGATAATGCCGAGCGTTTCGGCCTCTTTTGCCGCGCCGTGATTGAGGCGTCAAAGCTCCTCGGAGTGCCCGACGTCTTCCACGTTCACGACTGGCAGGCCGCACTGATTCCCGTCTATCTGCGCACCACGTACCTCGACGATCCGGTTCTGCGCAGCGCGGCCACGGTGCTCACCATTCACAATGCCGCCTTCCAGGGAAAATTCCCGCCCAAGACCACCGAGCAACTGCTTTTTCCCTGGGAGATCTTCACCATGGACAAGGTGGAGCAGTTCGATCGCTTCAATTTTTTGAAGGGCGGCGTGGTCTTTTCCGATCTGCTCACTACTGTGAGCCGAAAATATGCCGAGGAGATCCAGACGGCCGAGTTCGGCGAGTTGCTGGAAGGCGTTCTGCATGAGCGCGCCGCCGACCTTCGCGGCATCCTGAACGGCGTGGACTACACGCAGTGGAACCCCGCTGCCGACGGCCACCTGGCCGCGCACTACACGCCCGAGAATCTCGATGGCAAGCGCATTTGCCGCGCCGATCTGCTGCACGCCTTCGGTCTCGAAAAGATCCCAGATACCACGCCTGTCATCGGCATCGTCTCGCGCCTAGCCACACAAAAGGGCTTCGGCATCGTGGCCAAGATCGTGGAAGAACTGGCGGATCGCGATCTGGCCGTGGTCGCACTGGGCACCGGCGATCCCTACTACGAAAACCTCTTTCGCGGCTGGGCCTTTCGCCATCCGGCTACCGTGGCCGTGCAGATTCGCTACGACGACGCCCTGGCGCACAAGATCGAGGCTGGCGCCGACATGTTCCTGATGCCGTCGTGCTACGAGCCCTGCGGCCTGAACCAGATGTACTCGCTCAAATACGGGGCCGTCCCCATCGTGCGCGCCACCGGCGGCCTCGACGACACCATTGAGGAGTGGGACGCGGTGAAGGGAAGCGGCACCGGCTTCAAATTCGAGGGCTACGATCCCGAGGCCTTGCT
Source organism: uncultured Occallatibacter sp. (assembly GCA_964569985.1). Classification (GTDB taxonomy): domain Bacteria; phylum Acidobacteriota; class Terriglobia; order Terriglobales; family Acidobacteriaceae; genus Telmatobacter. The sequence continues at coordinate 36,625 of CAZMWL010000011.1, forward strand.
CGTTGAGATCGACCGCGCTCTGGAAGCCTTCCGCGACAAGAAGGGCTGGACGCGCCTGATGCGCAACGGCATGGCTCGGGACTACTGCTGGTCCGGGCCGGCGAAGGAATACGTGCGGGTCTACGAAGAGGCTGCGCAGCGCAGAGCTTGAGACCAATTCAATGTCTCAATGTCTCACTTGACAAAATATGTCAATTGTCGTATTTTCTCTATTATCCGGAAGATAGATTTCGGACTGGAGGATGTATGCCAGCTTTGATGGAGAAAACTGAAGTCACTTGTGCCGTGGAGGTATTTCTTGCAACAGCGCTGCTTCATCGCGAGCAGCCAGAGCGAGTGGATTTTACCATCGGGGAGATCGTGAGTCGCGCCGCCCGCGAAGGGCTTTACGGAAGTTTGCGATCAGGCGTCAACGTTCACGCTTCGATGCACTGCGTGGCTAACCGTCCGCCCAACCCGGCCAAGCACCGGATGCTTTTTGCTACCGGAAAACACACGCGCCGCCTCCTACTGCCGGACGACGAAGTGCATCCAGGGCGGACGGGAAAAATTTTCCCGGATGCGGATGAACTTCCAGAGAGCTGCCTGCCGCTGCTGGAATGGGCGAAAAAGAGATACGGGGATCACGCCACCGAAACGAAAATGCATCCATCGATCATTGGATCGGAACAACCAGGTAATTCGCCAAAACAGAGGCCTAAGACGCCCGAAGGCTGGCTTGAGGGACTTTTGGAACTGGAAGGACTTGGGAAAGAATATTGGAAGGACGTGGATCCCGACGAATTCGTGCGTAAGTTGCGCGAGGGTTGGGAATGAGCCGCATCTTTCTCGATACCAACTTCTTCATCTACCTGATTGAGGGCGCAAGCCCTCAGTCGATTCGCGCGCGGTATCTCAGTCGCGCATTCGCGGCTCGGCAAGACGAAATTCTGACCTCAGCGATGAGTGTTGGTGAAGTTCTTGTCGCGCCTCTGCGCAACAACGACTTTGCTCTCGCGCAACGCTACAGGCAAATCTTCCGGGGACGGGGAATCTCCGTGTTACCGTTTGCGGAGCAGGCCGCGGAGGCTTTTGCGCGAATTCGGATCCAGGTATCGATCAGGCCGCCGGATGCAATTCAACTCGCGACTGCGGCAACCGCAGGATGTGACCTCTTCTTAACCAATGACGACCGCCTCCAGGGCATGACAGTTCCCGGAATTCATTTCATCACGTCCTTTGAGAAGGCGCCGATCTAAGAAGAGCTGAAAATCCCCGTGCAGCGCCGGGTGTAACCGCCGACGCTATCTCCCGCGCAGCGCAAGCCAGGCAATGTATTCCATGGCCACGGCGAACTCCGCGTAAACCCCAATCACCACGATGCCAATGGCGATGACGGCTTTGAGGAAAACCGTGATATCGCTCCTGCGCCGCAGTTCACGATAAATGAGGAGCGCCGCGCCAGCGCCAATGAGGATCGAGAGCGCGATTAAAGAAAGGGCGTGCGGGCTTCCGCCCGTGTAATCGCAGGGGCAAACGAGGAGCGTGGCCGTGGACGCCGTGATGAGGCCGAAGATCAACGCGCGGCCGCGCCAGAGCCGCCACCGGGGCGCTTTCGTTACCGAATCTTCTGCAGGAAAAAGGCTGCTGTTGTTCATCCGTATTGCGGAGGCGATCCCGGCGCCAGAGGACGCGGTTGCGAGCTCCTATCTCTCTTGACGTCCGGAATCGCGTCCGGTTTTTCCACAGGAATTCTTTGCTTGAAGGTTTGACTGCCACCCTGAGCATTCATCAGGCATTACATTGAATCTAATTTCAAATTCACAAAAGCCGTGAAAGAGATATTTTTCTCGCTAGTTTGCTCGAAAGGTGAGTAGATGAAAAATCTCTCCTGCCCTCCAAATTTACCAAGGCGACTTGGTTGGACGATTTTTCTCCTGGGTTTGCTCGTTTCCGCGGGTGCAGGCCGCATTCGTGCGCAATCGACCTTCGGGTCCATCCTGGGCATGGTGCGTGATGCCACCGGAGCTATTATCCAGAACGCACAGGTGAAGCTCGAGAATACCGGAACCCAGACGACGCTCGTGGCCATGGTCGACGAAAGCGGCAACTACGCCTTCCGCAACGTGGACGTGGGCTCCTACCGGCTGACCATTGCCGCGCCCGGCTTTGAGACCGCTTCGCTGCCCCAGATTGCGCTGGCCGCGCGCGAAACCCGGCGCATCGATGCGACCCTGCGTCCCGGCGCACAGACCCAGACCGTGGAGGTGAGGGAAGATGCCGAGCCTGTGATCACCACCGATGTGTCAAACCTGGCCGAAACCAAGCTGGGCGACGAACTGGTGAACCTTCCGGTGGCCATCTACTCGCGCTCCACCGGTTCCACCAGCCCCATCTCCACGCTCACCACGGAATCGGGCGTGCAGACCGACGATAGCGGCGACCTGACGGTGATGGGCGCGACGCCCGCTCTGCTGAGCGTGACCATCGACGGCATCTCCTCAGTGGGCGTTGAGTATTCGGGCCCGGTGAACGAGATGTTCCCCTCCTTCAACTCCATCGAGGAGATTCGCGTCTCAGAGGCCAACAATAGCGCCGAGTTCTCGGGCGTCGCCGACATTACGACCGTTTCCAAGGCCGGCACCATCAACTTTCACGGAGGCCTCTTCGAGAACAACGAGAACACCGTTTTCAACTCGAACAATCCCTTTGCGCTCACCAAGCCGCGCATCATCATGAACGATTTTGGCGGCACGCTGGGAGGGCCGCTGCGCATCCCGTTCCTCGCCCCCAGCACCAATCGCACATTTTTCTTTGCCAGCTACGAAGGGCTGCGCCTGCCGCGGGAAACGCCGATGCTGTTGAGCGTGCCATCGGCTGCAATGCGCACCGGAAACCTGACCAGCTATCTAAACGGCCAGGGCGTGAGCGCCATATCTGCGCCCGATGGAACATCACTCGATCCAGCGAATGTGACGCCGAGTCCCACCGCCGCCGCAGTGCTGAAATATCTGTTTCCCGCGCCCAACTACGGCGCACCGGACTCCTACGCCAATAACTACCAGATCAACTTCCCCTCGCCCATCTCCGCGAACCAGGGCGACATCCGCCTGGACCGCACGCTCTCCTCGCGCCAATCCATCTTTGCCCGCTTCTCCTACAAGAATCGCCAGGTGCTGACCGCGCCGTCCGCGGCCTGTACTTATGCGTATTGCGCGGAGGCCGGCAGCCCGCTGCAGGGCGCGTACAACACGCCGGAGATCGACGAAGGGCTCACCTTCGCGCACAATTACATCTTCAATCAGAATCTGCTGAACGAATTTCGCGGCGGATTCAACATTCAGCACACCTCCGAGACGCAAAGCTACGCGACGACCCAACTGCTCGGCGAAACCGGCTTTGCCTCCGTCGTGCCCGATCCCGATACCCAGTGGTCTGAAGCGCCGCAGGTGCTCATCAACGGATTCATGTCCACAGGGGCCGGCAATCCCGGCATGCAACGGGGTCAGATCTTCCAGCTTCTCGATAACGTGACTTGGACGCGGCACGCGCACAGCTTCAAATTCGGCGGCGACTTTGAGCGCCTGACCGATCACGACGACAACGTCTACGGCAACTACCGCTCGGGCTGGTACGTGTTCAACGGCAGCTCCGACGTCGTCCAAACCATCGGCGATCCCTACACTGCTTTCCTGCTCGGTTATCCCGATTACACGGAAGTGAGCTCCACCAACAATCCGACGATGGACGGTCTCGGCTACTCCTGGGCCGTATTTGCGCAGGACGACTGGAAGTTTTCAGAGAATCTTACGCTCAATCTTGGACTGCGCTACGAGTCGCATCCGCCCATCCACGACACCCACTGGAATACGGCCACTTTCATGCCCGATTGGTCCGGCATTGGAAGCGACGGCGTGACCAAGGTCAACGGCGCCGTGGTGGTTCCCAATGCGCAGGCCAGCCAGAACGCGTCGCAACAGTTCCGCAGCGGCATTGCACCCACGCCCATCCTGACTGCTGCGGAAGCGGGCATTCCCGAGTCGCTCCGCTTCACCGATCACAGCGATTTTGGCCCGCGGCTCGGTTTCGCCTGGCGTCCCCTGGGCAACGACCGCACGGTTGTGCGCGGCGGCTGGGGGCGCTTTATTGAGACGCCGCTCGGATTTTCGCTGGTTGCGGGCTGGGCCGTGGCCGCAAGTTATGTGCCCACTTACAACCAGGATTTCGATTCCAGCGGCGTCACCCCGCTGCTCTCGCTTTCCAATCCTTTCAACCCTGCAACTGCCGCCACGGGGGGCTTCTACTACGCCTTTCCCATTCATTATGTCGATCCGGTGGTGCAGCAGTGGAACCTGACCTTTGAGCAGAATTTGGGTCAGAGCATCGGCCTGCGGCTTTCCTATTCCGGCAGCCACGGCCAGGACCTGGAAGCCATGGAAGACCTGAACCAGGTGCACGCCAACACGGTGGGCTACGCCACGGCGGCCGCCAGCCGGCCGTATCTCGACTGGAGTGTGATTCAGAGCGTCGAGAACGCCTCCTTCAGCAATTACCAGAGCGGCACCGTGGAACTCTCGCGCCACAACGAGAAGTCGCTGAGCTTCGACCTGAGCTACATGTTCACGCGCGACCTTTCCAACGCCGGCGGCGTAGCGCCCACCGCGTTTGCCGTTTCTGGCGGCAGCTTTCTCACCGACCGCTTCAATCCCGGACTCGACTACGGCAATGTCATCTACGATCGGCGGCAGCGCCTTTTGGCCACGTATCTTTACAATTTGCCCTTCGGCAACGGCCAGCGCTGGCTGACGAAGAGCAGCGCGGCGAAGGCGCTTGCGGGGAACTGGCAACTGGCGGGAGTCACGGTCTTCCAGACCGGTCCGTTCCTCACGCCCTACGAGGAGTCGACCGATCCGGCCGGAACCAACATCCTGACCACCGTGGGCATGACGCGCACCGACATTTTGCCGGGCGGTCACATTTATCCCACCCATCGCACGACGGGCCAATGGCTCGACCAGCCGTGCTCCGACTCCGTCTGCACTACCGGCGACCCCAACTCCGCCTTCGCTATTCCGGCGGCCAATCGCGGCTATTTTGGCAACGCTCCGGTGGGCGGCGTGGTCGGCCCCGGCACGGGCAACTTCTCGCTCTCGCTCAGGAAGGCCTTCACGCTCAACGAGCAGGCCAGCTTCCGCTTCAGCGCCGAGGCAGCGAACGTCTTCAATCATCGCAACTACGAGCCGCCCAATATGCAGGTGGATTCCGCCGCCTTCGGATCGATTACGGCGTTGCAGACGGCCGAAGGCGCAGGCCCGCGCAGCCTGGAGCTGACCGGAAGATTCAGTTTTTGAGGGAATCAGGCTTTACCTCAGCAGGGCCGAGCCAGGAGCTAAGAGCTGAGAGCTGTCTTTAGTTATGCTTGCCCTTCCACTCCACGTACGGCCCCTGGAAGTCTTCGATCTCCTTGTCGTGAAAGATCCACATGCGCGTCGCGACTTCATCGATCAGGTCGTGGTCGTGCGTTACCAATAGCACTGTGCCCTCGTACCGCTGCAGGGCGATGTTCAGCGCATTGATCGATTCCAGGTCAAGATGGTTGGTAGGCTCGTCGAAGATCAGAATGTTGGGCTTGGTCAGGATCAACTTGCAGAACGCCAACCGCGCCTGCTCGCCGCCAGAGAGCGCCTTCGTCGGCTTGCTGCCTTCTTCGCCGCTGAACAGCATCTGCCCCAGAATGCCGCGAATCTCTTCAACGTGCGCCGCAGGATTCCACTGATGCAGCCAGTCGGCAACCGTCAGACCTGGCTCAATCGTCGCGCCGACATCCTGTGGGAAGTAGCCCACCTGCGCCTCGTGGCCCCAGAAGACCGTGCCGGAATCGAGCTTGAAATCCTTCTCGGCAAGCCCGGGATAATTCGCCAGCAGGCACTTGAGCAAGGTGGTTTTGCCGGCGCCGTTGCGACCCATCAGGCAGATCTTTTCGCCGCGCAGCACGTTGGCGGTAAAGCCATCAATGACGGCGAGATCGCCGTAATACTTCATCAGGTGCTTGAACTCAAGAACGTGCTTGCCGCTAGGCCGCGTCTGGTCGAAACGGATGTACGGACGCTGGATGTTAGACCGCGCCAGATCGTTGGTTTGCAGCCGCTCCACTTCCTTGCGCCGGCTCGTCACCTGACTGGAACGCGTGCCCGCCGCAAACCGGGCGATGAATTCATTGAGTTGCGCAATCTTCTTCTCGCGTTGGGCGATCTGGGCCTCAAGCGTGGAGCGAATCTGCGTCTTCGCCATGACCATCTCGTCGTAGCCGCCGGTGTAGGTAATGATGGTCTGGTAATCGATGTCGGCGGTGTGCGTGGTGACCGAGTTCAAAAAGTGCCGGTCGTGCGAGATGGCGATCAGGGTGCCGTCGTAGTTGGTCAAAAAATCCTGCACCCAGTGGATCGAGTCGAGATCGAGATAATTGGTGGGCTCGTCGAGCAGCAGCGCCTCCGGCTTGCCGAAGAGCGCCTGGGCCAGCAGCACGCGCACCTTTTGCCCGCCCTGCAACTCGCCCATCTTGCGCTCGTGCAGGGCTTCGGAAATGTCGAGGCCATCGAGCAGCACCGCGGCGTCGCTCTCGGCGGTGTAGCCGTCCTCGTCGCCAATGGTGCCTTCGAGTTCGCCCAGCCGCATGCCGTCCTCGTTGGTCATTTCTGGCTTGGCATAGATGCGGTCGCGCTCTTCCAGTGCCGCCCACAACGGCTTGTTGCCCATGATCACGGTATCGATGACGCGATAGGCGTCGAATGCAAACTGATCCTGGCGCAGCACGCCGAGTTTGCGCGGGCGCACCACCGTGCCCTTCTGCGCTTCCAGTTCGCCGGTCAAGATTTTCATAAAGGTGGATTTGCCGGACCCGTTCGGCCCGGTCAGCCCGTAGCGCCGTCCCGGCGTGAAGGTGGTGCTCACGTCCTCGAAGAGAATCTTCGAGCCGTAGCGCATGGAAAGATTGCTGACGCTGATCATGGTTCCTTGTTCCCTGAATGATTTGCGGGTTGGCGCGCGAGCCACAACTGCGCATCGGCCACAAGAGCCCGTTCCAACCAAGTTGACGCGTGGTTTTAGGGCAGATGCAACCGCCCCGAAGAAAAACTCACTGCCGCACTTCTAGTTTCTCATAAAAACTCGGAAAATCCTGCCCGGAAGGCTGGTTCTCCGCAGCGTCTCCGGGCTTCAGAAGATCTCGCGCAGCTTGGCAAACGCGTCGAGTTCGATGAGGTGCTGACCCTCGGGTGCGGCGTCCACCTCGGCGTGCTCCAGGACCCACGTGTCTTTGTGGAAGAGAAACACCGCATGCAGCCCGGCGGCCAGCGCGGGGTTGATGTCGCTTTTTGGACTGTTGCCGATCATCCAGGCGCTGCGCGCGGCAATCTTTTGGCGAAGGATCACGTCACGGTAGGTCGGCGGATCCTTTTCTGCCACAATCTCGACCGAAGTGAAAAGCTCGGAGAGCCCCGAGCGCGCCAGCTTGTCGGCCTGCTCGGCGTGGTCGCCCTTGGTCATCAGGATGAGATGGTGCCGGGCGGCCAGCTCTGCCAGCGTCTCGGCCACTCCCGGCAGGAGCTCGATCTCCTGCTCGGCAATGGCGCGCGCAAAGCCGCGAATGCGCTCGCGCTTTTCCTCCGTCACCGGCGCGGGGCTCAGCCGCTCGAAGCAGTCGACCAGTGAGCGAGTGAAGCTCGACAGCCCGTAGCCATGGGAAAGGATGGTCTCGCGCTCCACGGCGTTCAGCGCCAGCCGCACCTCGCGGGGCGAGTACTCTTTGTGGTCGAGGAATCCAATGAACGCGGCGATGGCGCGCTCAAAGTAGATATTGTTCTCCCACAGCGTATCGTCTGCGTCGATGAGCAGGGTTTGTCCGGCAGGGAAGCGGGGCATAGATCGATGGTAAATGTTGCCCGGCCACGAGTTTTCAACCTACTGCTGCGGTCCGTTCATTCTCGGGCGCCGAGTTCAGTGCGGATGGCCGCGGCAATGGCTTCCGCATGCCTGCGCATCGGTTCTTCGCTCTCGGCTTCGATCATCACGCGCGCCAGGGCCTCGGTTCCGCTGTAGCGGATGACCACGCGGCCCGTGTCCTTCAGCTCTTCTTCCGCGGCGCGGATGGCCGTGGCCACCGTTGGAATCGTGCTCAGCGGCTTTTTCTCGCGCACCTTCACGTTCACAATCACCTGCGGGAAGACCTTGAGATCGGCGGTGAGTTCGTCGAGAGATTTGCCGGTACGAGCCACCAGATCGAGCACCACCAGCGCCGTCAGCAGGCCATCCCCGGTGGTTGCAAGGTGAGGGAAGAGAATGTGGCCGGACTGTTCGCCGCCGAGGGCTGCATTCAGCTTCTGCATCTCCTCGAGCACGTAGCGGTCGCCCACCGGCGCGCGCACCATGCGGATGCCGCTGCGCTTCAACGCCGCTTCCAGTCCCATGTTCGACATGGTGGTCGCCACCACGAGATTTCCGGTCAACATGCCGCGTGTTTGCAGGTCGCGCGCCGCTATCAGCAGAATGGCGTCGCCGTTGATCACGTTGCCTTGCGGGCCCGCAAGCATGCAGCGGTCGGCGTCGCCGTCGAAGGTGACGCCCAGATCCGCGCCGCGCGCCTTCACCTCGCTGGCCACGTGCTCCGGATGCAGCGCGCCGCAGTTCGCGTTGATGTTGCGGCCGTCAGGCGCGATGTGGAGCAGGGTCAGGTTGTCGCGTCCCTCGCGGTCAAGGCGCCGGAAGAGTTCGGGGGCAATGGCTGCCGCGGCGCCGTTGGCGCAATCGGCAACAAGCTTCAAACCGGAGAGCGAGAGGCCGGGAACGCTTTCGATCAAAAATTGAATGTAGTCGGCCTGGAGCGCCCGATTGTCCTCGATCGCGGGAAAACGCTGGGCATCGGAGATTTCCACCTGCGAGGCGTGGTGAACAATCTCTCCTTCCATCGCCAGTTCCACCGCATCGGGCAGTTTGAAGCCGTCCGCGCCAAACAGCTTGATGCCGTTGTCCTGCCAGGGATTGTGCGAAGCGGAGATGACGACGCCGGCGTGGAAACCGTGCGTGCGGGCGAGAAACGCGACCGCCGGCGTGGTCACAATGCCCGCGCTTTCGACCTGTGCGCCGGCTTCGCGCAGGCCTGCCGCCAGCGTGGCCGCGATCCACGGTCCGGACTCGCGCGTGTCGCGGCCCAAAAGCACTTTGGGTTGAGGCACCGTCTTCCACCCCACGGACGAAGACCTGTCCGTGGGGACCCCGGCTCTGCGCAGCGTATGCGCCAGCGCCAGCCCTGCGCTGTAAATCGTGGTGGGGTCGAGCGGGGCCTGGCCTGCGATGGCGCGAATGCCGTCGGTGCCGAAAAGCTTGCGTGCGGAAGATGCGGTCATGATCTTGGTTTCTTGCCTCGATTGCTGGAGGTGGGCGATGAGGACGTGTTTTTCGGAGCCGTCTGGGACACAGCGGCGGCTGTCGCTTCAACGCGGCTCGCAAACGAGCCATCGGCCAGGCGCGTGGTCACGCGGTCGCCCGCGGCAATCTGCGCTGTCGAGCGCACGAGGGCGCCATCGGCCGAAAGCACCAGGGCGTAGCCGCGATCCAGTACTGCTAAAGGCGACAAAGAATGCAGGCGCGCGTCGAAAGCGTTTAATGAGGCCGCAGAAGATTGCAACAGGCGCTCCAGGCAACGGTCGATGCGGGCGCGGAAGTCGGCCAGGTGCTCGCGTGCGTGGGCCAGGTTCTGGCGTGGATCATGGCGCAGCACCGCGGCGGCCAGTTCCGCAACGCGATTCTGCCGCAAGCGCAGTTGTGAGGTGAGCGCAACATCCAGGCGCTGGCTGGCATCGTCGAGCCGCTGTTCCAAACGGTGCAAAAACGTGGTCACACGCGACTCGGCGCGGCTCACCGGCAAGCGCGTGAGCCGCTGCCGCGCCTGCAACAGTTGGAAGCGCGCCGCGCGCTCCAGGCGATGCGACTGCGTGGCCAGGTGCTCGGCAATCTTGTGCTGCGCCTCGGTAATCAGCTCGGCTGCGGCGGAGGGCGTGGGGGCGCGCAGGTCCGCGACAAAGTCGGCGATTGTGAAGTCGGTCTCGTGTCCGACCGCCGAAACCACAGGAAGTTTGCTCGATGCAATGGCCCGGGCCACGCGCTCACTGTTGAAGGCGGCCAGATCTTCGAGCGAACCGCCGCCCCGTGCCAGCACAATCAGATCGACGAGTCCGCATGCGTTGAGTTCGGCCAATGCGTCTTCGATCTCACCGGGCGCGGATTCGCCCTGCACCGAAACCGGGCAAACGAGAACATTCAATCCCGAGTGGCGGCGGCTGACGATATTCAGGAAATCCCGGATGACGGCGCCCGTGGGCGAAGTCACAATGCCCACGGTATGCGGAAACAGAGGCAGCGGCTTCTTGCGTTCGGCGTCGAAGAGCCCCGCGGCCTTGAGCCGTTCCTTCAGTTGTTCGAAGGCCAGTTGCAGCGATCCGGCGCCTACCGGCTCCATGGTCTCCGCAACCAACTGCAGTTGGCCGCGCTGCTCGTAGACGCTGACCCGCCCACGCACCAGCACATGCAGTCCGTCCTCGGGACGAAAACGGAGAAGGACGGCCTGACGCCGGAAAAGCACGATGGGCAGTTGAGCATCGGCGTCCTTCAGCGTGAAATATACGTGGCCGGAGGGCGCGGGGCGGAGGTTCGAAATTTCGCCTTCTACCCAGATGTCGCCGTATTCCTGCTCCACCAGGTCGCGTACCTGCGCTACCAGTTCGCGCACGGGCCAGATGCGGCGTGCGGCGGGCGCTGCCTCGAAGTGCAGGCCGAGCTGGTCGTCTATCGGAAATGGCGCAAATGGATCGCGTGCAGTCACTGCAGATGAGTTTAATTGCTGGGGCGTCAGGACGAGGGCTGGGGGCCCAGGATGTATCGACATACACGTAGGGCACGAAAGCCAGCTTTCAGGTGAGATCCAGGTAGGCGAAGACCAATGCAGGTCCTTCGACTCCGTTAGGCGCAAAAAGCGCGCCAAACTTCGCTCAGGAAGACCAACTGCTGCTTGTGAAGTCAGCAAGTTAGCTGGCCGATATAGGTCGATACGGCATGGGCCAGGAGCTCTATCGCACTTCGAGCGTTATGTTTGTGGAATGCGCAAGAAGGCCGCTGGACAGATTACTTGCGCCAGTTACGACAATTGAGTACGTTTCTATCGGCGGCGACAAAATCAACGTAGGGTTGCAACCGACAATCGCCGTGCAGGAAGAGACGAGCAATACCGCCAGGAATCTCTTGCGGCGCAGACTGCCTGGGATCAGGAAAAGAACACACAGCAGCGGCGCGACTGCGCCGTAACTGTGCAAGAATTGGAAGTTTTTGTGATATCTGATCAGGGCTGCCTGGTTCGCATTGGCGAGATGGATAACTAATTGAGAAGAGCCGACTCCATTCTGGATCGTTGATAAGGAAAAGTTGCAGGATGCGCCGGTGGGCAAACCCGAACAACTGAGTGCGACCGGTTGATTGAATCCTGAATTTGAGGCGACAGCGATCATAAATGTCGCGGTTCCGCCTGGGGAGATCGATCGCGATGCGGGCGTGGCAGAGAGCCCAAAGTCCGATGCCACGGTGACGGTGACTGCATTTGAAGTGCTGGTAGAGTAAGTCTGGTTTTGAACGAACTCTGCGGTGATGGTGTATGTGCCGGCATCAAGCGCGGTCGTGGTTAAGCTCGCTACGTCGTTGTTTAAGTTCGCAGCTCCGAGGAGATTGGTTCCATTGTCGTAGAACACGACTCCGCCGGTCACCGGACCGCTGCTTGCAGAGGGTTGCACATCTGCCGTAAACGTGACACTCTGCCCGAAGGCGATGGAATTTTGCGAAACGGACAGAGTGGTCGTTGTGGGGTACGTGGAGACGACTTGGCTGATTGCGTTCGTAATGCCTGGTGGAAGGTCGGTATCTCCCGAATAAATGGCATAGATCGAGTGGGTGCCGACCGATAAAGAGCTGAAACTGAGCGCCGCGTCGCCCGCTGCGCTTACATTTGCCGTCCCGAGGACGGCGGCGCCGTCACGGAAACTCACGGTTCCGGTCACCGGAGATTTCGCCGACGAAATATTCAGCGTTGCAGCAAATGTGACCATTTGCCCGACGTAGGACGGATTGGCGCTGGAAGTAAGCACGGGAGAGTTAGCTGTGACCGGCTGATACTCGTAAACGCCCAGGTCGATCGTTCCGCTCGCAATGCGCGGAAAGCCATCGAAATCGGTCGCGGGAAGATCCGGTGCAGCTGTATTGCCTGCGGCGATGACGGGCGACGCTGCGGTGAGGTGAAAGTTGCCCACCGCAGGGGCGACAAACTGCGGATCGGCGGAAATGTTATTAAATCCGCCACAACTCAGTGCCTCATTTCCGCCGATGACATCGTTGTACGAAAATCCGGGATTCGACCCGGAAACGCAGTAGACGGCCTGCCCATAATTCGTGCTTTCAAAGATATTGTTCTCAATGGTCGATTGCGCGGGGTACTCATCGACGGCAAACTGTTCCGCTCCCGCGTCCACTCCGCTTTGGTTGCCTACGATCGTGTTGTTGACAACTGTCAGCGTCCCTGACGGCAGGTGGTTTGTGAGGTCGGGAGTCGTAATGCTCACGCCGGCGACGTAGGGGCCGCCGACCACATTGGCATAGATCAGGTTTTGAATGATCGCCAGGTCTTCGATTCCCACGATCTGGATGCCGCCGACTCCGTATAGTTGATCATTAGCCCCCACAAATCCGTTGTTTCCGTAGATTGCGTTATCTTCGATCGTGAGCTTTGCGGCACCCCACGCCCAAATGCCACCCCCGCCCCAACTGCCGTCCTGGGAACCAGCGTTGTTGCCCTGAATCGAATTATTCGATATCTCCACAGAGCCAGCGTCCGATATCTGAATCCCAATTCCACCATACTGCGGGCACTCCTCAGTGCTGCAGATGGGGTCAAGAGGAGTCACACCCACGGTGTTCCAGCTGATATTGTTGCCGCGAATGGCCGGGCTGGAAGTAGATCCGGTAATCCAAATGCCATTCCCGCCGTTGTAGACGATCGAGTTTCCGGTGATGGTCGGCGAAGCGCCGGAGATGGAAATACCCGAACCGGCAGTAGTCGGGCCGCCGGGCGACGGGTGAGTGACGGTGAACCCGTTCAAGATTGCGGTCGGCGGCTCATTACTCTGAAAGGTGACTGTCGCCCCACCCGATCCCATGATGATGGTATTAGCCGCGCCAGCGCTGCTTGAGTTCTCGCTCGTCACGGTGATGGATTTTCCTTCGAAGTCGATGTTTTCGCTGTAAGTTCCGGGAGCGACCAGCACGGTATCGCCTTTCTTCGCCTCGTTGATCGCATCTTGGATAGTTGGCACATCGGCGGGAACGTGGATTGTCGTTTGAGCGACCGCTGGCTTGGAAATGAGCAGGAATAGCGGTAACAACAGAAACAGCGGAGCCCACACCTTCAGTGAAACTTGCATCTTTTCGCCTATCGAGAACCAGCGGCCTAGCCAATACCGCCAGATTTGGATCATGAAGAATATTAGACGGGTCGATTCGCCGTATGGAAAGCGCGGACCCAGCGACTTATTGCAAATAGGCTATAGAGTATGCTGGTCTATTTCCGGCTTTCCACCATGCTGCGCAATTCCGCGGCAACCTCGGCCAGCTTCGCGCCTGCATTGCGGCGGGGCGAGGATTCGCGAGCGAAGGTCAGCTCCAGTTCGCGCGCCAGGACCGTGCCGCGCGTAAGGCCGAAGGTGCCCAGCACGCCGGCCAACTTGTGCGCGGCGGCTTGCGCAGCGTCGCGCTGCTTTGCCGTGAGCTTGCCTTCGCCCGCGGCCTGGGCGGCGGCCTCAAGGACGGCCACCCGCTCCTTGATTTCCGGCAAAAACCGCACCCACAGGCTGTCCATCGCCTGCGAGAGAGAGGCATTTGCGCGGGCGTCGGGTTGGGTAGGAGGTTCCATCGCAAAGTTTGTTCAGCGTCGTATCAACGAATGCGTTCGAGAAGCACTTGGGATTGGAAAACATCCCTCGGGGGCTAAAGCCCACGTATTCATTTTCCGCGTCTTTCGGCCCGGCTAAAGCCGTGCCCTTATTACAAAACAGAAGTTCTATTGGCACGGCCGAAGCCGTGCCCTGACACTTCGTGCCCGCGGCGGGTTTTCAGCAAGCAGTTAAGTCGGGCCCTTTCAGGAAATCATTCATGAACAACGCTCTACTTCCAGCCCAGCGCAGTGGTAATTTGCGCGGAGAGCGTCATGGGATCGAAGGGCTTTAAAAGCACCGCATCCACGCCGAGGTCGGCAAATCGCCGCTGGTCGGTGCCTTGCACCTTGGCCGTCAAAAGCAGCACCGGAATTCCCGCGGTGGCCTGGTTCTTGCGCAGTTCGCGGAAGGTCGTGGGGCCGTCCATGCCCGGCATCATCACGTCCAGCAGGATGGCGTCGGGCAGATATTCCTCGGCGCGCGCCAGTCCCTGCGCCCCGGAGCTGGCCTTGATCACCTCCCAGCCGGCGACGCTTTCCAGGCTCAGCGCGGCAACTTCGCGAATATCGTCTTCATCGTCGATGATCAGGATTTTCCGGGCCACGGTGAAAGGCTCCTTCGGAACCATTGTCCGATGCCCGCGCGGCGTTGTCGATGGAGCGGGGCGGAAAACGGGTTATGAATTCGGTACGGACGATGGCGCCGCTGCCGCTTCGTTCGTCTGCCGCAGGGAGCGCAGCATGGTGAGCACCAACGCCTCAAGCTGCTGGGGCTGTACGCGCGTCTTGGCCATGAAGTATGTCGGGCCCAGGGTGAGATGCCGCCGTTCCGCCAGTGACAGTTCGCGGCCCGAGTACACCACCAGCGGCAGGTGCGCCAGGTTTTCATGTTGGCGCAGCCAATCCACCACGTTGAAGCCGTCGCCGTCGGGCAGCCCGATGTCGAGCACCAGCAGGTGCGGATCGAAGGCCGAGCACGCGTCGATGGTCTCCCGCAGCGAGTGCGCTATCTGCACGGTGATACCCCCGCGGGCAAACACTTCGCCGATCACCCGCGCCAGGTCGCGATCGTCCTCCACAATCAGAATCCGTGCCGAATCGCCCGACCCGCACAGTACGCGCGCCAACTCGTCGAGCAGTGTATCCTCCTCGAGCGGCTTCGGCACCCGCCCTTCCGCGCCCTCGGGCAGCGTCTCAGAGTTCTTGGGATCCTCTACGCTCAACAACACCACTGGCGTGCGCGCCGCCGAATCCAGGCGCCGCAGCAAGGGAAGAATCGCCCATCCGTTCATTCCGTCCAGCGACGTATCCACAAGGATGGCGTGGGCCCCCTGTCGTGCCGCCGAGAGCGTCTGCTCGACGGTCGAGGTCTGCACCACGGAATAGCCGTGGCGCGCCAGTTGCGCCGCAATCCTGGCCCGTGACTCCGCGTTGGCGTCGGCCAACACCACCGTGCCGTGTCCGATTTCTGTTTCCGGCGTGCCGCCCTGCGCCGCGATGGGCACCGGGTGGTAGGGCAGGAAAATGCGGAAGGTCGATCCGCGTACGGGATTGCGTTCCGCCCAAATCCTTCCCGAGTGCTGCAGAACAATGGTGCGACAGATGGCCAATCCCAATCCCGTGCCGCCTTTTTGCCGCGCGTCGGAAGCGTCCACCTGCTGGAAGCGTCCGAAGACGGTCTCCAGCTTGTCGGCAGGAATGCCGCGGCCATGATCGATGACGGAGAGAATCACACCCGTCACGCCCGGCCGCAGCATGACGCTCACCGGCGAATTGGGCGGGGAAAACTTGACCGCGTTCGACAGCAGATTCGTGATCACCTGCAGCAGGCGATCGGGATCGGCGGTAATCTCCACCTTGGTGGTGTCGTGCAACAGCTTTACGCCTGCGGCATCGGCCATCGGCTGCATGTCGTCAATGGCCTCCTTCACGATATCCGCCAGCTGCACCGGGCGGAAGGCCAGCGGTTCGCGTCCGCTCTGAATGCGTTCCAGATCGAGAATGTCGTTGATCAAGCGCACCAGCCGGTCGGAGTTGGTGAGCGCAATGCGCAACAGGGTTGCCGATTTTTCACTCACTTCGCCGAGCATTCCCGACGTGAGCAGTCCCAGCGCCCCGCGAATCGAAGTCAAGGGCGTGCGCAGCTCGTGGCTGACGGTGGAGATGAACTCATCCTTCATCCGGTCCAGAGCATAGCGCTGGCTGATGTCGCGAAAGCTCAGCACCCATCCTGAAAAACTGCCGTGCCCATGGATGGGCGTCAGCACATACTCGGCCGGGAAGGAGTTGCCGTCGGCGCGGAAGAAGTTTTCCTCGCCCGCCGCGGAAGCAGGCTTTGTGGCGGCCTTGCGCAGCGGGCAATCCTGGCTGCATGCGCGGTCGGAAGGCGCGAATCCGTGCAGCAACTCGTGCAAGGGTCTGCCCGTAAGCGCGTCCGTCGGTGCGCCCATCAGGCGCCCCGCCGCCGGATTGGCAAATCGCACGTGGCCCTCGTGGTCCAGCCCGCAGATCCCATCGGTTACCGCATCCAGCAGGATCTCCTGCTGCCGTCTCAGGTCATCGGCGCGTCCGCTTTCCTGGGTTCGCGCCAGCATCTGGCCCAGCGACGCGGCCGCAATTTCCACTGCGGCAATGGCCTCGCGGTCTTCCCGCAAGCGGAATCGGGAATAGAACTCCAGCACCGCCAGCACTTTGTTGGCGGTGCGCACCGGCACGGCCCACCCTGAAACCATCTCGTGATCCAGCGCCTCGGCTGCGCGTGAGCTGGGCGGCGCTTCAGCAAGGTCGGTGAGCCACACCGGCCGTCCTTCCTTCCATGCACGCTCCGGCAGCCCGGAGCCCTGCGCCAGGGCCAGGCCCATGCTGCGTTGGATGAGCTCTTCCGCCCGCTGCCCGGGAACTCCCCACGCGGTCCCGAATTCCAGGTGCATCTGCTCGGTATTCACCAGCCACTCGATGCCCAGCTCCCATCCCTGCGAGATGCAAAGGGCCTCGAGGATGCGCATGCCCGCGGACTCGCCCGCCGCATTTTCGCCCACGATCTGGCTCACCGCCAGTTGCAGCGCCAGGCGGTTCTCGCGCTGCTTCTGCTGCGTCACGTCGCGCAGCAGACAACGAACCGCCAGCGCATTGCCGGCCTTCTGGCGCCGGCTCAGGCTCATCTCGAGGTCAAGCACACGCCCTTCGGGAAGGTGATGGCGCAAGGGTGCGCGTTCCACCTGTTCACCGTCGAGCGCACGGCGGAAGAGCGCGGACACCTCGGCGCGCTCGCTGTTGGAAAAAAGCTCCTCAAACGAATGCAGGGCCAGCATTGCCGTGCGTTCCAACCCAAAGCACTGCTGCCATGCGGGATTGGCATAAAGAAACTGACCGGCCGGGCTCAGCGTGGCGATCATCTCGCTGGAGTGCTCAAAAAGATCGCGGTATCGCTCCTGCGATTCACGCTGCGCTTGATCGCGCTGCGGAATCGAGCCCTGCTCGACGGCTACGGCCACCATGCCTGTGGGCTGGGCCATGGCATCGCGCAGTGCAGAGATGTGCAAGGTTACCGGGATGATGGTGCTGTCTTTATGGCGCACCTGGGCGCTGAAGGTGGGTACCATGCTGGGCGGCAGGATGCGTATGCAGGCCATGTACGCCGCCATGCGCCCGGCAGGCGTGGGCTCCGGCGGCCGGGTCACGTGACAGATCTTCTGGATCTCCGCCACCAGCCGCTCGCTCTCTCCCGGCGCCAGGATTTCGGTCCTGCTCCATACGTGCATCAGCTCCGCGGCGCGATAGCCCAGCAATCGTTCTGCCGCGGGATTGCAGTAGAACAGCTCTCCATCGAGATTCATGGCCACAACCGCCGGCCCCGCTGAGTCGAGCAGCTCGCGCAAACCCTTGCCGATAGCCTCTTGCGCCGGGGCCTCATGCGAAGCGCGCATGACCAGCCGGTTCACCACGTAAGCGAAAACCGCCGTGCCCACCGCGGCCGCCAGAATCGCAAGGGACTGCAATCGGAATGCAGGAATCACGCGGGCCAGTGCAGCGCCGGCTGCGAGGGTGAGGATAAAAAGAGGCAGCATGAGCCAAAGCTGCGAGATGCCTGTCCGGACCCCATCCGCTGGTCCGTCGCCGCGTACATCCCCGCGCTCTTCCTGGCTCTCCGGCAGCTCGTTCATCGGCTCTTCCTTTTCCCCTTTTCGCCGGCTTTACGGCATTCTCAGAGTTACCCTGTCCTTGCGGTGTCGTTCGAAGGTCGGCGCTCCCTGATGCTCCCACCCCAACGACGAAGACCTGTCGTTGGGGACCCCGGAATCATCGCGCCGACTGGGCATCGAGGCTTCGAGTCACATCAACTCTGAACATGCGATAGCCCTGAACCGGTCTGCTACCAACTGCAAGCGTTTTCCCGCCCGGGGCCTTCTTCCCCGCACACGGCAGTGCTCCAATGCACTCTGCCAAGCTCTCTTCGCGCTACGCTTCGCTCCCATGAGCGCCCATGGGAGTGCGATGTTGCGATTTGCACGTAGTATAAGCGTTTGATTCCGTGCGCTCTAGCCAAAAAAGTACCGCACCCGCGCTCGTGACGCCATCCAGTTACCGGTTCGGGAACCGCATTCGCCTTTTCGCAGAGTGGATCGGGCCGTCGGCCGTTCCGCCAACTTGCTGCCTTGTTCTCTCGGTCCCTGTCCTTGCGCCTTATACTGACTAAATGTTTCGCCACATCGTCAAAACCAACTCTCTCCGCGTCGTCCTGGCCGCCGCCGGACTTCTGTGCCTTGTTCTTCCTTCGCAGCCCGCGCACGCCTGGGGCAATGAAGGGCATCGCCTGATCAACAAGCTGGCCGCGAGCAACCTCCCGGCCGATGTGCCGGCTTTCCTGCGCTCTCAGGCAGCCATCGATGAGATCGAGTACCTGGGTCCCGAACCCGATCGCTGGCGCTCAAGAGCCGAGCCGGAGTTGAGCGCCGCCCAGGCGCCGGAGCACTTCATCGACATGGAGCTGGCCGACGCGCTGGGTCCGCTGCCGCACAAGCGCCTCGACTTTGAGGCCAAGGTTTTCGCCGCCGGCCAGCGGCCAGAAACCATCGGCCTGCAACCTTGGGAGGCTGACGAAGTATGGGAGCGGCTGAAGGCCGCCATGCGCCAGTACCGCGCGATACAGGCCGCCGGTCAGGATACGAAGCCGGTGGAAGCGGCCATCCTGTTCTATGCCGGATGGCTTGGCCACTATGTGGGCGACGGTTCGCAGCCGCTCCACGTCACTGTGAAGTACAACGGCTGGGTCGGTCCCAACCCCAACGGCTACACCACCGAACACCAGATTCATTACCAGTTTGAGACGCCGTTTGTCGCGGCCAACATACACGCGCCTGAGGTGCAGGCCAAGATGACGCCGGCGAAGCTCATCGAGGGCGACATGTTCGACGCCTACGTGGCCTATCTGCGCCACACCGCAACGTATGTCGAGAGGGTCTACCAGTTCGACAAGGTTGGCGGCTTCCTGGGAGCGGGGACGCCGGAATCGCGCGACTTTACCGCGGCGCGCCTGGCCGACGGCGCCAGTATGTTGCGCGACATGATCTATACGGCATGGATCGACAGCGCGCAGCTGGTTCCGGATGCTTACGCGGGGAAGTAGGAGGACAGGGGCTGAGGGAGCGAGGAACCGTGTGCGAGTGTGAGTGTGCGTGTGCGGTGATCAAAGTCGAATGGAAACTTGAATTTTTGCGGGCGGGGCAGGGTGCTTCGTTCAGTGCCGCAGAATCTCCGAGGCGATTCTCAAGCCGCTCAGCATCCAACACGGCATGCCACTTTTCAGCTACGAGACCGACGGATGCGCTGTGTCGCCAGCTGTGCTCAGGCAAGTGGACGTGCATATACAACAGGTTCTCGAGCACTCGGCCAGAAGCCATGTGGTGGCAGGACGCTAGCTGGCAGCAGCGAATCGCCGCTATTTGCTTTCCGGGGCGGGAATGCGCCGCAGCATCCGGGTGAGCGCAGGCGTCATGAGGGCGACGGCGGGGATGGCTACCAGCAGCCATGCCAGTAAGGCCTGGCCGGCCATGCTTCCCATCGATTCGGCGACGTGGGCGGCCAAATGGAGGGCAGGGAGATGGAGCAGCGCGTGCGGGTCAAATGCGGGACCGTCGTGCGTGGGCACAAGCCATCTGCCCAGGCGGACGAAGGGAACAATCAGAGCCAGTTGCAGCGGCATGGCGGCATAGTTCGCCACCTGGATGGCTGGCAGGTTGAGGCGCAGCGCCAGTGCTAGCCCGGCGCACAGAAGCGTGGGAATGCCGACGACCGGAATGCAGCCGACGGCGAATCCCACGGCCAGCGTAAGCGCCAGGCGGCGCGGCGAAATCCCCTGGCTCAGCCAAAGGATCGCGTTGCGCTTCGCGGCTACCGGAATCTTTCCCAACATTCCTCCAGGCCCCATGGACACGATTCCCCTTCAAGGTATCGACACTTGAATTCGCGTTTTGTTTTCCTCAGATGAAACTTTTATCGGTGAACCAGACTCGTTATCAGTTGGATGCTCCTTGCGGCCGATTGGCTTCTGGGCGTCTCGCTTGGTGGCGCCCTCATCGATTAGGGCGGTCTCTCAGGGGTTATTGAACCCCGCAAAAGAAATGTCCTTGCGCCGTCCCTGCGGGACTCCGGAGTTCATTTGTCCATTCCGCTTTCCCCACGCTAAAGCGCGGGGCTAACAAGCACTGCGCCTCCGGCGCGTCTGCCAGAGCATTCCTTGTGCAACGCTCGATAAAGCCCTGGTTCCTTGAACGTCGTTTGCGGCACCCTTCGGCTTCGCTCAGGGAAGGCTTTGAGGTCGTGCCCTTTCGCGGCGACTTCAAGCTGAGCCACTGTCCGTTTTCTTGTTCCCCTGCTCCCGAGCTTTCTTGTTCCCTCGCTCCCCTGGTCCCTGCGTTCCTTACCTCCATCCTATCTGCGGTAAACTTGGACCGCATGAAGGTATTTGGCATCGATTGTGGTACCGAGGTAACGGGATTCGGCGTTGTGGAGTCGGACGAGGGCGAACGGCTGCCGCGGCTTACGTGCCGGGCCATGGGCGCCATCCGATTGTCGAAGGCCCGAGCTTTGCCCGAGCGGCTGGATCAGGTGTTTCGCGAACTGACGGCGGAGCTCGAGCGCTGGCAGCCCGATGCGGTCGCAATCGAAGAGGTCTTCTACTCGGTCAATGCCAAATCGGCTCTGAAGCTGGGGCAGGTGCGCGGAGTGGCGTTGCTGGCGGCGGCGCGGCTGGGATTTCCTGTGGCCGAATACGCGCCCCTCAAGATTAAATCCAGTGTGGTGGGCTACGGGCTGGCTAAAAAAGAGCAGGTACAGTTCATGGTGGCGCGGCTGCTGGGCCTGGCCGAAGTTCCACAGCCGGCCGACGCCGCCGACGCGCTGGCCATCGCCATCTGCCACATTCATACAGCGCAGACGCTGGCACTGCAGGGGCTTGCGCGATGAGGACGGGCTGGCTGGCGGTTGCGCTCCTGGCTGTGGCCGCGCACGGGCAGGCGCCGGCCGCGCTCGAGCCTACGTTGCAGTTGGACTTTTCCGATCCCGGACTCTCGCCTTCGCAATGGACGCTCACGCTTCGGCCTGACGGAACCGGCCATTTTCGTTCCCCGGCCAGCACGCCCTCCAATGAAGCCAAGCCGGGAATTGTGCCCCCCGCCGTGGACCGCGACATCCAGGTAAGCGCGGCCTATGCCGGTCGCGTCTTTGCTGCAGCCGCGCGCCACAGGTGGTTCAACGAGGCCTGCGAAAGCCATCTCAAGGTGGCCTTCGAGGGCTGGAAAACTCTCACCTATACCGGGGCGCAAGGACAAGGCTCCTGCACGTTCAACTATTCGAAGGACAAGGAGATTCAGGATCTGGGGGATTCGCTGGAGGCCGTGGCGGAAACCATTTTGGAGGGCGCGCGCATGGAATTGCTGCTGCAGCACGACCGGCTGGGCCTGGACGCGGAGATGGAATTTCTTGTCGAAGCTGTGGGCGACGGCCGGGCGCAACAGGTTTGCGTGATCCGCGGGCTGCTGGAGCGGCTGGCGCAGGATGACACCGTGTTGGAAAGGGTAAGGAAGCGGGCGCGGATGCTGCTGATGCGGGGTGCGACATAAATGTTTGACGTTGGGCGACTTTTTCTCTCTAAAGTGTGTCAAAGCTAGTGTGGGATGCCGATAAGCGGAGATGGGGTCGCCGCAAGGCACGGGAAGGCGGGGGGCGGCATGAATCTCATGGGGAATCCAAAAGGAATTGCAGGGCTGGCGGCGCTGGCTCTGGGAATCGCTTCACTGAGCATTGTGGCATGGGCCCAGGATGCGCAGCAAGGCAGAGGGCAGCCCGCTCGCGCGGTGCGGCTGAGTTTTGTGGACGGCCAGGTGAGGCTGGGGCAGGGCAATCAGGTGCTGGCCACGCAGGCTGTGGCCAACACGCCGCTGTTTGAAGGCATGCAGCTGACGACTGCCGACAACGGCAAGGCGGAGATCCAGTTTGAAGACGGCAGTGTAGCCCGGATTGCGCCCGACAGTTCGCTGACCTTACAGGTATTGCGCGGCGCGGGTACCACGGCCGACGCCGAATTGACCGTCAACTCAGGTCTCTGTTATTTCGAGTTCCAGGGCGGCGGCCAGGATGGCCAAATGAGCGTCCATTTTGGCTCCAATGTGGCCACTACCAGCGGATTTACCGTGCTCCGCGTGGCCATGGATACTCCTCCCGGCAGCGTCGCCGTTTTCTCAGGGAACGTACACTTGCAGGTTGTTTCAGCAACCGGAGCCCAATCCACATCCGACCTCCATGGCGGCGAATCCGTCGCGCTGGATCCAGCTGACCCGACGCAATTCAACGTCGCCGAATCGATCGAGCCGAACTCCTGGGATGCGTGGAATTCAGACCGCGACCAGACACTGACCACCGAGGCCGCGACGCAGAGCGGAGCACCGGAGGATCTGGGTGAAAGCCAGAACCCGGCATGGAACGATCTGGATGCCAACGGCAGTTGGTACGACGTGCCCGATCAAGGTTACGTGTGGTCACCGTATGAGGCTGCGAACGCCGACTTCGACCCCTACGGAGACGGCGAGTGGATGTACACGCCTTCTTACGGCTACGTGTGGGCGTCAGGCTATTCGTGGGGCTATATGCCCTACCAGTGCGGGGCGTGGAACTTCTACAACGGCTTCGGTTGGGGATGGGCGCCGGGAATGGGCGGCTGCAGGCCGTGGTGGGGAACGGGATTCTATGGCGGCCCCAATATCGGCTACG
The DNA here is from genome assembly GCA_964569985.1 of uncultured Occallatibacter sp. Lineage (GTDB taxonomy): Bacteria > Acidobacteriota > Terriglobia > Terriglobales > Acidobacteriaceae > Telmatobacter. The sequence continues at coordinate 59,894 of CAZMWL010000011.1, forward strand.
CGCCCGGAGGGTATCGCCCGATTTCGAGACCGCTGCCGCCGCACGGACCGATCGGCCGCCGGCCGCCTCCGGTGATCGCCGTCAACCGGCACACGGTGCTGGGAAGCGCGAATTTTCCGGCGCGAGACAAGAATACGCAAGTGACGATTGCAGGAAGCTCAGTCCGTGCGATGGAACCACTGCCTTCGCGCCCTGTTTCTTCGCATGAGGGCTTCACTTCCGAAACCAATCGCACCACGCCGGGCAACACCGGAGCGGGGACGACCGGCGGGGTGGTTGTGACTCCGCGCTCGAGCTATACCAGCAGCCGTCCCGCTTCAGAAACCGTAACTCCGCCGAGTTATAGTCCTCCGCCGCGGCCCGCGCCGGCACCGCACTATACTCCCGCGCCTTCGTACACGCCCCCGAGGAGTTCTTCAAGCAGCGGCGGCAGTAGCTCGCACAGCAGTGGTGGTGGGGGGGGCGGCGGGGGATCGCACAGCAGTGGCGGTGGCGGGGGTGGTGGCGGTTCGCATGGCGGCCACCGCTAGAGCGCGCATCGTTTCCGCTTGCGTAAGCCCGAGATCTCTGACCGCATGCATTCGCGCCAGTGGAGTTCGTGGTATCCCATCCATTCGCCCAGAAAGCGGGCGAATGGATGGGGCACGGGAAGGTTCCTCTTTGAGCGGTCGAAGACTTAGGCAAAGGTGACGCGATACTGCGAGGCGGCGCGTAGGTCCAGCTGCGCGGTTTGCGCGTTGACAGATTGCAGAGGGACTTCCTTTCCAAGCCGCGTGACGCGCAGGATGCGCTGGCCTGAGGGCGCCGCCAGAACGATGCGACCGTCGGCATTGGCGCGCAAAGTCGCAAGGGTTACTTTGCCGTTCGACCACGCGCAATCCACCTCGATGTTGCCGCGCGCGCGCAGTCCGCGAAAGCTGCCTGAAGGCCAGGCTGCGGGGAGTGCGGGCAGAAAACGCAAAACGCCGCCATGACTTTGCATCAGCATCTCAATGATGCCCGCGGTTCCACCCAGGTTGCCATCGATCTGGAATGGCGAGTTGGGCTTCATGCCGCAAACGTCAAAGAGGTTGGGCCGCGTGCAGTTGCGCAGCAGCGCCAGCAAACTGCTGTGCGCAGCCTCGCCGTCTTCGAGACGCGCCCAGCAATTCACAATCCATGCGCGGCTCCAGCCGGTACTGCCGCCGCCATTGGCCAGACGGCGCTCGATCACGGCGCGCGCGGCTTTGGCGAGCAAGGGCGTTTCGCCGAGCGTGATCTGATGGTCCGGATAGAGCGCGAAGAGGTGCGAGATGTGGCGATGGCCCGGTTCGGTCTCCGCGTAATCTTCGTTCCACTCCTGCAACGCGCCGGTCTTGCCGATCTTGAATGGCGGCAGGCGTTTGGCCGCAGCCTCAACTTGCGCGCGAAGAGTTTCGTCAACGCCAAGAATCTTGCTGGACCGGGAAACGCGATCGAAAATGGCGCGAATGATTTCGGAGTCCATGGCGGGAGACATGCAAAGACTGGCCGTAGAGCCGTCGGGAAGTTTGTATTTGTTCTCCGGCGATTGGCTGGGTCCGCTGAGGAGGGTTCCATCGGGGCCGGGAACAAGATAGTCGAGGAAGAATTCCGCAATTTCTTTCAATCTTGGATAGGCGCGATCGCGCAGGAATGCAACGTCGAGCGAATACGCGTAATGCGAGAAGAGGTGCAGCGAAATCCACGCCGCGCCCAAAGGCCACACGCCGGCCTGCACATGATCGACGGGAATGGAATCGCCCCAGATGTCGGTGTTGTGATGCACCACGAATCCGCGAGCGTTGTAGTACTTACGCGCTGTTACGGAACCAAAGGCGCGGGTGGAATCGAGCAGATCGAATAATTGCGCGTGCAATTCGGCGAGATTCGCAGAGTCAGCCATCCAGTAGTTCATTTCGGCGTTGATGTTGACGGTGAACTTCGATCCCCACGGAGGATCGAGGCTCTCGTTCCAGATGCCTTGCAGATTGGCCGGCAGCGTACCCGGACGGCTGCTGCTGATAAGCATGTAGCGGCCGTATTGAAAGTACGTGGCGATGAGGCCGGGATCGTCGCCGCCGTTGCGGAGGCGCAGCATGCGCTTGTCGGTGGCAACGTCGCGCAACGGGTCGGGGCCGTCGACCAAGTGAAGATTGGCGCGGCTTGCATAGCGGCGGTAATCGGCCACGTGCTCGGCGCGCAGCTCCTTGTAAGTGCGTGCGGCAGCGGAGCGTAGATTACGGGCGCAGGCTGCGGCCATTCCGGCTGCGTCGTGCGCACGAAAGTCGGTGGAAGCGGTGAGCAGCAGCGTGACGGCGCGGGCATTTTCGATGCGCAGTGTGTTGCCTTCGGCGCGCGCTGTGCCGTCTTCGGGGATGGCCTTCAATTCAGCGCGGAAGGCTACTCCAACCTGTCGCTCTTGTGTGGCGGGATCTTTGGTGGGTTTTACCGGCCGTGCTGCGCCGGTCATCACCAGGCGATCGTTGGTGGCCGCTGTCGTTTCGCCGTATAAGGGGCGATCAAGTCTGAGGGTAAGCGCGAAGGGGTGCGTGGATTCAATGCGCGCGACGATCACATTGCGCGGCGCTGAGCTGAAGACTTCGCGGGTCCAACGAGCGCCTGCGACGGTGAAGCGCGTCGTCACCACGGCCTCGTCGAGATCGAGCTCGAGACGGTAGCCCGTTATCGCAGCAGGAACGTTGTCGAAGTCGAGCCAAAGGTCGCCGAGTGTTTGATAGCAGGGAAGGCGGTCGGGAACGCCCATCATGACTTGCGCGGCGAGAGCTTCAGCCTCGTGGACCATGCCGGCCATGAGCAGCTTGCGCACCTCAGGCGTGCGGCTGGCCTGGGGATTGTTGCGATCGCGCCGCTCGCCGATCCAAATCGTCTCTTCGTTCAGTTGCAGCCGTTCATTGGCGGGATTGCCGAAGACCATGGCGCCGAGCCGTCCGTTACCGACGGGCAACGCGTCGGGCCACGTGGCTGCGGGCTGCTCGAAGAAGAGGACGTGCTCGCTGGCGATGGATTCCGCGGGGATCTCCGCACGCAACGCGGGAAGGGAACCGCGCTGCGCCAACACAGCTCCTGTCAGCGATGCGTCATGCAGAAAGCGTCGGCGGGTCCAGGTTCGTTTCCCTCGTGCCATGATTCTCCCTTATGTCTCCATCAGAATTGCGCTGTACGCCGGCGCTTGCAGCGTGCCTTTGCGCAACGCACCAGCGCTGGTTGCGGTGAGTGTGACGCCTTTTTTCGCGTCGATGGATGGTCCCGTGAGCAGCCATTGCCGGTGCGCGTGGCGCAGCGTGGTGCGAATGGCCGCGGGCTGAGCGGATTTGTTGATGACGATGACGAGTGTGGATTTGGCGTTGCGGGCGGCGTAAGCGCGCACGCGGTCGTTGACGCATTCGAGCGCACTTTGGACGAGCGTTGCGCCGGTGAAATGCTTGATGAGTTCCATGCCGAAATACTCGGGACGGCGCTCGAAGCCGGCCGCGAGACCGCCGGCAATGGGCGTGTAGAAACCGCTGCCGCCGCCGTGCAGATTGACGCCGGCGCAACCGAGCGAAGCGAAGTCGAGCATCATCTCCGCGACCCACAAGGCGCTGGCCAGCGTATCGCTCACGCCCGGCTGACCGCCGTTCCAGCAGGAATTGCCCTCGCTCATGCGATAGGGCAGCCCGGCACTGTGCGCCGCGGCCATGGCAATTTGCAAATCACGCTCCAGCTTGGGATCGGGAGAGAGCAGTTTGTCGATGGTGATGCCGGGCGCGCCTGCTGGGCCCATGGCGTAGTAGTGCGAGGTGAGCAGGACGACATCGGGCGCGCTGCGCTTCACGTCTTCGGCAAAACCGGTGACGTAGGCCATCTTGTTCGATACGTCGGGACCGGCGAATTTGGCTTGCGGCACTCGCGCGACGATGGCGGTGCGCGCTGCCGACCATTCTTTCCAGTAGTCGGCGTAGGACCATGTTGCGGGGCGGTAGCGATTGCGCCATGCGTCCGGCTCGTTGCCGAGTTGGAACGCGATGAGGCGGGGGTCCAGAATGCTTTGGACGTGGAAGGCTTCTTCGGCGGCACGTGCGACAGGGCCGCGGCCAAGATTGAGACCGTAAAGGCAGCGCCAGTTTGCGGCATCGAGGAACGCGCGCAGATTGCGCAGGCTTTTGGGCGTGATGGGTGTATCGGATTTGACGTTTTTGCTGGTATCGGGGCCGACGGCGTCGAAGGGCGCAGCGGCGGGCGGCTCTTCGGTGGTGAAAACTGTAAATTCGCTGGTTCCTCCGCCGAGACGCAGCACGCCCTGATCGCTGAGCTCGCGAAAGAGCGCGATGAGTGCGGTGTTCTCGGCGGAAAAGAATGCGGGGTTGGCGAGTTGTGCCGATTCGTAGCTGAGGCCGATGAAGTCCGCAGGGATGGTGGCGAGGGTTGCGGATTCGTCAATGGTAAGCGTGCCGGAAATTGTTGCGGGATCTGCCGCGGCGCTTTGTGCGTAGAGCAAGTGTGAAGCGAGGTAGGAAGCGGCGGCGGCGCTGGCGCTGGAAAGAAAGTCGCGGCGTTTCATCAGTATTCAAGCTCCACAGTGTCTGGCTTATCAATACTCAAGTTGGATTCCGACAGGTCGCTGACGAATTCCTTACCAATTCTGACGAGCGGGCCGGGCGCGGGAAAGTGCAGAACGAAATCACGCTTCACGCCATGTGGATTAATCGTGATGCGCCAGAGTTTTGCGCTGACGTGCTCGACGCGCAGGCTCACTTTGCCGCCGGTCGTTACGGGTGCGTCGTCGAGAGTGAGCGTTTTGCCTTCGGGCACCCAGCTTGCCAGCAGGCCGGGGAGCAGATGCAGCTTGCCGTCGCGCTCATTCAGGAGCATGTCGCGCAGCAGAAGTACGAGATTGGCGTTGGCCCAGGCTTCGGGCATGTCGCCGGTACCTTCCATGTTGGAGCGCTTGCTGTGCGGCGTGTCGCAGGCGCGCGGCGCGTCGACATCGACGAGAATTTCTTCCTTCCACACATTCGTGGTGTAGCTGTGATTGAGCGCGGCGGCGAGCATGTCGGCAGCCTTCTGTTTTTCAGCGCGCAGCAAATAAGTTTCCGCCATGTTCATGGACTCGCCCGCCCAGACGCCCGCGGGTCCGGCCCAGGCGACATTCGTGGGCAGGCCCTGCTTCTCTTCGTGCTCCATGCGCGTGATCAATCCGCTGACCAGTGGATCGTCAGGAGCGTATAGGCCGGTGGGATAGACGGCGAGAAAGGACTGCGAGTAAGCGCCTTGCGGATAGGTGGGCATGGCAGGCAGATACGGCTGAGTGATGTTTTCAAGCGTGACCGCACGGCTGACATCTTCGCGAATCGCAGTTGTGAAGGCGGCGTACTCGCGATCGAGCCAGGTTGCGTCATTGGGATGGCCGAGGACGGTCGCGGCTTGGCTGGTGATATGAAGCGCGTAATCGGCGAGGAAGTTGTGTGAAAAAGAGTGGCCCTCCGGCAGACCCGAGTCGCCGTAGCTCCACGGGAGCAGCCCGAACCAGTAGGTTTTCTCGCCGGGCTTGAGCGGGGGATCGGGTTCGGGACGGCATTTGGAGGCAATCATGCGATGAATGGGCCGCGCGCCGGTGGGAATGCCCTCGACGCCTTCGAGCGTGGACTCTTCGCGGTGATCGCGAATCCAACTCGCAGATTGGAGCAGATCGGGATACGCCTTTGCCAGCCACTGCTTGTCGCGCGAGAAAAGGTAGTAATCCCAAACCGCCGCGGCATTGCCACCGGAGTTGTCCCACGCCGGCCAGCCGCTGGTGGGAGGGAAATCCCACTCGCCGTCGTCGTTGATGACGTGGAAGGCGTGCTCCACGCTCTCGCGCGCGGGCGTCATGAAGCCCGCGACCTCCATGGCGCGTGCCTGGAAATATTCGCCGCGGCCCCAGTACTGGCGGTAGACCGCGGGACCATCGAGCGCCCAGAGATCGCCGCGTGCGTCGAATTCCGTGAGGATGAGCACGTAGGCGATTGACGAATAGTAAAAGTCGGTCAGCTCTTTTTGCGGGAAGTCGACCTTGGTTGCATGAGACCAGAGACCATCCCACTGTGCGACAGCCTTGGCGAGTAACGCTTCACCGCCTTCGCGCGAGAGTTCGTTGTTACGCGCGACGGGCCACTCGTAGGGCAGTTCGATTGTTATCGACTTTTTGCCTTGCGTGGGAACGGAGAGATGCAGCGCCAGGGTCAGGCCGTTGTCTTCGGCGGCGACTGTTGCGCCGGCGGTGTCGGTGACCAGCGCGACGTCTTCGCCGGCGCCGTTTTCGAGCATGTGACCGATGGCGTGGCCGGGGAGATTGCGCTCGCGGCCGCTCAGCTTCAGCGTGACGTCCGCTGCGGACGCGCCGCCATTGCTGATGGTGAGGCGAACGACGTCGAAGGCTTTTGTGCCGGAGTGAGCGGTGGGGATTTCGCCAGGTTTGGCATCGGGATCGACGGCGAAGGCTAGCTCTTCGAGAGTGAGGTTGCCGGACTGCCCCGAAGAAACGATGAACGGATAGCGGCCGCGATAAAGCTGCTGGGTGCTGACTTTGAGCGGATCGGTTCCGGCGAAGGCCTGGATAGCGAGCTCGCCGTCCATCTGGCTGCTGAAGCCGATGGGCGTATCGAGCGGTTTGCGCTTCAGGCTCCATTGCGACCATTTGAGGTCGCCCTGCTTGTCGACGATGGTTTTGTGGCCGCCCATGGGCAAGCCGACGAGGCTTTGCGCGTCGGTGTTTGCATAGCGATGGTCGATGACGATTTGGGCGGGGAGAATGGCCGCACAACCAAGGGGCGCGAGGCAAAGAGAAAGGATGCAGGTACGCAACACGGAGGACCTCAATGGATACGGGAACTTTCCCGAAAAGCAAGTGTACTGCGCGCGATCCCGGGTCTGAAAATCCGGTTCCTTTGACTTCGCTGTTTTGAAAATCATGTTCAGGAATTCGGGCGACCCTACGGGGCGCGGTCGATCGCTGGTCGCTCTCCCAGGACAGCGCCCGCTCCTGCGGGCTTGTCCTGGGCTATTTGTCGTCGCTCCCTCCGGGAACGGGTCGCTGCAGAAGACCGATCCTCGCCTGACGGCATTTGGATTGTGCTATCCCACGTTCGAACATCCGGACGTGGGGCACCCTGCGTTTGTGCTGCGTGTGGCGTCATTCTGCCCTGATGGTGGAGAGGACTACGATTTCTCCGGGTTCGACGACTACTTCTGCCGGAACCGCGGAGACGGCATTCTCTTCTTCGAGTCCGGTGCGTTCCATTTCGGCCCAGGGATGGTTAGCGCCCTGGACCGTGAGCTTGCGCGCGGTGGCCGAGCGGTTGATGACAATGAGTGTCTCGTTCTGGCCGTCGGCAAATGCGGTCGCCAGCAGGTCGGGATCGGCTGATTCCACGCCGACGCGCTGCAAGCCCTTCAGAATATGGCGGCTGAATGCGCCCATTACGCGCAACTGATAGCTGGTGGGCACGGGAATCCAGCCGCGGGTACGATCAGGGGCGAGCAACGAGCGCGAAGCGGCGAAGGTGGGCTGCTCCACATCGAGCAACAGCCAGCAATACATCAATGCCACAGCATCCAGCTCCGTGAGGTTCTTGTGGTAAAGCTGGGCCACGGCAAAGGCGATGCGGTACGAAGGCTCCTGGTAGTGGGGATCGTTGATGCAGATCTCCGTGGCGAGGAAGGGCTTGCTATCGGCGGCCTCGCGCATCAGCTTCATGCGCGCGTCGTAAAGATCGGGGTTGGCGAGGAACTCCTGAAAGTCGTACTCATGCACGGCGGCGTAGTCGATGGCCTTCCACGCTTCGGGATTCTTGCGCAGCTCGGTGGCGCGATCGATGCCGAGGAACATGTAACTGGCGTCGGCCATGTGGATTTTGGTCGCGGTGAATCCTGCTTTGTCGAGCTCGCGGCGCAGGGCGAGCGCCATGGCGGCGAACACCTCGGGCGGCTGGTCGACTTCATTCTCGATGCCGACGATGGCCGGCGCAGAACCAGTGGCGGCTTTCGCTTTCTCGCAATAGGTGACGACGAGGCGCGCGTATTCGTCGGGATTTGCCACCTGCTTGATGGGTTTGTTCCATGTGTCCGTCGCGTGCGGGCCGTTGTATGGCACAGTGGCCCACGATGGCAACGCCCACAGCTCGTAGATGACGCTGCCGCCCAGATCGAGCACGTTACGGCTGTAGTCGAAGCTGGACAGTTCGCTGTTGGGGAAGTTGTCGCCGTAGTAGTGCGGTGTGGCGTCGGCCGGGTCTTCGAGATTGCTCATGTCAGGCTTGAGCTGCGAGCCCATCGGGTACTCGCGGAAGAGCAGCAGGTTGTAGTGCTTGAGGATCTGCCAATAGGCGCGCTTGCCCTCGTCGCTCAACTCCGCGTAGGCAGCGATGCTGGGGCTGCCGCCGAAGCCGAGCATGGTCTGGTGGAGTTGAGAGGGGTTGATGGTGATGGTCGAGGTCTTGATGTCGGGCTTGACGAGCGAGCCAGAGACAACCAGGTGCGCGGTGCGCGAGGCAACCAGCATGAGCTGATGGTGCGTGAGGTCGAAGAGCAGCGGGGCCTCGAGAATCTGCTGGCCGTTGACCAGCACGCGCACGGCCAGATGGGCGTCGGCAATGACGGTGAGCGAGCGCGCATCGCCTGTGTATTGGCGCTCGTCGGCAAAAGTCACTTTCTCAGGGAAGTTACCCTGGCCCTCGTAAAGCGCCATGGAATCGTAATAACGTTCCGCGATACGGACCTTGTTCGAAGTGAGCTCGACAGTAAGGCCGGCGCGCGGACCGGTAAAGATCCAGCGCAAGGTGGTGCGCTGCGGAAGAGTGGCGTCGAGCGTGAGCGTGCGCGCAAAGAGTGCGGTCAAATTCTCGTGAAAATATTTTCGGGCGATTTCATCGGGACGGCTCCAGCCAGGGCCGGCGGGGCCGTCGGAGACGAAGCGGAAGGTGTCGGCAGCCGGCGCCGAGATGGCCGGCGGGGCGGCGAGCGGAATTGCCTGTTGCGCGGAGGCGCCTGCGGCGACGGCCAGAGACGCGAAGAATACAATCCATCGCATGGCCTCGATTATCCGAGGCAGCAGGCTTGGGGTGTCAAGTACGGCAGCAAGTCGGCAAGTCAGCGCGCGCTGTGCCTAACTTCGCTGAGGCGCTGAGCGGAGTTGACCAATTCGTTTCCGCACAGGCAATTCGCCGCGAATCCCTGTGCCTGGATTGGTAGTCTAATGACTGTGAATGAAGCGCAAGATTCACGGTTGCGCATCGCGGCGATTGATTTTCTGAATCCTGCGCCGCTGATGTGGGATTTCGAGCACCCGCCTCTTTGCGATCAGCTGGCCAAACGCTACCGCATCGAGCGCATGACGCCGTCGGAGTGCGCGGCGAAGCTGGCCACGGGACAGGCGGATATCGGCCTGATTCCCATTGCCGCGCTGGCCACTTCGCCGGAGCTGCGCATTCTGCCCGGCTGCGCCATTGCCTCAAAAGGCCGCGTGCGTTCGCTGCTGCTGGTGCATCGAGCGTGGCAGCCGCTCACCGAATTGCAGTCGGTTGCCGCCGACACCGCGAGCCGCACCACCATTGCCTACGCGCACATCCTCTTCCACAAGTGGGGCAATGCGGGAATCCAGTTTCTGCCCATGGCCGCCGACCTGGACCTGATGCTGGCGAAGGCGGACGCCGCCATTTTGATCGGCGATCCCGCGCTGTTCGCTCTCGAAGAGCGATTCAACCGCATGGTGCGGACCGGCGAGGAGCTTGTGTATCGCGACCTGGCCGCGGAGTGGAACGCGCTGACCGGTTTGCCCTACGTCTCTGCCGTCTGGTGTGCTGCGCACGGCAGCCTTTTGGATGAGAGTGTTGCTGGGGATTTTATCCGCTCGCGGGACCATGGGCTTGCCAATATCGACGCCCTGGTGGCCGAGTGGGCGAGACGGACTCCTATTCCCGAGGAGACCATCCGGGCGTACCTGACGACCAACATCCACTACGTGCTCGACGAGGAGTGCGTGGAGGGGATGCGGGGGTTCTTCCGCATGGCGGCCGAATGCGGGGTCTTGCCGCCGTATGACGTCGTTATCGATGAGTTGGCGCGCCGGTAGGAGCCCGCGTCGGAGCGAAATCCTGCAACAACCATCCTTTATGCCGCGGCCAGGCGCGTGAAGGTCAGGACGGTAATATCGTCCTCCTGCCCGAAGGCCTGGGCCGCATGAACGATGGACTCGGCCGACTGGCCGGCAATGGCGGCGGAGCGCTCGAAACCGAAGAGCTCGCCAATACTGTTGCGGGCTTCGAGCACCCCGTCGGTCAGCAAGGTCAGCTGCTCGCCGGCAGCCAGCTTGAAGGTGGATTCAGCGTAGACGGTGTGGGGATTGATGCCCAGGGGCATGCCGCTCTCGACGGACAGTTCCTCACCCTGAAGGTACGGGGCGGGGTGGCCGGCATCGGCCAGGGTCACGGTGCCATCGGGGTCGAAGCGGAGAACCAGGCAGGTGGTAAATCCTCCCTGGCTGCGGCCCCACATCCGTTCGTTGACTGAGGCAAGAATCTCACCCGGTTTCTGCGTGTATTGGGCGAGCGTACGCAAGGTGCCCACAAGCAGACTCACGGTCATGGCAGCCGGGGTGCCTTTTCCGCTCACGTCCCCGATCACCGCCAGAATTCCGCCGTTTTGCAAGGGAAGAATCTGAAAGAAGTCACCGCCCACCTGTTGTGCCGGCCGATATTCAGTATTCACCGCGAAGCCGGGAACTGTGGGAGTGGCTTCGGGGATCAACACTTGCTGCACCAGGCGTGCTTGCTCGATCTCAAGCTGCAATTGGACTTTCTCGCGCTGGCTGCGGATGAAGCGGCGCATCATGAGCGCCGAGATGATGGCCAGCATGAGGAAGATGGCAAGGAGCCCGAAGCTGAAGGTGAGGCCAAACACGCGCACAATTGTAGGAATGTGCAGGACGGAGAGCTCCTCCTGGTAGGCCCAGACGATGGTAAGAAGAATGGGCGCCAGCGCCAGCCATCCATCCGCGGTGCGATTGCGAATGCCGCGATACGTAATCCACAACAGAAGCACGCCAAGCGACAGCCTGAGGGCGAGCGAAAGCGGAATAAGCCAGATTGCTGCCCTGACTGGAACCACGGTTCCGAAGAGGGGTGGGCGCACCATGGCCATGCCGATCATCAGGAGAGCGGTGAGAGCCCAGGTAATGCGCGCGACCTTGCGGATGTTCTCCAGCTTGAACCAATAGGCCCAGAAGAGCGCCCAGAGCCCGAGCGTCAGGGAAGCCAGGACGACATCCTGCAGAAACATCTCCTGCGTCATGGGCAGAGTAGCTGAGTAATACCCGAACAGAACTGTGCCTCTCCATAGGAAAACCGCAATGCACGCAGCGCCGAGCCACAGGTATGCGGGCTCATGAGGATCGAGCCAGTAGAGTGTAAATCCCAGCGCAGCGGCCAGAAACAGAAATGTTACCGACAATAGATTGCCCGCCTGCGTGCGATTGACGGCGTCCCATCCCAGCCGCAGCATGGCGTCGGTGGCCGCGTATTCTCCCAGGAGCGGCGGCCCATGCAAGCCGCCTGCATCCTGGCTCAAGATCGGAGTGGCTGCATCCATCCACAAGCGAATGGCGATGGTCACCATTCCGTTTCCGGTGCCGTCGGGAAGGGCGTACGACCTCGGCTGAGAGTTGTAGTAGACGACCGAATTCGGTTTGAACTTACCGAACTCGCCGATTTCTTGGCCGTTCACGAAGACCTGGTACGCGTCATCGAAGTTCAAGGGCATTCCCAGGGCCAGGCGTGGCGCCTGGGCCCCGGAATTTACGATCTGCAACTGGACTCGCAGCCGGTACCATGCATAGCCGGTGAGTTTCGGGTAACCCTGCGCGGTCCAGCCCGGCACATATCCGCTGGAGCCGGTGACAGGATCGTAAGAGCCCTGTGGCGGAGTCAGATCCTGCGAGTCCCAGCTCGAGTCGTCAAAAGAGGGATTGGCCCACGCCATGTCGTCGCCGGGATGGAACTTCCACGGGCCGGTGAGTACCAGCACCGCGTCGCCAATGGTGCCTTTGACCAGGCCGGACTGTGCCGGGGCTGGGGTCGCGGAAAAGAGTGGAAATGCAAGGAACGAGAAGGCGGCCAGCAGAGCCAGCCGATGCGAACGGTGAACAGCGCATTTCGAACCCACGCAGTACCTCCGGCGTGCACGAAGCGAAAACACCTGATTTTGAAAGTGTTCACAGAATACTCCACTGCCGTGGCAAGCGCCGGGTACATGGCGCGCTAGCGAGTATCGCGTAGGATTCCGGAGTCGCGCTCAGAAGGTGGGCGGGGCTTATTGGGTGGAGTGGGCGCCGGATTCTGGGTCGATGGTGGCTGCGCGCGGACGGGATTTTCGGTAGACGTTGGCGACGGCGAGGGTCCAGAGGGGAACCAGGTCGACGCCGGGGATGAGCTTGCCGGCAAAGGTGGGCAGGAACTCCCAGTGCCAGCCTAGAAGCCAGGTGAGGATGCCGGCCATGCAGGCGTCGAGGATATCGTCGGGAGGGAAAAATGCGCCCTCGACATAGGCGGGGAGTATGAATAACTGGACGATATCGGCAAGGATGGCGAGCGCGAGGGCGGCCTTCATGCGTGGGCCGGGCGTGATGCGGACGGCGTTCTGACCGGGCGGAACGGTCTGCGGGGTTTCGGCCATAGAGAAAGTATAGAAGGCAGGGAACAAGGGAACGAGGGAACAAGGGAACAAGGGAGCAAGGGAGCAAGGGAACAAGGGACCGAGGGACCGAGGGACTCGGGACTGCGGGGCGAAGAAAGTGACTCGCGGGTCGGAAGAGAAAGAGCTTGCACCTTTTCGCTCGGCTTGCGAATCCAAAGTTGCACAGGAGAATTTGCACTTATGGCAGAGAAAATTGCATTTATTACCGGCGGGAATCGTGGATTGGGATTCGAAACCGCACTGCAGCTGAAGGACGTGGCGAAGGTCGTGATTGGGTCGCGGGATCTTGCCCAGGGCGAAGAGGCTGTGAAAAGGCTGCGCGCGGCGGGAGTGGATGCGGATGTGCTGCAGTTTGACGTAACGGATCCGGCAAGCCATGAGGCGGCGTACGAGTACTTCAACTCGCGTTACGGCCGGCTCGATATTCTGGTGAACAACGCCGGAGTCTCCGGCGGGAAGTTTCCGGGGACGGGTCCGGAGCACCGGGCCGCCGACGTTCCCATGCCGTTGCTGCGCAAAGTGTTTGAAACCAACTTTTTTGCGGTGGTGGCGCTGACGGAGAAACTGCTGCCCCTGATCCGGAAGAGCCCGGCGGGACGGATTGTGAATCTTTCGAGCATTCTGGGGTCGCTGACGTTGCATGCCGATCCCAACTCACCGATCTACCATGCCAAGTCGTTCGCCTACGATGCATCGAAGACAGCGCTGAACGCGTTTACGGTGCACCTGGCGTACGAACTGCGCGATACCAAGATCAAAGTGAATTCGGCGCATCCCGGGTGGGTGAAGACGGACATGGGCGGTCCGGAGGCGCCGATGGAGCTGAGCGAAGGCGGCAAGACTAGCGCGGCTCTGGCCACATTGCCCGAGGACGGGGCTACGGGCGGGTATTTTCATTTGGGACAGACGCTGCCGTGGTAGGCGGGGGCTCAGGGAGCAGGGACTAGCGCTAGTCGCATAGATTCCCGGGCTGACTAAAAGCACCCTCAGGGAATAAAGCCCGGCCCTTTTTTGGGGCTTTTGCGGCACAACTGAAGTGGTGCCCTTTCACGGGGGCGTATATGCAGCCAGTTCCAGGGCCTAAGGATCGAAGATCCGAACGGCTTTGCGGAGGGGCATTTACTTTTCAAGAACCGGGGCGCTTGCCAGCGAATGGCGAAGCATGACAACCTTTAAAGAAGTGCGCACATTGCGCACATGAAGGAGTACTTCGACCCCCATGCCCATTCAAACCACTGAGAAGATCTGGCACAACGGCGAGCTGATTCCGTGGGAGCAAGCCACGATCCACGTGATGAGCCACGTGATCCACTATGGCTCGAGCGTATTCGAGGGGATTCGCTGCTACGGGCAACCGCACGGCTCGGCGGTGTTCCGCCTGCCGGAGCACATGCAGCGGCTGCTGGACTCGGCCAAGATCTATCGCATGGAAGTTCCGTTTACGCTTGAGGAATTGTGCGCGGGCGTAGTGGATGTGATTGAAGCCAACGGCGTGGCGCCGTGCTACATCCGGCCGATTGTGCTGCGCGGCTACGGCGAGATTGGCGTAAGCCCCAAAGGCTCGCCGATCGAGGTGTATATCGCCAATTTTCCGTGGGGCAAGTACATTGCCGGGCACGGAGGCGCCGATGTGTGCATTTCCAGCTGGAACCGGCTGGCCCCGAACACCATGCCGGCGCTGGCGAAGGCGGGCGCGAACTACATGAACTCGCAACTGATCCACATGGAAGCCGAAATCAACGGCTACCAGGAGGGGATTGCGCTGGATGTAAACGGGCTGGTGAGCGAGGGATCGGGCGAAAACGTTTTTGTGGTGCGCAACGGCGTGCTGTTTACGCCGCCGCTGGCCAACTCGGCGCTGTCGGGAATCACGCGCGACAGTGTGCTGACCATTGCACGCCACCTGGGATTCACGGTGAATGAGCAGTCCATTCCGCGGGAGCTGCTGTATATCGCCGACGAGGTCTTCTTTACGGGCACGGCGGCGGAGGTTTCGCCGATCCGGTCGATCGACCGCGTGACGATTGGAGACGGCAAGCCGGGCGAGATTACCAAGAAGATCGCCGACGAGTTCTTCGGCATTGTCAACGGCCTGAAGCCGGACCGGTTTGGCTGGCTGACACCGGTGAAGGTGGACGCGAGCGAGACGGTGACGGCGTAAAGACAGCTTCTAGCTGCCAGCCTCTAGCTGCTAGCTCTGAAACACGGGCCCTCCGGCTTGAGCCGGAGGGCCTTTCTGTGTCGTGGCGAAGCGCACAGCGGCGGGTTGCGCGGGCGGGTATCATGAACGAAGGCCCGCGGAAGTCCGCGATTTCGCGTGTGCGGCGGGCAATCTGCGGAAGCAAAGGAAGACAGGCGGCTAGTGAAACCCGACATGCGAGTGCGGTTGGCGGGACTGGAGTTGGTGAATCCAGTGATCGCCGCCAGCGGCACCTTTGGCTACGGCATCGAATTCGAAGAGATTGTTTCGCTGGAGCGGCTGGGCGCGATCGTCACCAAGGGCATCTCGATGGAGCCGATGGCCGGGCATCCGTCGCCGCGTATTGTGCAGACGGCAGCGGGCATGCTGAATGCGATCGGGTTGCAGAACGTGGGTGTGCGGGAGTTTATTGAACGCAAACTGCCACCGATGAAGCGCTATCCCAAGTGCAAGGTCATCGTGAATATTTTCGGGTATACGGTGAACGAGTATGTGGGGGTGATTGAGCGGCTGAACGACGGGGAGGGGATTGCGGCGTACGAGCTGAACGTGTCGTGCCCGAATGTGCACGCCGGCGGCATGGCGTTCGGGGCGGATGCGGGATCGCTGGAGTACCTGGTGGGCCGCGCGAAGGCAGCTGCGCGCCGACCGTTGATTGTGAAGCTGACGCCGAATGTGACTTCGATTGCGCACATGGCGCGCGTGGCCGCGGACAGCGGAGCCGATGCCGTGAGCGTGGCGAACACGTTTCTGGCCATGGCGATCGACGCCGAGGAGCGCAAGCCGCGGCTGAGCAACGTGACCGGAGGGCTTTCGGGGCCGGCCATTAAACCCATCGCGCTGCGCCTGGTTTGGGAAGCGTCGCGGGCGGTGAAGATTCCCGTGCTGGGGATGGGCGGAATTGTGACGCCGACGGACGCGGTGGAGTTTTTGCTGGCGGGCGCGAAGGCGATTCAGGTGGGGACGGCGAGCTACGCCGATCCACGCGCGACGGAGCGGCTGGCGAAGGGGCTCGAATCGTGGTGCAGGAGCCGCGACGTGGCGAAGGTGAGCAGTTTGACGGGTGCGTTGGAGATACAGGGAGCAAGGGAGCAAGGGAGCGAGGGAGCAAGGACCGGGGACTAGGGACTAAGGGACTGGAAAAGCAACTTCCGAGGGCTTATGCCTTGCTTGATGTGACTGCGCGCAGCTCATGGACGATGCGCTCCAGATCGTTCACGATGCGATTCGGCGGATGCGCGCGGAAGACCTTGAGGAGCTCGTCGAAATACCAGAGCTGCTCATCTTTGCCGCGCTTGAAACGCTCGAAGACCTTCGGGCCAATTTCCCTGAAATCATCCAGAATTGCTTTTGCGTTGTAGAGCTTGTCGGCGGCGGAGATGAGCAGGACGTCGCCGGGCTCGCTGCGCAACCGGGCGAGGTAATTGTTCTTGCGCTCCTCCCAGCCTTCCTTCTTGTCGTGCTCCTCGGCGAAGGTGTCGGAAAGGGCAGCGACCATGCGGGCCACATTGGGGCCGAAACGCTGCTCAATTTCGCGCAGGCGCGGTGTGCCGCCGTGGTCTTCCACGGCGTCGTGCAGCAGGGCGGCGATCACCATGTCTTCTGTTACGGGGATGCGGCCGCCGGCCTCGCCCATCACCAGCGCGGCCACGCCGATCAAGTGCGCCATGTAGGGGATGCCGGTGCCTTTGCGGTACTCAGTGTGCAACTGGCGCGCGTATTCAACGGCCTCGGTAAAGCGCTCGGTCAGGACGAGGCGGGGATTCTCGGTCACGTGCGTGTACCTCAAGAGGGAAGTGATAAGAGGTTAGGATATCGCAGGCGAGCGCGTGCAATCCGATGCCCCAAAATCGGGATCCTTCGACTCGGTCGCCGCGGCGACCTCGCTCAGGATGACATTCTATTTTTGTTGCTGAGGATGACCGTGGTGCTTTTTTGAAGCGTAGAAGTCAGCATAGCCGCTTGATGAAGGCGAGGGCCTCAGCGAGCTGGGGAAAGCGCGCTTCTTCGGCTTTGAATTCGCGGGAGTGGACGCAGCGGCGCAGGTTGCGCGTGCGGACGGGATGCTTGAGGTGCAGCATCTCATGGTAGAGCAGGTATTCGATGGCGTAACGCGGGCTGGAGGGGCGGTCGAAGACGCGGCTGACGACGATGGTGTTGTGCGCGGCGTCGTAGTGGCCCAGCGAGCGCTTGGCGTGGTGCTCGCTCCAGGTGAGGTCGGGACGGCCGAGCAGGCCGCCGAAGAAGCGCGTGTTGAGGGCGTCGAAGACCTCTTCGAGATGGTAATAGCGGCCTTCGGGCCCGAAGAAGCGCTTGGTGCCGCGCGCGGTTCGGATGAGGTCGGTTTGACGCGTGACGGCGGCGCTGGAGGCGAAACGCTTATAGCGCAGGTTGTGCGCCCGGTCGATGGGCTTGCGATAGAGCTTGGCGAGAAGGATGTGTGCGATGGCGTGGAGGACGGACTCTGGCGCGCCTTCAAGCAGATCGGAGAGCGAGGCAAAGATCTCGCCCTCGCGCAGGCGAATGGTGGTGTTGAGCGAGGTGAAGCGTCGGAAGCGCACATGGATGGGCGGCATGGGCGCGCGCGGGCGAAGGGCGCGGTACTCTGCCTGGAAGATGGGGGCGACGTCGAGGGCCACGAAGAGCAGAATAACAGCGGGGAGTGCGAGTGTGAGTGTGAGTGAGTGCGCGGGACAGATACGATCACACTCACACCCACACGCTCACACTGGCTTTATTTCGGCTCGTAGCGGTCCTGGCCCTTTTCGTCGGGATGGGCTTTGAAATAGGTTTCCTGGTCGGCGGTGATTTCTTTGGCCTGGTCGGAGAGATCGTTGGCGCTATCGATTGCATCCTTCAAGGACAGCTCAAAGACGGGCTCGCTGGGCAGATCGTGCAGGGTTGTCTGCCAGCGCTGGATGGACTCGTTGAGCCCTTTGAGCGACTTGCGCAGATCGGCTTTGCGCTGGGAGAACGTGTCGAGGTTGTCGCCTAGCTCGTCCATCAGGGCAGCAAAATCCTGCAGCTCGTCGTCGATGCGGCGGGAGCGAGCGGCGGATTTGGCGCGCGGGATCAGCCCTTTGACGGTGTCGCAATAGTCATTAAGAAACTTGACGTACAAATCGACACGGGCCACGGGATCGATGCCGGCTTCCGCAATTTGGTCCTGCTGCTTTTCGGTGAGAGGCTCGCGCTTTTGCTGTTGCGCGGCGAGGGGCGCGGCCAGAAGCAGGCAGAAGACACTGACCAGAATTGGACGCATGGCGGTGGGTCTCCGGAGCTTGTATTTCAGCACAAAGGACAGGGGGTAGGGAGGAGTTCGAGTGTGAGTGTGCCGGACAGGTGCAACCACGCGCACACTTGCGCTAACCACTACTTCTGGAAGACGTGCATCAAGGTGGCGTTTTGCGCCTGGGTCACCTGCGCCAGGGTTTGCTCCACCAGCGGGCGGTCTTCAGCGCTGCTGGCGTGCATCATTTCGTTGAGGCGGAAGGCCGTGTGGCTCAGCTTGATTTCGGCGTCCTTGAGGCGCTTGTCATTGTCGGAGAGAGAGAGATGGATTTTCTGCGCGATCTGCTGCACCTGCTTGAGCAAATTCGTGGCCTTGATGAAGTCGCCGGCCGCGTATAGACGGATGCTCAGCTCGGTCATTTGCTGGACGAGCTCCGCATAGAGGAAGCATTGCTCGCGCGGTTGGGCCTGGTTGGCGCGCGCCTCAAGCGCGGCGATGGCATCCGGATCGGGCGGCTTGTTGTCGCCCGAGGAAGCGCACACAGATGCTGCAGACAAGTTGAGTGTGAGGAAGGCGATGATTGGAACCACAGCACGCATAAGGAACCTCCTCCAATGCGGCGTTGCCCCCGAGTGAGCTGATGGTACCTGTATTTTGCAGGCGACTGCAAGAATAAAAGTATGAAAGTTTGATGCCGTAAAAACGACGGTACCAGTAAGGGCGGCGGCAAAAGAGCTGCAAAGCATAGGTATCGCGATCGGCCCGGGATTCCGAAGACGCGCGAAGGGCTACTTTTCAAGGATTTGCAGGCGCTGCCTGGCCTGCCATTCCTGGTCGGGGAATTTGCCCGCCGCGGCCTGGAGAAAGCGGTGGTAGTAGGCGGCGGCCTGTGGCTTCTGGTGCAGGGTATCGTAAGCCTGGGCCCAGAGGAAGAGGGTAGCGGGGTTCTCAGGCAGAGTTCTTGAGCGCATGGTGAGGGCGTGCAGAGTGACGTCGGGGTGGCTGGTGCGGAAGGCGGCGAAGGCCAGACCGCTCCATGCGTCGCCGTTGGCGGGATCGATTTGCGTGGCCTTGTCAAAGACTTTGACGGCCTCTTCCATCTGGGCCTGACGGACAAGATTCTGGCCATGGGCGACGAGGAGGTCGACGTCCTGAGGGTTGGCGGCGAGCAGATGAATGTAGAGCTGATCGGAGCCGGCATAATCTCCGGCTACGGCCAGCACCTCGGCCAGCATGTGCGTGATGGCGGGATCTGCCGGGTGCGCGTCGTGGAGTTTCTGGAGGAGCGGCACGGCTTCTGCCTTGTCCTCTGCGACGAGCACCGTGGCCAGTTGCGCGTTGAGCGTGGGATCGTCAGGGGCGTTCGAGAGCGCGGCACGGAGCAGGGTTTCGGCATCGGGATATTGCTTGCGCGCGATGAGGAGGTGCGCAAGGCCGGCGTTGGCAGGGGCAGAGTGGGGATCTTTCGCCAGCATGCGGCGATAGGCGGCTTCGGCGGCGTCGTTCTGGCCGGCCTGTTCGGCCAACTCGGCTGCAAGTAACGTGTCTTGAGGGGTTTCTGGCGAAAGCCTCAAGGCTTGGAGCAGGTCATTGGAGGCGACAGCGGGGTCGGAGGCGCGATCGATGCGCGCCAGAGCACGCCAGGCGCGGGCCTTGAGTTCCGGGCCGGCATCGCCGGGGTCCAGTGTTGTGGCGGCGACGATTTCGGGACGGGCTTCGTCCAGCTTGTTCTGGCGGGCGAGAAGCAGACCCAGCGAGAGGTGCGCCTCAAAGGATTTGGGATTGGCTTGGATGGCGCGGCGATAGAGGGCGGCCGCGTCGTCCAGACGATTTTGCGCGTCGGCCACGTAGCCGGCATCGAAGAGCGCGCGCGCATCGGCGGGATGGGTGAGTAAATAGGAATCGAGCTTGGACTCGGCGGTCTTCCAGTCGGAGCTGGCGATGGCGGATTCGGCGGCGACGACTTCAGCGGAGATGGGCTGCGGCGGCGCGGGCTCCGATGACGGCTGGGGCGAGCCGGCGGCGGGCGGCGATGTGGAATCCTGTGCGGAGATGAGCGCGGGGCGGGAGATGAGCGCAAAAAGCAGGGCGAAAAAGGCGATACGGAGCACGAAGTTCCTCAATCAACAGTGTAGCGGGCGCATGTCACGATTGGTCAGCCGACCTGCTTGAGCAGTCCAAGAACACGCGCTATGGCAACTCAAAGCGAAGGAAAGAGGATGGGCCGGACTCGTCCGCGCATTCGATCAAGCTCGTGGGCATTGTGCTTGAGAAGATCATGTTCCCAAACACCGGCGGTGTTCTCACGGCAATCTCTTGCCAACTCTGCGCCGATTTTCTCCGGGGAGAGGCCCAACGTACGTTTCAGGTCTTCCGGATTCGTCAGGCTGCCGAGGACGAATACTCTGTCCGTCAGATCCGCTGGTATTCTTTGTCTTGCGTGCGTCAGCCTATCATCATGGCCATCAAAGTCGATTAGAAGCACCATATGCCTCTGGGGAAACTTGTGCATTCGGCCGATGTGACCCGACTCAAAACAATCCAGAACTTTGATCCAGCCCCCCGCTTCCGCCAAAACCTGGATCGACCGTCGAGCAAGCGACGGGTCCAGCAAGAAGCCGTTTGCCACTTCACTGTTTGCGCGATCCTCAGGGAGCACTAAAACGTGTGGCTGAAAGTCATTCGGGCTCATGACCAGAGGTCACCGGTAGCCAGCTGGTCGACAAGGTCGCCGTTGACTTGAAGTTCTTTTAGGGAGCGTACAACCGTAGGCTCGAGGTGACTGTTTCTGAAAAGGGCCAGAGTGTTCTCTTTTGAGAATCGGCGAATCGCCTCAGGATTATGCGATGTGGCGATGAACTGGCCGCCTGACTGGAATCCCGAACGTAGCGCCACCACGAATTGCCCAACTTCGTTCAAGGACAAGTAATTGTCGGGCTCGTCCCAAAAACAGACAAGCGGGCCGTACGAGGAATTTGCGGCGAGCACCAGCGCGCAGATCACAAAGCACTTTTCGCCGTCTGAGAGATCGTCGAACGGGTTGGCGAAGCTGCCTTGTTCGTTTGCAAACTGGATGACCATGCTGCGAGATTCTACGCCAATCAGCGGGTTGCGAATGTTCTTCAGGTCGGGCATCACTTGCTTTAAGTAGTCGTCGACCGCGGCGTACGCGTCCGGTGCGGACGCGAGCAGGCCCGTGAACCATGCCCCTAAATCGGTGACAGTACGGTTTGGCTGCAGCGTCCCCTCGTCGGATTCGCCGCGGATCAAACTTGGAATCGGGCGGAGAATGAGCATCTGGGCGAGCCACTGCTTAAAGACGGATATTGGGTCGTTCGGTGCGGCGATCTGAATGATCGGTAAAGCCACGAGGTGCCAGTCGATCACGAAATCAGCGACTTTGTCTTGATCCCATTTGGCAAGATGCACCTGCGCAACTTCACGCGTGTAGACCACTTTTCCGCCTACTGCCAGTTTTTCTTCAAGTACCCGCAGTTCCTTGAACTTCTCAGGGAGTTCGAAGGCGAGCGCATACCCATAAACCTCATTGTTAAGCTCAACCTCGATCTCAAAACGCATTGGCACATCGGTAATGCCGCGGGTAAAGTCCTTAGGCTTTACTAATTCGCCGACTCGATTCGTTCCTCGTGCGATCTTTTGAAGGATTTCAAGCGCTGATCCGACAGTAGTTTTGCCTGCGCCGTTTTTCCCAATCAACAGTGCAGACGGCATGCCCGCGATGGGCAGGTCGAAATTCTGCAGGCACCGGTAATTATTTACGTAAAGGCGGCGAATCACAGCAACATGATACATGTTGCGGGGGCGCATCGAGTCGGAATTTCGAATAGAAGGGACTCAAGTTAGGCCATATTCGCAAAGGGGCAAGGCTTGCCGCGCAATTTATAATTGAAAATGGACGGTTGCGCTCTGAGCCTCGCTGAGGCGTCTGTGTCGCCGCCGGACAATTCTTTGCCGGCAGACTTCCTCTTGAACGATTCCATCATCATCCGCAACGCGCGGACACACAACCTGAAGAATCTCTCGTGCGATATCCCTCACGGCAAGCTGACGGTGATCAGCGGCGTGTCGGGATCGGGCAAGAGTTCGCTGGCCTTCGACACCATTTATGCCGAGGGACAGCGGCGGTATGTGGAGTCGCTATCGGCGTACGCGCGGCAGTTTCTGGAGCGGATTGAAAAGCCGGATGCCGACGAGATCGACGGGCTGGCACCGGCCATTGCCATCAAGCAGAAAAACACTACGCGCAACCCGCGCTCGACAGTGGCGACGGCGACGGAGATCTACGATTACCTACGGCTGCTCTACGCGCGTTGCGGAGAAGTGCACTGCATTTATTGCGACGGGCTGGTGAAACGCAATTCCGTGGATGAGGCGGCGGAAGCAGTGCTGGCGCTGGGCGAGGGCACGCGGCTGAATGTGCTGTTTCCCGCAATGAGCGCGGCTCCTGCGCCGGAAACGGAAGCCAAGCCGGAGAAGACCGCAATCCGCGCGGCAAAGAAGACGGCGAAAGCCAAGACAGCGGGGAAGACTGGCGATTCAACGCACATTGAGGTGGTGAAGGCGCGGCTCAGCGACTTGCGATCGAGCGGATTCAACCGGCTGTGGCAGGAGGGAAAGATTTTCGAGTTCTCCACGCCGGAGTCGCTGATTGATCTGGATTTATCGGCTCCGCTGTTTATCCTTTTGGACCGAATCGTTGTCAGCGCCGAGAATCGTCCGCGCATTGTGGACGCGGTGGAGACGGCGTATCGCGAGGCGGGTGAGGTCATTTTCGAAGAAGCGCCCCATCACCCCACGGACGAAGACCTGTCCGTGGGGGCCCCGAAGCCGAGCGATGAAGCGACGGAGCCGAGGCGGCTGCGGATTTCGGGGTCATACGAGTGCACTAGATGCCATCGGCCGGGGCGCGAGCCGGAGCCACGGCTGTTCAGCTTCAACAATCCTTTTGGTGCGTGTCCGCGCTGCCAGGGATTCGGCAACACTGTGGACTTCGATCTGAATCTTGTGATCCCGGACCCTGGGTTGAGCTTGCTGGGCGGCGCGATCGATCCGTGGAATCGGCCGAAGTATCGCCCGTGGTTTGGCGAACTGCGCAAGCGCGCGGCCGAACTGGGCGTGCCGCTGGACGTGCCGTGGCGCGAGATGCCGACAGCGGCGCGCGAGACGGTGCTGCGCGGCAAAGATGGATTTGCGGGCGTGATGGGCTTCTTTGCGCAGATGGAGCGCAAAAAGTACAAGCTGCACGTGCGCGTGATGCTTAGCAAGTATCGCGGCTATGCGGAGTGTCCGGATTGCCGCGGACAGCGGCTGCGGGCCGAGGCAAGGGCGGTGCGCGTCGGAAATGGAAAGACGGGCGGCAAAAACATTTGCCAGGCGACGGCGCTCACCATTGCCGAGGCCCAGGAGTTTTTCGACGCGCTGAGACTTTCGCCGATGCAGGAGGAGATTGCCGGACCCATCCTTACGGAAGTGCGGCAGCGGCTTAGTTTTCTGGTCGCGGTGGGGCTGGAGTATCTGACGCTGGATCGATTGGCGTCGACCTTGAGCGGCGGCGAAGCGCAGCGCATTCAGTTGGCGACATCGCTGGGATCGCGGCTGGTGGGCGCGCTCTACGTGCTCGACGAACCCTCGATCGGATTGCACACGCGCGACACGGCGCGGCTGATTCATATTCTCGAGGAGCTGCGCGATTTGGGAAACACGATCCTCGTGGTTGAGCACGACGCCGACATTTTGCGCGCGGCCGATCATTTGCTCGACCTGGGACCGGGGGCGGGAGAATTCGGCGGCAAGCTGCTGGCCGAGGGTGTGCTGGCTGAGATCGAGGCCAACCCGGCGTCGCTGACGGGACGCTATTTGA
The DNA here is from genome assembly GCA_964569985.1 of uncultured Occallatibacter sp. Classification (GTDB taxonomy): domain Bacteria; phylum Acidobacteriota; class Terriglobia; order Terriglobales; family Acidobacteriaceae; genus Telmatobacter. The sequence goes on from CAZMWL010000011.1 coordinate 83,933, forward strand.
GCGGGAAGATTGCGATACCCGTGCCCACGCGACGGCGCGCGCCGGGCCGCGAAAAGCTGGTGCTGAAGGGAGCGCGAGCCAACAACCTGCACGGGCTGGACGTGACGGTTCCGCTGAACATGCTGGTCGCGGTGACGGGAGTTTCCGGATCGGGCAAATCGACGCTGGTGCACCAGGTGCTGTATCGCGCGGTGACGCAGGCGCTGGGGCAGACGGATGGCGGCGACCCCTCCGGGGTTTTTGCATCTTTGACTGGCGCCGAGCGCTTAAATGACGTGGTGCTGGTGGACCAGACGCCGATCGGGCGCACGCCGCGGTCGAATCCCATCACGTATATCAAGGGTTTCGACCTGGTGCGCGAACTGTTTGCCGCGCAGCCTGAGTCCAAGCGGCTGTCGCTCACGCCGGGGCATTTCTCGTTTAACGTGCCCGGCGGGCGCTGCAACACTTGCGAAGGCGACGGCACGGTGACCGTGGAGATGCAGTTCCTGGCCGATGTGGAGCTGCCCTGCGAGGACTGCAACGGCACACGCTACCAGCCGCGCATTCTGGAAGTGCGGTACAAGGGCAAGAACATCCACGACGTGCTGCAGATGACGGTGAAGGAGGCGCTGCGCTTCTTTGCCGGGCAGACGAAGTTGCTGGAAAAACTGGCGGTGCTGGACGAAATCGGGCTCGGCTATTTGCGCCTGGGACAGTCGGCGACGACGCTTTCAGGCGGCGAGGCGCAACGCGTGAAGCTGGCTGCGCATCTGGCCGCTGTGCGCCAAGTGAATGCGACGGCCAGGCCTTCGCAGGCCAGCCGCGTGCTTTACATCCTGGACGAACCGACGACGGGATTGCATTTCGACGATGTATCGAAGCTGCTGACGGCATTTCGCAAGCTGATCGACGGCGGAGGATCGCTGATCGTGATCGAACACAACCTGGACGTGATCAAAAGCGCCGACTGGGTGATCGATCTGGGTCCGGAGGGCGGTGAAGGCGGGGGAAGAATTGTGGCCGAGGGTCCGCCGGAAGAGATTGCGAGCAACTTGCTTTCGCATACGGGGAAGTGGTTGGCACGGGTGCTGTGAGATTGTAATTTCCCACCCATTTCCGCAAAGAGCGCGGAAATGGATGGGGCACGGGCTAATCGGCCCGAAAAGGGTTCTGGGATCGATGTTCCTGGGCCTTTGTTTTTCCCACCCTTCTCGCAAGAAGCGCGAAAAGGATGGGGCACGGATGCGTAGTGGGTCAGTTACGCAGGTTGATCGGCGATGGGCGACAGGCGCGAGAAGCACCAGCCGTTGCCGTGCAGCCAGCAGGATTCGTTCTTCACGTGAGCGTCGCAGCGGAGGGAGCGTACGCCGGCGCCTTCATCGCGGCGGAGCGCCCGGGCTAGCTCGGTGCTGACGGCGGGATCGCGCGCTCCTTCAAAATCGACAAAGAAAACCGAGCCCCGAAGCGTGGCCGCGAAGAGGTCTGCGCTGACGCGGATGAGGTGCGCCATGGTTCCGGGCCCTCGCGTGGAGGTGAGTGGAAAGAGGAGCTTGCCTGAAGGTTTGACGGCTGCGAGCCACGCGGGCAGAGGATGGGTGGCGCCGGCGCTGACCACAATCACGTCGGCGGGCGCGAAGGGGCCGCGCGAGCCGTCGGCGTGGACCACGGTGACCTGCGGCCAGGGCTCGAGTGCGGCGCGCGCACGGGTTGCAAGGCCTTCCTCAATTTCGATCGCAGTGACTTTGCCTTGCGGGCCGGTGAGTTCGGCGAGGATGGCGGTGTAGTAGCCGGTGCCGCAGCCGAGGTGGAGGATGCGATCGCCGGGGCGAATGCGGAGCCGGTCGAGGTGGATGGCCCAAAGGCTGGGCTGGCCGTTGTTCAGGCGCCTGGCTTCGTCGAGCACGATGAGGGCGTCGCGGTAAACGTGGGTGGGGTCGGCGTCCGCGGTGAACCAACTGGTGCCGCTGCTTTGAATCACCCAAGGGCCGGGGCCCACGAAGCGCTCGCGCGGCACGGTTGCGAAGGCGGCGAGGATGGCGGGCGAGGAGATGCCATTGAGGCGGCACAACTCCTCGGCATAAAAGCGACGCGCGGATTCGATGGAGACGGTCATGAGAAGTGCGGGTCTGGAGGCCCACACGATAGCCAATCTCCCACCCCAGCGAGCCAAGGTGGCTCACCGGAGGCCTGGGATCGAGAGACTGGCGGTACACCGCAGATTATAGGCGTGTCGGGAGCGATGGCGGCCCACCATCGACGAGGCAGTAACGTTAACGCGAACGATTACGAGTTTGCCAGTACAAAGGCGGATTCGATACAAAGGTGAGTGCCTACTCAGAGGGAACAGACCGCTCGCTGAAGAAAACCAGGGCTGGGAGCCGGCGTCCCTATGCAGACAGCCGAGCAGAAGGAGAAGTATACTTTGAGTTTTTCCGTCGGGCCCACCGAACCTCGAAACTCAGGGCAAAGAAATTCGCCGTCGCAGCATGAGGAACTTGAAGCCCCGTTGATTCCCGCCGGACGGTTGCTGCCGTTCATTCTGGTGACGGCACTGTTTTTTCTGTGGGGCGTGCCCAACAACTTCAACGACATTCTGATTCGCCAGTTTATGAAGTCGTTCGAGATCAACCGGCTTCAAGCGGGTCTGGTGCAGTCCGCGTTCTACCTGGGATACTTTCTGTTAGCCATGCCTGCTGCGCAGTTGATGCGGCGCGCGGGATACAAGGCCGGGATTCTCGTCGGGCTTTGCCTTTACGGCACAGGCTGCCTATTGTTTTGGCCAGCCGCGATCGTTGGCAAATACTGGTTCTTTTTAACGGCGTTGTTCGTGATCGCCAGCGGACTCGCCTTTCTCGAGACTGCGGCGAGCCCCTTCACTTTGCAAATCGGAGATCCTCGCAGCGCGGCGCGGCGCTTGAATTTTGCTCAGGCGTTCAACCCGCTAGGCAGCATCTCTGCGGTGCTGATTGGCAGCCGGTTTATTTTTTCAGGGATCGAATTGAAACCCGCCCAGGCTGCGGCCATGCGGGTGGCTGGAACCTACCATGCCTATCTAAAGTCGGAAACTCTGCGCGTGATTGCACCCTACCTCGTTTTAGGAGCGGTCGTGTTCTTTTGGGCAATTCTTATCGCGCGCACGCCTTTTCCGCATACCGGTCTTGATTTTTCCGAGGACTCGCTCGCCAGCGACCACTCCAAGCCCCTGTGGAAGCGAAGGCATTTTGTTTTGGCTGTAGGGGCGCAGTTTCTTTACGTGGGAGCGCAAGTCGGCATCTGGAGCTACATGATTCCCTATGTGATTTCCGGAACCGGGATTGGGGAGCGGCAGGCGGGATATTGGCTTACAGGCGCATTGGTTGCATTCACGGCTGGGCGGTTCTTTTCCGCGTGGCTGCTGAATTTTGTACCCGCACAACACTTGCTGGGAAGCTATGCTGCGCTCAATACGGTGATTTGCTGCGTAGCAGTGATGAGACCGGGGTGGTTGGGCGTGTACTCGCTGGTCGCCGCGACCTTCCTGATGTCCACGATGTTCCCATCGATTTTCGCGCTGGGCACTAGAGGTTTGGGAGCCCGTACGAAGAGCGGCGCAGCCTGCATCGTGATGGCGATTATCGGAGGCGCGCTGATCACGCTGGCAATGGGACGCGTGGCCGATCGCGTGAGCATCGCAGACGCCTACCTTGTGCCCGCGGTTTGCTTTGTGGGCATCGCCCTTTACGCTTGGTTTGGATCGCAGATGGATCCGGAAGAGATTGCCGCGGAGCAGGCGTAGCGGGGTCGCAGCGAATGTTTACATCCACCGACCTGGTTCCATCCCCGGTCCCCAAATGCAAGGGACCGGGGGGCACCCATTTTTGTGGGAACTTGAATCTCACTCGGCAACGACGGGATTTGTGAGCGAGCCGAGGCCTTCGATGGTGACGGTTACGGTTTCGCCGGGTTGGAGCCAGCGCTGCGGCGTGCGGCCCATGCCCACGCCGGATGGCGTTCCGGTGGAGACGATGTCGCCCGGCAAGAGCGGCGTGATGGACGAAATGTATTCGATGATCTCGGGGATCTTGAAGATCAGCTCGCGGGTGTTGGAGTTTTGCAGCGTTTCGCCGTCGATGCTGAGTGAAATCGCGAGCTGGTGCGGGTCGGCGACTTCATCGGCGGTGACGATGGCGGGGCCCATGGGGCAGTAGGTGGGGAAGCTTTTGGCGAGGGACCATTGCGAGGTGGCCCGCTGCACATCGCGGGCGCTCACATCGTTGATGATGGTGTAACCATAGACGTGTTCCCGCCACGCCGTTGCCAGAATGCGATAGCCGCCCTTGCCGATGACGAAGGCGAGTTCGGCCTCGTAGTCCGGCTCACGGGAGTTTTGGGGCAGGACAATTGCGTCTTGGTCGCCGACGATGGCCGTGGGCAGCTTGAAGAAGACGACGGGCGCGGAGGGCAGCGCCATCTTCGCTTCGGCGGCATGGTCGCGGTAATTCAATCCGATGGCGAAGATGCGCGGGGGATTTGAGACGGGCGCGAGCAGGCGGATTTCGCTGAGCTTGTGGCTCGCGTGTGCGGCTGCGCTTTTGAGGTCGGTGATGCCGGCGGCGATCACGGCGAGAGTGTCGTCGTAGACCGGGGCGAGGTCGATGACGGTGTCGCTTTGCAGTACGCCCGGGCGCGGCACGTTACTGTCAGCGACGGAAAATGAAACCAGATGCATAAGTAGTCTCCTGCAGCTGCTTGATGCGCGAAATCAGGCGGCGGTCCAGCCGCCATCGATGGTGAGCAGCGAGCCGGTGACGAAAGCGGCTTCGTCGCTGGCAAGATAGCGAATGGCGGAGGCGACTTCTTCCGGTTTGCCGAGGCGGCCGACGGGCTGGCGGGCGCGGAGTTCGGCGCGCATCTCTTCCTTATTGTGCTGGTGGAACTTGTCGAGATAGGCCTCGACGAAGGGCGTTTGCACGGTGCCGGGACAGACGGCGTTGACGCGCAGCGTTTTGGGATACTCGACGGCGAGCTGGCGCGTCATGGCGACGATGGCTCCTTTACTTGTGCAATAAGCGAAGCGCTGCTTGATGCCGACCAGTCCGGAGACAGAAGCGACATTTACGATCGCGCCCAGGGGCTCGTGACGCTCGTGCGCGGCGAGCAGAAGGGGAAGAAACGCGCGCGTGACGAGATAGACGGAGCGGACATTCACGTTCATCAGGCGGTCGAAGTCTTCGGGCTCGGTGGTTTCAATGGAGCCCACGTGGCCGATGCCGGCGTTGTTGACGAGAATGTCGAGGAATTCGAGTTGCGCAAGGGATGCGGCGATGGACTTGGGATTGGTGACGTCGAGATGAAGTGCGCGGGTGTTGGGAAGTGTGGCCGCGAGGGCTTCGGCGGCGTGGAAGTTGATGTCGGCGATCCAGACTTCTGCGCCGGCGCGGGCGAGTTCTTTCACGGTGGCTTCGCCAATGCCGCTTGCCGCCCCGGTGACGAGGGCGATGCGATGGTCGAGGCGAAATGGATCGGTCTTAGCCGGCATATTTGTGGACGCGTTAGCTTTTACGCGCGTCGGCTATCACCTTGAGATACGCGCGGGCGGTTTCGGTGATGGTTTCCGGATGGCCCGCGTCGATAGCTGCGAGATTGACGAGGTCGCTGCCTACGCCGAGGGCGCGCGCGCCGGCCTTGATGAAACTTTCCGCGGTTTGCAGCGTGACGCCGCCCGTGGGAATGAGCTTGAGATGCGGGAAGGGCGCGAGCAGGGACTTCAAGTAGCTTGCGCCACCGACAGCGGAGCAGGGAAAGATTTTTACGTAATCTGCGCCGGCGTTCCACGCGGTGATGGCCTCAGTGGGCGTGAGGGAACCGGGGCAGGAGATTTTGTTGTTCTTCTTGGTGACGGCGATGACTTCGTGGTGGAGGCTGGGGCTGACGACGAATTCCGCGCCGGCATCGATGGTGGCCTGGGCTTGATCGGCGGTGGTGACGGTGCCGGAGCCGAGGAGGAGGTCCTCGCCAAACTCCTTCTTGAGTTCCTTGATGAGGTCGACTGCGTTGGGGACCGTCATGGTGACTTCAACGACGGTGACGCCGCCGGCGATCATGGCGTCGACCACGGCGCGGCCCTGGGCAACGCTTTTGGCGCGCAGAACGGGAATGAGGCCGACGCGTTCGATGATTTGCTGCGTGGTTTCGGACATTGTTTTACCCTTCAATAATTCTGACTCTTTCATTGCGAGCTTCTAGCTTCTAGCTACTAGCTTCCAGCCTCTTCCTCGCCAAACGAAACTGTTGAATCAGCCAGAATCAAGCCAGGAGCTAGAGGCTAGAAGCCAGAGGCTGATTCTAGCGTGCGATGCGCGCCGAGCCGCCTTTCATGATGCGTTCGACTTCAGCAAGCGAGGCCATGCTGGTGTCGCCGGGGGTGGTCATGGCAAGAGCGCCATGCGCTACGCCGCATTGGACGGCCCAGTCGATGCCTTTGCCGGCGAGCATGCCGTAGATGAGGCCGGAGGCGAAGCTGTCGCCGCCGCCCACGCGGTCGAGGATGTCGATTTCGCGCTGCGGGACGTGGACGATTTTGTCTTCGTAGATCGCGATGGCGCCCCAGGCATTGCGGCTGGCGGTTTGCGCGGTGCGCAAGGTGCTGGCGACGAGCTTGAGGTTGGGATACGCGGCTGCGACTTCGCGCAGCATCTCTTCGTATCCGGCAATGGGCAGCTCGGCGAAGTCCTCGCCCACGCCCTTGATGGCGATGCCGAGCATCGAGGAGAAATCTTCTTCGTTGCCAAGGAGCACGTCGAGTTTGCCCACGAGGGCGCGATTGATTTCCTGGGCTTTTGGTTTGCCTCCGATGCTTTTCCAAAGGCTATCGCGGAAGTTCAGGTCGTAGGAGATGGGCGTGCCGTGTTTGCGCGCGGCATCCATGGCTTCCACGGCAACTTCGGCGGTGGACGCGGAGAGCGCGGCGAAGATGCCGCCTGTATGGAACCAACGCGAGCCATTCGCGGGGCCGAAGATCGACTCCCAATCGAAGTCGCCGGGCTTGATCTGGCTGACGGCAGTGTGGCCGCGGTCGGAACATCCGGAAGCCGCGCGCACGCCGAAGCCGCGCTCCGTGAAGTTGAGACCGTTGCGCACGGTGCGGCCAACGCCGTCGTACTGAATCCAACGGATGAGCGAAGTATCGACGCCGCCCTGGAGGATGAAGTCCTCGACGAGGCGGCCGACGGGGTTATCGGCGAGCGCGGTGGCTACAGCGGCGCGCAGTCGGAAGCAGCGGCGCAGGCCGCGAGCTACGTTGTATTCGCCGCCGCCCTCCCACGCCTGGAAATGGCGCGCGGTGTGGATGCGCATGTCGCCGGGATCGAGGCGAAGCATGACTTCGCCCAGGCTGAGGCAGTCCCAGCGGCGGTTGGAATCGGGAATCGACAGAGAGTTCATGGTCACACAATACTTTAGCGCAGGAGGGTTGGTGCGGTCAGTGGGCCGGTCCACGCGAGACCGTCAAGCGAGAGATCAATTAGGCTAATGGCAGCGGTAGCTTGTGCGGTAGTCACTCGATGAAGTGTGCGGGCGTGGATGCCCGCACGACAGCCGGTCTACCACCCCAAGAAACAAAGACCGTTTCCTGGGGACCCTGGTCTACCACCCCAAGAAACAAAGACCGTTTCTTGGGGACCCTGGTCTACCACCCCAAGAAACAAAGACCGTTTCTTGGGGACCCTGGTCTGGAGACCGGCGCTACAATTTCACGGGAGGATGCGTTGAAGGGTTTGGAGTTTTTTGATTTGAGCGGGCGGGTTGCAGTGGTGATTGGCGGGACGACCGGCCTGGGCCGCGAGATTGCGCTGGGGTATGCGGCTGCGGGCGCGGACGTGGTGGCCAGCTCGCGGCGACAGGAACAGGTGAATGCCATTGCCGCGGAGATTGAGGCGCTGGGCCGGCGCACACTGCGCATCACGAGCGACGTGCTGAACCGGGGTTCCATCCAGCGCCTGCACGATGCGACGATCGAGAGCTTCGGCAAAGTGGACATCCTGGTGAACGGAGCGGGCACGACAAAGAAGATGCCGACGCTCGAAGCGGACGAGGCGGACTGGTCGAAGATTATTGAGACCAATTTGACGGGAACCATGCGCACCTGCCAGATTTTCGGCCGCTCCATGGTCGCGGCGCGTTATGGACGGATCATCAACATTGCGTCGATGACGGCGTTTCGCGGTTTCTATCAGGTGGCTCCCTATGCGGCGAGCAAGAGCGCGGTGGTTTCAATGACCATGACGCTTGCGATCGAGCTGGCCGAGACAGGCGTGAACGTGAATGCGCTTGCGCCCGGCCTGTTTCCCACCGATATGAGCCTGCCTCTGGTTGAAGGCACGGCGCGCGGTGACGAGATCCTGATGCGGACGCCGATGCACCGGTTTGGAAAGGGGCGCGAGATTGTGGGGCCTGCGATTTTTCTGGCGTCGGAGGCCGCGTCGTTCGTCACCGGGCAAGTGGTGATTGTGGATGGCGGTTACCTGGCTAGCGGGGTGAACTGTTGAAAGGCAGGGAGCGAGGGAACAAGGGAGCAAGGGAGCAAAAACAGGGAACAAGGGAGCAAGAGTAAAAAGGAAGCGATGGCGGAAGCACGCAAGTTGCGCATGGGCATGGTGGGCGGAGGGCCGGGAGCCTTTATCGGCCCGGTGCATCGCATTGCCGCGGAGCTGGACGGAAAAATCGAATTGGTTGCGGGTGCGTTTTCGCAATCGGCGGAGCGGTCGCGGGAGGCGGGCGTGGGTTTTCGCATCGACTCCGCGCGCGCCTATGCGGATTACCGCGAGATGATCGAGGCCGAACGCAAGCGGGCAGACGGAATCGACTTTGTGGCGATTGTTACGCCGAATCATGTGCACCTGCCCGTCGCGCTGGCGGCGCTTGAAGCGGGCATTCCCGTGATGAGCGATAAGCCGGCGACGGCGACGTACGAAGAATCGCTCAAGCTGGAGGCCGCGGTGGAGAAGAGCGGCTTGCCGTACGGATTGACGCATACCTACGCGGGCTACGCGATGGTGCGCGAGGCACGGGCGATGTGCGCGGCAGGGAAGCTGGGAGCGATTCGCAAAGTTGCGGTGGAATATTTTCAGGGCTGGCTGAGCGGGCCGCTGGAGACGACGGGACACAAGCAGGCAGCGTGGCGCGCCGATCCCGCACAGAGCGGCGCTGGCGGCGCCATTGGCGACATCGGCACGCACGCCTTTCACCTGCTCGAATACATCAGCGGCTTGAAAGTGACGGCGATCAACGCGACATTGCGCACTGTTGTGCCGGGGCGCAGGCTCGACGACGATTGCAGCGCATTCCTGCGTATGAGCAACGGCGCTGCGGGCACACTGGCCTGCTCGCAAGTGGCTGCGGGCGAGATGAACGAGCTGCATCTGCGCATCTATGGCGAGAAGGGCTCGATCGCATGGCGGCAGCAGGATCCGAACCGGCTGATGGTGAAGTGGCTCGACCGGCCGGAAGAGATTCATCATGCGGCGATGAACTATCTCAGTGCGGATGCGCTGGCGGTGACGCGTGTGCCTGCCGGACATCCCGAGGGGTATCTCGAAGCCTTCGCCGTGCTCTATCGCGAGTTTGCCGATGCGCTCGTGGCGTGGAAACAGGGACAGGCGCATCCGCTGCCGGCCACGCTGCCTGGGATTGAAGCGGGCGTGCGCGGCATGCGCTTTATCGAGCGCGCCATCGAGAGCAACCGCAAAGAAGGTTGGGTGGAGATCTAGAAGCAGCTAATAGCTATCAGCTTTCAGCTTTTAGCTTCGTGTCGCGGGCACGAAGAATTTCGGCATGCAGGAGAATGTGCGGCCGGGTGCGGGAGGCTCGTTGTGGCTGCTATACTTCCCTGCAATCTGAAAATGCAAATTCTGTGCGAGGCGGCGATAAGAATGCGGTTGAGTGCCTTAATTGTGCTGGGATCGCTGTGCGGCGTGGCGCAGGCGCAAGCGCAAGCGCAAGCTATGAAGCATCCCGGCGTGCTGGTGAGCGGGGAACAACTGAACTTCATCGAGCAACAGGTGAAAGAGAAGAAGGAGCCGATCTACGGCGAGTACCTGAAGGCGACGGCGAGCCCGCTGGCTGCGTTCGATTACAAGCTGCTGGGTCCACCCCTGACGGGAATCGTTGACTGCGGCCCGTATTCGCGTCCCGATCACGGATGCCACGCAGAGGATACCGACGCGAGCGCTGCGTATCTGCAGGCGGTGCTGTGGTGGATTACCGGCGATCATCGCTATGCGGACAACTCGATCCGCATCATGAATACGTATGCACGGCAACTGAAGGGATACACCGGCAGCAATGCGCCCTTGCAGGCAGCGTGGAGCTCGGAGACATTTCCGCGCGCGGCGGAGATCATCCGCTATAGTCACGCCGGATGGAAGCAGGAAGACATTCAGGCATTCAGCACAATGCTTACCCAAGTGATTCTGCCGCACATTCATGACGGGGGACCACGGACCAACGGAAACTGGGAACTGAGCATGATTGAAGGCATGATGGGCATTGCGGTGTTCACCGACGATCGTGCGCTGCTGAACCATGCCGAGGGAATGTGGCGGAAGCGCGTGGCGACGTACTTTTATAACGCCAAGCTGGATGGCGACCACCCGCGGACGCCGGATCCCTCGGTGCATCAGAGCTGGTACGGACAGACCACGTTCGACGAGAGCACGAACGGCATTGCGGCCGAGACGTGCCGCGACCTGGGACACACGGGCTACTCCATCGCCGCCACCATGGCGGCCGCGGAGACCGCGCATATCCAGGGCGACAAACTGTACGAGAGCGAAGAGCAGCGGCTCATCGGAGTGCTGGAGTTTCACGCGCATTTGTTTCTGAGAAAAGAGCCGGCTCCCGCAACGGTGTGCGGGGGCAAGGTTCACTACGCCGAGGGATACACATTTGGAATCGGGTATAACGAGTACCACAATCGCCTTGGGCAATCGCTGCCAGAGACGCGCGAATGGCTCGATCATATTTTGAGCGTGGCGGAGCCGGTGGACATTCACATGATGACTTTCGAACTGCTCACCCACGGCGAAGACGCGAAGGGCAAGGGCACCGATCTTGCCGCGACGCCCGGGGCCGCGGCGCATTGAGGAGCGAACAATGAAGACCATTCAGGGGCCGGCAATTTTCCTGGCGCAGTTTGCCGGGGATGAGCCGCCATACAACACGTTGGAAGGGATGGCGGGGTGGGCGGCAAAACACGGCTACGTGGGCATCCAGATTCCGAGCTGGGATCGAAGGCTGTTCGATCTGGAGCGCGCCGCCGAAAGCCAGGCGTATTGCGACGAGGTGAAGGGGATTGCGGCGCGGGCGGGGCTGGCGGTGACGGAAATCTCCACGCACCTGCAAGGGCAACTGGTGGCGAGCCATCCGGCCTTCGATACGCTGCTCGACGGCTTTGCTCCGCCGGAACTTGCCGGCAATGCGAAGGCCAAGTCCGCATGGGCGGTGCAGCAACTGCGTTGGGCAGCGAAGGCGAGCCGCAACCTGGGCCTGACTGCGCATGCGACATTCTCGGGCGCATTGGCGTGGCCCTTCTTTTATCCCTGGCCGCAACGGCCCGCGGGCCTGATCGACGAGGCTTTCAAGGAACTTGCAGCGCGCTGGCTGCCGATTCTGCATGCCTTCGACGAGGCTGGAGTGGATGCGTGCTTTGAGCTGCATCCCGGCGAAGATTTGCATGACGGCGCAACCTTCGAGCGGTTCCTCGCGGCTGTGGGCAATCATCCGCGCGCCTGCGTTCTCTACGATCCGAGCCACATGGTCTTACAGCAGATGGATTATCTGGCCTTCCTCGACCTCTATCACGAGCGCGTGCGCGCGTTTCATGTGAAGGACGCGGAGTTCCGGCCGAGCGGGCGCGCGGGCGTTTATGGCGGCTATCAGGACTGGATCGACAGGCCGGGTCGGTTTCGCTCGCTGGGCGATGGGCAGATCGATTTCGGGCAGGTGTTCAGCAAGATGGCGCAGTACGACTATCCGGGATGGGCCGTCGTGGAGTGGGAGTGCGCGATCAAGCATCCCGAGGTAGGCGCGGCCGAGGGCGCAACGTTTGTGCGCGAACACATGATTCGCGTGACGGATCGGGCGTTTGACGATTTCGCGGGGGGCGGGGCGGATGCGCAGCGGAATCGGAAGATTCTGGGACTGTAAGTCTCTGACAGCATGAATTTGTTCTTCTGGCCTTCGTGGTTTCCCGCCCTTTCGCCAAGAAAAAGGCGAAAGGATGGGGCACGGGTAAATGCACAACTCTGGGTTATGGACTTGTGTGGTGGCCCGAGACACCCTCAAAAGCAACCGCAGATCCGTCGACTTCGTCCGCCGCGGCGGACTCCGCTCAGGATGACAGCTCTATTGGCGAAGGTTCGCGGTCCGGCGCGACGATGCCGTATTTTCGATCGAGAAATTCCTGCAACGCTTCGGGAAGCAGTGCGGCCAGTTCCTGCCAGGTGAGCACCTTCAGGCGAGTGCGCAGTTCGGCGCTTTTTACGGCGGCCATCACTTCGAACCACGCTTCGCGCAGGTCGGGACGGCGCTGGTCGTGGAGGACGCAGAAACTCGCACCCGCGGCGTGCGCAGCCAGCACGTTGCGGATCAGCTGATAGCCGGCATAACCCTCTTCGCCGGGCGAGCGGAAGCTGGGATCGAGAGGAGAGAAGAGGGCGGGATCGCCGACTAAACTTTCCAGTTCCTGCGAGGCATTCTCAGGGAATTCGCTCGCCTTCTTCCAGCGCGTGGCGGCGATCTCGGTGCGGGGCAGGCGGTCGCGGTCGAATACTTCGTCGAAATCGCGGTACGATTCGACGATCGCCGCGGAGCGTGATTGGAAGTCGGTCTCGGTCAACTTGGCTTCAACTAGAAGCGAACCGAAGCGCAGATCGACCTCGGTGCGGTCGAATCGTCCGCTTACGAGCGGAACGCGAGCTCGCCATCCAAAGACTGGCTCCGCGCCGAAGATTGGCTCCGCGCCGTCGTCGACGCCGAGCATGGCGCGGACTGCCGTGGATTCAGCGACGCCGGGCGTGCAGAAGATGTTCATCAGCAGCGCGTCGGAGCTCATGGAGGAGTCGAGCTCGCGCCAACGCCGGGCTTGGTCGGATGGCGGTCTGGGCAGCGAACGCGCCGCCTGGGCGTGGATTTTGTCGAAGCGGCGCATCCATTCGGGTCGCGCCAGGATGGCCGCATAGGCCGCGTCAAAGAAATTGCCGTGCCGGGCGCCGTCGGGCTCGTACACGACGACGGGAGCGCTGCCGTAGCTCTCGACGTGCGCGCGGCCGCGCGCGTAGATGCGGTTGCGAACAGTGAGCTCGTGGCGAAGCTGAGATGCAAAGAGAGCAGTGGAGCGGGCCATCTGAAGATCAGACTACTCCCACTTGAAGAGGAAAAGGCCTTCCAGCGAAGGTTCGCTGGAAGGCCTTTGGTGCCGGAGCGCGATTGCGCGGCGCCGTTGGTTAGCGTTCGTGGCGGGTGAGGCCGAGCTGGAAGCTGATCATGATTGCGCGGCCGGCCTGCTTCTCGATAGAGTCAGCCCAGCTTGGGCTGTAGAGCTGAAGGTCCTGCGTGACCTCGAGGGATTTGGTGACAGTCGTCGACGTGAGGGTGGTGCCGTCGTTGGCTGCGCTGATATTCACAATGCTGTGGTCGTCGAAGATGTTGTCGATGCTGAGCTTGACCTTGGAGCCATCGAAGATCGAGTGCCCTACGATGTTGTAGTTCAGGAAGAGGTTGCTCATCCAGAACGGTGCCATGGGAACCGTTTGGTGATAGTTGCTGATGTCGTTCCAGCGGGTGCCGATGCGCTTGCCGAAGATGCCGAAGTCGAGCCCCCTTTGCTGATAGGTCATGCCCAGCGACTCGGTGTCGTGCGGAGCGTAGGCCACCCAAGCCGTTGGAGTAGCGGGCCCGGCGGCAGTCACTAACGTGCCGGTTGAGTCGTAGACGGCAGGCGTCCCGGCGGAGGCTTCGTACTTCGCAACCCCGAGGGTGCCGTTGGCGTTGAAGCTGAGGTGGTTGGTGATGGCGTAGTTGCCCTCGGATTCAAAACCGTTGGTGTCGGAGTCGGGGTTGGCGTAGTAGTAGGTAAAGCCGAAATTGGGGTCGCCTACCGTATTGTCCGTTGCGGACGAGTAAGTGTTGGTGAAGTGGATGTGATAGACGTCCGCATCCCAGGCGAAGCGGTTCAGCTTGACCACGGTGCCGCCCTGAAAGGTGTCGGCGATGGTGGGCGGCGGAGTGACGGCAACCTGCGCGCCGGTCACGTCGAAGATATTGCTGAATGGAGCGATGCTGCCGCGGCCGTACTGAGCGTAGACCGACGCTTCACTGTTGAGGCGGTAGTTGGCCTCGATCGAGGGGAGGATGGCGTTGTAATTCTGCGCGTGCTGGGTGGTGGCACTGCAGGCAGACGCGAGAGCGGTGGCGGCGCAGGTGAGCGGCCCGACCGTATGGCCGTCTGCGTACTGGGTGAGGTTCATGCGATAGAAGGCGTCCTTGACGCCGGCGGTGATGGTGACATCCGGTATGGCCACAATCTGGAACTCGGCATAAGGCTGAACGGCCGTGGTGTAGAAGTGCTCGTGGAACTTGATGTTCGCGATATAGGGCGAATCGACCCAGGTGATGGGGTCCGTGTAGATCTGATAGCGGAGGGTGTTGGTGAGCTCGTACCATGCTCCTGTGCGGAACACGCCCCACTTGGCCGCATAGCTCAGGTCCGCGATCTCGCCGCCGCGGGCATACTGGTTCTCTTTGTCCACACCCGTGGACTGCGCCACATAGAAGGGCGACGTGGTGGGCTGGTCATCGCCGCCGACGACCTCATTTTTTACCGCCGTGTTCACCGAGTCGGTGATCAGGTCCTGGTCGGTTTTGTTCTGGTAGTGCTGATGGTTGGAGTAGCCGTAGCTGTAGGACTTGGTTGTGAGCTTCCAGTTTTTGCCGAAGTCGTGGTTGAAATCGACGATGTAGAAGAAGCTCGGCACGTGGTAGACCGAGAAGCGCCAGAACTGCGGGTCGTAGTAGTACTTGGAAGTCGACGCGTACGCCGCGTTGGTCTGGGTCCCGTCGTAGAGGTAATTGTCGCCGTAGTGGAGGAGCTGGCGGCGGGTGGGGTCGTTGTTGGTGAAGGCGTCGACGATGATGTCGGTGCCGATCACGCTCAGGTAAGTGCGGTCGCTGAATTTGTACTCCAACTTGGCGGTCGCAGCGACGTTCTGCTTGGGTGAGAAGGTCTGGTAGCCGTCCGAACTCTGATAGTCGCCATTCAGCCAGAAATGCGCCTTGTTGTGCCAGAAGCTGCCCGAGTTGATATCGCCGAGGACCTGGTAGGTGTTCCAGGAGCCGTAGGCCACTTCGGCGTGCACATGCGGTTCATCACTTAGCTCCGGCGAGAAGAAGTGAATGGAGCCGCCGAAGTTGGAGGGGCCCATATCGGAGGCAGTGCCGGGGCTGCGGTCGAAGTCCACATGGCCGATCGCGGCGGCGGGAATGTAGGCCCAGGAGTGGTGACTGGGATCGTTCGAGTCATTGAAGGGCACGCCATCCCAGGTCATGGTGTAGTCGTCGTCCACGAAGCCGCGGAAGTAGATTTTGGCCTGGCCGTTGCCGATGCCGTTGGTGGTGTAGCTGACAGTGCCGGGGGCAGCCTGAATGATGTCGGCAAAGTCGGTCACTGGCGAGGTGTATTCAGCGACATAGTTGCTGGTGATCTCGGTACGGGCCGAGCCGGCGTCAAGCACCGACTTTACGGGAGCGAGCTGGGCGGCGATGGAGGTATCGGCTTCAGCCTCGACGGTGACTTCCTGGGAAACCGAGGCGATGGAGAGCGTGATCGGCAGGCTGGTGTTTGAGCCTGCGACGACGGAGACGCTGCGCTGGAAGGTTGAGAAACCGGGAGCCGAGAACTGCACCTTGTAGGTCCCGGCCGGCAAACCGGATATGACAAACTTTCCATCCGCGCCTGTGGTGGCCTTTTTTACGATCTGAGATTCGTTGAGGACGGCGACTGTGGCGCCTTCCACCGCCGGTCCGGCCGGGTCAGTGACGATGCCCTGGATGGTACCCGTACTGCTCTGGCTATGCAGCTGGTTCATGCCGGCGTTTAGGGTCATCAGGCACGAGAGCAAAAATGCTGCCCACAGACACTTCAACACAGATTTGTGGTTCATGAATTGCCTCCAAGAGTGATGGAATCGGAATCAGAAAAGAGGGGTAAACCGTTTTCAATCTAAGTAGGCAATATGAACGTCCAGTTACTCTCAGGTTAATAAATCCGAGGAACACCTCATTCAAAGGGCGCAGGTGTGGGAAAGGCAGCTCATAAAAGTATGGGGGGACTAGGAGGTCTGGCGAACGGCATCGTTCAGCAGGCCGGACTGGACAGACTGGACATTCGGTGGGGCGCGAGTTTCGAATCGTCGGGCGCGCGCAAGGGATGGCGCACGCCAACCCAGATCCCTGAGGCGAGTGCTATGTCAGCACGGGCACGTCGGCCAGGCCGGCCACGCCAAAAATGCGGCGATAGCGCTCGACTTCTTTTGCGTCGCCCAGCGCCTTGGACTCATTGTCAGAGAGTTTCACTGCGGGCCGGCCGTCGACTTGAGTGAGTTTGCAAACCAGGCCGACGGGATTGAAGCCGTCGTTGCCCTGGGGATTGCAGTTACGGAAGTCGTTGGTGAGCATCGTGCCCCAGCCGGCGCTGAAGCGGATGCGGCGGTTGGGAACCCATCGGCTGGCGTCGTGAAAATCGCTTGCGGAGTGGAAATCGTCGGGCGAGGCGCCGTTGCGGAGAGATCCGGCGAAGTAAGCATGCTGTCCGAGAATCTGCTCCACGTCGAGTGCGTCGCTCGAGATCAGGCGTTTCTGGCGCGGATCGCGGCCGTGGCGCTCCAGCCAGGCAATGTATTCGTCGCCGGCCACGTAGGCATCCTTGCTGTCGATGCGCTGACCGGTCCAGTTGGCTACCCAGTCGGGTGCGTTGCGCAGAAATTGCGTGGTGCCGAAGGTGTCAGGCAGAAGAATGAGCAGCTCGCCCTGGTAGCTTTGCTGCCACAGCTCCAGCAAACGGTACTGCGCGGTGCGCAATTCCTCGTCATCGCGAGCCAGCGCTGCCATGGCCATGGGGAGCTCGTGGCCATTGGTGCCGATGGCTTCAAGGTCGTGCTTGTAGGCCAGGAACGCGTTGGAGGTTCCGGTAAAACCCGCGCCGATGGTGTCGCTGATGGCGTTGACGACGTATTCGTGCCAGAGAAAACTGTGCCTGCGGCGCGTGCCGAAGTCGCTGATGCTCAAATCGGGAACGCCGCGCAGACGCGCCAGTTTTTCCCAGAGCCGGGTCTTGGCGCGCGCGTAAAGAATGTCGAGCTCCAGCTCGCTTAAGTGCTTGAGCGCGGCGCGCGTCTTTAATTCGCCGATCTGGGCGAGGGCGTAGATCTCCCACATCGATGCTCCCGACCAGAGCCCTTCGAAGCGGAGATGCAGTTGCCCGTCGCGCACGGAAAGTTCGTAATCGGAGAGCCGGAAATCGTGCTCCAGCCAATCGAGGAAGGCGGGCTCGAAGATGCCGCGGCGGCCGAAGAAGCTGTTGCCCGCGAGCCAGACCAGCTCCGATTTGCGGAAACGCAACTGGCGCGCGACTTCAAGTTGTTCGCGGAGTTGTGAGACGCCGACCACTTCGCCGAGGCGCACCGAAGCCGTGCGGTTGATGAGCGTGTAGGTGGCGCGCGTCGAGGGAAAATGCTTCCAGATGAACTGGAGCATGAGAAGTTTGTAGAAGTCGGTGTCGAGCAGGGAGCGCGTGATGGGATCCATCTCCCAGTTGTGATCGTGCGCGCGCCTGGCCAGATCGATAATCACGGTAAAGTCAGTTTACAGTTCTTCGTTCGGCAGTGACGGCTAGGTCTGCGGAATCTTTGTCACGGTGGGCGTCTTCGGTGGAATGGGCGTCGCCGGCAAACTGAAGGCGCCAATCGGGTCGGGCACTGCCGGATTGAAATCAGGTACATCGTTGGTCAGGTACTTGCGAAGCGGCAGCCTGGCCTGTCGAATGCCGTGCTCAATGCAACGCGCCAGCTCGTAGGCCCCGTAAGCGTTGAAGTGCGTATCGTCGTGGATGGTTTCCGTCTGATTGGGAAAACTGTTTGCGGGATAGTGCATGAAGGCTTTGAGTGTGCCCTCGGGGCCGAGCGCCTCAAAGAGTGTCTTGCTCATGGCGTTCAAATCAATCGATGCGACGTGTTGCTCGGTGGCAACCTGGCGCATGGCGTCTGGATATCCGGCGAGTGAATTGGTGATTTCTCCTTCGGCATCGAAGGTGCGGCGATTCATGCTGGTGACCAGCACCGGCGTTGCCCCCCTGGCGCGCGCCTGGGCGATGTAGTCGATGAGCAGCTTCCTGTAGTCAACGAGCGAGACGGCGTTAGGTTTTTGATCGTTGTGAGCGAACTGAACGAACAGGTAATCGCCCGGCTGGATCAAGGACACGATCTTGGCGAGGCGCTGCTCGGTGACGAAGCTGCGCGTGGTTTCTCCCGACTCGGCATGATTGGCGACCACCACGCCGGGACGGAAGAAGCGGGGCAGCATCTGGCCCCATGCCGCCCAGGGTTCCACGTCCTGGTCGACCACTGTGGAATCTCCGGCGAGATAGATCGTGGTTTCATGGATGGGCTCAATGCGAAGTTCGCGGAAGCTGGGGTGGTCGCCGTTGAATTCCAGGGTGAGTTTTGCATCCCAATCCAGGCTGTCCACTTCCCGCGGCTTCAGGTGCACGGCGTGCGAGGCATCGCCGGCGATGGCCGGGACGCGGACGTTCACATCGAATTTGCGCGTGACGGAGCCATTGGTTTTCACGGCGACTTTCTCAAGCATGAGCCTTCGCGCTTCGGCCCAGACCGTTGTCGTAGAGGGCTGTGCGCCACCGAGCGTGACCGTGACGCGGTAGCTACCTTCATGGAGCGCGACAGAGAAGAAGAATGGCTTGCTGCTGGAACAGGATTTTGCGTCGATTTGTGGAAGTGTCTGGAGATCGAAACCGGGTGTGGTGGCCGAGTAGATGGAGCTTGTGGTTAGCAACATTGCGCCCGTGCGGGATTTTCCGCAAACGAAGCGTTGTGCGGGTGAGGCGATTGCGGCGGCGAGGAGAACAACGAGAGCGAAATGCTTCATGGCGAACTTTCCTGAGAAAAGGATGGTGCAATCATTTTGTCGGGCTGCGGCGGATGTGCGGGTCTGGAGGCCCGCACGACAGCCGGTCTGGAGACCGGCGCTACAAGTAAATGCCGGCGCTATACAGTGACGCTGGCGTTACGACGCGACGGTCAATGTGTCGGCTTGGGGTCGACGGGGTTGAACCGGCGCGCCAGGCCAGGCGTGGATTCGACGCCGGTGGCCGACGGATCGGCCTTTGCGACCTCGACGCCGAAGACGTAGCTCGGCCCAAACATATTGCTGGTAAAGATGACGAGTTTCTTGTCGGGCGAGAAGCGCACGTTGGGCTCTTGGCGATAGTTGTGGTGCGACATGTTGACGAGATGTTCAGAGTGGAAGACGCCGGGCTGCCAGAAATTCGGGCCGTTGAGCGTATCCGCGGTGACCGTGAGCATTTGCGGATGGAGGAGCTCGATCCATTCGCCATTTGCGGCGCGGGCCACCTGTCCCGGATCGCCGCCGTCGTCGCAGAAGATGTCGAGATCCCTGGTCAGGTTGAAGTGGATGCCCCAGTCGTCGCGCTCCATGTGAAAGGCGGTGCGCTTGCCGGTCTTCAGGTTGTAGCCGGCAAGGTAAAAGACCTCGCCCCTGGGGTATTGCCAGTCGTACCAGATGGTTTCGCCGTCGAGTCCCCAGAATTCGTGGCCCGCAATCTCCATGGCCATGGTGCGCTTGTGGATGAGCGTGTTGCCGGTGCCGTCGGTGTGGATCATCCAGATGCGGTCGACCTTGTGCCACGGGCCTTCGTGGCAGTACATCAGCAAATCAGGATCGGTGGGCGAAAAGAGCAGGTGATTGATCCAATCGGTGGAGTGGAGCAGGACTTTGATGTCGCCGGGCTTCTCGCCGTTGAGTCCGGGCTCGAGGCGAATGGTGAAAAGTTGCAGCGGCAGGCGCGCGGCCAAGCGCCGCTCCATCATTTGGCCCTTGTCGGGCGGCTGGTTGTGTGGGCCCTGATCCGGGCTGGCAATGCGATTGTCCGGTGATCCTGAGGGCTGCGGCGGCGCGCTCTGCCCGTATTGCTGGTCGGGCCGGTTGCTTTCATCGAAGGTGCCGGCAGCGAGGGTTTCGTCAGCATTGATGCAGACGATCATGCGCCGCTCAGGCAGATCGATGAGCTTGCGAATGACGCCGGTGTACACGTCGACCTTATAGACGGAGGTGATGTTGGTCGCGGGATTCGTCTGGGTGTAGAAGACGCTGTTGGTTTTGAATCCGGCCACCAGGGCGTGGACGCCAAAGCGGAAAAAGCCGCTGGGCCCCGGAGGGGCGTCGGCCGGGCGCGGGGGATTCGCCACCAGAAGACGCGTCTTCCTGGTCGCCATGTCCATGGCATGGATGCCGTCGGGCGCGGTGTAGATCATGGTCTTTAGGTCGGGGGAGTAGGCGTTGACATTGAAGTAAAAGCCGCCGGAGTTGGGTTCATCGGTGAGCCGCCAGACACGATGGCCGGTGTCCTTGTCGACCCAGGTCTTTGGAGGGGCGGGCTGCGCGGGTTGGGCGGCGATAGAAAAGGCCGGCAGAGGAGCAAGACAGGCCGCGGCGAGGAGAAGACTGCGCAGCATTATGATGAGCTCCTTTGGGCAGCGCTGCGTGCGGCAGACTTTTGGATGTGATCTTCATCCGGCTGCGGCGCGCCAGAGAGTTATACACCCTGAGGGGTAGAGTTGCGAGTGATTTATCTGCTGAATTCCGGAAGCTGTTTTTGAATGGTCAGACGACTCGCGCTCTTGGCTTTGGCAGAATCACAGTCCGCCATTCGGGCCGCCGGTTCTTTCCTTTGGCTTTCCGTTTAATGCCAATGGTTTTGTCTTAACGGCCACCCAGAGAAAGAAACACCCCATTGCGGCCCCAGCAATGGGACTGAACCAGGAATGGCTGTGCCCCTCTTCACCTGCTATGTAAAGGAGAGCCAGAATAACTCTCAAGAAGCTAAGCAGCGCCAGAAAGCCAAACAGCCACGGTACCCATTGCCGCCCTATTCCCGCAAAATCTTTGTCTGCTTCCTCTGCCGAGATGTATTCCCGTCTGCTTGTCGCGACAATGACAGCAATCGCGACAAATCCGAAAATCTGAACGCCAAAAAGTGCGGGAATCACCCTGGCGGTCAGGTCCGGGTTCGCGACCATCGTAACGAACCCAGCCAAATCCAAGACGGCTATTGAAGCAAATCCAATAATCATGCACTTATGTCTAGTCTTCAAATCGCCGACTCTTTCATGTTCTGTTCGGTCATTAAACTAAGCGGCGCGGTGGCCTTTCTACTCCGTTACCAGTAGCTCAACTCCAGCACGTTCACCGAATACGGCGCGAAGGTCTGGGCGAACTTGAGACCGGCAACTGGCACTTTCCGCTCCACCGGCTTGACCGCGTCGGGATGCGAAATGCTGTTGGTCGCGTTGGGCGTCTTGCCGCTCATGGTGGTGAGCGTGGCCTGCGGCGCGACTTTAGCGACGCCGGTGAGCGTGATGGCAAGGGGCTGTGCGGTTGACGTTGCGTTGACGACTTTCACGAAAATCTTGTGCGTCTGGCTGTTGCGCGTGACAGATGCGTAGATGCGGGCGGGAGCACGGTCAAGCGTGCTCGCGACTACTTCGGTTCCGAGATGTGTGGAGAACATGACCTGCGTCCAGTAGCTGGGCGAGCCGTAGCAGGTGAGTGCGTCGTAGCCGATGAGATCGGGAGCCCACTGCATGGCGCCCGGATTCACATTGACGAACAACGGCGCGTAGCTGGCCATGATGATGAGATCGCTGTTGCGCTCGAGCCCCGTGAGCCAGGCCGCGTCGGCGAGCGCTGCCTGGAGGTTCGGCGTGGGGTCGCCCTCGCGCGTGGCCCACTCACCGACAAAGATCTTCGGTCCCTTACGATCGGCGGCGTCGTAGTGGTGAGCATCGCTGAATGACTGCTGCGCCGACATGTAAAAGTGCTCGTCAAGCACGTCGGGTGTAACGCCTTTTACGGGCGTGGTGGCGATGATCTGCAAATTCGGATAGCGCTGCTTGATGGCGTGGTAGAACTGCGCGAAGCGGCCGTCATACGAGCGCGAGCGGTCGAACTGGTCTTCATTGCCCACTTCGATGTAATGCAAAGGGAACGGGGCCGGGTGACCGTCCTTGATGCGCACCGCGCCCCATTTGGTGTCGGGGCCGCCGGTCACGTACTCAATTTCGTCGAGCGCGTCCTGCACGTAAGGTTCGAGCGCGGGACCGGGATCGACGTGGTCCTGCGCAAGAGAGTAGCCGGCATACACCGCAAGCACGGGCTCCATCTTCAGGTCTTCGCACCACTCAAGAAACTCCAGCAGGCCCATGCCGTCGGAGGAGCGATAGCCCCAGGGGCTTGGATGCGTGGGACGGTCGGTCCAGGGGCCGATGGTCTTCTTCCAGTCGAAGCGGTCGGCGATGTGGTTGCCTTCGACATAATTGCCGCCGGGCATGCGGAGGAACTTCGGCTGCATGGCAGCCAGCTTATCCATGATGTCGATGCGATTGCCGTTGGGACGCGCGTGATAGGTAGGCGGGAAGAGCGAGATCAGGTTGAACCACACCGTGGCCGGGCGCGCGATGGTGAGGAGAAGATGGTTGTTCGACGAAACCGGCACATCGTTTGTCTTGACCGTGTAGGTGAACTGCTTCCATTCGCCGGTGAGGCCAGCGATGGTGGCCGACGCCGCGACCACGCCGGTCTGATCGTTCTGCAGGGTCACGGTGACGGGAAGACCGGGGGCATCCGTTTTGGCGTAGAACGATCCCGTGTACACGGTGTGCGGGCGCACAGGGATGCCCCAATAGCCGCCGTTCTCAATGCCTGCGGGTGCGTCGGGAGTGGCCGCGGAGACTTTGATGCGGAGGCTGCGTGTGAGCACGGCGCTTGGGCCCGTGGCGTCGTCGGTCGACACATTCACCACCGCGTTGCCGCGCGCCACCATGGGCCAGATGTCGAGCGCGTCCCAAGAGTGGCTGGGCGTGCGATCGCGCACGAGCTCGCCGTAGATGCCGCCATCGTAAGAGTAGTTGATCTCCTCCGTCATGAGGCCATAGAGGGTGGGGCTCACCGCTGCGACGGGGTGGTCTGCCTGAATGTTGAACGATGGCGCCTGGGCGGACAGGGTGAAGGAGAACACAAGGGCGGCAAAGAATGCGACGACTGCGGAGGTCTTGATCATGACCCCGCAATCGTACTGCGGGGGCTGCGTGGCTGACAATCTGGAAAAAGCTTACCGAACACTGCCATGCCATCCGATGCTTCGCAAGCTCCTAGCCACTAGCTTCCAGCTATTTTGCGCAGGGCAGATCCGCTGGCAGAGCTAGAGGCTCCCGTTTTTGGCAAGATTCGTCAGTGCGTCTGCAATCGAGCCAGGAGCTAGAGGCTAGAAGCTGTTTTTCAGTTTGCCGTTCGCTCGATGGCGAGCGTAATTGCGTCGCGGACTGCGTCAGGCAAGGTGGGCATGGCGCCGGATTGCGAGGCCATCCAGCCGCCCCAGCGGTTTCCGGCTTCGTTGAGCGTGGCCAGGCCGGCGCCGTGGAGCATGTAGTGAGTTATGGCGGCAGTGAAAGCGTCTCCCGCGCCGATGCCGTCGGCAACGTGAATGGGAAATCCGGGATGCTCGTCCCACTCGTCGCGCGTTACCAGAAGGCTGCCGCGGCTGCCGCGCGTAGCCGCAACCAGTTGCAAGGAAGGGAACTCAGCCAGCAGGCGCTCGGCTGCCGCGCGCAAATACTCCGGCGTGGATAACGTCTCGCCGGGGACGGGCGCTTCAGCGGCGGTCAGGCCAAGCAGGTCCAACACCAGCGGCGCTTCGGTGTCGTTCATCTTGACCACAGTGGCCAATTCCATCGATTCGCGCACGACCTCAGCCGAGTAGAACGGGGTGCGCAGGTTCACGTCAAAGACGCGAATGCAGATGGACGAGGTTTGCGCAGCGAGCGTTTGGATGGTTTGCCGCGCCTGCTGGCTACGCTGCGCGAGCGAACCGAAGCAGATGGCGTCGGCGCGCTCAACGAGTTGCACCCACTTGTCGGAGAGATCAAGAAAATCCCACGCCGCGGGCTCGTGAATGGTGTAGTGCGGCTCGCCGCCTTCGAGACTGGCTGTGACGCGGCCGGTTTCGTGGAGCGGATCCACTTGAAGGAAGCTGGTGTCCACGGGCATCGGTCCCAGACGTTCAATGGCCTGGCGGCCCAGGTCGTCGCGGCCAATGCGGCTCAGGATTGCAGCGTGATTGCCGAGCCTGCCGGCCATGACGGCAAAATTGGCAGGCGCGCCGCCCAGTCGCATGCCGTCGGGCACAATGTCCCACAGCAGTTCGCCGATTCCGAGGATCAGATGCGATTCGCTCATGTCAAAAGCAGGGATCAGAGATCAGGAGCCAGGGAACAGAAAACAGGGGACGTTTCTGTAGCGAGCAAC
Organism: uncultured Occallatibacter sp.; assembly: GCA_964569985.1. Classification (GTDB taxonomy): domain Bacteria; phylum Acidobacteriota; class Terriglobia; order Terriglobales; family Acidobacteriaceae; genus Telmatobacter. The sequence goes on from CAZMWL010000011.1 coordinate 108,563, forward strand.
TGCGAGCCGGTCGCGCGAGAACAATTTTCCGAAAACAACTTGCTCATCTCTGGTCGCTAATCCTCAATCCCTTTCCCTCCGCCTTTCCATCGATAGATCGAGCAGTCTTCCCATCCCGGGGCCGCGTATTCGCCGCCGGGCTGCTGCGAGAGGATGGTGCGATCGGCGACGGCATCGGCGTGCGAGCGGCGAATCTGGCCGCGAAAGAGGCGTTCAAATCCGGGCTCACAGGCGAGCACGTTCTTCTGCTCGTCATTGACGTACAGAATATCCAGTTGACCGGCGTGCGCGGCAGAGTTTTGTTTCCACATTTGCAGCAGCCGCTGCAGCACGGGCGCGCCAAAGGGGTTGAAGAGAAAAACCAGGCACGGCCCTGGCGGAAGCGGGAAATCGACGGCGTCGCGACAGTGCATGCGCATGGGCGCGCGGGTGCGGCCGGCGGCGCGCCACAGAGCAAGATTTCTGCGCGCGATCCGCGCCAGCGTGGGGTGCAATTCGACGCCGAATACGGCGCGAAATGGATACGCGGCGGCCAGCAGCAAAGCGCGCCCCATGCCAGCGCCGAGATCGACAAATGTGTAGGCATCGATTGGCGGAGTGGGTCGGCATCTCCGCCAGCGCACCAGAATTCCCTGAAAGACCGAAGGCGCAACCGCGTAGTACGCCGTCACGTGGCGATCGTGCCGGTGCCCGGCGTGGAGATGACGGCCGGCGACGAGCCCACTGGTGCGTACACCAAACTCCAGGTCGAAGGGGTGGCGGATGAGGCCATCTTTTACCGCCAGGCCAGGCAAAAGCCGCGGCTTTGCGCACTTTGTTTCAGCCTTTATTGGCGCGCCAACGCTCACGCTTGAACCTTAGCACAATGAGAAGGGAGCGTAGCAGGTCAGCTTGAAAGAGTCTTCCCTCAGGGGCTGAAGCCCCATTTCAATGAGCGTCATTTGCGGCACGACTGAAGTCGCGCCCTTTCAAGACGAAATCGAATTGACTTGTTAGCGAAGGGAGCGCGACGCTGCCGCGGACTGCTCGGTGATTGATTGCGATGGAAGAAGAGCGCAGAAACGCCCGAGTTTTCCACGGTCCGGCGCGGAAGGAAAGTCAGATTTTTTCTTGACTGTGCCGACGCGGTTCTGCAAAACTGCGTTCGCGCTTTGGCACACGCACAATCCCGGCACAGCGGCACGGCGTGGATGGCGTTGCAGAGTCCGGAATCTCGCAAATCTTTTTCACATTACCGAGGAGGAAGCATGAAGAAATACTTCGCGGAACTTGTGGGCACCTTTATCCTGGTGTTCTTTGGTTGTGGAGTGGCGGTAATCACCGGTGGGGTTCCCGGGTTGGTCGGCATTGTGGGCATTGCGTTCGCCTTTGGACTGGCGCTCATCGGCGCGGCCTACGGAATTGGCCCCATCTCCGGTTGTCACATCAATCCGGCGGTAAGCCTGGGAGTGTGGCTGGCGCGCCGGATGAGCCTCAAGGACATGATCGGCTACTGGGTAGCGCAATGCGTGGGCGCGATTCTTGCGGCCTGGGTGTTGCTGGTGATTGCCGTGGGTAGTGCAGGGTATAACCTTGCGGCCAACGGGCTGGGACAGGACGGATGGGGGCCCGGCTACCAGGGCGGATACAACTCGGCATCGGCGATGCTCTTTGAGTTTTTCGCAACCATGATTTTTGTGATTGTGGTTCTGGGCTCAACGCAGAAGAGCGCGCCCGCGGGCTTTGCCGGATTGGCGATCGGCATTACGCTGGTGGCGATCCACCTTTTCGGTATTCACATCACGGGCGTGAGCGTGAATCCGGCACGCAGCCTGGGGCCGGCGCTGTTTGCCGGCGGGCATGCGCTCAGCCAGTTGTGGCTATTCCTGTTGTTTCCCAGCGCGGGCGGCGCGGCGGCTGGGTTGTTGTTCCGCACCAAGCTGCTGGCTGCCGACTAACGACGTCATCGCAAAAAAGGAATCGGGGAGCGGCCCTTAATCCAAAATCGATTGGGCTGCTCCCCGATGTTGTTTGCGACGTTGACGGAGGAGCGATTACTCGGCCTGCGCGGTCTCGAGCTCGGCAATATAGTCCACCACCGCCTCGCTCCAGCCGTCGATGTGGCTCCACGCGCCGTATCCCACACCGTTGCGGTTCGAAGCTACGTTGATCACATAGCCCTTGCCGCGCGGCGCAGGCACATTGTCGTGCGACTGCTCGTCGGTGATCACGATGAGCCGGTCGTAGCCACTGTGGCATTCCGCCTCAACGTGGGCCAATGCGTGGCCCAGGTTGGTGCCATAGTGCGGCTGGCTCGCTTCAAGCGCGTCGCGCAATGCCATGCCGCGCCGCGGCGCCACCAGCTTCGCGTGATCGGAGAAGGTGTAGATCGTTGCCTTCTCCGCGATCTCGCGCAGCAAAATGGCCAGTCCGTAGGCAGCATCGGTCCGGCGCATCTCCGAACGGCTGGAGAGCGGCGCCTCCATGGAGCCGGAGACGTCGACCAGCAGGACGGTGTGCCCGGGCAAGTGCGCGGTGCGACCGTCAAGCGCGCGGAACATCGCCGCCTCGAGCGGCTGCTCCCACTGGGGCGCGTTGCGCGCGGCCGCCAGGAAACGGAAGGGCAGAACCCGGTCCGTCTTCATGGTCGCAAGCGCGGCCAGAACCAGGTCCTCACTCACGCCGACCTGGCGCAGGTTGCGCAGGTTGCGCAACAGGGCCAGAGCTCCGAGCTTGCGCTCCGCGAGCAAACGCTGCCACACGTCGCGCTTGGCAACGGCGCGATCGCCTTCGGGAGTGTCGCCGCGTCCGGCAGCCGAGAGAGCAACCTCCCAGGTGTCGGGCGTGGCCAGCTGGTTATCGACAAGCCGCTTCCACAGCGCGGCCTGCGTCTCATCCACAGGACGCGCGTGACAAAGGAACAGCACGTCGCGCAGGCGAACGGCGCCGGCGCGGTCGTACTTGGCCAGCGCGTACTCGTCGAACTTGCCGAACGCAGACGCGAGGCCCTTCTTCACCTGCGCGGAGAGAGGCTGGCGACCCATCGCCCAGTAAATGACGACAAACTCGCTCAACTCGTCGGCGCGCTGAATTACGCGCTCCAGGGTCTCGGCGACAAGGGCGCGATGGGTCGCGTAGCGCGCCATTTCGCGCACCAGCAACAGGGGCGCGTGGCGCAGCTTCATGCGCTCGCGTGCTTCGACAGCCAGCGCGGCTACCTTTTCCGCCTCCACCTGCGGCACCAGCTCGTGAATGCGGCCGGCGATCTGTACGCCATCCTCGTAGAACTCACCCTCCCACAACATGCAGGAGAGAACGGAGCGGCGCAGAGCCTGCTCGGGCGTGATGACGCGGGCTCGTGCTCCCTCGTGGGTGCGGGGGCGGGGCTTGGGCTTGAAGATGTTCAGGCGCATGGTGCGCCTCCTTTCCTTGCGAATATCAAGAATAAATGCCGCCGGGGAATTTTCGGACGCGGAACGCATCGCACAAAATGCTTTGCGGCAGGGGTCGAACCTGCGTGCATCCAGAAGTAACCGTGCCCTGCGCCACCGGCAGTTTGTCTGGTTTTGGTTTGAGGTCAGCGGCTGATGGCTGCCTCGTCTTCTTCCTCCTCGGGCTCGCCTTCGGCGACCACGGGAATGCGCGCGAATCCGCTATTGCGAAAGCCGGTGATGGCCTTTCTGTGGCCTTCACTGAAGTTCAGCGCCAGCTTGGTCATTTCGACATAGCCCGGACGATTGCGGTCCCAGAAGTCTGTGCACTCGTGCACAGGAAATGGAACCAACCTTGCCGGGCTCGCGTTGGTGCAGATCACCAGCACGTCGGATTCGCGGTAGCCGACGGTGAACTGGCCATTCTTGCAGTTGCGGCACAGGTGGACGTTACCGACCGGCGTACCATTTTTCACTTTCAACTTGCTCATGGCAATTCGTTTTCTAATCCGGCTTTGCCGGAGGTTATGACCGGGGAACAAATGTAACGGTGTTGCTCTCGGTGCTCGCCAATCGAGCATCCGGAGCCCGAAGGCCCCGGGCGGGATTCGAACCCACTGCCTCCCTCAGGGAAGCGTCGAAGTATCCGTTACGACCACCACCGGTCGCTTTCCTGGTTTTGGACAAGTGCGTTGCAATACTCAAACCGGGGAACAAGCGGCAACAGTTTTTAAGCGAATGTCCTGCCATTGAACGACGCGATCCAAGACCGTGGCGGGATTCGCACCCGCATCCTCCGCTCCCGAAGTATCTGCTGCCTACACCACCGGTTTTTTCCCTGTTTTGGGCGAGAGTCTCGCCGGTTTAAAGTTCGCGCCGGGGAACAAGCGGCTGCGGTGTTTTCCGATACTCTGCCATTGAGCTACCTGCATTTGCATGCAGGGTGGGACTCGAACCCACAACCTTCGGCTTAAGAAGTAACCGCTGCCTACACCACCGGTGCAACAACTTACTAAGTTCCTAGTTAGAGACAAAGCTTTCCTCATAACGCCAAGTGAGTTATCAGGGCGTCAACGGAAAACACTGCGCGAGAAACGTAGTTCGAGTTCCCCGAGGGAACAGACGAAGACAGCGTGACGTTTTCAAGGCGATGAAACTGGCTTCTACGCCACTCGGGAAAAACCAATGTTCATACGGGATGCGCAGGATGCTGACCGCAAAGGGTTACGAAACAGAGAGACACTGTGCCCGGCGGCCGGATGGTTCCAGCCTACGCGTCGAATTTTGCGTTTTGTTTATCATCGGGCGTTCTCCTACGCAGAAGATACTTTGCCATAAGTGACGAGCAAATGCAAGAGAGTTTGCGAAAAAAGCAAAAAACATTTGCGCGAAGTTAGCAGGAAATTGATTTCAAAACGCAACTAATGCTCTGGCCTGACGATTGAGTATTGCTTCTGAGACGAGTGCGGGCGGGGACGCCTGCACGACAGCCGGTGAGGAGACCGGCGTTACTATTCAGCCGCCGCGAAATCATGCAATCAGGTCGTTGCAATAAAGCGCAGACGCACATAATCCGCCGTCCAGTTTCCTTCTTCGTCGCACAAGGTGGGCGCGAGCAGAGCCACGGTTTTCGCGACTGCGGTTTCGCGCAGATCTTTGGGCAGGGCATCGAGCGCGCCGCGGCGAAACATGTTCAACCATGCGACCATGCCGCCAGCGCCGAGCGGAGTTGGACGCGGGAAATGAATCATGCGATCGACCGCAAAACCGTGCGCGGAGAGGCTACGAGCGTATGTATCGGATGTGGGGAAGTAGTTGTCGTGCCGGCCCAACTCGTCAAAGCCCAGATGTGCCAGCACAGCAGCGAACGCGACGCGAATGGCGGCGATATTGCCGTGGCCGCCCATCTCGGCGACGAAACGTCCGCCCGGACGCAGCACGCGATGCACTTCAGTCATCATGGCGTCCTGCCCGCGCACCCAGTGTAGTACGGCGTTCGAAAAAACCGCGTCGAAGTAGCGATCGGCAAAGGGCAGCGACTCGGCGGAGCCTTCCTGAGCAGCGATGCCGCGCGCGCGGGCGGCGGCGACCATCTGCGACGAAGCGTCGATGCCGGTAACGATTGCGCCCTTGGCCGCGATGCGTTCCGTCAGTTGCCCATCACCACACCCCAGGTCGAGAATGCGCTCGCCGGTTTCGGGAGCGAGCCACTCCAGCGCGCCGCTGCCGAGCTGCGGAACGTACGCAGCGTCGCGGCTGTAGGTTTCAGGGTTCCAGGTTTGCGGCATGATGGCCCTCCGGATTTCGAGGTGGGTCGTCAGATTGATTGCACGGCAAGGAGCGTGAGATCGTCGACGAGGCCGACTTCCTTTTGGACAAACGGCTCGCCGTAGCGGACGCCGGCCAGGAGGCCGTAGTGGCGTGCTTCGGCAAACGTGCGTTCGCGAATTTCTTCCTCGGGCACGAAGAGGCCACTGCCGGCGGACTGGTTGGCATATTGCGAGCGATAGGCCATCAGGGCCTGATGCCGCTGTTCGATAAACGGCGTGATGTCGACGACGAAGCTGGGGCGGACGTCGGCATAGAGGCTGGCGTAGACGATTTTGAAGGGCCGATGCGGATCCAAGCCGGTGTCGATCCGTTTGAGGCCCGCGAGGAAGCAGGCGTCGTAGCCAAGCGTCCCGGTGACGGCGTGATCGGGATGGCGAGCCTGCCAGTAGGGAAGAATCACCACACGGGGGCGAAGCTGGCGGAGAACGCGAACGACCGCGATGCGGTTTTCAAGGGTGTTCTCAATGGCGCCATCGGGCAGGGTGAGCGCCTGCCGCCAGCCAACGCCCAGAATGCGCGCGGCTTCTTCGGCCTCGCGAGCACGCTCCTCGGCGCTGCCGCGGGTTCCGGCTTCGCCCTGGGTCAGATCGAGGATGGCGGTGCGCAGGCCGCGCGCCGCCATGCGCAGCAACGTGCCGCCGCAGGTCTGCTCCACGTCGTCGCGGTGTGCGGCGATAGCCAGAACGTCGGCGCGGAAGTCGATGGCCTCAGGAGGCATGGGAGTTATCCTACGACATTCTTACAGGAAGCTCGACGGCGAGGAAAGCTGCAGTGCGTTCCCACCCTTTTCGCAAAAAGCGCGAAAAGGATGGGGCACGGGGCGAATTCTCGGGCACGGGACGAACTCTCGGGCACGGAGCGCATCTTCGGGTACGGAAAGGATCAGTAGACGGTGTTGTCGGCGTCGGTGATGGCATCCATGTAGGCCACATCGTACGCAGTGCCTGTCACGGTTACGAACTCGTTGTTGATCGACGAGCCATCGACGGTGGAGTAAATGTACACCTGCCCGCCTTCGGCCGCGTAGAGCTTGTGCAGGCCCGTAACCGCGGCAATGCCGGTTGCGTCGCCAATGTAGGGCTCAATCAGCGTTACCTTGTTGGTGGCAGTGTTGTACATCGTCAGGCAGCCGTATCCGCCGGCGGAATTGGTCGCAAAGCGCACGCCGTTGGTGCAGCCGGTCATCGCAATCCACAAAGTATTGTCGTCGCCCTCGAGGATGCGGTTCATGGTGCCGGGCTGCCCGTCGCTGATGGCAGTGCTGCTTGAGATGGTGTTGCTGGCCAGATTGACCACGGTCAGATTGCCGCCGAAGAGGGTTTGTCCGTTGATCAGCTGCGGCGATTGGCCCACCACGTACATGGTGGTTGAGTCGACCAGCGCGTTGCTCGCCCCGCCGGGGATGGGAACGGTGGCGCTGGCGAGAGCGCTGGTGGTTGGCAAGAGCCCGGATTGCTGGCCCTGGAGAAAGATCATGGGCGCAATCGGAACCCGCGTGTAAGCGGCGGCGGCGCCTCCGCACTCCGGCCCGCAGCTCAGGATGTATGCCGTGCTGCCGTCGGACGAAAAGACAGCCTTGATGGGGTGATCGAAGGTGAGCGGCGCGCCGTAGTAATTGCCGGTGGCGTCCACATGATCGGGACTCTGCATTTGAAACAGGCACCAATAGGGGCCATTCTGCGGCTCGCAGTCGACCGCGGCCTTGGGCCACGTGGAAGGACCGCCGGAATAGTTGACGGTTTGCGCGGCGGAGAGCTGGCGAGGGTAGTAGACGTAAGGAGAGTTCTCAACGAAGGCCAGCGCAACAGATCCGCCGGGATTGACGCTTACGCGGTACCCGTTGGCAAGCGCCAGGCCGAGAGAACTGCCCCCCGATTGATTCACAATGGTGAACTGATGCGACGGCTGGCTGACGGCAAAGACGTAAGCCCCGTTCCGGGTAATGAAGATGCTGGACGACGGAACGGGAAGGTTGCTGACGGTGCCTGTGGTCTTTTCGCTCGCGTAATTGACGAGAGTAAAACTTCCATCGCCCGATCCGTATACAGCGCCGAACTGCTCTTCAGGCATGCTTTGGATGGTGATGGGGAGCGCGCCGCCGAATCCGGCAATGGAAAATGAGCCCGGCGTACCGTTGTAATTGCTGCGCTCGTCATAGTAGGCGTCGACAATCTGCAGCGCCCCTTTGGACAGGACGCCGGGGTTCTGGATGGCAATGACGACGCGGTTCGTGAGCCCGCTGGGCGGCAACACGCGGCCGTCGAAATAGGAGGTACTGCCGCAACCGGCCAGCGCGGCTGCTGCTGCCAAAGCTGCACTGGCACTGATCCAAAGGCTCTTCTTCTTCAAAATCCCAACCCTCGATTGATGGAGCGGCGCAATTCGCCGCCGCGACACAGAAATAGCATTGCGCGCACACGGAAATCGTTCAAATCAAAGCAGACGAAAGCGATTTCCACGCAGGTTATGACTCCCGAAGTATAACAAAGCCACCCGGTTCCTCGGGGTCCCGGAGCGGCCCGGGCGAGGGAGTTGCCTCCGCGTGCGGTTCCGGCTGTGGAAACAGGGGCGCGCGCCGCCAGGAAAGGCCCGGCAGGCCGCGGCAAAGTCCGGCAGGAACTGCAGCAAGGTTGCATACAATTGCGCCGGCAATGCGGTAGCATGACAACAGAATGACCCGCTTTACAGAGCTTTTTGCCGACCGCCCCGTGCTTGCCGACGGCGCCATGGGCACGGTGCTCTACGCGCGTGGCATCTTCGTCAACCGCTGTTACGACGAGCTGAACCTTTCGAACCCCAGCCTGATCCTTGGCGTGCATGAGGAGTATTTGCAGGCCGGTGCGGAGATTCTTGAAACCAATACGTTCGGCGCCAACCGCTTTCGGCTGGCGCGTCACGGGTTGGCGGGAAAGATGGCCGAGATCAACGCCGCGGGCGTGCGCCTGGCGCGGCAAGCGGTGGATCGGCTGAAGGAAAAGCAGGCGGGCAATACTGAATTTGGCGCGGAAGTTGCGGCGTGGGTTGCCGGCTCGGTAGGCCCGCTGGGCGTGCGTTTGGAGCCCCTGGGCAAAACCGGTTTGGACGAAGCGCGCGCGGCATTTGCCGAGCAGATCGGCATCTTGGCCGAGAACGGCGTGGACTTCTTGATTGTGGAGACCATGCCGGCCTTGAACGAGGCGCATGAGGCGCTGGAAGCTGCAAAGGCGGTGGCTCCGCATCTGCCCGTGCTGGTCATGGTCACGGTGGATGACGAAAGCGAGTGCCTGGATGGCGCTTCGCCCGCGCAGGCTGCGGCTTTGCTCACCGAGTGGGGCGCAGACGCCGTGGGCGTGAACTGCTCCACCGGTCCGGCTACAGTTTTGACGGCCGTGGAGGCCATGCGCGCGGCAACCGGGCTGCCCCTGGCGGCCATGCCCAATGCCGGCGTGCCGCGGGCCATTGAAGGCCGCAATGTCTATCTTTGCTCGCCCGAGTACATGGCCAGCTTTGCGCGCAAGGCCGTTGCGGCAGGCGTGCAGATTGTGGGTGGGTGCTGCGGCACCACCCCGAATCACATCCGCGCCATGCGCTCGGCCATCCGCGCCATGGACGAGCAAACCCGCGTGACGGTGACTGGCGCGACGCCGGAGGTGAGCAAGGAGACGCCCCCGGCAACGCTGGGGCAGCGCTCGCGGCTGGGCGCGTTGCTTGCCGAAGGAGCGTTCATCAAGCTGGTGGAGTTTGTGCCGCCGCGGGGCATCGATTGCTCCAAAGAAATCGAGGGCGCGCAATTTCTGGCGCGGCTGGGCGTGGACGCCATCGACGTGTACGACGCGGCCCAGGCCTCGGCGCGCATGAGCGGGCAAAGTCTCTGCATCCAGATTCAGCAGCACACCGGAATGGAGACGATTCTGCATTACACCTGCCGCGACCGGAATCTGCTCTCGATCCAGTCGGATCTGCTGGGGGCGTCGTCCATCGGCTTGCGCAACATTCTGTGCGTTACCGGCGAACCGCCCAAGCAGGGGGATTATCCTGACGCTTCTCAAGTCTTTGACGTGGACTCCATCGGTTTGGTAAACATCGCCAACCGGCTGAATCACGGGCTCGACATCGGTTCGAACTCGATCAACGCGAGCACGAACTTTACCATCGGCGTGGCCGCCAATCCCGGGGTGCCGGAGATCGAAAATGAGCTGCGGCGGTTTGCTTACAAGGTGGAGGCGGGGGCCGAATACGCGATTACACAGGCGGTCTTCGATCTGCGCTTGCTGGAAGAGTTTCTGGAACGGGTTGGCGACCATCGCATTCCGATCATTGCCGGCATCTGGCCGCTCACCAGTCTGCGCAACGCCGAATACATGAAGAACGACCTGCGCATTGCCATGCCGGAGGAGATTATGCTGCGCATGGCGCAGGCGGATACGCCGGAGGCCGCGCGGGCCGAAGGAATCCAGATCGCCCGGGAGATGGTGGCGGCGGTGCGTCCGTACGTGCAGGGCGTGCAGGTGAGCGCGCCGTACGGCCATTACGACGTGGCGGCGGAAGTGATTGCCGGGGCGCTGCCGCAGGAAAAATAAAAGCAAGAGGTGAACCCCATGCCTTCCTTTGAAGAATCGCTCAAGAAGCTCGAAAGCATTGTCGAACAACTGGAAAAGGGCGATCTGGCGCTCGAGGACTCGCTCAAGCTCTTCGAAGAGGGCGTGAACCTGTCAGCTGCCTGCAAACAGGAGCTCGAGGCCGCCGAGGGCAAGGTGCAAATGCTGGTGAAGCAGCGCGATGGGACCATGAAGCCCGAGCCGTTCCTGACGGAAAAGCCGTTCTAGGTTGAGACAAGCGGAGCTAGCGGTGTTAGCGGAGTTGGCGGAGCTAGCCCACATTCCATCCAGCAACTCTTATAGCCCATCAGGATTTTGAGGCCGCATTTCTTTGCGCGCCGATTTGAGCGGCCAGCGCCAGCAGCGACTCGTCGCAACCACGCGCAGCTGCTAATTGCATGCCGCCGTGGGCGCAGGGGATGGCAACCGCGGGCACGCCGGCCAGGCTGAACGGCGCAGTGTAGCGCAGCAGACGGCTGCGCGTCTGGCTGTGGTCCGCCCCAGCCGCGAGGCGCGCCACCGGAGTGGAGGGCAGCAGAATCAGCTGGTGTGCGGCGAAGATCTCATCCATACGCGCGCGGTATTCGGCGTGACGTTGCCGCAACGAGGCCACTTCGCTGGGCGTGAGGCCGGCGCCCCACTTCAGACGGTCGCGAATGGCGGGTTCGCAGAGCTCGAAGTGGCCCGCGTGCACCAGCGCAGCTTCCGATGCCTGCAACGGCGCGAAGATCTCTACGGAATCCTTCCACCACTCGGGATCGATGGGTTGGGCCTCGAGCCCCAGCGCCTGCAATTCGCCGATCACGCGGCGAAAGCCTTCCATCACGTCCGGCTCGCAATCGAGGAGGAACTTGTCGCCGAGAAAAGCGACGCGCTTGAATTGAAGCTTTTCCTGGCTTTGGGCAGGGGCAAATGGAGCAACTAACAGCGGCGCATCTTCAAGGTCGCGGAAGAGCCAGCCCATGGTGTCGAAAGAGACGGCCAGGTGCGCGCCTCCGCGCCAGTCGCCGCGGCCGATGGTGGCGCGATATCCAGCCAGTCCGCTGAGCGCCGCGGGCGCGCGCACGGAACCGCCGGTGTCAGTGCCGATGGCGGCCACGGCCGAACCTTCCTGCACGCTGGCGACTGCGCCGCTTGAAGATCCGCCGGTGAGCGCGCCGGAATCGCGCGGCTGCACGCAATCGCCAAACTCCGGATTCTCGCCGGTGATTCCGTAGGCCAGCGCATGCAGGTGGGTCTTGCCCACGATTACGGCGCCGGCGGCGCGGAGCTGCTCCACCAGCCAGGAATCGCGCGCGGCCTTGCCATTTAAATCGCGATAAAAATGCACGCCGCACGTGGTCGGCGAGCCGGCAAGATCGAAGCAGTCCTTCACCGAGACGGGCAGGCCCCATAAGGCAGGACGACCGTCGCCGAATGGCCCGCCGCTGGAAGGGGGCATGGCCTCGGCGCGGGCGGCTTCCGCGCGGGTCCACGCTGCATCCTGCCAGAGGTACGTGTTGCGGTTGGCGCTCCCATTGGAACGCGCGAGCGCCGCTTCAGCCAGTTTCGAGGGGCTTGTGGTTCCGCTGGCGAGAGCGCGGCGAAGAGCGCGAAGAGTCCACGGGACGGCGGTCATAGAGAGATTGTAGGGGCTGAAGCACTACCCGACCTTAGCGACAGAAACGTGGTGGGGATCGGGCACCCACTCATCGTGCTGGGTTGAGAGCGAGACGGTGGGTTGTGCTGTCCGACCCTTTCCGCGATAAAGCTGCGGAAAGGATGGGGCACGGGGCAGTTGCGCACCCGCGCAACGAGAAAGGCGGCTCCGTGGAGAGCCGCCTTTCGCGAGTCGACGAGCGGTGCGCCTCAGAAGTCCAAATGCAGCGCCATTTGAATCTGACGCGCGCTGCCGATGGCGTGCTTGGTGATGCCAAGACCGGCGGGGCAGTTGAAGAAGCCCGTGTTGGCGCCACCTGGATTGGTTTGGCAGTTGTTGGTGGGCGCCGCCTGCGTGGGCGCAGTCGAGCTGCTGCCGATGGCGTCGGGGACGTTGTTGAAACCCTGGTTTTGATTCACGTTGTTTTGTGGAATGTCGAAGCTCGAAGTGTTGGTGAGGTTGTACACGTCGAAGTCGTAAGTCAACTTGTATTGGTTGTAGATCGTTAGTTCCTTGGTCAAGGATGCATCGGCGCGGCGCTGCCAGGACTGGCGGAAGATGTTGCGCTGGCCGGTGGTGAAGTTGGTTTCGAAGGGATCGCCTGCAGGGACGCCCATGGTACCCACCGGAATCAGCGGGAGCGTGAAGCAACTCGCCTTCAGAGCCGCTCCGGTCTGGGTTGTGGGATTGTAGAAGGCGCCGTTGGCGCCCGTGAGGGCGTTTTTGCGATTGCAGCCGGCGGCGTAGTTCAAGGGCACGATGGGATTCGTAATGCCGTTGAAGGTGCTGTAGAAGATGCTGCCAACAGCTCCCGAGTAGTCGATGATGCTGTAGGGCTGGCCGCTCTGGATGATGGCGAGACCGTGAATAGCCCAGCTGTTGAGCGCTTTGCCCGCCAGCGTGCTTTCAGAGAAGAACTTGGGCAGCGTGTAGCCGTAGGTGAAGTTGAGCACGTGGGTGCGGTCGAAGTCGGCCGAACCATAGCCTGAGCGCAGATTGGTGGGATTGTTGCCGTTGTAGAAGAGGCCGAGGCCGCTTTGTTCGTCTGTGGCGTGGGAGTAGGTATACGAGACACCAGCCAGGAAGCCATGGCTGAGCCGCTTTTCGACGTGCGACGTGAGCGCGTGGTAGGCCGCAATTCCAGCCGCGGTGTAGGACTCGGATTCGGAGGAGTAACCGATGTACGGAACGCGCAGATCGACGTTGCCGCCCTCGAAGTTGTTCTGCATCGGGCCATACGCGCAGGCCGGATCATTATTCACGCAGATGGGGAAAAACGTGTTGGGATCGTACACCGTGTAGCCGTAGCTGTAGTCTTGCGTGGCATATCCGCCGGGATGGGTGGGGCTGCCCGGGGTTGCAATCTGCGCCTGGTTGAAGGGGACGGGGATGACCTGATGACGCCCGAGGTTGCCCACATAGCCGACTTCGATCATGAGATCGTTGCGCGGCTGGTACTGAATGTTCAGCGTGAAATTGATGCTGTAGGGCAGCTTGTTGGCGCGATTGTAGACGCCGAGAATGAAGGGCTGCTGCGCGTTGGAGCCCGTCACCGTGCCGTCGACAATCTCGTGGGCCGTTGGGAGATAGTTGTTGACGTCGGAGGCTTTGGGATTGGAAGGTCCGGGGCCACGTGTGGGTCCCCAGGGAGTTGAGAGGGTGTAGTTGCCGCCGGTGGGAGGCGTGAAATAGTCTCCGCCGCAGATGGGGATGTAATTCAGGTACAGGAAGGTTGGGTCAGCGGCCTGGAAGGACGAGGAGTACGGGCAGTGCTGCTGCGTGACGAAGGGAGGCGTTTGCGCGATGCCGAAGGGGCCGCCCTCGACTTCGCCTGCCGCATATCCGGGCGAGAGATAGGTGTAAAGTTCGCCGCGGTCGTAGTAGAGGCCGCCGCCGCCGCGAACCACGAACTTTGAATGGAAGTTGGACGGCTGCCAGGCAAAGCCGAGGCGCGGCGCAATGCCCCACTGGCGGCCGGTGAGCGTGGTCTTACTCACGCCAGAGGTTCCGTTGGCGTTGTTGCCGGCAATGAGGAAACCGGAGCTGGTAATGGTGTCTGAGGAAACGTTGTAGCTGTACTTCGAGGGATCGAAGTTGATGATGTCGCCGTTCTTCTCCGTGAGACCGCCATTCCAGTCGTAGCGAACACCGGCTGTGATGCTCAGAGTCGGGGTTACTTGAAACTTGTCCTGTGCGAACAAGCCGGTCTCGTTGGCGCGGTAATAGCGATCGGCGTTGCCCTGCAGGTAAGTGGAGGCCGTAAAGTTCTGCGTGGAGTAGGGAGTCAACCAGTTATCGAGGAAGGAGACATAGTCAGGCGAGGCCACACTGCCCGTTCCGGTGCGGTGATCGCGCAAGTTCAACTGCGTATACGACCAACTGCCGCCGAAGCTGAGTGCATGGCGCCCCTTCGACCAAATCGCTGTGCCCGAGGGCATGATGCGGTTCTGAAAGACGCCGGTGTTTTCAGCCTGGTATTCGGCATCGGGACCAATGGAGAGCGAAGGAGCAACACCACCATAAAGCGGCCCGGTGGACGAGTCGAACTGATCGCCGATGGCGTCGTTGATGGTGAAACCTGGAAAGTAACCGCCGAAGGCGGCCGTTAAACCTGCCGCTGGTGTGTTTAACTGGCCGGGCGCCCAGGGCTGGTCGTTGGTGGCGTAGGCTTTTTCGCGGAGCACGCCGACCGTTTCCGAGACGCTCAATGTCGATCCGATGGTTTGCACGTTGTTGATGGAACCCAACTGCGAACCGGTGTCCATGTGTCCAGTGAAACCGGGCACGTTGGAGTAGGCGTAGGGCGAACTCGAAGGATCGTGCTGGTAGTAATACTTAATCGCAAGAATGTCCCTGGAGCTCACATTCCAGTCAAGATCGGCGACGCCCTGATCGGAAGTGAAACGGGACGTGCCGGGAAGAAATGCGTTATAGGGCGAATAGACATTGGGGCTGGCGGTGGCGAGGGGGCTTGGGACGAGATAGTTTCCGGGCTCACCGGGGAGCGACGGTGCGGTCAGCAGGTCATAGGCGACAGGATTTGTCCCGGGGCCAAAACCGTTGTAGGTGCCGCCGCTGAACGGGCTACCGACGACGCAGGGGCTGCCGGGCGGGACATTTTGCGTCGCGCCGTACGTGGGATCGAAACCACTGGATTGTTCGGTACATATATTGGCCGTCCAGTTATCGTTGGCAACCTGAATTAAATTGGCGACGCCGCGGCCGCTCGTCGCCAATCCGGGGGGAACGTCGAGAAGCTCGTCGCCCGTCTCCTGGTCGGAGATATGCAGGTGCTGGTAGCCGACGAAGCCGAAGAGCTTGTCCTTGATGATGGGGCCACCGATGTCGCCGCCCAGGATGTAGCGATGCAGTTCGGGGTTCTTGTCGGCTGCGGGAATGTTGTTGTCCTTCTTGAAGAAGAACGGCGCGGCGTTGATCCAGTTGGTGCCGCGATGGGCATAGACGCCGCCGTGGAACTGGTTGGTGCCCGACTTGGTGCTCATATCGATGTGCGCGCCGCTGTCGGAACCCTGCTGGGCGTCGTACATGGAAGCGTTGACGCGCACCTCGGCGATGGTCTCGGGCGCCGGAGTGGGAATGGCGTTGCCGATGGCAAGATAAACCGAAGCTGCGCTGGGAATGACGCCGCCGGCCGCGTTGTTGGCCTGGCCGGTATTGTTGACGACACGGAACGAATCCACCTGGCTGGTGCTCTTGCCGTTGAAGAGATTGCTGGCATCGACGCCGTTCACAAGAAATGCATTGGACGTGTCGCGCTGGCCGTTGGCCCATATGGGTGCGTTGCCCAGGCCGGAGTTGGAACCGGTGCCGCCGGGCAGTTCGGCATCCACGCCGGGCGAAAGAATCGCGAGGCCGGTGAAGCTGCCGGTGGGCAAGGGCACGGCGTCGATCTGCTGGGCTTCCATCACGTAGCCGTTGGTGGTGTCGACGGCATTCATCAGCGGCGCGGCTTCAACTTCTACCGTAGTACTGGCCTGGCCCACCTTCAGCGAAGCGTTCACCGTGGCCGTGCGGTCAGCCTGCACCGTGATGTGCGGAGTCTTCTGTGCTTCGTAGCCCGCAGCGGAATAGGTGAGCGTGTAAAGGCCGATGGGCAGATTGACGAAGCTGTAACTGCCTGAGCCGTTGGTTTTCGTGGTGCGGGTAAGCGAGGTCTGCTCCTCAGTCACCGTAACGGCCACGTTGGGAATGACGCCGCCCGAGGCGTCGGTCACCTCGCCGGTAATTCCGCCGAGAGTTTGCTGGG
>CAZMWL010000012.1:0-115716 GCA_964569985.1 uncultured Occallatibacter sp.
ACGAGGCGATCATCCCCGCCGACGAGCGCCTGAATGGAAATTGACTTTGGCGCGGAAAAGGTCAGATCGTACAGCGACCGCCCCTTGCTCTGCTCGCTTCCGTCTTCTTTCGCGCGGTCCGCACTGTGCCGCGGGCGGAGGAACTCGCCGGTTTCCGGATGCAGCCCCTCCCGAATTGCTTCGAAATGCTCCTGCGTGACTTCGCCGCGCAAGCCAAGCAACTCGGCGCCACGGCCATGCCATTCGCCCTGCACACGACGCTGCTCATCGTAATAGTCGCTGTGTTCAAGATGCCGCTGGGCATAACCGGCACCGCCCGACATGGCCCTGATCGTCAGCATGAACCGACGCTAACGCTGTTCGAATTTGCAATGCAACAGCCTTTGTAACTTTGCCGTCTTGGTTGCCATGCCAATGCCGAAGCGTGAAGGAGCCAAGTCCCGCGCTCAGTCCGCCCAGGTCGCAGCCCGAATCCGCAAGCATCATTTTCGTCATCCCCGGCGAAGAGCGATCTCGCTATGCTCGTTTCGAAGATAGACACCATCCCTAAGCCTGACGGCTTAGGGGCTGGAATTGAGGCTGCCCTTTTCGAACAAATATCGAACGAAATCAAACAATATCCGAGATCATTCGAACCATGTCCAACCTGGATTCGAAATAGGTTGGGTGCAAAACAACCGCCAAGCAGACCTAACGAACCATCAGCTTTAGCTCGGGATCGGCATGGTCCCACATACCACGAAAAGCGGCAAAGTGTTTGTTAGCCTCTGATTCCTGCCCCAAGCTTCGATAACAAACGCCGAGGTCATATTCAGACAACGGGATAAGCAATGCAACGCTGTCTACCAATACCTTCTCCCTGTTTTGTAGAATGAAACTGAAGTGGGAAATTGCAGCGTTCCAATCTCCCAAGCTCATTTCAGCCTTGGCCGCAAAGTATGCGGTCTCTGGGCTCTGATTCATGCTGAACGATGTATCTAGCTGTTCAGAGGCTTTCTTGAAGTCTTTTCGTTTGAGAGATTCGAGACCATTAACAAATGGCTCCGCTGCCCCGTATTCAAGTTCTGGTACCGCCCCAGTTCCTTGTGTCCGTGCAAGGATATTCTTGGCCTCGGCATCATCACCGATCATCGCGTAAATTCGCGCAATTTCGCTCTCGAATGCTTGAGAGCCAGACAGGTTGGACGCTTCTTCAAGATCGATTCTTGCCTGGCCGGAATTCCCAAGTAAGGCTTCAATCTTTGCCATCAATATCGAATAATCAGCCTTTTCATATCCAGAATCAGTCAAGTTCTTTGCGGTCAAGAGCTCTTGGCGCGCAGTGGTCAGTTCCCCTTTGAGAAGATCTGCTGCCACAATGCCGTCCTGAGCGGCAAGAAAATGGACACGGCTTCCAGTTGGGCCATTTGCGATCAACGACTTGAAATGCCTCAGAGCTTCGTCGGCATTACCTCTTGCAAGTTCTGCGTACCCAGCCGGTTGATCTAGCCAAAGGTATTGAGAATCTTTCAGATAGGTGTATTCCGCTATGGCTTCGTCATATTTCCCCTCATGGGTGAGCACGTCTATGCGCTCGTAGCCGCAAAACGGGTTCAGCCGAGCGACCGCCTTGCACTCGCCGAGAGCCTTGTCTGCTTCCGGAAAGTTGCCCAGGCTGATGGCAGTGTCTGCGATGTAAATGAGGGCGTCAATATCTTTCGAGTCCGAGTCGGCAGCAGCACGAAAATCATTAAGGGCGCTATTCGGCTGATCTGTAAGCAGTTGCTTGATTCCATCGATCTTTAAGCGCGTTGACTCGTCCAGCAATTTTAGAGTAGCTGACGATTGTCCGCTCAATACGGGCTCAAGGCTGCGTTTGGCATCATCATTTTTGTCTGCCTGATACAGCAGCCAGGCAAGATGGATTCTTGCTTTCACGAACAGGGGGTCCGACGGCTGAATCTCCGTCAATTCCTTGATGGCCAGATCGTCTTTTCCTTCAGCATCATGGCGGACCGCATTCTGAAATAGAACTTCGGAGCTGTTTTTGTTCGAGTAGCCAAGATAGAAGAGCACGAATGCGATCCCCGCCCCCAGAAAGACCGTTATGAGGGCAACAACACCGATTCGGCGCAATCGCTTTTTGTTCGCCGCATGTTGCGGCAAAATCGGAGAACCCGGGCCCTCGTCGTGATCCTCCGGGTCAGAAACGATGGAAACGGGCACTACAAAGCGATAGCCCTTCTTGGGGACGGTTTCAATGAATCGGTGATCGGGATCTTCCTGGAGGGCTTTGCGGACCATCGAAATCGTGGTGGTCAGATTCGATTCCGCGATACTGACCTCCTGCCAGACCACATCCAGGATTTCATCCTTCGTCACAAGCTGACCGGCCCGGCTGACGAGCAGCAGAAGCAGATCGAAAGCCTTTGTGGTCAATTCGATAGGCGAGGAACTTGCGTCTAGAATGCGTCTCTCAGCCGAGTCCAAAGTATATGGCCCGAACCGGTATCGCGTGTTGTGGAGTCGCTCCATGTTGTTGTCCGGCAAATATTTGGGGATTCTTTGAGCTTTATTTTAGGACTCTTCCGCCCGGTCTGCCTACTGTGGCAATCAGACAGACCATTGCAACGGAGGAAAAATGAAAACCGAATTATCCATTGGAATTAACCTTGATCGTCAGGACAGAGCCCGCCGGCATCAGGGAGCATCAATTCGGTCGGCAACACGACTTCGGTGGTGGCTTGGCATGATGGTCTTTCTTCTGACCTGCGGCCTGATCGCCGTTGCTCAACAATCCAATCAGACTGTCTCCGGCTATCAGCGCACGCTCAATCTGACAGCCTGTGGCTACGGTATCGGCCAGTGCGATGAAGGTCTTCTATCGCCCGCCGAAGCTGCCCAGGTGGGTGCGATCCGGCATCGGATGAACGTCCAAGCCTGTGGCTATGGCATCGGCCAGTGCGATGAAGGACTCCTGTCGCCCGCCGAGGCTGCTCAGGTGAGCGTAGTCCGGCACCGGATGAACGTTCAAGCCTGTGGCTATGGCATCGGCCAATGCAGTGAAGGACTCCTGTCACCCGCCGAGGCTGCTCAGGTGAGCGTGGTCCGGCACCGGATGAACGTTCAAGCCTGTGGCTATGGCATCGGCCAATGCAGTGAAGGGCTCCTTTCATCCGTCGAGGTTGCTCAGGTGAGCGCGATCCGACGCCGGATGAACATTCAAGCCTGTGAATATGGTGTGGGACTATGCAGAAAGGCCCTGCTTACCTCGTCGGAAGCAGCGGTAGTGAGGTCCACAAAGGCAAGGCAAGAAAGCTTTGTGACCTCTTACCCATTGCCGAGCATGGGCGAGCCTTCAGTGGCACCCCCAACGCCACTCGACACACAACTCAACGCGTTGCTCAAAACACTATTCACTCCAGCCAGCCCGTCGGTCGCTGAAAACGGTTCATACTATGGGGAACCGAACAAGAATGGGGTTCCGAAGACGGTTCTCGTCAATGGCTACACCAGGGGCAATGGAACATATGTACAGGGCTATTACCGTAGTGCACCCGGTACGAATCCTGTTCGTTAGCCGCCCTGGTTCTGTCGGATGGCCGCGAAATTCCGTCCGATTTAGAGTTGTGAAGAAAGGAAATGCGATGGGCATACCTGAAATCGTGAGAAGGCTCCTGAGAATAATCTCGTGGGAGATCGTTCGGTTGGCCCTGGCGCTGGTGTTGTGCGCGTCATGGGCATGGGCGCAGTCCCCGAATGCGACAGCCCAGAGGATCGACACGCTCATGGAGCAAGCTGCGAGAGGTGACGCCAAGGCTCAAGCCAACCTTGGTATGGCGTTTCACATAGCCCAGGGCGTTCCACAGGACGACGCAAAGGCTGCTTTTTGGTGGAGCAAGGCGGCAGAGCAAGGTGACGCCGATGCACAAACAAACTTAGGTTTTGCCTACGGCACCGGCCATGGTGTGCCTCAAGACTATGTACAATCTGCTCTTTGGTGGCAGAAGGCTGCGGATCAGGGTTATGCCCCCGCACAATACAACCTTGGCTTGATGTACCTCACCGGCACAGGCGTCTCTAGTGACCACGTACAGGGAATCAAGTGGATACGCAAATCGGCAGACCAAGGCAATGCAGACGCACAAGGACAGCTTGCCAGTTTGTACTACAAGGGAGTGGGCGTAACCCAGGACTACGCTGTAGCTGCCATGTGGTGGCGCAAGGCTGCCGAGCAGGGCGACGCCGACTCGCAATATAACCTTGGACACGCGTATTACGATGGTCAAGGTGTTCCGCAAAGCCACGCAAAGGCCGCTCTCTGGTGGCGCAAGGCCGCAGAGAAAGGCAATGTTAGCGCACAGCACAACCTTGGTGCCCTGTATGTCAGTGGCCAGGGTGTTCCGGAAAACAAAGTGCAGGCGGCTTTTTGGTATCGCAAAGCTGCCGAACAGGGCGAGGCCGATGCACAATACAAACTTGGCTTGATGTACGATCTCGGTCGAGGCGTGCCGCGAGACATAGTAGAAGCCTATTTTTGGTACGCTCTTGCCGCTGAACAGATGGACGCTGCCAAGTACCGGGATGATGCCGCCTCACATCTTAAGCCGGCTGATCTTACCCGTGTGCAGGAGCGAGTGCGGAGGTGGTTTGAAGATCACCCTCCGAAACCATAGAAAACCTGTGCAAGCCAAATTCTCATGTATGGGAAGACCATCGATCTTCAACGTGGAGGCCATGAAGCCGTGAGTAAAACAACCTATTGTCCTTGCCCGAAGTGCAACCATGAGGTTCAGATTGCCAGAACCAAAACAAAATCCATTTCTGATTTCGCAGGTTCCGTCTGCCAGAATTGCGGGTACATCGTAACCCATGATGACGTTATTTCTCATGCAGCTAAGATTGTCGAGGGGTGGCAGAGAACGATTCAAGCTAGGAAATGATCGTTCCGTCATTGTAGCGAACTGAAAGAAGGTACCGGTCAAGGCCCGGTTGTATTCCACAAAGAGTAAGTTTTGACCCACTACTGTTCAATAGACTGGCGAGCACGAAAGGCAGAGAACCGATGGCGCGAAAACCTGATGAAGATAGTGACCTCGCACTTATTCAAGAGTTGATCTTTACCCCACGAGCTCTGCAACTGACGAGATTCTCGCAAGCGGAGATGCAGGCCGGGAAGACTCCGGACTTTCGTGTGTTTCAGGCAGGGCGGTTGGTGGCTTTCTGTGAGGTGAAATCACCGCGTGACGACTGGATCGACGATCTGCTGGATACCGCACAGCCGTTAGAGCTCGTGGGAGGGCTGCGGAACGACCCGACGTTCAATCGCATAGCGCGGCATGTGGAGAAGGCTGCATCACAATTCAATGCGGTGAACCCAGCTAGGGCGCTACCTAATATCCTCGTCTTTGTTAACCACGACAAGGCGTCAAATTACAACGATCTGCGTGAAACGCTGACAGGTATGTTCCATGCCGCAAACGGAGAAAGATCTTTGACAATGACGCATATTTCAGAAGGCAGGCTTGGTGAAATCAGGTTCCGCACCGATCTGTACGCATGGATTGATGCCGGGACACGACGCGTGCAAGGTTATGTTTTCTCTGAGGCAAATACCGAGCACAAAAAGGCCCTTTGCAACCTCCTCGCCCTGGATGAGTCAAGGATCAAACACTAAGGCGTGGCTGCTATGTCAGACATCGCGCGGTATTGGCATAGTGCGATCCGACTGCGAAGAGCACTGAATTGAATGAACCGCCACAAAGCCGCCGAAGTATCGGTTCTGATCTAAACACGCATTTGTGGTCTACCCCAAACATTCAAACACAGAAAGCCGTAGCGAACCCGTATGAAAATATGTCCGATTTGTGAAACTTTTTATGCAAATCGCCAGATGATTTGCGACAAGGATGGCGCACCTCTTGCCCGGTCTAGACGGGTTCCCCGCTGGCTCTGGGCATCGTCGATCGCGGTGCTTGCCCTTGCTATCATCGCGGCAGGGCTGGCCTCCGGACTGCCACTTTCTATGATTTCCAAGCAGGCTGACGAACTCGACAAGGCGCGCCACTATGATCTTGGCGGAGTTCTTTGCAATCTGGCTTGTGCGCGGGGCAGCGGCAAGGCGTGCGCCGATCTCGGTCTTATGTATGCGAAAGGCCTCGGCGTTAAACGGGACGACTCTCGGGCTCTCGCTCTATTTTCCAAGGCATGCGATGGGGGCGAAGCCAAAGGTTGCGTGAACCTTGGCATGATGTACGGAAGAGGGATCGGTGTTGCGAAGGATGACTCTCGGGCATCTGCTCTCTATTCCAAGGGATGCGATGCAGGGATCGCTTCCGCTTGTAGAAGTCTTGGCGCGAGGTATGCCAAAGGCATTGGAGTTACGAAAGATGATTCCTACGCAGCGTCCCTCTACTCTAAGGCCTGTGACGCGGGCGACGCCATCGGATGCGCTAATCTTGGCAGCCGGTACCTGAAGGGTCAAGGAGTTTGGCGGGACTTCTCACGCGCGGCGGCTCTCTTTTCCAAGGCATGTGATGCAGGCGAAGCTCGGGGATGTGCCGATCTCGGCCTTATGTACGGAGATGGCATCGGCGTCACAAAGGATGACTCTCGGGCGACCGCTCTCTTATCCAGGGCCTGCGATGGGGGTGATGCGCACGGTTGCACTAACGCCGGCCGTCGGTACTTGAAAGGCCAAGGAGTTGCGCAAGATTACACGCGGGGAACGTCCCTCTTGTCCAAAGCATGTGATGAAGGCGATGCCAACGGTTGCGGCGATCTAGGTGCTTGCTACCTGGGGGGCGTCGGTCTTGCAAAGGATTATTCCCGTGCGGCGGCTCTTTGGTCCAAGGCATGTGATGGGGGCGATGCGGGTGGTTGTAGCGGTCTCGGGTTACTATACTCTGCCGGAGAGGGCGTTCAAAAGGACTCCGAGAAAGCCCGGCAACTTCTCATTAAGGGCTGTAGCATGGGCAATCAGGCGGGATGCGAGCAACTCAGGAATCTACAGGCCAAGCCAGGGACGGCACCCAAATCACACGCAGTGTGCGGCTCCGGCCAACGGGGATGCGGCAAACTGCCTGAAGTGGAGGCCAAGCCAAGGGTGGCGTTAATGCCGAGCGGAGGTTGCAGCACCGGCCACTGGATAAGCGGAAACATCGACGACGGCAGGTACATAAAATTGGAAGATGGATCGCTTTGGGAGGTTGACGGAGCTGATACGGTTGACTCTTCGTTATGGCTTGAACTAGACAATATCACAGCGTGCAACGGAAAACTGATCAATACCGACGAACGAGAATCAGTAGACGCAAGGCGAATTAAATAGCTCTGGGACAATCTCGTGACTGGCTGAATTTGCCGAGGCGGATGGGAATTGCAAACAGATTTCCCTGCTGGAATCAGCATCTACCCGTGCCTTCGTGCAACTGACTTTGCGACTTCAACTCCAAAGCGGGAGGGTCTGCCAATTGGCCGGAAATTGCATTGCCCGCAGATTGATCGTTGGATGAGCGTTGAACAGAGCCTTGAGCCGCTCTCCCCAGCGGGAATCAGGAGCAATGTCGGCCAATAGGGTTTGAATGATTAGCGCGATCACGTAAAAGCGGTCGTTGCCAATCCCGTTTGCTTTCCACCCCACTGGCAACTCCGGCTTGACGGCGAGTTCTCGATTCCACAATCTGCTGTGGTGCGCACAGACGTTACGGACCGCCGTCAGGGCGTGAAGCCAACTCACAAAAACGGGTTGCGGCTGATTGAATTCGCGGGCGATTTTCTTCCGGAAGCTCGTCCGCAAGTGTTCATACATCTTCGACAGCGCGCCGAAACTTATAAGCTCGGTCGCCATCCACACTGGCAAATCCGTCTCGGAGGTATACTTCGCCCGGTAGTGCCCGATGAAGACCTCGGTCGATCTACTTTCCTCACGCCGGAGAATCTTCATGAAGTCGGCATGATTGAATGTCGTGGCGAAATTGGCCGAGTCAGCATAGCCGAACACGCCCAGGTCTTTCCCTATGTGATACGTAATGACGGCGCGGACGCTGATCTCAATCGCGTCCAGGGCGTCGAGCACAAGCCGCCGCAGATCCACATCAAATTTGTAGAGATCAATGATTTGCTCAAAGGTCGTCCCCGGACGAAAATTGCCGGTGGCCGCATCTTTGAAGGGGATGAAGTATGCGCTCAACCGGTAGTACCCGATTTGCTTTAGGCACCGCAGTGACCGGCCTCTGTCTGGGCAGTCGAGGCCGCGGCGAATCAACAAATCGACTTGATCTTCGTAAGGAAGATGAGGCTTGCTGTATTTCATCGGAAAATGAAAAACCCGCCGATTTGAGCTTCACCTGTTTCCAGGGAGAGGCTTGGCGGGTGTGTCATTTACAACTGTACGAGCATCCCCGCCGGTTGTCAAGTGTTTTGCCCCGCATTCGCCCGGATCGAATGGACCCGCGAACGCTTGCGAAATCCTTTAGTTCTGGTCGGATACAACAACAACGGGCGATGCAAACCGCCTCTATCGCCCAGGTTCAGCGCCAGGTTTTGCCTCCCGCCGGTCATGGTGCAGTTTGACTGAATTGGCGTCCGGCACGCTCTTTCCATCCGGAGGGGAGGTAGCGGGCTGCGCTACTGTCGGCGCAGGTGTTTCAACCGCAGCGAGAGACGCATCCCGGCAACCCTTAATCCCTATACCGGCAAACAGACCGATAAGGAGTGCCGCGCCGCAAGCCATTGGAATCCAGATGCGCAGCACATCGTTTTTCAGTTCATGCAGGAGCGCGTCAACCGTCTTTGCCCTGCTTTCCAGGGAATATGTCAATCGGTTGTTGGCAGACTCTACTTGAGCGACGACTCCGCCGCGCGAATCCGACAAAGCGCGCAAAGCCGTGGAGAGTTCCTTTTGGGCAGCCGTCAGGGCAGCATTCGTTGTTTGCAGACCATTGACAGTAGCCGTTATGCCCGATTGAAGAAAGTGCTGTCTCAGACTCTCGCCCAGGAGCTTTGCAATTTGCTGCGGATCAAGACCGGCTTCGATTTCGCCCGGTAGTGCAGAAATCCGCGCCTCCAATTCGTGAACATAGCCGAGCATTCTATGTTGCGCTTCATTCAAAAACTGCCGATGCAGGTCAAGCATTTCCTGAAAGCGTTCGCGCTCATCGGCAATATCCTTTGGCGTGTGGCGGGTGAGCAGGGCCAGAATGCCCATCGCTTCGAGAATGCGCAGCATTTCATCGTCCGGGCTGAGTGTCCGAGTATGCGCGAGAACGCGATAGTATGCGGCCTGTAGCTCTTCCGGCACCAGGCGGGCGAGAGAGTCGAACAGCGTCGGCTCTCCCGCCGTGACAACTGCGAGTTGGGAAGTGACCGGAGCCGTACTCATGGCAAGAACACCTGCCTTGCACGGTCGAATTCAGAGAAGAGCCGCCGCCGGTAACTCTGCGCACGCATAACGAGCGACGCCCGTTTCAGTTCGTCAATATCGGCCTTGCGGTCGGCAACCTGTCCCAGTTGTATTCCGTGTTGCCGGACTGGGTTTTCAAGTTCAGCAAGCCGGAACTCCATCTGCAAGATTTCCGGCGAAAAGGCTTCGCGGAAACGACTCGCCTGTTCGGTGGACCTCCAGTATGTGAAATCCGCGAGGGCGCTGGTTGCGTTCTCGACGACGACGTATTCGACGCGATCCTGTAACCGGCTGGCCCAGGCCAGGACGCTTTCGACGCTGGCCGGGTCCGGTGTGACCACGCCGACCGCTGTGAAGCGGACACCCATCGCGGCTACGTCCTCGTACATCGACTCGAACCAATCGGCGGCAACCTGCCCGGCACCCGCCCCCATGTCGGCAAGGATGATGGGAGTACCGCCGTCAAGGTGATCGACAAAGGCGTCGAGACCTGCCGGAGTGTGAATGTTGACCTTGGTCACCGTTCCGTTGAAAAAGTGCTTCAGCGAGCCGCGCGCCTTATTCTCCGTATCGAGATCGAGCAGGGTGACCGGAATTTCATTCGTGGCGAACCACTCGGCCAGGGCAACCATGACGCCGGTTTTGCCGACTCCGCCTTTGCCGCCCATGGTAAAGACAACACGCTTTGAATACGCCGTCATTGCTCACCTCCGTTGCTTGTCAAGGTCAAAGGTTCGTTCTCACGGAAAACAAAGCGGGCAGGCTTCGCAGTCCGCACCACTGGCTTTGCTTTGAAGGCGCTAACGCGGTCAAGCACCGGCGACTCTGCCGTAGCAAGCTGGATTGGCGGCAGTTCGAATTGTGTGCGCTTGCGATGCTTGGCGCGGACCTTCACAAAGGAATGCAGAGTGCTCGGCGCAACGTACAAGCCAAGGCGCTCCTCAAAGAGGTGCGCAACCTCGCGGTACGTTCGCCCCTTGCGTCGTAGCTCGCGGATCAGTTCGCGGTGCGGTTCCAGTTTGGAACGTGGAGGTTTGGGCGGCAGATCGCCAAGTTCAGCAAGAGCCAATTGGCAATCTGAATTCGTGGAAGGGAGAAGAGTCATGGCATACCCCATCGTGGCTGAATCGCCGCAGCTGGCGACCTTGAGCAGGTCGTTGGGCGGATCGTTGGGCAGACCATTGGGCAACTGCAAAATCAGTCCCCATTAAGTCCCCAATACCCGGTTTCCAGCCGTTCCCAGGGGTTCCTCAGGGTTCCCACTCGTGCCCTGTTTTCTGTTACTTACCGAAAGTTCGAGTCGCTCATAACCCAAAGGTCGCTGGTTCAAATCCAGCCCCCGCAACCAAAAACTTCAAGATTCCAAACGGCTTCCGTGAGTGACGCGGAGGCCGTTTCTGCGTTTGGCGTTCATTTGGACACATCCCGGGAAAGGAATTCCTTGTCAGGAAGTGCTTCCAAGGCTGCATGCCGGGGTGCGTGACCTGGTTTGCGTTTGGAATCGGGTCGCGATACAAATGGCTCGGAAGGCGTGTTTGCCAATGGCTCGCGGCGCGGGCACGGCACTGCGCCGGGGCGGGAGTGAGCCGCTGGTTTCCCACCCTTTCGCAAAAGACGTGAAAGAATGGAGTACTGGGCAGAATCGGGAGTACACCGGGCCGCCAGCGACGGATCATCGTCACGACTACAGCAAAAGTAATCAAATCGAGCATTACCCGTGGGCGCGAGGCCCTTCGCTGCCGGCGGGCGCAGAAGTTACTTTGCATTCCGGATGGGTGAGCGATGCGTGGCCTCTTTGGGGAATTGTTGCAGGTGATACCCCTTGGCTAAACTGCAAGTGCCCTCGATTGTTTTCGCAAGCATTCCAATGAAGCCGGAGCCTGTCTATGCAGGTTGGCAAAGAGATCAGGACGATCCGCGAAGCCGTGGAGGCCGCAGCTCGGTTGCAGCCTGCGTCCGCCTTTCTGCTGAGCGCTGAGTCCGGATCGAACATTTCGTGTGTGGAGCTACAGCAGAATTGCATTCTGCTTTCCGCGATGCTGCGCCAGGCCGGCCTCGAGCACGGCGACAAAGTTGCGTTTCTGATGGATAACGGTCTTCTGACCGTGCAGCTCTTCCTGGGATCGATGTATGGCGGACTGGTTGCGGTGCCACTGAACGTGCGCGCCGGCGTGATGCAGCTCGCGTACATGCTCGACCATTGCGACGCCAAAGTGGTTTTCGTCGAGGAGCAATACGCCGCGTTGCTGGGCGAGGCTTTGGCCGACGTGCGCCGGGATATTCGCGTGATCACAGCCAACGTCGACGGCCCGATTCCGGCTTTTGAAAGCGTATCTTCTGTCGAGGCGCCGCCGTGCCCGGGTGGCGACGATGTGGCGCTGCTGATGTACAGCTCCGGCAGCACGGGGAAGCCGAAGGCGGCTATCCATACTCATGCGACGGTGCTGGCGCACGGATGGAATTCGATTGCTTCGCACGAACTGACTGCGGCCGACCGCTCTTTGCTGGTGCTGCCGCTTTACCACATCAATGCGGAATGCGTAACCCTGATCCCCACGCTGCTGAGCGGCGGATCGGTGGTGGTGACGCACCGTTTCGTGGTGAGCAAATTCTGGGATTGGATCGACGATTTGCGCGTGACCTGGTCGGCGCTGGTGCCGACCATCATTGCGGAGCTGGTGGATTGGGACGATCCCAAGAAAGATGCGCGCGCGGAGGCCTTTGGGCGCATTCGTTTCTTCCGCTCTTCTTCCGCGCCGCTTTCGCCGGCGCTGCACCGTCAATTTCTTGACAAGTTCCAACTGCCGCTGCTGCAGGCCATGGGCTCGACGGAAGGCGGTAATATCTTCTCGAATCCGCAGCCTCCGGCAAAGAACAAGATCGGATCGCCCGGCCTCGCGTGGGGCTTTGACATCAAACTGGTCGATCGGCCGGGCGTGGAAGTGCCCCAGGGCGAAGCGGGGGAGATTGTGCTGCGCGGCGCGGCCATGATGAAGGGCTACTACAAGGATCCTGAAGGCACCGCGGCGGTGCTCGACAGCGAGGGATGGTTCCACACCGGCGACCTGGCGCGGCGCGACGAGGACGGTTATTTCTTCGTGGTGGGCCGCTCGAAGGAGCTCATCATCAAGGGCGGCGTGAATATTGCTCCGCGCCAGATTGACGAGGTTCTGGAATCGCATCCGGCAGTGCTGGAAGCCGCGGCGGTGGGAGTTCCCGACCGGTATTTCGGCGAGGACGCCGTGGCCTTTGCGGTGCTGCGGCCGGGCGCAGCCGCCAATGAGAATGAATTGCTGGCGTTTTGCGAAAGCCGGTTGGGACACTTCAAGACGCCGTCGCGCATTCGCTTTTTGAAGGAGCTGCCGAAGGGGCCCTCAGGGAAGGTGCAGCGGTTGAAGTTGCTGGACCCGGCGGTGCTGGCCGCTGCGGCAATTACGGGCCGGAATGGAAAGGAAATCGCGCACGACGCCGCCGCGAGCCAGGACAACGGCGCGCAAGGGCCGGTCTCACGCATCGAGCAGATCATCGCTGCCGCGTGGGCTGAGGTGCTGTTGGTTCCGGACGTCGACCCGCATACGAATTTCTTCGCCCTGGGCGGACACTCGCTGCTGGCCATTCAATGCCTGTCAAAATTGCGCGGAAAATTGCCGATCATTCTCACGATCAACGACTTTTTTGAGAACAGCACCGTTGCCGAGCAGGCAGAATTGGTGCGGGAGCGGCTGCGGACCGAGCATGGCAGCGGCGAGGACAGCTCCGCGGCGCATTGGGAGCAGAGCGTTCTCGAACAATTCGTTCCCTCCACTTCAGAAGAGACCATTCCGCGGCGGAACTCGTCGCTACCCTACCCGCTGAGCCCGGCGCAGCAGCGCCTGTGGTTCATGGAGCAGTTGAATGCGGGCGTTCCCGTCTACAACGAAGCCGAAGCGGTGCGGCTGACCGGAGAACTGAACGTCGACGCACTGGTGACGGCATTGAACATGATTGTGGCGCGCCACGAATTGCTGCGCGCGACGATTGAAACGATCGACGGCGTGCCGCACGCGGTGATTCACGACGACTGGCCGTTGCACTTCGAGAAGATCGACCTGGGCGCCTTGCCCGCGGCGCAACGCGAACTCGAGATGCAGCACCTGCTGACGGCAAAGCCGCGCGCGCTGTACAGCCTGGAATCGGAGCCGGGAATTCGCGTGGCGCTGGTGCAATTGAGCAGCCGCGAGCACGTGCTGGTCTTGATGATGCACCACATCATCTGCGACTGGTCGTCAGAGGGAATCATCTGGCGCGAGCTGTCGGCCCTGTATCGCTCGTTGATCGGCGGACAGCCGGCCGCGTTGCCGCCGCTCGCCATCACGCATGGCGATTATGCGGCGTGGCAACAGAAGCAGATTGCCGATGAGGACTTTGCCGCCGACCTCGCCTTCTGGGAAGAAAAGCTGCGCGATGCGCCGGCGCTTCTTGAAGTTCCCGCCGATCGTGTGCGGCCCACGGTATTGTCGTACCGCGGCGGCCGTTTGCGCACGCGGCTCGGCGGCGCGATGACGGCGAAGCTGCGCCGCACCAGCCAACAGGAGAAGGTAAGCCTGTTCACGATTTTTGCCGCGGCGTTGAACACGCTGCTTTATCGCTACACGGGCAGCGACGACATTTTGCTGGGCATTCCCCTGGCCGATCGCGATCAGCAGGAGCTGCAGTCGGTGATCGGATTCCTGCTGCACACGCACGTGCTGCGCACCAAGATCGCTGGCAGCATGAGTTTCCGCGATCTGTTGGGAGCGGTCCAGAAGGGCGCGCTGGAGCTCTACGCGCATCGCGCCGCGCCGTTCGATCAGATTGTGCGCAAGCTTGGACAGGAGAGAAGCCCCGGACACACGCCGTTGTTCCAGGTGATGCTGAATTGGCGCGACCGCGATCAACAGCTTTCGTTCATCGGCATGGATGGGCTGGCCGTGGAATCGCTCATGTCGCACAGCAACACGGCGAAGTTCGATCTGCTGCTCTTCGCGACCGACGAGGGCGAGGAGATCGGGCTGGAGATGGAATACAACGCCGATCTCTTCGATGAAGACCGCATCGCGCGCATGCTGGGCCATTACGAGACGGTGCTGGAATCGGCAACCGCCGATCCGGCCCGGGCGGTGAACCACCTTGAGATTCTGCCTGCGGCCGAGTGCCGCCAGGTTCTCTACGATTGGAATCGTACCGAGACTCCCTATCACTCCGACACGTTTGTGCACCGGCTGATCGAGGCGCAGGTTGCGAACACTCCCAATGCCACGGCGCTGCTGTTTGAAGATGCGCCGCTGAGCTACGCCGAGCTGAATGCGCGGGCGAACCGGCTGGCCCATTATTTGCGCGGGCTGGGCGTAAAGCCCGATGCGCGCGTGGCGGTGTGCGCCGAGCGCAGCTTCGAAATGGTGATTGCCCTGCTGGCGATACTCAAGGCCGGCGGCGCGTATGTGCCTTTCGATCCGACCTATCCCGCGGAACGGCTCCGCTTCATGATCGACGATGCCAAGCCGGTGGTGTTGCTGACCCAGGCGCATTTGAAAAACTTGTTCTCCACGGTCGACGTCGCGTTGCCGGTGATTGAGCTAACGGAGACGAGCGCATGGTCGCAGATGCCGGCCAGCAATCCCGATCCGCGCGACCTGGGACTCACGCCGCAGCACGTGGCTTATGTGATCTACACCTCCGGCTCGACAGGAAAGCCGAAGGGCGTGATGGTGCAGCACCAGGGGCTCTGCAATCGGCTGGATTGGATGCAGAATGCGTACCGCATGAATGCCGGCGACGCCGTGCTGCAAAAGACGCCCTTTGGGTTCGACGTGTCGGTGTGGGAATTTTTCTGGCCGCTGACGATCGGGGCCAGGCTGGTGGTCGCGCGGCCAGAGGGACATAAGGATCCAGCGTACCTGGTGGAAGCGATCCGCAAAAACGGGATCACCACGGCGCACTTTGTGCCTTCAATGTTGCAGGCGTTTCTGGATTATCCGAAGGCGGCGACGTGCACGACCCTGGTGCGCGTGGTGTGCAGCGGCGAAGCGCTGCCCGCGGCGCTGGCGCGGCGTTTTGTGGAGCAGTTGCCGCATGCGGCGCTGCACAATCTTTACGGGCCGACGGAGGCCACGGTAGATGTGACGGCGTGGACCTCTCCCGCAAACAATCTGCCTGAGAACATTCCCATCGGCCGTCCCATTGCCAACACGCGCATGTACGTACTGGATGCGTGGCGGCAGCCCGCGCCCATCGGCGTGCCGGGAGAGCTTTATATCGCCGGCGTGCAAGTGGCGCGCGGCTATCTGAATCGGCCCGAGTTGACGGCGGAGAAGTTTCTGGCCGATCCCTTCACCACGGGTCCGGATGCGCGCATGTACCGCACCGGCGACCTGGGCCGCTGGCAGCGGGACGGCAATATCGAGTACCTGGGGCGCAACGATTTCCAGGTGAAGATCCGCGGTTTCCGCATCGAGCTGGGGGAAATTGAAAACGAGCTGCTGCGGCATCCGGGCGTGCGCCAATGCGTGGTGACGGTGCAGGGCGGCGATGCGGAAAAGCGGTTGGCGGCGTACCTTGTGGCGGCCGATGCCAAGATCGCGCCTTCCGTGGAGGATTTGCGCGCGACCTTGCAGCGCCGTTTGCCCAACTACATGGTTCCCTCTGTATTTGCGTTCATCGATGAGATGCCTTTGACGCCGAACGGCAAGGCGGACATCAAGAAACTAATGCAGCTGGAGGCGCGGGCAGCGCAGCGGGAGACGCCGACCGAAGCTCCGCGCGACGAGGTCGAGACCCGGCTGGTGCAGATTTGGGAGCGCGTGCTGGATGTGCGTCCTATCGGAATCCGCAACAACTTCTTCGACGTGGGCGGTTATTCGCTCATGATCATGAAGCTGTTTACGCAGATCAACAAAGCCTTCGACCGCGCGCTGCCGATTGCAACCATCTTCCGTCATCCCACCATCGAGCAACTGGCGACGCTGATTCGCGGAAACTCCATTGAAGGTTCAGCGCTGGTTCCGTTGCGCGCCCAGGGAACGAAGCCGCCGCTGTACATCGTGCACTCGTATCTGACTTACGAGCGCTTCCGCCGGGTGATCGAAGAGGACCGCCCGCTCTACGGATTGCACGAGCTCGAGGATGACGACGAGCATATCGCCTCAGTTCATGAGCGCGTGGAGGAGTATGCGCGACTGATCCGGGAGGCGCAGCCCGACGGACCCTATTCCTTGATCGGGTGGTGCGCGTCAGGTCCCATCACCGTGGAGATTGCGCGCAAACTG
Organism: uncultured Occallatibacter sp.; assembly: GCA_964569985.1. GTDB lineage: Bacteria > Acidobacteriota > Terriglobia > Terriglobales > Acidobacteriaceae > Telmatobacter. The sequence goes on from CAZMWL010000012.1 coordinate 16,666, forward strand.
CAGGAGTGGGGCGGCAAGATCGCGATGCTGGGACTGATCGATGCCGTGCATCCGCACTACGTGGCAGAGATGCAGCGCGAGCGCGCCCAATCGCAACTCCTGGACCGCTACCGGGCGTGGAAGGACTACCATCTGCGGCGGCTGGCGCGTTTCCCGCGCACCGGGAAGGTGCGCTACTTTGCCGGCGCGCTCCGCGATGCGGCGGTCGGCAGGGTGCGGCGTGCGATTTTGCGGTATGGCCAGCCCCTGTTGCGGCTTTGCACGCGGGTTGGATTTGCGATTCCCCGCTTTGTGGATCACCTGGCCGCAGTGCGCATCGAAAATCCGGAGGCGTACCCCGGAAAAATCACGCTCTTCCGGCCGCTCGAGACCAACCATGAGTATCGCGACCCGACCCTGGGCTGGAGCCGGCTGGCCACGGCGGGAGTGGACGTGGTGTGGACACCGGGAAACCATGAAACCATGTTCCTGGAAGGAAACGTAGAGAAGTTCGGGCAACTGGTTCAGGAAGTGATGGGCAATGCGAGCAAAGGCAGCGAGGTTGCACCCGCTGAACGCGCGCAGGCGCTCGATGCCGTGCACCAATAGGCGCAAAAGCGCCAACGGTTCGACCCTTCTACACATTGGTTTCGATTTCGTCGTATTCTGTAGGTGCTTGGGGCGCATTCACACCATGAGGACCTTTACTCTCGAAGAGGCGCAGTCACTGCTTCCGGTGCTTGAGTCGCTGCTCAAGCGCGCCATTGATGGCCGCCGTTCCGCGCAAACCGCCGAGTTGAGTCTGAGCGAAGTGGCGCAGCGCATTTATTTTGCCGGCGGCATGCGAGTGGACACCGCGGGTGTAGCCCGGCAGCGCGCCGAAATGGATGCGCATCTGACGCGCGTGCGCGAGAGCATTGCAGAGATTGACGCCATCGGGGTGCAGGTGAAGGACCTGGAAGCAGGCCTGCTCGACTTTCCCTGCCGCATCGACGACGAGGTGGTTCTGCTGTGCTGGCGCATGGGCGAACCGGCCATTGAACACTGGCACACCATGGAAGCCGGGTTCCAGGGTCGCCAGCGCGTGGACGAGCGCTTCCGACGCCGCGCCGCTTCCGGCGGCAGACCCAATTAACGCTCGGACCTCATGATTTCGTCCCTTTGACCTACGTGGTTTCCCACCCTTTCGCAAAAGACGCGAAGGGATGGGGCACGGGAAGGTTCCTCTTCAGGCGGTCGGAGACCTGGCGCTGCCGCGTCGCAGTCGATCCTCATTGCTCAGGCTTCTGCTGGGATTTCCTCTGAGCGGAAATGATTCTGGCCGCGTCTTTTCGACAGAATGGCATTTCCGCCCCAGACACTGGAACAGGCAGCGGACAAGATGTACCGGCGGGCGCTACCCTTGAAACAGAATCCCTATGCGGACTCTCCAGGAAGTGACGGACCTGGGTGGGCGTTTTGCCAGGAGTGACGATGAAGATCAAATATGGCTTTATTCTGCTTGCGGCCGCAACGCTCCTTGTGGGATGCTCGGGATTTTGGGACGCGCCGGCGTCGACGACGACCACGACGACTACGACGACCACGCTCTCGAGCGGCGTTTTTTATGTGCTGAACCAGACGACAAAGCAGATTGCCGGATATTACATTTCGACTGGCACGTTAGAGCCGGTTTCCAACAGCCCCTACACTCTTTCTGCCACGCCGTATTGCATTGCCATTGCGCCGGGTGGAGGGTTTCTCTATGTCGGCACCGTGAGCGGCATCTATCTCTACTCCATTGGATCGGGCGGCGCTTTGACGGTAGAGAACGGCGGCTCGGTGATTTCCTCCGACATTCCCGCCGCCATGCAGGTGAGCGGCTCGTGGCTGATTGACGCGTTCAACCCAAACTCTACCGGGACAGTGCAGATGAATGCCATTCCCATCAACTCTTCGACCGGAGCGTATGCCGGCTCGGGCACGCCGCCGTACCAGGAATTCATTGTGGCCAACTCGTCGGTCGAGCAGATGGCGCTTTCTCCCGACGGCACCAATCTCTTCCTCGCGCTCGACACCGGTGGAAGCATCGTGGTTCCCTTCACGGCCGGCAACGCGAATCCACTGGGTTCCACGGCAACCGTGATTCCCCTCGCCAACAGCGACGGAGCGGCGCTATCGGTAGCGGTCGACCCCACCAACCGGCTTTTCTACATTGGAGAAACGCAGGCCGTCTCCGCATCCGGCGGGTTGCGCGTCTTTAATTACAGCTCGCTGGGCACAGGCACGACGCGTGCCAATCCTACTCAAATCACAGGCTCTCCCATCGCCAGCGGCGGATCGGCGCCCAACGCCATTCTGCCCATTGCGTCGGGTGGTTACGTGTACGTCGCCAACGGCCAGGGCAATACAGGGTCGGGGAACGTCACATGGTTTCCCATTTCCGTTTCGGGATCTACCTATACGATCGCTGCGGGCAGCACCATCAGCGCCGGCGTTGTGCCCAAGGGCCTTGCCGAGGACAGCGATAAGAACTTTGTGCTGGCGATTTCCACCGGCGGCTCGACTTCAAGCGGCGACCCCGACCTTGAAGCCTTCAGCATGAGCTCCGGAGCACTTACCTCTAACATTGCTTCCAAAACGGGAACCGACCCCGTGGGCGCCTGGGCCATCGCGGCACTGCCGTAAGAATAGAGATCAGAGCTCAGAGAACAGAGATCAACGGTCAACGGTCAACGGTCAACGGTCAACGGTCAGCGGTCAGCGGTCAGCGAGGTAAAGACGGTTCCCTGTTCTCTGATCTCTGATCTCTGCAAAAGTGCTATTCTCAAGGCAATTGCAAGGGCCTGTGCCTACTCGTTTGCCAACTCTTCTTCTCAGTTTTTTCCGGCGCTTCGGAACGGTTTTTGCTTCATCGCTGATGACGTTGAGCTGTGTTCTGCTCATCGCCGGCTGCGGCCGCTTCCGCCACGAACAGCATGAGATGGTGTACGTTGCATCGGCGCGCCCGGTCTATCTCCACGACCGCGTAGCCCCGGTTTCAAACCGCGTTTGCCAGGTGGTGAACGGGCAGCCGCTCCAGGTTCTGGAACACGGCAAGCGCTTTCTCAAGGTCAAGACCGACAAGAACGAGATCGGCTGGATTGAAGAGCGCGCCGTGATCGACGAGAAGACCTACGACGGGTTTATGCAGCTTGCCGCGCAAAGCAAGAACGATCCCGTGGCGGCCACGGCCACGCTACGCGACGACCTTGCCATGCATCTGCTTCCCGGCCGCGAAACGGAGCGGTTCTATCTGCTCCCCGGCAACACCAAGGTTGAACTGCTGGTGCGCGCATCGGCTCCCAAGAAACCGGCGGAGGTGTTTGGACCGTTGCCGTCGAATGCGGGCAAACCCGCCGAGAGCGGCAAGAGCGTGCCTGCGACTGGCAACGCGAAACCGGGATCGGCGAAAGCTGCGCCGCCCGCGCCCGTGGAAGAAACCGCGCCGCCCGAAATGGAAGACTGGTGGCTGGCGCGCGACGCGCAGGGCCATGTGGGTTGGCTGCTGGGCAGCCGCCTGGATGTGGACGTGCCGGACGATGTGGCGCAATATGCGGAAAGTCAGCGCATCGTGGGAGCGTGGATGCTTGCGAAGGTGAACGACCCTGGCGCCGACCCTCCCGGAGAAAAGCCCGAATATGTAACGGCTCTGGCGCCGCCTCAGTCCGGCCTGCCGTACGATTTCGATCAGATCAGGGTCTTCACGTGGAGCCTGAAGCACCATCGCTACGAGACGGCATTCCGTGTGCATCCCATTCAGGGCTTCCTGCCGGTGCGCGTTTTTACCCAGAACACGCAAGCGGGCGCGGTGCCCGCCTTCAGCTTTGAGCTCGCCAGCGGCAGCAATGTCGCCACCGATGCCGCGACCGGCATTACGCGGCCCGTAGCTCCGCGAACAATTGATTATGAAATGATCGACACGCTGGTGAAGCGCATCGGCCCGGACCTGGCGCCGATTCCCACGACGCATGTGCCGGGAGAGAAGAAGCCGGAGAAAACCGCGAAGAAACACAAGGGCGGCAAGGGATAGCGAGCCGGCGGGTGAATCGTTATTGAACCTGCGCGTCTTACAATTGGCGCATGAACCCTCAGCGCTGTTTGCCCTTCATCGCTTTCGCCCTCGTCCTTGTTGCTGGACCGATCCAGGCACAATCTGCAAAACACTCAGGGGCGACCGTAGTCGGCGACGGATGCGATCTTTCCGTCTTCGGCGAAAAGGATACGACCAGGTTCCTGATGTTTGACCACGACCTGCGTGAGGCGATCAGGAATCAAAACGCGGGAGAGCTCGCCCTGCTCATCGATTTTCCGCTTCGCATTGATGACGATCATGGAGCGATCTTTATTCACGATGCCCCATCCCTCCAGGGTCACTTCGAGTTGGCCTTCCCGCCCGCAATCCGGCAAGCGATCCTGTCTTCAACGCGCGACGAGATCGGGTGCAATTACGCAGGCATCGATTACGGAGATGGCAGAGTCTGGGTCAACGTGACAGACCGGGGCTTTTTCCTCATGACCGTAAACCTCCCGCCGGACAAATCAAGTCAAACGCAAGAGCCCAACGCAGTAAGACTCGCCTGTCACACGAAACAGATGAGGGTTTTGATCGATTCCACGAAAGGCGCCGCCCAACGATATCGATCCTGGAGTTTCGCCAGATCCCTAAGCGGCTCCCCGGACAGGGAGATTGGCGGTGGGACTGAGTCTATTGAGGGGACGGGACCGTGTGCTCATCGCTTCTGGACCTTCGACGATGCGAAAACAAAGATCACACTGGATGCACCCGGCTGCTATGGAGACAACGACGGGCCGCCGCAGGGCGCGCAGGCGCAACTCTCAGTTTTCGATCGAAGCGCCACGCCACCGGCCCCGGAGTGGTGCTTCTGACGAATCGCGGATGGCAGCGCTGGGACTACTGCGGGTGGCGGCGGAGCTCCAGCTCGACGACGCGCAGCATTTCGCTCTCCGGCGCGGGCTTGCCGGTCCAGATTTCGAACTGGCGTGCGCCCTGCTGCACGAACATCTCAAGGCCGCTGATGACGGCGAGGCCGCGCGACTTGGCGAGCTTGAGGAGCGGGGTTTCGATCGGTGTATAAACCAGGTCGAAGACCAGCTGGGCGTTGAGCTCGTTTTCTTTGATGGGGAGCTGCTGCTTGAAGCCGGTCATGCCGCACGGCGTGGTGTTGATGATGGCGTCAAAGCGGCTTTTGGCGAGCGCGGCCTGCTTTAAAACGTGAGCCTTGGCCTTGCGCGCGAGAGCGACAGCCTTCTCGTGCGTGCGGTTGACGATGGTCACATCCGCGCCCTGTTCCACGAGGCCGAAGACCGCGGCACGCGCCGCGCCGCCTGCGCCGAGCACGAGAATGCGCGCGCCCTTGAGACGCATGCGCCGCTCCAGCGGGCGGACGATGCCGGCTACATCGGTATTGAAGCCGTAGAGCTTGCCGTCCGCGCCGGTGCGCAGCGTGTTGCATGCGCCGATCTTCGCGGTGACCGCGTCCATGTTGGCCAAGTGCGGCAGCACTTCCTGCTTGAGCGGCATGGTCACGGCGACGCCATCGAGAGGCAGATCGCGGATGACCGTGAGCAGGTCGTCGAGCGTTTTCACCTTGAGCGGCAGCATGACGGCGTTGACGTTTTCGCGACGGAAGGCCGTGACGTGCATGAGCGGCGAAAGCGAGTGCGCGATGGGATTGCCGGCGACGCCGAAGATGCGCGTGGCCTGGTCGATCTGCTCCAGGCGGTACGTGTCGAGGAGGGTGCGCGCGGCGACTTGGCCGGGAGCGGTCTCAGAGCCCTCGCCCGCGGAAGCGAAGGTGAAGGCAGCGCCGGCGCGCAGGCTAAGCACGCGGCTGATAAGGCCCTCCTCGCCCATGGCGATGCCCACCACATGAGCGTCGAGCGACTGGTCTTCGACCATGCGCAGGACAGAAAGATTGTCGGCGAGGCTGCGCGCGGTGCTGACGACCTTGACGAATTCGGGCTCGAAGGCGGCGATGCGCTGGGCTGTCTGGTTCAGGCCGTCGCGGCGGCGGGTGCGGCTAAAGTCGTGGGAACTTATCAAGAGAGCGGCCCCGGCGGCGCGAATGGCGACGCGGAACTTGGCCAACTGCGGCCGGGTGGCCTGTTCGGCCGATTCCACCTCTAAATCAACGATGTGTGCTCCGGACTCGGCGGCCTTGAGCAACAGTTCCAGCTCCGCATTCAAGGACCCCACGAAGTGGCCGCCCAGGGACTTGCGGCGGCAGGTGGCGATGGCCGTTACCTCGCGATGGCGGGAGAGATAGGTCTTGAGATCGGGGAGCGCGGGCGCCGGCTTGGCCAGAAAGTCGAGGCGGAACTCGATGAAAACAGATTCCTTACGCGCGACTTCAGCCTGCCTGAAAAGCTCGACTGAGGTGGCTCCCTGAACCGCGATACAGAGCTTGCTCATCCGCACGCGCGGCACGGCCACGGGCTGCGCGGGCAGCGGTAGGGGCGGACTGGAGACCGCGTGGGGCATTTCCTTCAATTGACGCATAGTAAAGGGGGTTGCAGCGATTTGCAACGCGAATGTGCATCGTGGAGGGGGAAAAGGACCAGCGCGTTTACCCCCGGAACGGATTAGACAGGGGGTTTGGCCCAGACTTTGAGGCGGGTTGGGCCCGGAATTGGGTCCCGGGAGGGCTGTGGAGGGATTCGGGTGGCTGTGCTTGACAGGGGTCCCCTGGCGGCTGAAGATGGCAGACGCGCCGCCGGTGGACTGACCACTCGCGGCCTGGAACGGGCGGCGCTCGTCCTTATCAAGGGGGGAATCCGAACAGTGAGCATTTTTGTAAAACGCAGAGATTTTCTGGCTACGGCCGCGCGTGGAGCCTTGGCGGCTCCGGTTGCGGCCGGATTGAGCAGTTTTGGATGGGCACAAACGGCGAAGCCCGCAGCAAAACCCGCGGCGGCGGGGAAACCGGCAGCAGCGGCGCACGCGGGTCCGATGGTCTCGTTGAACGTGAAGGACTACGGCGCTGCGGGAGATGGCAAAGCCAACGACACGCTGGCGCTGCAACTCGTCATCGAGCGCTGCGCGGTGCTGGGCGGCGGAGAGGTGGTGGTTCCCGCGGGCGATTACGCGACGGGCGCACTGGCGCTGCGCAGCAATGTCACGCTGCGCATCGAAGACGGCGCGAGCCTGCTCGGATCCGGCGACATGGCCGACTATCCGATTGCCGAGGTGCGCTGGGAGGGCCGCTGGATCAAGGGCTACGGCGGATTTATCTCCGCGACCGATGCGGAGAACATCGGCATCACGGGGCCAGGAAAGATCATCGCCAGCGACGCGATCCGCGGACGTGTCGACCGCAAGACGGGCATGCGGCTGCCGGCGCTGCTCGAGTTTACGAACTGCCGCAATGTGCGCGTGGAGAACTGTTTTACCGTGCAGACGGGGATGTGGTCGACGCATCCCGTGTATTGCGAAAATGTGACGTTCAAGAATGTGGTGTTTCACAGCGGCGCGGACGGCGTGGATGTGGATTCGTGCCGGCACGTAATCATCGACGGCTGCACGTTTGAAACCAGCGACGATTGCATCTCGCTGAAATCGGGGCGCGGCGAGGAGGCCAACACCATCAATCGCCCGTGCGAGGATGTGCACATTCTGAACTGCACCTTCAACGACAAGACTTTTGCGTGCATCGGCATTGGCAGCGAGACTTCGGCGGGCGTGCGCAACGTGGTGATCGAACACTGCAAGTGCGTGGGCGCGCGCAGCCACGCCATTTACATCAAGAGCCGGCCGGGGCGCGGCGCGTATGTTGAGAACATCACGGTGAACGATTTTGAAGCTTCGGGCGCGAAGCAGGGATTTCTGCGGCTGAACAATCTGAACAGCGGCCTGCAGGATGCATTTCCTGTTCCCGGCGACGCCGGCATTCCGCTGTTTCGCGAATTTCACTTCTCGAATATTCGCGTGACCGATTTGCCGATGCTGGTTCAAGCTACAGAAATCCATCCGCGCAAGCCGCTGGTGGGATTCTCGCTGACCAACGTGACCGGGACATGCGCGAAGGGAATCGCGCTGGCGAATATGAAGGACGTGGTGCTCCGTAACGTGAAGGTGACGGGATTCGACGGGCCGCTCATCAGCATCTCGAACGTGACGGGTTCGGGACTTGCGGGTGCGGCGCAAATTGATCCGGTAAAAATGCCGAAGGTTCCGGATGCGGTGCCCGAGCCGGAGAAGCCGTACGAACTGAAATGAGAAAGGTTGCTGCTAGCTCCTAGCTTCTAGCCTTTGTCTCGCGGCTCTCAAATGCTTCGATTGCCTGGTGTGACAAATTGATTGGCGGAGTAGCGGAGAATTTGTGGAGGGATGTCAATGAGGTTTATGCGAAATAGCGTTGCGGTGCTTTCGCTTGGCGTGCTGGCGTGCGCGGTGGGCGGGCAAACGGCGGGGTCCGGCATTCCGGACCGGCCAGATCCAAAAGAGATTCCTGTTCCGCCGATCAAGACGTCGATGCACGACATGCCCGGCGTGGATCAGTTGCCGAATCGGCCCGCGATGCCCGACGTGATGACGCTCAACAACGGGCAGAATGTGAAGACGCTGAAGCAGTGGAGCGAGCGCCGCGCCCAGATGAAGAAGACGCTTGAGTATTACGCGGTGGGGTTGGCGCCGCCGCCGCCGGGCAATGTGAAGGGCGTGGAAGTGAGCTCGCAGATGCTGATGAACGGCAAGGTGAAGTACCGGCTCGTGCACCTGACTTTCGGGCCCAACGAAAGCCTGAGTTTCGATATTGGAATTTTCACGCCGGCGACGGGCGGACCATTTCCGACGCTGGTTTCGCCTTCAGGAACGCCGCCGGGAGCGAGACCCTTGCCAATGCTGCCCAGCGGCGCCAACCAGGGACATAACCAGGATGTGCTTCTGGTAACCGGGCCAGTTTCGGCGGAGGAGGCGGCCGCGAATGAGCAGCGGATGGCTCGCTTCCTCCACCCGCGGACGGCGGAGCAGATTGCGGAATCGAATCCCGCGCTCGCGCACGGCTTCGCGTTTGTGACGTTCAACAACAACGACTGCGGCGAAGACACCACGCTGCGATTGCCCGATGGAAGCTGGGCCTACCGGACCACGCGATTCTTTCCCGCGTATCCCCATTACGACTGGGGCCTGTTGCGCGCGTGGGCGTGGGGCGCGTCGCGCATCGTCGACTATCTCGTCACCGATCCCTCGATCGACAAAAACAAACTGATCATCACGGGAGTTTCGCGCACGGGCAAGGCGGCTCTGATCGCGGGCGCGTTCGACGAGCGCTGGGCCATGGTGGCGCCGGTGGCCAGCTCCGGCGGTGGAACTCCCGCGTACCGGTACAGCGGCTCCGTGCCCGACCGCGGTGGCAAAGAGGGGCTGACGGAGATGGTGCGCAAGTATCCCAACTGGTATTCGCCGCACTTGCATCAGTTCTGGGGTCAGCCCAATAAATTGCCCTTCGACGAACATTGGTTCATCGCGCTGGTGGCGCCGCGACCGCTCATCTCGCTTGAGGGCGACCACGACCAGAATGTGAATCTGAATGGCGTGTATCAATCGTTGCTGGCCGCGCGGCCTGCGTATGCATTTTTCCATGCGAGCGATAAGCTGGGCGTGAGCTTTGCCAACCGTCCGCACGGCATGGTGCAGGGCGACTGGGATGCGCTGCTGGCCTTTGCCGATAAGTTCCTGCTCGGCAAGCCGGTGGATCGTTCTTTCGACCAATATCCTCCGGGAGTGGAGAAGCAGGGCGCAGCCCGTAAGGAGTAGTAAGCGGAAGAGCGTGGTTAGTGCTTAGTGGTTGGTAGTTAGTCGGATGGTGCGGGAGTGGGGATGAAGATATTTTTCCGGAAGAGTATTGTGAGGTCGAGTTTTGGGCTGGCGACGGTTTTGCTGATTCTGACAGGAGTGTTTGCGCAAATGCCGGCGGATTCGCAATTCACCATTTGGCGTTTCGACAACATTGACTCGATCGGCGGGCACGCTACCCATGTGCTCGGGCACCCGCATCTCGTCGACTCGCCCTACGGCAAGGCTGTGGCGTTTAACGGCGTCGACGATGCGTTGTTTGTGGACACGCATCCGTTGGCCGGTGCGAGCCAGTACACGTGGGAGGTCATCTTCCGCCCCGATGCCGATGGCGCGGCGGAGCAGCGCTTTTTCCATTTGGCTGAGATCGATCCGGCGACAGGGAAGGATACGGGAAATCGGATGCTGTTTGAGATTCGCATCCGGAATGGGCAATGGTGCCTGGACAGCTTCGCACAATCGGTGGGCTCGAATCGCACACTTCTTAATTGCAACGATCTGCATCCGCTCGGCGAGTGGTATCGCGTGACGGCCGTGTACGACGGCAAGGTGCTGCGCAATTACGTGGGCGACGAGATGCAGGGCGAAGGCGAGTTCCATCTGACGCCGCAGGGACCGGGACACTCGTCCATTGGAACGCGCATCGACCGGCGCGATTACTTCAAAGGCGCGGTGTTCGAGGCACGGTTCACGCCGCGTGCGCTCAAGCCGGAGGAGTTCCTTAAGATGCCGCCGATCGTGAGCGACCAAACGCCCCCGAAATAACGAAATTCAAAAGAGTAGCGCGATTCCCCGGCTTTGCCGCGACAGTCACTTGGGCAAGTACGCCTTGTTACTCTAGAGCTTCGGAGGATTTCGCTGCAATGCCAAATGAAACTTCTGTCGCCGCCGCGAGCCAATCGCTTCACGTGTGGGAGGCGGGAGGCGCTGCATCGGCCGAGGCGCTGACCGCATGGGTGGGCGCGCGCCTGGCGGCCCACGAAACTGCGCTTGCCGCTTTGCTGGCTGTTCGAGGCGAGCGCACGCCGGAGAACTCGCTGCGGCATTTTGACGCAGCCATCGAGCAACTGAATCTGGCCGGCTCGCAGGTGGGGATTCTGAATTCCGTGGCTGCGGACAAAGTCGTGCGCGACCAGGCGCAGATGGAAGCGCAACGCGTGGCCATGGCCGGCAGCGCGCTGAGCCTGAATCGCGCAGTGTATGACGCGCTTGCGGCGATCCATCTGGATGGCGCGAGCGCGGCGACAAAGCACTATATGCAGCGCACGCTCCTGGGGTACCGGCTCTCCGGCGTGGACAAAGATGAAGCCACGCGCGATCGCCTGCATGCGCTGCACGACAAGGCGACCCAGCTCTCGCTCGAATTCAGCCGCAACATTCAGGAGGGTGGAAAGACGATTGAGGCCGCGCCCGAGGAGCTGGAGGGGTTGCCGGCCGATTACATTGCGCGGCATCCGGCGCAAAAGGCAGAGAGCGGCGCGGAACGCGTGACGCTGACCACCGACCCGCCGGACATGATGCCGGTAATGACCTTTGCCGCGAGCGCGGAACTTCGCACCAGGATGTTTCTGGCGTACAACACCCGCGCGTATCCGGCGAACCGGCAGATTCTGCTCGATCTTTTGGCTACGCGGCAGGAGATTGCCAGCGTGCTCGGCTTCCGCAGCTGGGCCGATCTTGCGACCGCCGACCAGATGATGGAGTCGGCGGCGAACGTGCGCGCGTTTCTGGACCGGCTCGACGAGGCTAGCCGCGATGGCGCCCGCGACGAGCATGCGCAGGTGCTCAAGTTTGCGCGGGAGCGGCAGCCGGAGCTCAGCGAAATTGACATCACCAGCCGCGGCTACTGGTACGAGCAGTTCCGGCGCACGAAGTACGATTTCGATTCGCAGTCGGTGCGGCCCTATTTTCCCTACGCGCGCGTGGAGGCGGGCGTGCTCGAGACGGCGGCAAAACTTTTCAAAGTGGAGTTCCGGCCGTCAAGTGCGCCGGCGTGGCATGAGGCGGTTTCGGTGTACGAGGTCTTCGAGGGCGAGCGCCTGGTAGGGCGGTTTTATCTCGACATGCATCCGCGCGAGGGCAAGAACAAGTGGTTCTCGGCCGCGCCGGTGGTTACGGGCGTGCGCGGGCGCGTGCTGCCGGAAGCGGCGCTGATCTGCAATTTCCCTGCGCCGGAGACGGACGACCCGGGACTGCTGCAGTACTCCGATGTGGTCACATTTTTTCATGAGTTCGGCCACCTGATGCACGCGCTTCTGGGCGGGCACACGGAGTGGGTGGGGCTTTCTGGCTTTGCCACGGAGGGCGATTTCATCGAGGTGCCGTCGCAGATGCTCGAGGAGTTTTTCCGCGACGAGAAACTGTTGCAAGCCTTCGCCAAGCACTACGAGACGGGCAAGACGCTGCCTTCCACGCTGATTCGAAGCATGAAGCTCGCAGGCGCGTTTGGGCGCGCGGATTGGGTGAGAACGCAGCTTTACTACACCACGCTTTCGCTCAACCTGCACGATCAGGATCCGTCCACGATCGATCCCGACGCGATGACGCGCGCGTTGTACGGCCGGTTCCAGCCGTGGACGTGGCTTGAGGGCAACAAGATGTACGCGAGCTTCGGGCATTTGACCGGCTACTCGTCCAATTACTACACCTACATGTTCGATAAGGTGATTGCGCTGGATTTCTTCGCGCAGTTCGATTCCAAGAATTTGTTGGGAGGCGATGCGGGCGAGCGCTATCGCAAGACGGTGCTGGAGCAGGGCGGGTCGAAACCGGGCCGCGAGCTGGTGCGCGACTTTTTGGGGCGCGACGAGGAGTTTGCGGCGTTCAGCGAGTGGCTGAATGAAGAGTTTGAGGAAGACAAGCTTCTAGCTGCCAGCTCCTAGCTTCCAGCCTCGTTCCTCTTGGTGCCGGCTGTGAGTTATTCATGATGACTGCGAAGGATTTTCGGCGGATTGCTTCGAGCCTTGAAGGCACGGAGGAAATCGCAATCCTGGAATCGTTGTAATGGCGCGAAAGGGGACGACAATCAACTCATGAAACGATTCAGATGTTTCTCGATCTTTGCATTTGCAATTCTGCTGGCGGCATCTACGGCCGCGGTTCGCGCACAGCAGATGACTCCGAAGTTGCGGAACGCGATTGGACTCTGGCAGGTGATCGGCAGCGACGGCAAGCCCGGCGGGCAGGTGGAGACCTATCTCGAAAACGGCAAACTATTCGGCCGCGTGACGCAGGTGCGGCCGGGGCGCACGCCGGCCGACGTTTGCGACAAGTGCTCGGGCGAGTACAAAAATAAACTGATTCTGGGGATGGTGATTTTGCGGAATTTTCACGCCGAGGGCGATGACTGGGTGGATGGGACTGCGGTGGACCCGGAGAATGGCAAGGAATACAAAGGCAAGATCTGGTCGGAGGGCGCAGAAGTGCTGCACCTGCGAGGCTTCGTATTGATCACACTTTTTGGCCGTTCGGAGACGTGGAAGCGAATCCACTAAGTGCTGATCAAGGCTTTCAGCCGAGGACGCGTCTCGACGGCAACCTGATGTACGCGAGCTTCGGGCGGAGAAGAACAGCAAGTCAGCGGGTCGGCGAGTCAGCAAGCCGGCGAAAAAACGATGAATTGAGGGCAATTCTATCCCACCCTTTCGCAAAAAGCGCGAAAGGATGGGGCACGGAGAGTCGTAATGAGTTGAAGGCGGATGGTTGAGGATTGTGCTGTCCCGGGCCTCAAAAGCGAGATGCGGGGCACGCGATTTCCTTGGGCCGGCTGATGCGTCAATAATAGGTGACGGGAAATAGATGACAGAAAGGCACGTTCATCGTGATGAGCGCAATTTGTCTCTCGCGTCGATTGGCCGGAGCGGCACTGATCTTTCTGGCCTGCTCCGCGGCCGTTGCCCAGCAAGCGAGCCCACCAGCCCCGCAGCCGGGCAATGCTTCTGAGACGAACCACACTGCTGCGCCGAGCGGTTCGTCGCAACTGCCGGATGCGCCGGGCCCCGCGATCGCGCCTCCTCAAACGCGAACCGGTGAAGCGCCGCCGCCGGAGTCTGGGTTTTCTTCTTCTTCGTCGCCATCGTCGCCGCCGGCGCCAGTCTACTGGAGCGAATCCCACCCAGGCGTGCAAGTCACGGTGCTCGAAAACACGCAGCTCAGCGTAATCACAAACACGCCGATTCGAACTGCGACGATTCGCGCAGGAGAGCCGCTCGAGTTCACGCTGGAAGAAGACGTGCTTGTCGACGATCTGCTGGTGATTCCGCGTGGCGCGACGTTGCACGGCGCCGTGGTTGAGGTGAGGAAGGCGGGAAAGTTGACGGGGAGTCCCGAGTTGATTCTGAAACTGGTCTCGCTCGATCTGGGCGGGCGCAGTTATCCGTTGTACTGCTACGAGTTCCTGGTGGAAGGCATGAGCAAGACGCCTCCTACGGTGACGAAGGTCAAAACCGGCGCGGCGATTGGGACGGTGATTGGAGCGGTTTTGGGAGCAGCGCCCGCCGAAAGCGCGAGCGGAACCCCCTCCGTGGTGGGCACGCTGGCCGGCATGGGCGCGGGAGCCGGGGTGGGCGCGGGCGTGGGCACCGTGGTCGCAGCAGTGTCGCCGGGGCCCGCGATCGACATCCCGGCAGAGTCGCAGATCGATTTCTATCTTGCCTCGCCGATTTCGGTGACGCCCGTGAGCCGGAGCGAGGCCGCGCGGCTGTCGGAGGGACTCTACTCCGGCGGACCGGTGCTGTATGTGCGCGGAGAGACGCCGTAGGGGCGAGTCGGCGGAAGGACGGTAAATTGACGGGTGATCCTATCCCGGATCCCGTGGCGGAGCCGGGAGCACCCGCAAGGCCCATCATTGGTTACAGCACGGTTCCCTCGGCAGCATTTAATTTGTTCACGTAATCTCCCCACCCGATGAACTCATATGTGAGCTCAAGGTACCCCGTATCGAGTTTCGTGGCCTTGGCCTCCAGCACGATACCACCGATCTCATCCTTCAGTTTTACTTTTTCACTTGACCAGAGACACGCCAAATCCCGTTCTTTTTCGAGCATACCCAACATGAAGTTCTCAGGCTCCGCAAGGGCAGAATTGTCGGATTTTACAAAATCAATCTCTTCTGGGGTCGAGTACGTGTTCGACAAAAGCTGTTTCAGGTCGGAGTAATGCTCGCGCAATTCTGCTCCTTCCTCCGAAGTTGGGATGTCCTTTCCGATCGCTATAACCTTCAATAGTCCATCCGTATTGGAGAAGAAAAGTTGATAAGCCTCGAATTCACGAAACGGCTTGGGAACGGTGGATACAGTTAGGCTTGAGCCGCCAAGGACATTTGCTGTATCTTGCTTTACCGCGTCTCGCCCGATAATCGAAATCACTTGACTCTTAGTCATTCCGCGATGCAGGCCAAATGGGCCTGTGCTCGGAGCATTTGAACTCTGTTGCGCGATGCCACAGCGCGTCGCAGCGGACAGCGTAGCCAAGAGAGCTATCACGAAAATAAGTAATGATCGAATGCGAATCAAAGGAATCCCCCAAAGCTGCCCCACTCGTCACGGGCAACGCTAGTCTTGGCAGATGTGTTGAATGCACCGCCGCTTTGTTAAATGAGTGGGACTGATCAGCATAGCACCAAATTCGAGGTCGCTCAGGATAACAGGTCAAGCAGTAAGACCTCGAACTGGTGGCTTTATTGCGGCTTCCCCGCCTGGAAGCCCGCGATAATCTGCGTCATCAGATCGTTCACGGTGCCGGGCGAGCTGGGCAGCAGGATGGTTGCCGACTTGCCGCTGACGCCCACTTCGCGCAGGGTGTCGAAATACTGCGTCATCAGGACCATGGCCATTACGTCCTGCGCGGTTGAGCCTTCGACGGCGCCCTTGAAGGCTTCGACGGAGGATTGCAGACCCTTGATAATGGCCTGCCGCTGACGGGCGACGCCATCGCCCTGCAGAGCCTTCGATTCGGCTTCGGCCTCGGCCTGCTTTACCTTGAGAATCTTGTCGGCTTCGCCGCGGGCCTGGGCCGCGATCTGCTCGCGCTGCGCGGCGTTGATGTCGTTCATGGCCGCCTTCACCTTGGCGTCGGGCACGATGTCGGTAACCAGGGCGCGCAGGATGTTGTAGCCGAAAGTGTCCATCACCTCGTCGAGGTCTCTCTTGACTGCGAGGGAGATCTGCTGCATCTGCTCGAAGGCTTCGTCGAGCGTGAGCGTGGGCACGTGGCCGAGGATGGAGTTGAAGACGTAGCTCTCAATCTGGCGCTGCGGATCGCTCAGCTTGTAGTAAGCGTCAAAAACCTTCTCCTCGACGACCTGGTACTGCACGGAGACAGGGATGGTGACAAAGACGTTGTCTTTGGTCTTGGTTTCGACGTTGACCGCGGCCTGGCGCACCTGCAGATCGATGAAGCGCACGGTTTCGCACCAGGGCACCAGAAACTGCAGGCCGGGACGCGCGATGCGGTTGTACTTGCCGAAGCGCTCCACGACACCGGCGGTGTAGGTGCGCACGGTGTACATGGTTTTGATCACCGTGACGAGCACAAAGAGGCCCACGATACCGGCAACGATGAGAAGAAAGTTGAAAAATGCGGAGCTGTCCATGAAATGCCCTCATCTTCCTGCGCCGGGCGACGCCTTGCAACGGCCTCCCGGCAGCGTTTTTCCGTCGCAGGAATCATACCGCATACCGAAGACAGCGGAGTTAGCGGAGCCGGCCTGTTCCAGGCTTGGTGTAGCCGGGCTTTTGCTTTCCCATCCTTTTCGCAATGGGCGCGAAAAGGATGGGGCACGGAGGAAATGGTCGAAGACCGCGGAGACTACACTAGTAGCCAATGACCCGGCGCCAAAAGAAATCACGGCCAGCAGCGGATCGGAAGGCTGCATTGCGGCGCCGGCTCGTGGAAGCGCGAGATCCACTGGCTTTGCGCAACACGCGCGGGCCGTTCGACGTTGTGGGCGATGTGCACGGCTGCCTGGACGAGTTGCTGGCTCTGATGGACGCCATGGGCTACCGCGTGGAGCGAACTGGCAAGGAATTTGCGGTGACTCCGCCGCAGGGGCGGACGCTGGCTTTCGTGGGCGACCTGGTGGATCGCGGCCCGGCTGCACCGGGAGTGTTGCGGCTGGCCATGGGCATGGCGCGCGCAGGCACGGCGCTTTGCGTGGCCGGCAACCGCGATAGCGAGTTGGTGCGGGTGCTGCGGGGCGGCGCGGTACAGGTGACGCGCGGCATGGCGCGAACCCTGGACCAACTGGCCGAGGAATCGGAGAGCTTTCGCGCCGCCGTGCTGGATTTTCTGCATAAGCTGCCAAGCCACGTGGTGCTGGACGAAGGCCGACTTGTGATCGCGCACGCGGGGCTGAAGGAGGCGCTGCAGGGACGTTCCTCCGCCGCGTCGCGCGCCTTTGCCTTGCATGGTGATTTGACGGGCAAAAAAGATGCGGCGGGCCTGCCCATCCGCAGGATCTGGGCGGCGGAGTATCGCGGCAAGGCGCTGGTGGTGCACGGGCACACGCCGGTGAGCGAGCCGATGTGGCTGAACAACACGGTCAATATCGATACGGGATGCGCCTACGGCGGGCACCTGACGGCGCTGCGTTACCCGGAACGCGAAACGCTCTCCATTGCCGCCAAGGCGATCTACTATCCGCCGCGGCGGCCGTTCCCGCCGAACCATACGCTGCATGCGAAGCGGAAGTAAGCGCTATGCCCATTCTGGGCAGCCTGAAACAAGTTGGACGTAGATTTGTTGGTTTCCCACCCTTTCGGTCGCCGCGGCGACCGAAAGGATGGGGCACGGGCAGAGCTATTGATCGGGCGCGGGTGAGGTTATTTCGCGGGCGAGGCTATTTCTGGATGGGCTTGTCGTTATTCTTGCCGGCGGCTTCCTGCTGAGCGTCAAGGCCGTGAGTGGGATCCTTGTGCAGAAACTTGCGCGAGATGTCGGGCCAGAACTCGTCAAAGAGTGAGCCGATTGCGCCTTCGGCAGTAACAATCATGCCGTTGCCGATGGTCTGGCCCCAGCCGGAGTTCTGCGCCGGGTAATAGTAATTCGAAAGAGCGCCTGCGATGATGTTTCCGCCCACGTTCGAGACGTTCGCCTGCCAATGGCCGTTGTCGCCTTTGCAGACGAAGTTCGTCATCGCGGAGTAAAGAATCCGATGCTTGATGGTAGGGCCTGGGCCGAGGCGGAAGTAGCGCGGGTCCTGATGCAGAATGATCGGCAGGAAGGCATTGCCGATCAGGTTGCCGTCGACAGCGTCAAGATAAGCAGCGCCGGAGCGCTTGAAATAGCCCTCTGCGCCCCAGCCGAAGCCCGTGTCCTCGTCCAGCGCCTCATGATAGCCGGCTACCAGAAAGGCGGCCGCGAAGGTGAAGGGATCGATGTCCGAATGATAAGCAAGGTTGAGCTTCTGCGCGGCGGTGAGAGAAACCGCATCGTGACGGTAGGTCTCATTGAAGTTGGGCGCGATGCCGAGGACGCGCTGATGCTCTTCCTCCTCGACCTCCTGCTGGCCCTTTTCGCGCTTGGTGGCCTGGGTATCAGGTTGCGGCGTTTGCGAGCTGGAGCTGCCTTGCGCGGAGCCGTTTGCAGGCGCGGGCGCCGGAGCAGTTCCAGTGGCCGGCTGCTGCTGATTCTGCGTCTGCCCGGACTGTGGATCGGCGGCCAGAGCCACTTCGATTTGGGGCGCAGGAGCGTCAGGAATCTCGGCCTGCGACGTGCTGGCGACAGCGCCGGGAGGCGCGGCCGGGCCGGCACCCTGCGCACAGAGACTGGAAGTCAAACTGAGAAAGGCCATTCCTGAGAAAAACCACACAGCAACTCGACGAACAGTTGAAACCATTCATTCACCTTTTTGAGAGTCGGCGACCCATCCGCGCGGTCTGCCTCGGGGGCAAATCAGCTTGGGAGACGCCGCTAATCGTTGATCCATTCAAACGGGGCCTTTGCACGCGCTCCGCGAACGGGTACCCAATGAAATATCGACAGTTTACGTTTGTTAGACGCATTTCGACCGTTGCCGGACACAAGGATTTGCCCGTCCGGGCCAGAATCGCACAGAGACGCGCCGGAGCGGCCCGGCTTTCTACGAATTGTCACTGTAAATTAATACAAACAATAGCCTTATACGGCAAAGTCGATGAATCCGCGTTCGGGATCGGTGGAAACCAGCTTGACGGTGACTTTGTCGCCAATATCCAGGCCTTTTCCGCCTTGCACCAGCTTGCCCTCCACGTGAGGATCGAGGGTGCGCACGAAGATGCCATAGTTGTTCACGCCCGTGACGATGGCTGGGTAACTCTGGCCGATGTGCGGATGAAGCACCACGGCGGCAATGCGTTTTCGCATGTCGCGCTCTACCTTGCGCGCGCCGTCTTCCATCAGCGTGCATCTCTGCGCAATGGCGGCGAGTTGATCGTCAGAGTAAGTTGCGGTCGAGTGGGTGAGCCACGACTTGAGCAGCCGTTGCGTGATCACATCGGGAAAGCGGCGATTGGGCGCAGTAGAGTGCGTGTAGTCCTGCACCGCGAGGCCGAAGTGGCCGGGCGAGGGCTGGTTGGGCTTGACCAGAATGTACTCGCCGGGGCCAAGGAGCTTGATGATGGTCAGCGAGATATCGGCGAAGTGATCGGGATCCTTTTTCTTTTGGTCGAGCAGAACGTCGTTGAGGGCCTTCGAATCCGGCTCGGCGGGGAGCGTGTAGCCCTTTGCCGCGGCCAGTTCGACGATGCGGTCCCAGCGCTTGGGCGTGCGCACGACGCGACGGATCGAAGACAGGCCCGCATCCTCGAAGGTGCGCGCGATGACGCCGTTGGCCGCGATCATGAACTCTTCAATGAGCGACGTGGCGCGATTCTTTTGGACGGGCGCAATGCCGACGATCTGGTCGGTAACCAGCACGGGGTGCGTCTCGATGGTTTCAAGATCGAGGGCTCCGTGCTGAAAGCGGTTGCCGCCCATGCGTTGCGCGGCCGCGTCCTGCAATTTGAGCTGCGCCGCGAGGTCGGCGCTGGCAGCCACCTTGGGCGGCGCGGCGGCCGTGCCTTCCAGCCACGCTCCCACGCTGGGATAGGCCAGTTGCGCGCGATTGTGCACCAGGGCGCGATAAGCTTTTCCATCCGACGCGGTGCCATCGGCGTCCACCGCGAACTCGATGATGATGGCGGCGCGGTCCTCGTTCTCATTCAGCGAAGTGATGCCCTCGGAAAGGGCGGTGGGCAGCATGGGATAAACGGTGACGCCCGTGTACACCGAGGTGGTTTCGCTTTGCGCATGGGTGTCGAGCAATGTGCCTTTGTGCACGCGCGCGTCGACATCCGCCACGCCCACCAGCACGCGGATGCGGCCGTCGGGCAACTGCTCGGCCCACTCGATCTGGTCGAGATCGCGCGAAGTGTCGTTGTCAATGGAAGACCAGAGCAGGCTGCGCAGGTCGGCAAGGCCGTTGGCAGCGGTAAGGGCGGGCTGCTCCTGGATGGCGGCCAGTTCGGTGTCGGTTCCGGGAGGAAAATCGGGCTGAAAACCATGCTCGATCATGGCGGCGTGTGCCGCTGCAACCAGATTGAAGTGAAAAGGATGGTTGGAATGCATCTGCGATCGTGCTCCTGGGCGCGAAATGCCAGCCTAACACGGCGGGGGGCCGGCGCAGCAGGTCAGCGGGTCGGCAAGTCAGCGCTTGCCTCGTCTTTGTGCGGAGCACAGGGGGCCGACCCATCAGAACGCCGCTTAAAAATCGGGAGCGCGACCGTATAGAACGAATTCGTGGCTAGCCCAATGAGAGATGCGAAGATCAGCCCCGACCCAAGCCCACCTGTCTCCGGGTCGCCATTCCAAATGCTGGCCCAATTGCTGCCTCCGAGAACCAGGATGCCGCACCACAGCATCAGGCACACCGGGCCAATGAGTCCCCCGAGCGCCGGAATAGTCCATCTGCGATGACGGTCAATGTTCTTGAACAGAAACAGGATAGGTAAATTGATCAGCCAGACGGGCAGGGCAAAGATCATCGTGACTTTGAAAACAAACAGCCAGGAACCCAGCGAACCAAGAACGCCGCTGAAGATGGCGACTGCCAGAAGCAGTGAGCAGAAAGACAGTAGGATTCGCGATATCGCTCGCATCGGATCGCTCTTACTGCGGCTGCACGTTGACGGTGAAGTAGAGGTTCTGGGCGACGACTGCGTTATCGACGTAGGCCGTGGCTGTGACCTCGAGCGTGGCCACGCCCAGCGGCGTGCCGGTATTGGCGGTGATGGAGGTGGTGGCCGTGGTCGCGGTGCTGGTGCAGCCGATGCCCGTGCCGACGAGGCCGGCCAGCAGCATGAGGAAAATGATAAAGCGCCGGGGGACTTGCCGCAGGAAGACGCGTGCGCGACGCCCGAAGGGAAGCAGGAAGAAGACCAGGCCGGCCAGCATGGCGCCGCCCGCGGCCCGCGGCCACAACGGACCGGGACGAGCCGGTTTGTTGAGGGAGGCGTAAGCGGGGCCTCCCGTAACGTAGGTCTCCACCACAAACGTGACCGTGGTGCCCGCGGCTGTGGGCGTGACCTGCTGCGGGCTGATGGCGCAGGTCATGTCGTCCTGCGTGGGCACCGTGCAGATGACCTGCACCAGACTGCTGTAGCCGCCGATACTGGTGACGACAAAGGACTCAGAAGCCGCTCCACCCTTGGTGATGTCGAGATTGGTGGGTGGATTATAGGTCGCCGCGCTGAGCGTAAAGCCCTGGACGTTGACCGTGAGCACATTGGACGTGGCGGCGCCGTAGGTGGAGTCGCCCTGGTAGACGGCGGTGATCTGGTCCGACCCACCGGGCAGCGTCTGGGTCGTGAGGGTCGCCGTGGAAGAGTCATTGAGAGCTACGGGCGTGAGCTGCGCCATGCCAATCACGGTGGTGCCGTCGTAGAAGTACACGGTTCCGCTCGGGTTCGGCTCGGTGGTGCCAATGGGCGCAATGGTCGGCGACACGGTGACGGTGAGGATGACGGCTGCGCCGGGCTGCACCGTGGTGGAATTGGCGGTCAGCACCACGTTGGCGACCGCTTTGGCTACGGTCACGATGACTGCGGTCGACGTGGAAGTTTCGTACGTGCTATCGCCCTGGTAAACGGCCGTGATCGAATCCGCGCCGTTGGGCAGCGTGGAGAGGGTGAGCGTTGCCGTGGCGGAGTTGACGCCGGGGCCCGTGCTCAACGTCCCAGAACCAATTGGGCTGGCGCCGTTGAAGAACTCTACGTTTCCGCTGGGGTTCTGCTCAACACCGGATCCGGGCGTAATGACCGGCGAAACGATGGCGGTGAGCGTGACGGACGTGCCGGGTTGCGCCGTGGTGGCGCTCGCGGTGAGACTCACGGTGGTTGCCGCTTTCGACACGTTCAGGGTCAACACGGTCGACGTGGAAGTGCCGTATGTGGAATCGCCCTGGTAAACGGCCGTGATCGAATCCGCGCCGTTGGGCAGCGTGGAGACGGTGAGCGTTGCCGTGGAGGAGTTGGCGCCAGGTCCCGCGCTCAACGTCCCAGAGCCAATTTGGGTGGTGCCGTTAAAGAACAGCACGGTTCCGCTGGGGTTCGGCTCGGTGGTACCGACGGGCGTAGTCGTCGGCGACACGACGGCGGTGAAGGTGATGGGCACGCCGGGTTGCGCCGTGGTGGCGCTGGCGGTGAGACTCACGGTGGTTGCCGCTTCAGAGGCTTTCAGGATGTAGGGAGTCGCAGTGGTAGCGCCATAATTGCTGTCGCCGGGATAGCTGGCAACAATCGAATTCGAGGCTGCGGTGATGGGAACTGTGATAACCGCGGTCGATACGCCGCCCGTGGTGGTGAGCGCCACCGGAGTAAGCGCCGTGCCATTGACTGTGAGGGTGATGGCGCCGGTTGGCGCAACGCTGCCCGCCGGCGGGCCGGTGGCGACAATGCCTAAGGTTACGGTGAATGTGACGTTCGAGCCGAGCGTGGGTGAAGTGGTGGAAGGCGTCATCGTGAGGACGGTCGGGCTCACCGAAAACGTGATTGTGCTGATATATCCGGTGGGCAAAGAGCCGCTTCCGTTCACCTCGTAATTGAGGCCGAGATTGTACGATCCCGTGCCCGCGTAGTTGTAGAGATTCAAAGGCTCAATGGTCCAGGTCGCGCTGCTTGCTGCGCTGCCACTTGGCGCAAGCGTGGCAACCGGCGTGAAATTGTTGCCCGTGCTGGAGTTAGAGACTGCCACCGAGCCCGTGGGAGCGCTCGTCCCGGTGGTATCGGTAACCGTCACCGTGAAGGTGACAGGTGCAGACGGGTTATAGGTGTTGCTGGTCTCGGTCGGCGTCATGGACAGCGCGAAGTTAAGGGTTCCGATGGTAATGGAGCTGGTCGCGAAGCGATTGACCAACTGCTGCACATCGGGCACACCCAGGCCGGTGGCGAGATCGTAGCCGGAGCCGGCGGCGTAGCCGATGAGGCCGTTCGCATCGCACCCGGAGCTGCCCGGCACGCAGGCGAGCTGCGCCGTTCCCTGCGCTACGTCGTTGAAGACGCCGCTGATGCGGCTGGTGGCATAGAGGCTGGGCGCGAGGTTGCCTTGCACGCCATTCTTCTGATTGATGAGCGCCGCGACGCCCGCAAAGAAGGCCGTGGCCACCCCGCTGCCACCGCTGCGCACCAGCGTGCAGCCGGAGGTTGCTGCGGAGCCGCTCAGGCAAAAGGCCAGTCCGGGGTTCATGGCGGAATCGAGCGCGGTGGGCAGTGCAAGATCGGGTAAAAGGCGCTGGCTTGCGGCAGAACCGGCGGTTGCCGTTCCGGCCGGAACCGGCTGCCAGACTTTTCTCGCGTAGATTGTGCTGATGCCGCCGCCGCTTGCGTAGGCGGGATCGGCGGGATTGACTGGGGACCATGCAGCGAGCGCCGAGGTTCCTGCTGCTGCGCCACCCGCGCCATAGCCGGCCACACCCACCGCGGTATTCCATGGCGTGGAAGCGAGCGCGTTCACACCCAGTCCAGTATCGACCGGCACGGCGCCGCCCGCCGGCGTACAAGCCGCGGCCCCGCCGTCGCCCGTGGCGGCGATGACCGTGATGCCCTCCGCGGCCGCCTGCTGGTAGAGCGCGGAATAAAACGCCTGGTGCGTGGGACTGAGCGCGGCTTCGCACGCCGAGTCACCGATGGCAATGACGTTGGCGAGGTCGTTGTCGACGAGGTAGGCCAGCGAGAGATCCACGCCGTCGGTGGCGGCGGTGGTAGCTGCAGGCGCAAGCAGAATTTGCGCGCCCGGCGCTGCTGCTCCGGCCCAGGAAGCGGCGAAGGTGGCTTCGGCCTGGTCGTCGCTTAGGCCCGGATCGGGCCCGTTGACGGAGATCTGCACGGACGATGCAGGCAAACCGAACGCAGCGCGAAAGGCCGCGACGTCGGCGCTGGTGATGTTGCTGCGCGACACGATGGCGATGGTCTGGCCGGCGCCGTTGATGCCTTGCGCACTAAGCGGCGTGACATCGAGAAGCTGCGCGGCAAGTTGCGGCGTGAATGCGGCGGCAGTGGCGGGAGAAGTGCGCGACGCGAGATCGGCGGCCGAGACCGTGAGCGGCTGCGGCGCGGTGAGCGCGGGAGTGGAGAGAACGCCGTCGAGCGAGACCAGGCCCGCAACGACCGGCGAGAGAACACCGGGAACCGTGATGCCCGTGCTGAGCATGGCGCGCGTGCTGCCGAAGACGGAGACAAGGTGAACCTGCGCGCCGAAGGCCTGCTCCACTTGCGCGGCGGTTCCGGAAAACTCAATCCAGCCCAGGCCCGCAGGCAGCGGCGCTACCGTGAATCCCTGGCTCTGAAGCCAGGCTGCGACAGCGGCAACGTCGGAAGCGTTGTTGGCGTAGGACTGGGCAAACGCCTGCGGGGTGAGCCATTGGTGATAACTGGGCGAGGAAGAATTCTGCAGGCTGGCCAGCTCGGCGGCGAGCGCCTGCTGCTGGGTGGGCGACGGCGCAAGCAGGAGCAACATCCTGCCCAGCGCCTGATTGGCTGGCGCGGGGCCCAGGTCGATTGCCGCCGGGTTGATGGAGGGCGTGCTGTGCGCAACGGCCACGCTCGCGCTGCCGCGCCAATCGCCCAGCACACGCGGCGCCGGCGCAGAGACGCTCGCAGCCGGCAAGCTTTGCGCCGCCATGGCGCCGGACCCGCTGAGGAGACTGCCCAGCAGCATAGTGGCAAGCGGCAAACCCAAGCTTCGTAGCTGCACGTTATCCCTCGTTGAACTTAAACCCGCATGACGCTCTGTACTACGGCTGAAGCGGTCGAATTCTCATCTTCCCGCAGCGATGGTCCTGGCACCACTCCACTTTTGGGGGGCAGTGCATGTATTCGATGGCGCTTCGCACTGATTGTATAGCGATTGCGAGCGGTCAGAGAACAGATTCTTGCTGTGCGAAGCGGAGGAAATCCGGAACCATATAGCGCGGGGTACGCCTGAACGGCAGCTGGTTCAGAACCGGCTCCGGCGGGGAAATCCTGCTGGAAGCCGTGCTCGATCATTGCTGCATGAACCGCAGCGCCAAGATTGAAGCGAATCGGATGGCCATTCGACATCGGGTTTTGGATCCTTCAAACTGAGAATCAAGGCTACCGCACCGGCATTCCGCCCCATGGGGAACCGGTGATGGGTTGTATACGTATACCGCTCGAGTAACCTCCGTATGGGGGCATCGTGAGGCTTTTTTACGATTGGTTCATTCCCGCGCTATGGGTGGTTTATTTTCTGTATTGGCAAGTTGCGGCGCGCGGCGCCAAGCGCAACGAACGGGTCGAGCCGCTTGTGTCGCGGATCGTACGGGCCGTGACGCTTCCTTTCGCATTTGTTCTCCTGATTTGCCCCTGGCTGCCCGTTCCCGCACTCTACTGGTCTTAT
Source organism: uncultured Occallatibacter sp. (assembly GCA_964569985.1). Classification (GTDB taxonomy): domain Bacteria; phylum Acidobacteriota; class Terriglobia; order Terriglobales; family Acidobacteriaceae; genus Telmatobacter. The sequence goes on from CAZMWL010000012.1 coordinate 42,350, forward strand.
CTTTCTGAAACCAACTGGATTGCCTGGTACTGGATTGGCGCGGTACTGATCGGGTTGGGGCTTGGTTTTGCGATTTGGGCGCGCGTGTATCTGGGTGGCAACTGGAGCAACTCGGTGACGATCAAGCGAGACCACGAACTCATTACCGGCGGACCGTATGGCCTGGTGCGCCATCCGATTTACACCGGGCTATTGACGGGATTTCTGGGTACGGCGATCGCCATGGGGCAGGCTCGCGGCCTGGTGGCCTTTGCTTTCCTCTTCGCGATGCTGTGGTTCAAGCTGCGGCTTGAAGAGCGGTGGATGCGGTTGCAGTTTGGAGAAGTCTACGAGCAGTACGCACAGCGAGTGCCTGCGCTGCTTCCGCTGCCGCGCAGAATACGCTGACCGAAGTAGATTATTGAATGCCTAAATCGGACAGCACCTTGGGCTTGGCTTCTTCCACGGCCAGCAGGTTATGGCAGGCGGAGCAATCCTGGGTGATGCTGGTGTTGTCTTTGGCCAGGTGGTCGCCGTCGTGGCAGCGGAAGCAGCCGGGATACGCCTGGTGCCCGATGTGGTTGGGATGGGTTCCCCAGGTGACTTTCATGAAGGGGAACACATTCTGGCTGTAAAGCAGGTAGAGTTCCTGGCCAGCCTCCTTCACCAGCGCCGCTTTGCCGACGAGGATTTCAGGATGTTGGCTGCGATAGAAGGCCTCAAGTTGCAGAGGAATCTGTGCCCGTGCTTCGTCCTGGTTGGTGTAGGGCTGTTTCAGCAGTGCCAGGCCCTCCATATGGATGAAGGGCAGCGAGGGGCTGATGGCGCCGTCGGCCATGGCGCGGTTGATGGCTTCCTCCGCGGTAACAAAAGTGTGCGCCGCGCGGTTGTGGCAGTCGATGCAGTCCATCACACGCCGGTCGCCCTGGGGCTGTGCGCCGTTGAGGGCCGACGCGACGTAGGTGGTGAGGGTGCCGTCGGGATTGGTGCGCTGCACCCAGGGAATCGTGGTGCGCGTGGGATCGGTGGTGATGTATTCGATGTGGCCCAGGTGCACGCCGTGAATGCCGGTGCGATGCGAGAGGGAATCTTCGCCGCCGAGATGCAGAATGAGCACGGTTTGGGTCTCAGTGTTCTGCGCGTCGTCGGCAAACTCCGATTTGACCAGCAATTTGTCGCCCTCGAAGCGCGTGGGCGTGTGGCAGGCCTCGCAGGTGTAGCGCGCGGGACGCAGACTGGTAACCGGCGAGGGAATCGGCGTGGGATAGTTGGGAATGATTTTCGGGGCCAGGGGCGCAAGCGGGTGGAACGTGACTTCGATCAGCTGCTTGGTGCCGTTCACCTTGGCGCTGAAGTAGGCCTGGGCTCCGGTGCCGATGTGGCACTCGACGCAGGCCACGTGGGAGTGCGGGGAGATCTGATAGGCCGTGTACTCGGGCGTCATCACATGACAGGAGGCGCCGCAGAACTTCGGGGAATCCATGTATTCCGCGCCGTGATAGCTGGCCGTGGCGACCACCAGGAAATTGACGATGGTGGCCACCAGCACAATGTCGATGCCGTGGCGGAAGATGCGATCGTTGAGGTCGATGCGGGGAAATACCGCGGGAATCTGACCGGCTTTTTGCAAAGTCCTGCGGCGCAGGTACACGCCGATGGGGATCAGCCCCAGGCCCACCAGGAAAAGCGCGGGAAGAAACAGGAAGAAGATGATGCCCAGATAAGGATTGTCGCTGAGATGGCCCGAGAGCTCGGCCAGCCAGTAGCTGATCATGGTGACGCCGGAGCCGGTGGTGATGGCGCCGCCGGTCAGGCTGATGGGGTTGTTGCCGAAAAACAGCGCGGGACGAAGCCATTCTTCGCGGAATTTTCCTAATGCCGACACGTCGGTTCAACCTCCATGCGTCGGCGGGCTCGCCAGGGAATGGCGAGCCCGCCCTCAATCTACTGCGCCGATTCTAATCGAGCGCGTCAACAGATGATCGTCGCGGATCGGTTCGAGACTATTTCAGGGACTTGAAATACGCGGCCACTGCATTCACCTGCGGGTCGGTCAATCCGGCCACTGGACGCATTTTGCCCTGGCCCTTCTTCACGACGGCCTCGATCTGAGCCACACTGAGGGCCTTCACGGACGGATCGGAGACCGGCTTGATGGTGGGATATGCCTTGGCGATTCCGGCGTTGGGTGTGCCCGTGGGACCGTGGCACATGGCGCACTTGGCTTTGTAGGTCGCTGCGCCGTCCTGGGCGAAGCACATGACACCAGCCAGCGATACGGCCGCGGCCAGCACAATTTGGGAACGAAGCATTCTGGTCATTCGGAAACTCCTTGATGGTTGCCGGCCCGTACACGCAGAACTGCGTTTGCCGCGTGGTTATTGTGGACGCCTCCGGCCCCTGTAACCGGCCATGAGTCCTGTATCGGTCATGGTAACAGGAACCTACTGACGCAGACTGGCGCGATCGAGGGTTTGGGTCCGACGATCGCGCCGGCTGTTTCTTGCTCTTACACGTGCACCTACTTCAGAAACCCGCGCTCCTACTTGCCAAGGGTCCTGAAATAGTCCACCGAAGCCTTGATCTCGGCATCGGACAGCTTGCCCTTGTACGCCGGCATATGAGGGAGCTTGCCGTTCGTCGTGATGGCGATCATCTGCGCTTCACTCAGGGACTTGACCGAAGGATCGCTGGCCGGCTTGACGCCCATGGCCTTTGAGATTCCCGCACTCGGCACGCCCTCCGTGCCGTGACAGCTTTGGCACTTGACCTTGTAGGTCGCTTCTCCAGAGGTCTGGGCGAAGCCCACCGCGCCGGACAGCAGAACGATCGCGGCCAGCGCTGACGACATGCGAATAATCTTGCTCATGATAGGACTCCTACATTTCGTGGTTCGTGATTCGTGGTTCGCGATCGAATCACGAACCACGGTTCACGTTACGTTTCAGAACTCGTAGTGCACGCCAAGGGTGATGTTGTTGGCGTGGAAGTTCCGGGGCGCCGTCAGGCCGGAGCTCGGCTCGTTGACGCCCACCGCATAGGTCGACAAGGTGCAAGGAGAGACCGTCGCGGTGGCTGACGTAGACGTGCTGCAGTACGCGGCTCCGGAGGGCCCGCCCTCGGCATAGTTCAGGTAGCGGTATTCAGCTTTCCAGGTCCAACCCGGCTTGACGATCCAGGCAACATTGACAAAGGGCGACTGGTACTCGGAGACGAGCGACCCGTTGACGTCGCGGGCATCGTTGAAGAACCGGGTGCCGTTTGCATCGTTGATGCGGTAGCCATAATTCATGCGAACCTTGGTGGACGGAGACAGCACGAGCGCCGCCGACAGGGCTTGCGTCGGGGCATCGGTGAAGTCTCTGCCGTACCAGTCTGTGTACGTAACCGTGTTTGTGGTCGCGCCTCTTGGGTAAGTGCCGCACGTGCCGTTCGCTGCGACATTCGCCAGGCCGGTGGGGACGGCACCGGGAGCGGTGGCTGCGCCGGGCAGTGTCGCCGTCGCGCCATTCAGGTAGCAGATGTTGGTGGCTGTGTACACATCGCTATAGGCGTAGTTCAAATCGAACCCATAGTGCTCGTTGGGATTGACGTCGATGCCGAAGCTCGCCACGCGGCTGTGATCGACGTGATCGAGCGGGCCCTCGAACGGCACTCCGCCTGACGCTGCGCTTAATGCGACGGTGGCCTGGTTGTTGTCGGTGTTGTTGTGCCGTTCCAGGTCGTTGAAGGCGCCGGAGAACGTGGCCCACGGCTTGGCACGATAGAGAGTGTGCACCCTGTAATGCCGGAGTTGGCGCGGAGCGACCGGAGTGAATGCATTGTCGTCGTAGGAAACCTCGACCGAGCCATTCACATCCCAGTTATTCATGGGACGCACGGCAGCCGTAAAGATGACTGCGTTTTCGTTGATGGTGACTGTTCCGCCGGTATCGGCGCCCGCGGGTATCGGAATGTTGCCCGGATTGCCGGGGCCCTCGGCGATGACATGGCTGCGGTAGCGATAGTCGAGCGACAAGGTCGTGCGAGCGCCCAAATCCAGGGTCCCGGTCACGTTGTTGGTGAAGATTTTCTGGCCGAAGTACTCGGGCAGAGGCGTGCCGTTGGCGCTGCCCTCAACCGTTGTGGTCCCAGCGGTAAGTCCGCCAACGTAGTTGATGGTTCCATAGCCTGTGGCCGTGGTCGTATTCTCGCTCTCCGTGACCCCCGCCGAGATGTTGGAAGATCCGGGCTGCTCGACATTCGAGTAGTCGATCTGTTCAGAGAGGCTGAAGGCTGGCGCAACCTGCCATACGACGCCGTAGTCCCCGGCCACAACCTCGCGACGCCCGGTGGCGTTGCCGGTGTATGTGATCGAGCGGATGAGCGCATCGAGGCCCTGGAAGTTCTCGTAGTAGTTGGGCAGCGTCATGTGGACATCGGTATAACGGAAGTTCCCGTTCATGGCGATGTGCTTGATGCTGGTGCTCTGGAACCGCACGCTCTCCGTCGGCGTCATAATGCGGGTCGGCTGCGAGCGCAGGTAGCTGGTGACCGCATCGCATGCGGCGTTGAGGATCGGCGCGCCGCCATTGACAGGCGCTGTCAGCAGGGCGCCACCGCCCATGTCGGCCGAATTGCAGGCGCTGGTGCTGTAGGCCGTCTGTGCGTCCCAATCGCCAACGGAGACAGGCGTTCCGTTCGCTTCCTGGAACATGTACTCGCTGGGAGCGATAGTGAAATAGGAGTCTTCCTTGTAGCGGTTGAACTCCTGCGCGTACGTCAACTGGGTGCCCTGCACGGGCTTCCAATCGGCTTCCAGAAGTAAATTGTCGGTTCCGTTGCGCTGGTACTCGGAAAGCAGCGAATTGTATTTGCCCACCGACTCGCCGGGGCTCAGGGACGGACCCTGGAAGATGCCGTGGGACAACCCGATACGAAATGTCAGCTTCGACTCCGGAAAGATGGTGAGGCTGGTGTCGGTCATGTGGCGGACCGTATTGAACATCTCCGGAGAGTTTTGCACTTGAGGCCACGCAAACGGAGTGGCGGACCCGCTGACGGGAATCGACACCCCAGTGTTGATATTGGGGTTGCCCAGCAGATCGTAGTCGAAGTACTGGCGGTCACGGCGGAACGTGCTCGTGAACTCGTAAAACTTGCCTTTGGAAAAGTCGAACTTGACGAAATTATTGGGGTCGCCGCCGAAGCCGCTGCCGACCGCCCGGAGCTCGTCGACCCAGGTATTTTTGGTGGTGGGAAGCGCATGCAGTTCAAAGATCTCGCTCTGCACGCGCGGTCCGGTGTGACTGTTGGCCATGGTGTCGTACATCGACCCGCTGCCCACGACATCGTCCATGTTGCCGCCGAGATCGATGGACTCATGGACTGTGTATCCCTGCGGGATGCTCATCTGCGCACCTGGCGTGGCATCGGGAGCGGCAGGATTCTGGGCGACGGCCGCGCCCGTCATCAGAAGTAGTATGGCAACCCCAACGATTCCGGACATGCGCCGGACCATTGCGGGAGAGTGCTGCTGATTGGAAAACCAGCTGATCATGTTCATATGAAGCCTCACTTGAATAAAAGCGTCGATCACATCAAAACCTTGAACCCGCGTGCACAGTTACTGCATGACCTGAACCGCGCCGTCCGAAGCGATCGGAGGGCGCGGCACAAATCCATTACTTGAGAAACGCCGCATTGAGGTTGGACCCATGGATGAAGGTGTGGCAGTCAAGACAGGGCGCCAACTCCGCGGATCCTGCGTTCATCCCGTGCACCGTGGCAGCGGAGACCGGGCTGTGGCACTGATTGCACAACGTATTGACACTCGGCATATTGAGCATCCGGGGGTTCTGCGAACCGTGCGGTGTGTGGCACGCCATGCACCCTTCCGCCTTGACCGCGGCATGTTCGTACACAAAGGGTCCGCGCACTTCCGCGTGGCACTTGGTGCAGATCATGTTCTGGTCGGCGGTGGACTTCAGGTTGCTGTTCCCGAAGGTCCCGTGCACGTCGTGACAATCGCTGCACTTGACCAGGCCCTCGTTCACCTTGTGATGGAAGGGCATGTCAAACTGCGCTCTCTGGTCGCTGTGGCACTGGAAGCAAAGCGTGGGCTGCGGAGCCTTGAGCAGCGCCTCGTCCTTGCTGCCGTGAATGCTATGGCAACTGATGCAGCTGACGTTGGCCTTGGCGTGCGGGGAGCGCGTGAAGTCAGGGTGCGCACTGGAGTGGCAACTCAGACACTTCGCGTCCACGTCTTTGGCCGAGGCCTTGGCGGGATTGAAGATTTTGGTCACGTCGCCGCCGCCGGCCACGTGCTCGCTGCCCGCGCCGTGGCAGTTCTCGCAGGTCACGCCGGTGGCGTTACCGTGCATCAGAGACATCTTGGTGTGAGGGTTCGTGGCAAAACTCTTGCTCACCTCTTCGTGACAGGAGGCGCAGGTGTCAGAACCCACAAAGTCAGCATGCGCAGCCCCGGTGGACGGCGCGTTAGAGGCTTTGGCGGCTGGCGCCTGAGCAGCCAGCGCCGTAGCGCAGATCATGCCTGCGCCAAGCAGCAACATCAAAAACACTCGCAGTCCCGAAAATCCTCCGAGAGCCGCACCGAACATCCGCGTTACCGGCCTATTTGTATGCATGCAAAATACCGCCTTGATAAAAGAACTTCCTGGCACAACGTGAAACCAACGTAAGCAGCCAATCCGCACTGCGTATGGCGTCTTTCCATGTGAGCGTGAGCACCGTCGATACCAATTGGCGGTTGCTTGCCCGTGTGGAGCATCACCACATGCACGTGAGATTACGGGTTCTTCACAACTACAGGCGGTGATGTCGATCACACCTAGTAGGACGGCCGTCACATACGCGGAATGCCCTACGCTAGAGCGAGTTACGGACTGGGTCAGGGTAGGGTTGCGTCCCGTCAATCACAGGCCTTTGTCGATCTCTCGATGAACGTGAGCCCCATCACATCCAAAGCCCCTCGAACTCAAGCAAACTCAGGCTGGATGCCTGCATCCCCAAGGATCGGCAGGCATCTTGGCCTCAGCCGCAGCTCGTGCAGAGACAGAGATGGCTCGGGATCGGCGGGAGGGCGGGTCGCATCGATAGGGAACGGAAGAAGACGATGGCAGACACGCAGATTTCGTTGGAAGAGCAGATTCGGCCAAGACATCCGGGCCGGACATCACCTTTGGGTTGTGCGGCTTGCGCGAATCGGCGCCCGGGTTGGTTTTGCTCCCTGGGCAGCGCCGTCCTGGCCGACCTGGAACTTGCCACCAGCACCATTTCATTGCCAGCACAGGCTTCGCTCTTCACGCAGGGCGAAGATGCCCGCTGCCTGTATCTCATTTGCAGCGGTTACCTCAAGCTGACGACGGGGCGCCCGGAAGACCGGCACATGATCGTGCGCGTCGCCGGCCCCGGTTCGATGCTGGGGCTGTACGCGGTACTTTCGCACGGTGTCTATGAGGTTACGGCGGAGTCGCTGACCCCGGCTCAGTTGCGTCCCGTCGAGCGCGAGCGGTTCCTCACCTTTCTGCGCAGCCACAAGGAAGCCCAGTTGCGCGCCGTGCAATGCATCTGCCAGGAGTATCGTTTCGCATTGCAGGACGCCTGCCGCATTGCGCTGGCCGAGACCGTGGCCGCGCGCCTGGCGCGCCTGCTCATTGAACTGTCGCATCAGATCGGCGAGCACACGGAAGCCGGCGAATACCGCTTCCCGCTGCTGCTGACGCACGAAGAGATGGCCTCGATGACCTGCACCACGCGCGAAACCGTCACCCGCACCCTGGGTCAGTTCCGCAAAGAGGGCTGGATCTCCATCGAAGACTCCATCCTGACGCTGCACAGTCCCGACCGGCTGCAAGGTCTTCTGTAGAAACAAGCGGGGTTGGCGGAGCTAGCCCCGCAACTTGCCCTTTTTCGCTCCCGTCCCGCTGCTTTCCCAAGTCCAAGAGATATGATTTTGAGAGAGCCCTCCGTTTCAGGGTTGGAGCCCGTCGCGCGTATGAATCGCTATCTTGCTTGCATTTTTGCTGTTCTGCTTGCGTGCGGTATTGCCGCCGCCCAGACCCCTTCTTCCGACGCGGCTGCCGAGCCGGGCGTCACCACCACCGTCAGCCCTGAAGTTACGCAGTTTCAGAAGATCGAAGACAGCTGGTCCGACGCCGTCAACCGGCGCGATCAGTACGCGCTGGAACTCGTGCTATCGCCCTTGTTTGTCGACGTCTCCGCCCAGGGCGACGTCGCCACGCGCAATCAGCAAGTGGTGCAGGTGATCAGCGGCCAGGACAAGTCGGTCTACCTCACGCAGAAGGTGATCACGGTGCGCATGCTGGGCGATGTCGCCGTGGCCAATGGCACCTACACTCTGCACCATCGGGTGAATTCGGCAGAGGTGGACGAGAAGGGCGTGTTTACGCACGTGTTTGAGCGCGTGCGCGGCGGCTGGCTGTGCATCAACTCGCAGCGCACCGTGTTGCGCCAGGACGCCAGCAGCAAACAGAAGAAGGCGTCCACGACTGAATCGCCCTTCCACATTCCCTTCCTCACCAAAGGCGACAAGGGACCGCAATAAGGGCGAGCCCTGCCCGTCGGTTTGAATGCCAGCTTCTTGTTGAATCAGGAACGCGTCTAGAGCGCGGCCAGTGCCTCGGTCTGCGTGGCGAACAATCCCGCGTACTTGGTGATGCCCACCATGGTAAAGACCTTGGTGAAGTGCGGCGAAAGGCCGAAACAATACACTTTCTGGCCTGCATTCGCGGCTTCAATGAGGAGTTGAATCACCAGGGCGATGCCGCTGGAATTGATGTAATCGACGCCCGTGAAGTCCAGCAGGATGAGCTTGGTGGTCTCCTTGGGCAGCGATTGGTATGCGCCCAGGACCGCATCTTTCGACGTGCTGGCGATATCGCCCTCAAAGCGGAGAACGGCAACGGGATGGCCGGCGGGAGAGGTGAGCTGGTCAACACGGGATTTGGTTTCAGATTGCACTTGTCGATTTCCTCCGCTTTCGTTCGAATCAGGAGCTTGGGTTATTCCGCGTCTTTATCCAGCTTGATCAGCAACCGCACATAACTGCTTTTTCCATCCAGGCCGGCCACCCACTCCGCTTCGTCTACCAGAGCCTGAATGAGGAACATGCCCATGCCGCGCGGATCTTCCTCGCCGTGCATCTTGCGATCGATATCCGGCTTGGCCGGAATCTTGCCGATCCCGGTACCGTCGTCGATCACCTTCACTTCCAGGGAGTCGGGTTCGGCGCGCAACACCACACCCACTGAAAGTTTCTCGTTGAGCCGGTTGCCATGCTCGATGGCATTGATGCAGGCCTCGGCAACCGCGGTTTTCAGGTCCTCGACGCGGTCTTCGGGAAAGCCCATCAGCTTGGCTACCGAAGCGGCCGTACTCATGGCTACCTTTTCGTAGCCCATGCGCGTAGGCAGCCTTACTTCCACCGTAGTGGTTTTTAGGTCGCTCATTCAGGCATCTCCGCCGCATCCGGTCCGGGATCCGAACGATGGCATAGCGCCAATGCGGTCATGTCGTCTGCCTGTGGGCCGCCTTCGGCAAATGCCTCGATGGCCGTCCACAATGCATCGAGAATACCATCGGCCTTCCGGGATGGGCACCTCAAAAATTCATCCAAAAGTCTCTCCGGCCCAAACTGCTCATCCCCTCTGAAGACCTCAGTCAAGCCGTCGGTATAGAAGAGCAGCCTGGCACCGGGCGGAAAACTGCATTTTTCGCCGGTGTAGCTCATGCCCGGCAACAGGCCCAGCGGTGTGCCAGCAGCGTCAAACTGGCGCGTCTCTTTGCCGGCCTCAATCAGGAAACCGGGATTATGGCCGGCGTTGACGATTTCCAACTCGCCCGGCTCGGGATGCAGGCGCAGGAAGATGGCCGTTACATAGCGCCGCCGCGCCTCTTCGCCCTCAGCCCAGTGGTGCTGGTTCATGCGTGTGGCTAACTCGTCGAGCGGCATTCCCGTGACCGCCATGCCGCGAAACGCCGCGCGGAAGCTCATCGACATGATGGCCGAGGCTAATCCTTTGCCTGCCACGTCGGCCACAGCCATCAATAAACTGCCGTCGGGCTGCTCCACGATGTCGAGATAATCGCCGCCCACCTCGTAGCAGGCGTCGGAACGGAAGGCCAGCGAATATGCGGGAATGTCGGGCAGCGTCTGCGGCAGCAGCGAGCGCTGAATGCGGCGCGCCGCCTCCAGGTCCTGGTGCATGCGCGCGAATTCCATGTTGCGCTTGTGGTTGCGCGCATTCTCCAGCGCCACGGCGGCCTGCAACGCCAAACCGTCGAGGAAATCGGCTTCGTAGAGTGTCAGCTCGCGCCCGCCGGGAGACGCGACCAGCAATTCCGTCATGGCGTTGCCGTCGCGATCGCTGAGCGGAAAGGTGAGCTGGGTATCGCCGTTGGCGCTGATGTCGCCGTAGGCCAGTCCGCTGCCGGTAAAGGCGGCGCCCGCCATCTCCAGTTCGCGCACCACGATGCGGAGTACAGACTCCAGCACCTCTTCCTCGCGAATGGTGGAGTGCACCTGGCGCGAGGCCTCAAGCAGCGCCTGCAAGCGCGCCACCTGTTGCTGTAGCTCGATCGTTTCGCCGCCCGCGGCAAGGCCTAAGTCTGCAGCCATCATGACCCCCGTGGAATTTCAATGTAGCATGGCGACGGGCCGGTCGGCATGGAATGCTTTCGACCCTTGCCCTTCGAAATTCTTCTATTTCCCTTGTGCCGCAAAATGGTACCCTCGCAAGCATGAAAAAAGCATGGCTGCTTCCCCTGGTTGTGCTTCTCCCTTCCCCCCTGGCTTTTTCGCAGACCGCAAACGCGGCCAAAACTCAGGCGACAGCGTCCAATTCCTCTGCCGAAACCATCACGCTTGGGAATTCGGCGGTGGCACTGAATGGGCCGTGGAAGTTTCAGCCCGGCGACTCGCCGTGGGTGAATGGCGCACCGCTGTGGGCGCAGCCGGGACTCGACGACTCGGGCTGGGCGGCGATGGACCTTACGTCGAAGGCTGGAGCTGTGGACCTGCTGAACGGCACAGCTAACTACGTACCGGGATGGACCCAGAAGGGCTATCCGAACCTGAGCGGCTTTGCGTGGTACCGGCTGCGCCTGCGCGTGAAGAATGCGGACCAGCCGCTGTGGCTGAAGATGCCCAACGATTTCGACGACGCCTACCAGGTGTTCGCCAACGGACGCTTCGTGGGGCAGTATGGCGATTTTCTGGGAAAGCATGTCACGTTGTACTACTCCGAACCCGCTTCGTTTGCGCTACCGGCGCCGGGACCGGACGGAGAGATAGACCTGGCGGTGCGCTTTTACATGGGCGGTGCCACATTCTTCAGCGTGCCCGACGCGGGCGGCATGCACGAGGCGCCCGCGCTAGGTCTGGCCTCAACGGTATTGCTGCTGCAGAACGCGGATTTTGACGCTCTTGTGCATAATGACTTCAGCTTGCTTCTGCAGATGTTCCTCTTCGTCCTGGTGGTGCCGCTGGCACTGTGGGCCTGGCTCTACAACCCGCAGGAGCGCATGTGGATGTGGCTCTTTCTGGCGCTGGCGTGGAGTATTTTCAGCAGTATCTTCATTGTGCTTGCGGCGCTGACCACCGTTTTCAGCATCGCGGACGCCACCTGGGTGGGCATCATCTTCCTGCCTTTATGGCTCATGTTCTGGTGGAACTGGTTTGGGCTGCAGAAAGAGAAGTGGATTCCGCGCGCCGCATGGGCGCTGAGCGTGGTGATCATGCTGCTCTGGTTTTGCGTGCAATCGCCATATCTTGGCCTGAATTTTGTGCCGCAGAGCCAGCTGCACTGGTTCAATTCGGCAACATACTTGGTCGCGGTTCCGTTGTCGTTGCTGATGATCCCGATTCTCGTACTGGGCTTCCGCCGCGACCGCCTGGAGGCCTCGATGGCGGCATTTCCCATCGTGATTGGCTTGTACAGTTCCTATGGTCCCTTACTTCTGAACACCTTCCACATTCGCAACCAGTTCTACCCCTTCGGCCTGGGCATCGCTATCGGCAATGTGGTGGCGATGCTGCAGATCGTGGTGGTGGGCGCGCTGGCACTGCGCCGCTTCGTGCGCACCCAGGTCGTCGAGTCGCTTACGCGCCAGGCAGCAAAAAAAGATTTGGAGCAGGCGCAACAGTTGCAGCAACGCGTGCTGGTTCCTGAAATTATCAATTCAAAGGTCTTCTCGGTCGAATCGGAGTACCGCCCCGCGCAAACCGTCGGCGGCGATTTCTTTCAGACGCTGACCAAGCCCGATGGAAGCTTGCTGGTGGTGATCGGCGACGTCTCCGGCAAGGGAGTGAGCGCGGCCATGCTGGTCGCGGTGCTGGTAGGCGCCATTCGCAACCAGGCCGAATACAGCCTCGATCCGGCCTTGATGCTGGCCACGCTCAACCGCCGCATGGTCGGCCGATCCGGCGGACATTTTGCCACTTGCCTCGCCGCCGAGCTTAGTCCCAGCGGGCAGGTGCGGATTGCCAACGCCGGACACATGCCGCCGTATCTGAATGGCAAGGAACTGGACCTGGAGGGTTCGCTGCCGCTGGGCATCAAGGATGAAACAGAATATCGGATGCAGACATTCACGTTGCGGCATGGCGACCGGTTGATGTTCATGACGGATGGCGTGGTGGAAGCAACCAATCTGGCGAAGGAGTTGTTTGGCTTCGACCGCACGCGCGCCATCAGCAGCCAGCGTGTGGCGGCGATCGTGGAGCAGGCTCAAACCTTCGGGCAAGAGGACGATATCACTGTGCTTGCAGTGGAGTTCGCGGCAGCTTGAAGACCGCCGGCCGGTGATGCCGGCCGGATCGTATGGTATTGTCGAATCAATCCCGTACCTGAAAGGGCCGGGGGCTTCCCTCAGGTCCCAACCGTCAACTGCTTGATTTTATTCGTCGCGCGTTTTCGCCCGATGCGCTCTTCCATTATTTGGAAAGCGGGTCGGCCGGCGCGGAGCTGAATCCTTATCTCTACATCATGAGCGAGAGGCGAGAATAAAACCATGAACCCGACGACCCACGCAGCCGCTGACGCCAACCTTGTCCTGACGCTGGAAGAGATTTCGAACCTGGCGGAGCAGGAGGGCAAGCCGGCGGAGACGTTGATGAACGTGGTGGCGCTGATCGCCAAGCGCTTCAAGACCGACGTCTGTTCGGCGTACCTGCTGGAACCCGACCGCTCGAACCTGGTGCTTGCCGCCACGCTGGGCCTGCATCCAAAAAGCATCGGCAGCTTGCGCATGCCGTTGCATGAAGGCCTTTCCGGCCTGGTGGCCGAGCGGCTGCTTCCGGTGGCCGTGGCCGATGCGCCCGAGCATCCCCGCTACAAGTACTTCAAGGAATCGGGCGAAGACGAGTACCACTCCTTTCTCGGCGTGCCGCTGATCGACCGCGGCGTGTTGCAGGGCGTGCTGGTCGTGCAGACCAAAGAACCGCGCGTTTTTCGCGAAGAAGAAATTCGCATGCTGGCGGAAGCGGCGAGCCAGGTGGCGCCGGTGGTGAGCGAGGCGCGGACACTCGATCGCTTCATTGCCCCGGCACAGGAAAAACTTTGGGAGCTGGCGCGCAACGTGTGGTGGAGTTGGGACCAGGAGTGCGTGAGCCTGTTTCGCGACCTGAACCCGGTGCGCTGGCGCGAGTTGAATCAGAATCCGATTGCGCTGCTGAACGAGACGCCGCTCGGCGAGATTGAGCGCAGAGCCGCGGAGCTGGCGCTGCACAGCCGCATCAACTACGCGTACCGGCGCCAGCAGGAATACTTGAACGACGACCACACCTGGGGCGCGGGCCATGCGGGCGTGCTGCGGCCGCGGCCGGTGGGCTACTTCTCTGCCGAGTTCGGGCTGCACGAGTCGCTGCCTATCTACTCCGGCGGCCTGGGCGTGCTCGCGGGCGACCACATCAAGAGCGCGTCCGATCTGGACATCCCTTTGGTCGGCGTCGGCCTCTTCTACAGGCAGGGCTACTTTTTGCAGCGGCTCGACGAGAGCGGCTGGCAACGCGAGGAGTATCTCGCGAACGACGTGAATCAACTGCCTATGCAGCCGGCCATCGGCGCCAACGGCGAGCCGGTGGTAGTGGAAATTGCCACGCGCGGCAGCTCGATTCGCGCCAAAGTGTGGCGGGTGCGCGTGGGCCGCTGCGATCTTCTGCTGCTGGACTCGAATGTGGAGGGCAATGCGCCGGAGGATCTGGAAACCACCTCGCGGCTTTATGGCGGCGACGCACGCACGCGCATCCGGCAGGAGCTGCTGCTGGGCGTGGGCGGTTTTCGCGCGCTCAAGGCCATGGGCATTACGCCCGGCGTTCTGCACTTGAACGAAGGCCACAGCGGCTTTGCAGTTTTCGAGGCCATTCGCACGCGCATGGAAGAGGAAGGCCTGGATTTTTACGCCGCCGCGCGGCAGATTCCCCGCGAGGTGATCTTTACCACGCACACGCCGGTGCCCGCGGGTCACGACCGCTTCAGTCCGGACCTGATCGAGGAACACCTGGGACCGCTGCGCGAGCAACTGGGCATCTCGCATGAAAACCTGATGGGATTTGGCCGCGAGCATCCCACGGATTATGGCGAACCCTTCTGCATGACGGTGCTGGGCCTGAAGCTGGCGCGGCGCGTGAACGCGGTGAGCTCGCTGCACGGCGAGGTTTCACGCGCCATGTGGAGAGGCCTGTATCCCGACAGCCCGGAAGATGCGGTGCCCATCGGCCACGTAACCAATGGCGTGCACGTGCCCTCGTGGCTGGCGCCGCAGATGCGCCGACTGTACGATCGCCATCTGGGCGTGGGCTGGCAGCGCGAAAGCGGCGCAGCGCACACCTGGGAGGCGATTGAAACCGTTGACGACGGCGAGTTGTGGGAGACGCACCTGAGCCTGAAGGGGCAGCTCTTCAACTTCGCGCGCAGGCGCGCGCGCGAGCAGGCCGCACGCCGCGGCGAGCCGGAGAAGACGCTGAAGCAGCTCGACAAGGTGCTCTCGCCCGACGCGCTGACCATCGGCTTCGCGCGGCGCTTTGCCACCTACAAGCGCGCCAACCTGTTGCTGGCCGACATGGAACAATTGGCTGAGATGGTGAACGACGCCAAACGGCCGGTGCAGTTTGTTTTTGCCGGCAAGGCGCATCCCCACGACGAGCCCGGCAAGCGCGTGCTGCAGCAGATTGCGCAGATGATGCGCAACTCCGACTTTGCCGACAAGTTTGTTTTCATTGAGGACTACGACATCAACGTGGGCCGCTATCTCGTCCAGGGTGTCGACGTGTGGCTGAACAATCCGCGCCGTCCGCTGGAAGCCTCCGGCACGAGCGGCATGAAAGTGGTGCTGAACGGCGGTCTGAATCTTTCCATTTTGGATGGATGGTGGGCCGAGGCCTACGACGGGCTCAACGGCTTCGCCATCGGCACCGGCAGAACCCACTCCAATATGGATGTGCACGACCGGCGCGACGGCGAAGCGCTTTATTCTGTCCTTTTGGACGAAGTGATTCCGCTCTACTACGATCGCGACCGCGACGGCTTGCCGCGAGGCTGGATCAAGCGCATGAAGCGGACCATCCGCACCCTGGGATGGCGCTTTAACGCCGACCGCATGGTGATGGATTACACGTCGCAGTGCTACGTTCCCGCGGCGGGCGGGACCTCGAGCGAAGTGCGCACGCCGGCGTAAGCGTGGGAAACGGGAATTACCACTCGCGGCGCACGCCAAAGACATCAAGCCGCTCATCGTTGCTGAGCAGCGGCAGATCTTCGTCGATGGCTTGCGCAGCGAGCATACGGTCAAATGGATCTTTGTGATCAGCGGGAAGACGGCCGGCGCGCAGCGCATGTTCGACCGAAATCGAGAGCAGGACGTAGCCCGCCGAGGTCACTCTCGGAACGAAATCTCCGACGAGAACCTGCGCAAGGGGAAGCTTGCCAAGCCGGTATTTGGTAGCAATCTCCCAGGCCGATGCCGCGGAAACCAGAATCTCATTTGAGGGGGTTTCGATCAGTTTCCGGGCGCGGGCTGAGAGCAGATCCTTGCGAAAAGCTGCCCACAAAAGCGCGTGCGTATCGAGCAGAACTCTCATTCACCCTCGCCGTTCCAAAGGCGAAGCTCGTCTTCCGGTAGTGGCTCAAAGAACTCCGGCCCGACATCGCCCAGCCCCTCGAGAAATCCGAGGCGCTGGCTGGCTGGAACGGAATCGACAGGCACCAAGCGCACCACGGGCTTGCGCTCGCGTCCGGAGGTGATCCGCACATCCTCCCCCTTCAGCGCGCGCTGCACCAGTTTGGAGAGATTGGTTTTGGCTTCGAAGATGGTTGCGGTAGGCATAATCTCAAACTGCTAACTTAGCTTAGCTAATCTAGCATTATTTGTCAAGACGGACCTACCAAGCTGAATCAAAAAGCCCTAATTGAATTGCGGGTCGGCTTTAGCTCACCAGCACCATCTCTTTGAGGGACTCAGAATACGGCGCGCGCAACACGCCCCGCTCGGTGATGATGGCCGCGATGTACTTGGCCGGGGTCACGTCGAAGGCCGGGTTGCAGATGCCCACGCCGTCGGGCGTCACCTGCTTGCCGGCGTGGTGCGTCACTTCCTTCGCAGGACGCTCCTCGATGGGGATCTGGTCGCCGGTCGCGGTGGCGAGATCGATGCTGGACCACGGCGCCGCCACGTAAAACGGGATGCCGTGCTCGCGCGCCAGAATGGCGACGTTGTAGGTGCCGATCTTGTTGGCGGTGTCGCCGTTGGCGGCGATGCGGTCCGCGCCCACCACGACAGCCTGAATGCGCCCCTGCCGCATGAGGCTGGCGGCCATGTTGTCGCAGATCACCGTGGTGGGAATGTGGTCGGCCATCAGTTCCCACGCGGTGAGCCGTGAGCCTTGCAGGAACGGCCTCGTCTCGTCGGCATACACCATGATCTTCTTGCCGCGCTCGACCGCCGCGCGGATCACTCCCAGCGCCATCCCGTAACCGCAGGAAGCCAATGCGCCGGCGTTGCAGTGCGTCAGCACGCCGCCATCGTCCGGCATCAGGTCCGCGCCAAACGCGCCCATCTGCTTGCAGGCGGCGATGTCCTGCTCGTACATTGCGTGCGCTTCGGCCAGCAGCTTCTGCTTGATTTCGTCCAAAGATACGCCCGACCCGGCCAGGGTCGAAAAAACCGCCTTCATGTGGTCGATGGCCCAGAAAAGATTGACGGCTGTGGGACGGGTTGCGGCCAGGCGCGCGCAGATGCGCTCGAACTCCGGCGCAAACTGCTCCGCAGTCTTGGCTTTGGTTTGCTTCGCACCCAGCGCCACGCCGTAGGCCGCCGAGACGCCGATGGCCGGAGCGCCGCGAACCACCATGGTGACAATGACGTCGGCCACCTCTTCGTAGGTTGTAGCGAGCACGTAGCTCTCTTCGAGCGGGAGCTTGGTCTGATCGAGGAAGCGGACGCCCTCTGGGGTCCAGGTCAAGGTGGGAATCATGCAGTTTTAGTGTAAACGGAGGTGGCTCCGACAGCCTATGGCCGTTGACCGCATCTTGCGGCGAAAACCCGGACGTGCGAATATCACCGCATGGGCGAGAACATGCTTTTATCTAATGATTTGAAAAAGTTACGGAGGCTCAGGGCCGGATGTGCCGTCGTTTCGTGTGTCGCGGTCATCGGATTCGCTCTCAATCTTTGTATCCTGATCACCGGCTATCATCCGGCGAACCGAGTGCATCAGATCGCCTGGCTTCCGGCCTATGCGCTGATGGCCGTCGCATGGTTCTTATGGTTCCGTTCCTATTCCGCTCGAATCGCGACGGTCACGCAGGCAACAGATCGATCTGAGCCGAAGCCGCAATAGCCACCTTTTACGCGGTCAGTTTTCCCCCAAAAATAGCCCAATCCAAAAGACTGCTGCATGCAATGCCTGGACGACACCTGGCTGCGGTGCGTAGAGTGGTGGCGGCACCATTCAAGCTGTCTTTTTACCATTCAGCGGAGGAAGTACTTCTATGGCATCGCGTTCCACGCCCGCGGCTGCGCCCAATGCGCCCAATTACACGGTTCCGTTCATCATTGTCACCGGCCTGTTTTTGATCTTTGGATTTCTGACCAATCTGAACAGCAATCTCTCGCCCAAGCTCGAAGACATCTTCCATCTCACGCACGCCTGGTCGAACCTGGTGACTTCGTCGTGGTTCTTTGCCTACCTGCTCTTTTCGGTCCCTGCCTCCAAGGTGATTGAGATGGTGGGTTACAAGCGGACGATGGTGATTTCGCTGTTTGTGATGGTGGTGGGTGCGCTGCTCTTTGTGCCTGCAGCCGCCATGATCAGTTTCCCATTCTTCCTGACTGCGAGTTTCGTGCTGGCCACGGGCGTTTGCGGACTGCAAACCTCGGCGAATCCGTACGTTTCGATCCTGGGCCCGGAAAGCAGTGCTCCGGCGCGGCTCACGCTGGCGCAGGCATTCAATTCCCTGGGCACGGCCATGGCCCCGATCGTGGTCGGCGTCTTCATCCTCACCGATCCTGCAAAGGTGAAAAGCCAGGCAGCCATTGCGCATACCGTGCAGGCGCCTTATATCGCCATCGCGTGCGCCCTGCTGGCGCTGGGCTTCATCATCATGGGAATGCATTTGCCGGCCATCACCGGGACGCGCGATTTCCGGCCGGCGCAAGGCGCCGACGCGATCGCCGGACGCAGCATTTGGACTTACCGGCACACAGTGCTGGCCATGATTGGCATCTTCCTCTATGTCGGCCTCGAAATTGCGCTGGCCGCCAACGCCATCAAGTTTTTTGAAACCCAAAGCGCGGCAATCGGCGACTACCTGCGGTTCGCCCAACCCTTCGCCCATGCGGTCAGCGGTCTTTATCCGCAGGGGATCGGGGAAAAGGAAGTTGTCGCTGTGCTGGCCTTCTGCTACCCCCTGGCCATGATGATCGGGCGCTTCGCGGGAACCGTGCTGATGAAGACCATCAAAGCCAACAAGCTGCTGGCCTTCCTCGGCGTTTTGGGCGTTGCCTTCCTCATCGTGGGGATGTTTTCGACGGGCCACGTTGCCATCTGGAGCCTGATCCTGTGCGGCTTCTCCAACTCCATCATGTATCCGACGATCTTCGCACTCGGCATCGCCGAACTGGGTCCGTTGACCAGCAAGGGTTCGGGTGTGATTACGATCGGCAATGTGGGTGGAGCGGTAATTCCGCCGCTCTTTGGGCTGATCGCGGACAAAGCGGGCTATCAGCATGCATTCCTGTTGACCATCGCATGCTACCTCTTCATGACCTATTACGGAGTTTCGGGATACAAGCCGGAACGCCAGGCTTAGGTTTTCTTCAGCATCAATTCCTCAGGCCCTCCGGCACGCCGGAGGGCCTGCTGTTTCTGGCGATTGCATCGTGGCGCCTGGCAGAAATCGCCAATCGCAAAGGGCGTTTCGGTGCGCCGCACGGCCGCCAGCCTGCCCCAAACCGCAACAGTTGGCTGCACCGCTTCGCGACAGCGATTGGCGCACATCGCAACACCATTTGCACGAGAGCGCGACAACCTGAATCGGCGCGCTGCAAAAGCGGCCACGGGGAGTCTTAAAAAATATGACTAAAGTTATTTCGGCCGGGACCGATGAAACGGGTGGATGCGAACAGGCCCATCCGGAAGCCGCGGACGCTGGAAATTTTCGATCAATGCGCCGCACGATGGGCAGGCCACATTGCATCCGAGAAGGAGTTGATTCCATGGCCCTCGGTGTTTTGAACAATCTGTCGGCGATCTACGCTGAGAACAACCTGAACAACACGAACAGCAGCCTGCAAACGGTGCTGCAGCAGTTGTCGTCGGGGTCGCGCATCAATTCCGGAGCGGACGACGCGGCCGGCCTGTCGCTGGTGAACGGACTGGGGGCGAACTCGGCGGCGCTGACGCAGTCTGAGACCAACGCGACTGAAGGCGTGGGCTTGCTGCAGGTGGCCGATGGCGCCTTGTCGCAGGTAACAAGCCTGCTGAACCGCGCCATCACGCTGGCCACCGAAGCCTCGAACGGCACGCTGAACTCAGACCAGGAGAGCGCGGCCAACCAGGAGTATCAATCGATCCTGGCCGAAGTGAATAACATTGGGCAAACCACCACGTACAACCAGGAGCAGGTGTTTGACGGAAATACCGTGGCGATCTATACCGGGGACTCGTCGACAGAGGGATCTTCGATCGACGATCTGAATATCCGGTCGCTCTCGGAATCGAGTGTGGGCGATACCGGCGGCGCCATGGCCTACAGCAACGGCTCGAATAACGTGTTCATCGATTTGTCGAACGGCGGCACGCTTGCGACGGCCAACGATGCTCTTGTCAATGCGACGTCCACGATCGACGTGAACTACCTGACGCAAGGGGCGAACGGCACCGTGGTGACGCCTACGACGATCAGTGTTGGCGCCGGCGAGGCCTCAACCAACGACACCGTGCAGGGACTGATCAACGCCATCAACAACTCGGGCCTTGGCTTGACCGCCAGCTTCACCACGGGAAAGGCGGCAGGAGACTCCGCCGCAGGTGTCGATACAGGGATCGAGATCACAGGCGCCGGAGCAGGAGTGGGCAATGGAGTTCAACCAGGTCTGGTGGGCAGTTTGACCGACACCGGCGCTGTCACCGCCGGTACGGATGTCCTCACCGGCACGCTTACGATCAAGGGCTCTGACGGCAGCACGAGCACGATTAACCTGGCCACCGGAAACAATGGCGGCGCCTACACAATAGCTTCCTTGTTAACCGCAATCAATAATGGTGGTTACGGCATCACCGCTTCAGTGGGAGCGAACGCAGGTAGCTTGGTCTTTACCTCGGCCGACTCCTCGGTCTCGATCACCGCCGCGGGTGTCTCCAGCACGACAGCCAACGCCACCACCGCGTTTGTTGCTTCGCCGGGATACTATACGGTCGGGATCACGAACTCGGGTCTGGGCGCCCCCGATGCGGCCCCGGATGTTGCTGACCAGGCGACAAACCAGACAGCCGCAGCTCCCGCGGTATTCGCCGGTAACTCCGGCGGGTCGGGCGGCGTGGCCACGATGAGCTACACGGACGGCGCGGGCGAAGCGCTGAACACGACCGACTTGACCAATCAGGCGGATGCGGAGAAGGCGCTGAACATGCTCAACGTGGCGATCAGCGATGTGGCGGCCCAGGACGGCTACATCGGCGCGCAGATCAACACGCTCAACTCCATCAGCCAGGTGATGAGCACGCAGCAGGAGAACGTGGTTTCCGCGCAGAATGCGGTGCAGGCCACCGACTACGCCTCGGCAACTTCGAACATGTCGAAGTACGAGATTCTGAGCCAGACGGGCATCGCCGCATTAGCGCAAGCCAATCAAGTGCAGCAGGAAGTGACCAAGCTCTTGCAGTAAAGCAGGGACTGAGGGACATAGGGACTAGGGACTAAGAAAGCAGCCCCTCCCATCCTCAGCGACTCAAGCTTAGCAGTATTGCAATACCTTCAAGACAACCCAGGGACAGGGCGGCGGCAGAGCGCGAGCTTTGCCGCCCACTTTTTTGCGGCAGGGGAACTGCCGCCTGCAATCAGTGAATTAGCGCCATGGGCATGGAATGCGGACAAAAGGTCTTTGTAGTCTTGGTACATCGAGCTCGATCTCCCAACCTTTCAGCGCGTAGGCGGCTTGGATCATCTCCTCAACCGCATCCATTTGCTCATGCGCGGGCCGACTCTGCCAGTAACGATACTCATCGGCCTTCATATCGACGGTAGGCAGAGAAGAACGTAGAAGGTTGCTTTCACCACTCCCCGGTCGTCAGGTACTCGTCTATCGCCTTGGCCGCTTTGCGGCCGGCGCCCATGGCCAGGATGACGGTAGCGCCGCCGGTGACGATGTCGCCGCCGGCAAAAACCCCGCGCTTGGAGGTGCGCAGGTTTTCGGGATCGGCCACGATGTAATTCCACTTGTTGGTGGCGAGGTCGGGAGTGGTGCTCTGGATGAGGGGATTGGCCGTGGTGCCAACGCCGATGATGGCCACGTGGGCGGGTAACACGTATTCCGAACCGGCGACGGGCACGGGACGGCGGCGGCCGCTTTCGTCGGGCGCACCCAGCTCCATGCGCACGCAACGCGCGCCCGTGAGCCAGCCCTTTTCGTCGCCCAGAAACTCCACCGGGTTGGTCAGCATGCGGAACTCGATGCCCTCTTCGCGCGCGTGCTTCACTTCCTCGGCGCGGGCCGGCATTTCTGCTTCAGACCGCCGGTAAACCAGTGTGGCCGTTTTCGCGCCCAGGCGGCGCGCGGTGCGCACCGCGTCCATGGCGGTGTTGCCGCCGCCCACCACGATCACGTCGCGCTCGCGGCAGTCGTAGATGGGCTCGTCGAATTCCGGAAAGCGATAAGCCCTCATCAGGTTGGTGCGGGTGAGGAATTCATTCGCAGAATAGACGCCGTTCAGGTGCTCGCCTGCCACGCCGAGAAACACCGGAAGCCCCGCGCCGGTGGCCACAAAAACTGTATCGAACCCCTCAACGCGCATCAACTCGTCAAGCGTGACGCTTTTGCCCACCACCACGTTGGTTTCGAACTCGACGCCCATGCGGCGCAGGTTGTCCACTTCCTGCTTGACGATGGCTTTGGGCAGCCGGAACTCGGGAATGCCGTAGATGAGCACTCCGCCCAACTCGTGCAGCGCCTCAAAGACGCGCACGCGATGGCCCTTCTGGACGAGATCGCCCGCGGCCGAGAGCCCCGCCGGACCACTGCCCACGATGGCCACGCTCTTCCCGGTGGGCGGAGCAACGGCGGGCAAGCCTAATTGTCCACTTTGCAGCTCAAAGTCGGCGATAAACCGCTCGAGGTTGCCGATCGCGACGGGCTCGCCCTTCTTGCCCAGCACGCAACCGCCTTCGCATTGGCTCTCCTGCGGGCACACGCGGCCGGTAATGGCGGGCAGCGCGTTGTCCTCGCGCATTTTTGCGGCCGCAGCCAGAAAATCGCCCGCGCAGATGAGTTCCACAATCTCTTTGATCTTGACGCCGACGGGACAATCGATCTGGCAACCGGGCCGGGCGCATGCGATGCAGCGCGTGGCTTCAGTGACGGCTGCGGGTGCAGAAAGTCCCTGGTTCACTTCTGCAAAGTTGTGCGCGCGTATCTCGGCATCGAGCTCGGGCATGTGCACCCGCGGAATCTTGATCCGTTCTTTGGCAGGGAGCGGATTGGCGTCAGACATGATGGGTCTCTCCCTGCGCTTCCAGTTTTGCCCGCAGTTGCGCGCTTTCTTTCTCCCTGGTGGCCACCGTGGCGCGGTGCCGTTCAAGCTCCTCCTGGCGGTGCTGGTCGAATTGCTTGAGCGACTGGCACTCCTGGCCGCGGTACATGGCGTTGCGCTGCATGAGCACATCGAAATTCACCAGCGAGGCGTCGAACTCCGGCCCATCGACACAGGCAAATTTGCTTTGATTGCCCAGCAGCACGCGGCAGCCGCCGCACATGCCCGTGCCGTCGACCATGATGGAGTTCAGGCTGACCATGGTCTTGATGCCGAGCGGCGCGGTAACGCGGGCCACGGCGCGCATCATGGGCACGGGGCCCACGGCGAGCACAAAGTCCAGCTTTTGCCCGGCGGCGAGAAGCTCTTCGAGTTTCTTCGTGACGAGACCGTGTTCGCCGTAACTGCCGTCGTCGGTCATGATGTAGGCCTCGTGGCTCGCGGCGCGCACTTCGTCCTCAAAGATCACCATCTCCCGGCTGCGCGCACCTTCAATGAAGATCACGTGATTGTCGGCTTCCTTGAGGGCTTTGGCGGTGGGCAGCGCCATGGCGGTTCCCACACTGCCGGCGACAATCGCGGCGGCGCCGTACTTCTTGATTTCGGAGGGCTGGCCGAGAGGGCCGACGACGTCGAGAATCGCGTCGCCCGCTTCTAGGCTGTTGAGCAGCGAAGTGGTCTTGCCCACGGTCTGCACCACAATGGTGACGGTTCCGGCGGCGGGATCGGCGCTCTTGATGGTGAGCGGGATGCGCTCGCCGTTTTCCTTCACGCGCAGAATGACGAACTGCCCCGGCCGCTGCTTGCGCGCGATGCGCGGCGCCGCGATGGTAAATTGCCGGATGTTGAGACCGGCGGTGCGGGCTTCCACAATCCTGAACACAGCTCGACTTGTCCTCCGGTTTTGGACTTGCGTGCAGGCCAGGAACACAAGCGCTCTGGGCAAAAAACGGCTCGGAAGACACCCCCGGCCTGCTCGTTCAGCATTGATTATTCAGGAATTGCCTGCAATGACAGTGTGACGCGAATCACGCGGGGGATAAGCCGCCTGCGGCATTCCCGTCCGGCTTGCCGATTCCCTGCATGGGCGCGAGTCGGCGATCCTCATCGCTCTACGCTTTCACATGGATCGGGCGCGTCAACCGGATATCACCGAGTTTCCGGCCCAGGGCGATCGCCGGCAGCTCAATCCACCGCCAGGAGCACCACGACACCACCATGCTCAATACGAAGGCCAGGCCCAGAATCGCCCCAAACGGTGCCCTGCCATACAGCAAATGAACGCAGTAAAGCAGGACGACACAGTGCCAAAGGTAGAGACTATAGGACATCTTGCCCAGGGAACGAATCGGAGGCCAGTAAAGAATCTTCTTCAAGGAAGCGGAGTTGAGGCTAACGATCATGATTCCGCCGGCGCCAAGAGCGGTGAGCCAACGCCAATCGGACGAGAATTCGCCGGCGAAGAAGAGTCCGGCGGCGCATTCGGATTCAATGCCTGCAAACCGGTAGAGCCATAGACACACAACGCCGATCAGGATCCTCGCGAACCATGGACAACGGACAAACCACGCCCCGAGCCTGTCTTTTTCGCGCGCCAGAAAAATGCCGATCACAAAAAAGCCTGCAAATTCAAACGAATCGGCCACCCTCCAGTCGTCCGGGATCGGCGCGTTGGTAAGGGCCAGAGCGATGGCGCCGAGTGCAGCGGCGATCGCTAAGGACCACCTGCTCTTTAAGCGCAAAACCAGCCAGCAAAGCGCTGGAAAAACCAGCGAGATGCGCATTTCCTGGACCAGCGACCAGATGGGATTATCGAACTGATTCACATCGTAAACGCCGATAAACAGCAGGTGCTGACCGACCAGGCGCCAGTTCACCGGCTCCGACCAGGATTGATGAAACCAGGCGCTGGCAGTGACCATGCCATGCAGCCAATAGGCACCCGCAACAGAGACTGCGATGGCCGCAAGATAGGGGAGATAAATCCGGAAAACTCTGCGCACTGTGAATGTGAAATACGTCTGGGGTCTTCCGTTGATTGCGGGCAAGGACAGCACAAATCCGCTCAGCACGAAGAAGAGTACGACCGCATCGCTTCCGAATTTAAAGAATTGTGCGGTCAGGAAGCGAAGAGCCGGAGAACTGGGGTTGACCTCCTGCGCCCAGAAATATTCAAGATGGTGAGCAACGACACTCAACGCCGCCAGGCCGCGAAGTGAATCCAGTTCGACAAATCAGGCCGGCTTGCGAGCGGCGTCGATCGTTGCTGCCATTGCCTGTTCCCTGGTCCTGGGGTCGATATGCTTTCCCGCATCATACATGAGACCAAACGGGGATCTTTGAGATGAACATGGCATCCAGCGATGAGTCTCGGCGCTTCACCGTTGCCGCACCCTCCAAAGCTGGTAAAGCCCCCAGGCCGAAAGCGTGCAATTGTCGCGGATGACGCCGTCGAGCATCATGCGCTCAAATTCGGCAATGGGAACGGGGCGGGCCGTCAGATCGTGCTCTTCGGCGTCGGGATTTGCCTGGGCCGGCGTGAGACCGGTGGCCAGATACACGTGTTGGCGTTGCCGCGTGAAACCATAGGCGATCCAAAGCGTTCCCAGGCGCGTCATGTGGGCGGCGTACCTGCCGATTTCTTCCCGCAACTCGCCGCGCGCCAGCTCTTCGGGATTCTCGATTTCTATCTCCCAGCCGCCCTGGGGCAGTTCCAGCGCGCGCTCCCCGATGGTGTAGCGGAACTGATCGACAAGCCAGATTCGGTCACCATCAATGGGCAGGATGATGGCCGCATCGTGTTTCTCCACCACGCCGTAGATGCCTTTTTCGCCGTTGGTGCGCAGGATCTCGTCCTCGCGCACGCGCATCCAGTGGTTGCGGTACACTTCGCGGCTGGAGAGCGTGGTGATGGTTCTGCCGGAGCCGGAATTGGCCTGATGCATCGGGTCTCCTTCGCGGCTCGCGGTGCGCCGCGCGACGCCCATCGGGCGTCAGAAGAAGAATACCGGTTACTTGTGAACAGGGCGCTACCCGCGGGGTCTGGAGACCGGCGCTGCAGGTCCTCGCCTCGCGTGAGAGATGCGGCTAGCAGTTCACCACCATCACCGAGCAGCCGGGACGCTTCGGTCTCCACTGCACCAGGAACTCGGTGACGGCCGAGGACTGCATGGTCCGCATGGCGCTGAACTGGTGATCCTTCTGGCTGTAGAGCAACGTGCCGCGCTCGCTCAGGACGGCCAGCGCAGGAACGCCCTTCTTGATGGGAACTCCGTACTGCTCACCGATGTCGAGATTGGTATCCATATAGCCGATGTTGATGGGCACCAGCACAAAATTCGCATCGAGAATCGGCTTGTTCCGTGCGTCGTGGAGGTAAAGGTCCAGCACCTGGCAGTCGCCGCACCAGTTGCCGCCAAAAACGAGCAGAATGCGGCGGTGCGTTGCGGCCGCGGTCTTGAGCGCGGCGGCCAGGTCGGCCCGGGCCTGCCCGGGATCGGGATAAATGTCGTGCACGGCGGAATTGGCCGTGCCCGCGGCAAGGGCCAGCATCGCAGCCAGAACCATCAGCTTGATGGTCTTCATGGGGAGACCTCCGAGGCTATTCTCAGGATGCCATAAGTACGGGGCAAGGGGCCATTTCTGG
Source organism: uncultured Occallatibacter sp. (assembly GCA_964569985.1). Taxonomy (GTDB): domain Bacteria; phylum Acidobacteriota; class Terriglobia; order Terriglobales; family Acidobacteriaceae; genus Telmatobacter. The sequence goes on from CAZMWL010000012.1 coordinate 69,241, forward strand.
CGCTTTGTGCGACAATATGGAGTTGAGAAAGCGTGCCGAAGGTCTCCGAGCGCGCGGAGGAACTATCGATGGGCGATCTACTTCAGCCGTGGCACCTGATCCTGATTGCAGCGGTTGCATTTTTGCTTTTTGGCGCCAAACGGTTGCCGGAGCTGGGCAAGGGATTGGGCGAGGGATTGAAGGGCTTCCGCGAGGGGATTCGGGGAATTACAGATCCAGTGCCGTCGACCCCCACGCAACAGTCGGCCGTGAATGCACCGCCGCAAAGCGCATCGACGGGCAGCGGCAAAGCGACCTATCGATGCCCGAATTGCAAGAATGTTCTGACGGCCAACGCTCCGAATCCGGATGCGGCGGAAGACAAGGGATTTTGCCCCGAATGCGGAAACAAGTTCGATAAGAAAGCAGCGCTGGTTTAATCGAGCTGAACCATCCTGGAGCGAGGCAGGTGAGTCCCGCGATCTTTTAAGCGGCATCGAGACCTAAAAGTAACTGCATATGAAGCGGCCTGTGCGATTGCACAGGCCCTTGTTTTTTGCGAGCTGCTTTTGGAAGCTCGGGCTTATTTGTATTCCTGCGCCGAGGGATAGTAGCCGGGCTTGGCCGTGATCACGATATTGGGCCGGTTGACGCGCACTTCGATGGAGCGGTACTTGTCGTCGTAGATCGATTCATGGCTCGCATAGACCAGCGTGTACTGGTTGCGCGCTTCGTCGGCGATCTTGGCGTAGCTGGTCTCGATTTTGTTCACGCCGCCCTCTGAGAACATGTCGCCGCCGGTCTGAGCCACGTACTTGTACAGGATGTTGTCATACGCCTCGAAGGGCAGATGGAAGCGGTCTAACCAACCCTCGCCCCAGCGGGCCGAGTCGCCCACCAGCGTGGCATAGACGGCAATATTGTTGGTCTGCAGGTAGCGCACTACCTCTCTCCAGCTGGCCTTGCTGCCGTATTCCTTGCCGTCGGAGATCACGTAAATGATGCGCCGCCGTTCCTTGGGCCGCGTGGAAAGCTCTTTGGCCGCCGCCAGGATGGCGTCGTTGAGGGTGTGAATCTCCTTGGGGATTTGGATGAAACCGTTCTGCGCTGTGGAGCCGCCTGGTTGCAGGACAGGAGAAACGCAGTTGCCGTTTTGCGTGATGTTGCAGCCGGCAAGCGGGCCGGAATTGACGGGCACCATGGGATCGCTGCCCGAAGACTGCGCCAATGAGAGCACCGAAGGCAGGCGCGGGCCTTGTGCGCCGGTAAAGCCGGTCCACTCCTTGGGCCCATTGGTGTAGGTAAAGACCGCGGCCTCGTCATAGGGCGTAAGCGCGCCCTGGATAGCGCCGAGAGATTCATTCACGTTGCGCATGAAGTTCGCGGGCAGAGTCTGGTCCACGACGAAGGCAACCGAAAGCGGCGCGGCATCCACGCTGAACACGCGCAACGGCTCGCGGACGTTGTTCTCATAGACCGTGAAGTCCCGCCAGGTGAGGCCGGCAACCGGGTTTCCCTTGGAGTCCTTCACCGTGACCGGAACCACGACTTCGTTCACCTGCGCATGAATTACGGTGTTCAGTGCACGCGCGCCTTCTTCCGGCGGCGTATCCTGCGCGTTGGGCTGCGGGGCGGTCGCGGCAGGCGGCTGGCTCGCGGACGGCGGAGGAGGCTGCTCCGGCTGTGTCGGGCTGGGGCTGGAGGAAGATGGGGCGGTACCGCTCGGCGCCTCTCCTGCGCCGATCCCCGGCGTGATAGGCCCTTGCGTTCCCGGCAGCGGAGTGGGCGCCTGCGGGGTGGGCGCGTCGGGTACAGAGGTCTGCTGCTGGGCCAGGACTGCGGCGCCCAAAACCAGTCCGACACCGAGAAGCGCTGCCAGCGCAATGGCCCTTCCTGGAACGTTCACTGCGATTTCATCCTCCCGCAAAACCTGCCTGTATGCGCAAAAAACCAAGAAACAGGCAACAACTGACAGAGTATCAGACGCGGCAGAGGCGCGAGGGTTGCCTGCCAGCCGTGAAAGAACCCGTGTATGCTTCCCCTTGAGGTCCCGTTTTCGTCTAACGGATCAGGATGCGCCTCCGCAATAGCATTGTGGCCCTGGTGTTGGGCCTGCCGGCGTTTGCCGTGGCGGGATGGGCCCAGCTTGCGCCTTCACCCGACGCAGCCCCGGTCAGCAACGCTCCCGCCCCGCCGCCTGACGAGACGCCGGCAGCCACTTTCAAAGTGAATGTGAACCTGGTGGATCTGTTCTTCACCGTCAAGGACAAGAACGGGAACCTGGTGCCGCACCTGACCCAACAGAACTGCAAGGTGGAGGAAAACAAGGAGCCGCAGACCCTCAAGACCTTTGTGGCCGAAACCAACCAACCGCTCACTCTGGGCATTCTGCTGGATACCTCGGGCAGCCAATACCGCTTGCTGCCCATGGAAGTGGACGCGGCCAGCCAGTTCATCCGGCAGGTTCTGCGCTCCAAGGATGAGGCCTTCGCGGTCAACTTCGACGCCAATGTCGACCTGCTGCAGGACTACACCAACAGCCCGCGGCTGCTGACCCACGCCTTGAGCACGGCGCAGATCAACACCGCCGGCGGCAACGGATCGGGCATTCCCGGCCTGGGCGGCGGCACGGTCCCCACGGTCGGCGATCCCAAGGGCACGCTGCTTTACGACGCCATCTACCTGGCCGCAAACGAAAAAATGAACCAGGAGACCGGCCGCAAGGCCATCATCATCCTGACCGACAGCGAGGATGAGGGCAGCCGCGAGAAGATCGGCGACGCCATTGCCGCGGCCAATCGGAACAACGTCATCATTTACATCATCCTGTGCGCCGACCGCGCCTTTTACTGGAGCCAGGGTGAGGGCTATTACGGCTACTCGCCCGCCAGACGCATCGCCGATGAAACCGGCGGACGGGTCATCGACGTGGGCAACAACGGGAGCAAGCTGCAGGCCGCGTTCCAGCAGATCCAGGACGAGCTGCGCACCCAATACGTGGCCAGCTACACCTCCAGCAATACCAAGGCGGACGGCACTTTCCGCAAGGTCACGGTGGATTGCCATGGCGACGCCGGGCAGGACCTGAAAGTGCAAGTGCGCAAAGGCTACTACGCACCGTCTCCGGAGAATTAGACTCAGCTCCCGCCATTCGCAGATCGCGATCCCCGCGCCACAAAAACCGACACCTGAAACCTGCCCTGTTTTCGGACACTTCGTTACCGAAGTTGCGCGAAACCGTAATCTGGCGCACAGAAGCGGCTTTCGTTAGTATCGGCACCAATGAGGAAAACTTGAGGCCGCCGACCGAAATATCCGCGGCTTCAGGCATTCCCGCTCCGAGGTGCCTGCCATGACTTCGAACTGCACCGCCCAGGAAGGATTCGAGATCAGCCCGCGCTTCCGTCAAAGCGTCGAAGAGAGAATTGCACGCCTGGAACGGGATGCCGCGTACGACGAGGCGCAATTGGACCGGCTCGACGACATCGATCACATTCGCCGGCAAATGCGGCTAGTGGCCACCGAGCGCGCCGAAGCCCTGCGCATGAGGATTTTTCTCGATCGCGCCAGACCGCGCCTGCCGAGGCCGCTGATCGAGCTGTAATCGCGGACGATTTATTGCGGCGGCCGTGCGGGCGGATCACTCGTGTGGGAGCGGTCTGAAGGCGATGGCGTGTCCATCACCGTGTATCCCTCTGGGACTTTGAACAAGGCCGGATCGGGATCGGAGCGATCGACCGTGGTCAACTCAACGGTCAGCTTGCCCGTGCGAGGATCGTCGGTCATCTGGCGCACTGTAATCTTCAGGTCGGGCGACGTCCAGGTTTCAGAAACAATCGTGATTTCACGGTCGTTGCCCTGGGCTCCGGCAGGGATCACTTCCGTAGTGCGCGTACCTTCCGCATAGACTCCGGCAATGGTGTCGGTGGGCAATGTTTCCGTGCGCACGTTTGACGTGTTGGGATGGGGCACCGTGGGCAGCGTAATGTTCCGCGGAATCCCGCCCGGAGTTGGCGGCGCAGGCGGTGGTCCCGACGCGAGAATGCCTGCCGGTTTCTGGAAGGTCATGAGCTCGGGCATGCGCCTCCGAATGGCGGTGTGAGCGGAGCCGCTGTCGGACCAAATCAACAGAATGCCGTCGACCGGATCATGGACCTGCACCATATGTATCGGATTGTCACTGCTTCCGAGCTTCATTGCGAATTCGCTGCGCAGTCTGCCTTCGGCGTCGCGACACAGCGAAAACTCCGTCGTCTTGTGGATGGCGGTGCCGTCGGCCAGAGATTGTTCCTGCACGATCTGTCCGGTGGCCGAGTAGGGCGACCCCTTGATCTTGTCCTGCTCCATGACGAACTGCGTCGAAGCCATGATGAGGGCCATATCGGGCTGCAGGGTGCTCGACAACTGCGGTGTGCTCGGCAAATGAACAGGAGCGGTCGCTCCGCGCTGACCATTCGATGGGTAGTCGGGAAGAGCGACTTGCGCGTTCGCGATGGGCGAGAGAATCAGCGCGCCGGCAAACATCCACGAGGCTGCGTGCGTGACTGCCTCCTTTTTTGCGTGGCAACGGAAGTATATTCCTGCGGCCGCGTGGGCTCAATCCCCGCGGAGCCCCGATGGGGGCCTGACAGTGGCCATTTCTAGAGCATTCGCATTGAAGTTTGGTTGATAATATTCGCATGCCCGATTCCCTGACGCCGAATCGTTCTGAGCTCGACTATTTCGTCGTGGATGTCTTCACGGAGACTCCGCTGGCCGGCAATCCGCTGGCGGTGGTGCTGAACACCTGCGCCCTGACGACCGAGCAAATGCAGGCCATCGCGCGCGAATTCAATCTTTCAGAGACCACCTTCATCGAGCGCCGGTCGGCTGCGGTGGAACGCGCGGAAGGCGTGCGTGTGCGCGTATTCACGACCCAGGAAGAGCTGCCCTTCGCGGGCCATCCCACGCTGGGCACCGCAAGCATCCTGAAAATGCTGGCGCCCGAAACCCTGCAAGACGACACCGTGACGCTGGCCCTCAAGGTGGGACCCGTTCCGGTGCGCTTTCAGCCGGACGCCGCGGTCGCAGCGGCGATCTTTGGCGAGATGACGCAGAGAGAGCCGGAGTTTGGCAAGGAACTGGGCGCGGTGGCAGTGGCTCCGCTCCTGGGTCTCGCTCTTGACGACCTGGACCCGTCGCTGCCGCCGCAGGTGGTTTCTACCGGAGCGCCGTTTGCGATTGTCGCGCTCAAGACGGTCGAGGCGTTGGCGCGGCTCAAAGTGCATCAGGATGCGGCCACGGCGTGGCTGCGCGAGCGTGGAGCACGATGGTTTTATGTTTTGGCTCCGGAACCCGTCCAAGACCAAGACGGTACGAAGTACCGGGCGAGGATGCAGTTTTATGGCGGAGAAGATCCGGCCACGGGTTCGGCCGCGGGATGCGCCATCAGCTACCTGGTGGCTCGCGACGCGGCGCCTTCGGGCACGCGCGTGCACGTTCGCCAGGGCATGGAGATCGGACACCCTAGCGATCTTTACCTCTCGGCTAAAAAAGATTTCGCGAGGGTGACGGATGTGCGCGTGGGAGGTAGCACCGTTCTTGTGGCAAAAGGACAGCTTTTCCTGCCGTGATGCACATGCTTTCAACAGAAATTCATCTTCGCAAGTTGCAGTGTGTGTTGGCTCTAGCGATTTTCCCCTTGTTACACATGGATTTTCACCGAATTCTTCGCCTGTCTTTCCCTCTTCCCACGAGCCTCCAAGACCCGTAGTCTTCCGATTCATTGAGCACATTTCCTTGACGCGCTTTTCTGATTCAGTAATCGCGCCAAAACGTTAAGTACCCGACCGCGAAGGAAGGTTGACTCGCAGAGGAACGCGAGCGGTTTGCCCAATGCGCAAAGGAACGCACCTCCAGGGTTGCGGTTCACGCGCGGGGCAAGCTGCGAGGTGCGGTCCAATGCGACACCGTCGGCCTGATTCAAGGCCATGCCCTAATCTATGGCAACGCCAGACCGCAGTTTAAGCGGCCGAAGGATTGTGTTGTCCTGAATAGCCACTGAAAGTTTGCTGTAAGGAGCAGATCCTCATATCATGCGTCCGAAGAAAGTGATTCTCTGCGTAGACGACAATGAACAAGAGCTTTCGGTGCTCAAGTTCATGCTTGCGACCAACGGTTATCGCGTGCTGGCGGCCTCAAATGGCCAGGAGGCGATCGCCGTTTTTGCCGCGGCAGCCCAGATTGACCTGGTGCTGGCCGACACCACGATGCCCCAAATGAGCGGAGGCCAGCTTGTGGAGCGGCTGAAGCGCATGCGAGGCCACGTGCCCATGATTCTGCTTGGCGATGCGCAGGCGGCAAACGGCGAGATGCACGTGGCCGACGCCGTGCTGGCCCGGAAAAACTGCTCCACGCAAGAGCTGCTGGAGCGCATCAAGGTGATGAGCGCGCGCAAGCGCGGCCCGCGCAAGGGCGCGCAACGCGTCACGTCGGTTAGCGAGTTGGCCGCGGCGTCGTAAGAGTTGGGGTCCGGTTTCAGGGGTCAGGTCTCAGGGGAGGCATCTCCAGCGGTTGTCCGCCGGGGGTGCTCCCGGCGACATCCCGTGAACCGTCCTTGCCCGTTGAAAACCGGTTCTCCGCCAATATACGGCAATCCTCGCCTGATCCCTGAGACCTGACACCTGAGACCCGACACCTGACACCTGACACCTGAGACCTGACACCTGACACCTTCTCATTTCCCCTCTTGACGATGGTGCATAGGTAATCGCATACTCGCCTTCATGTTTTAGAGCCTGCGGTGACGGTCTGCCGCCGGTTGAAAGCAGGCCCTCATGGACCTAGTGGTATTACGTCTTCTTTTTGTCATTCTGTTCGCCGCGGTTTTTTATTTTCTCCGCCCGTTCGGCATCCAGACAGGATGGGAAGGCGCGGCGATTGGCGCGGCCGCGGCATGCGCGGTTATCGTCTTCGAACTGCGCGTGCGTGCGGTCACGCTGCGGCGGCTGATTGGTGCCGTAGCCGGCAGCGTACTCGGCATCATTGGCGCGGCGCTCTTTTGCCTGGTGTTGCGTTCGGCGCCGCTCTCCGGAACCAACTCTGCCGTGCTGCAGATCTTCGTGCTTCTGCTCATGACCTACATAGGCCTGCTGGTCGGCGCCAGCAAGGGCGACCTGCTGAATTCTGCCGCGCTGGGCACCATCTTCTCGGGCGACAAGCCCTCGCGCCGCAGCGCCAAGGTGCTGGATACGAGCGTCATTATCGACGGCCGCATCGCCGACATCGCCGAGACCGGTTTTATTGACGGCATGCTGGTGGTGCCCGAGTTTGTGCTGAGAGAGCTGCAGGTGGTGGCCGACTCGACCGACGGGTCAAAGCGGCAAAGAGGACGCCGCGGCCTGGATATGCTGCAGCGCATGCAGTCCAGCGAAAAGGTCCAGGTGCAGATTGTGCCGGACGATTTTCCTTCCATCCGCGAAGTGGACCTGAAGCTGCTCGAGCTGGCCAAGAAGTGGGAGGCCAAGGTCGTGACCAACGACTTCAACCTGAACAAGGTGGCTCACCTGCATCACGTGGACGTGCTCAACATCAACGACCTGGCCAACGCTCTCAAGCCCGTGGTCCTGCCCGGCGAGCACATGAACGTGCTGATCCTGAAGGAGGGCAAGGAGTACAACCAGGGAGTCGGGTACCTGGACGACGGCACCATGGTGGTAGTGGACCATGCGCGGAAGCTGATCGGCCGCACGGTCCCGATCTCCGTGACCAGCGTGCTGCAAACCGCCAGCGGCAAAATGATCTTTGGCAAGATGGACGAGAACGGCAAGCAGGCCGAAGCTTCATGAGCGGCCCGACGCCGGTTTTTGCCATCGCGAACCGCCGGTCGGAGGCATGCATGTGCCCTAAGCGGGACTGCCCCCGGCACGGCGACTGCCAGCCGTGCCGGACTTACCACCTGAATGACAGGCACCCGCGGCCGCCGTATTGCGAGCGCAAGCCGGGCTGGTTCAAGAGGTGGTTTGGCGCTGCGCCACCCCCGGCACAATAATCTCCGGCGCTGCCGGAAACCGGCGGCGTGGGCCCTGGGACCGATGCTCTACGGCGTGGGCGCGGGGACGCCCATCGTGACGTACAGGCTTTCGACGTTTGTTTGAATGGCGAGCGCGGCGGCGATGTCCGCATTGGAGGCGATCATATTGCCTACCATCCGCTCCGCCAATCCCCGGCTATAAAGAGACGTGGCCAACTTGGGGTTGATAACGAGCGCGGCGTTGCAATCTGCGATGGCGGCATCCGCATTTTTCATCTTGAGATAGACAAAGCAGCGGCTGTCGAGCGTGTCCGCGTTTTTGGGGCGCGACGCCAGCGACTGGTTGCAATCCGCAAGGGCAGGCTGGAGCTGCCCCACGATCGCCTCGTTATAACAGCGGTCGTTGAGGGCCGTGGCCGAAGTGGGGTGGAGCGCAAGCGCCTGGTTAAAATCAGCGATGGCCTGGCTGTAGGCGCCGTTGTTGCTGTACGCGTTGCCCCGGCCCGTGAACGCTTGCCACTCGCTGGGATTGAGCTCGATCACCTGGGTATAGTCCTGGATCGCCTGGCCGTATGCGCCCTTGGCGGCGTAAGCGTTGCCCCGGTTGTAGAAAGCTTGCACCAAGCCTGGATTGAGCTGAATCGCCTGGGTGTAGTCCTGGATCGCCTGGTCGAATTGGCCCATTCTGAAGTACACGTAGCCCCGGTTGCTGAACGCATCCGCATCGGTTGGATAGAGCTGCAGCGCCTGGTTAAGATCCTGGAGCGCCTGGCTGTATTGGCCGATATCCTCGTACGCGTTGCCCCGGTTGTTGTATACCCCGGCCAGGTTTGTGCCGCTCAACTGACCTGCCTGGATGAGGGCCGTGCATCCGGCGATCATCTGGGTAGGATTCCCGTCGTTGCACTCATTCAAATTGACGTCCTGCGTTTGGGCGGGCAGAACGGCAGAGCAGCCCGCGAACGCCATCAAAGCAATCATCGACAGAACACGCATAGTTCCTCCCGGCTCGGTCTTGCAAGGGATGAACGCGACCCGCATCTGTGCGACAACCTGAACCTAACTCTTTCCCATAGGCTCTGCCGCAGCGCCCGTCCGGAATTTGCTCCGGGCGGAAGCCGATTTCGCGCATTCGTGCTCGACCGGAGCTTTCTTCTTGCCTTCCCGGCTGCCAGCCAATATACACCCGATCGCGTGCTATCGCTCTTTCCCTGGTCAACGGAGCGCTCGCCGTGGGCTGATTACGCCGGACGCAGGCGCTCGACGAGGTTTCGCTTCGCCTCGGGCCAATCGGACGCAACGATCGCGTAACGATACGAATCGCGCGGCGTAAAATCCGTGGCCAGGCGGTGCGCCCGCAAGACGCCTTCAAATTTTCCGCCGATGCGCGCAATCGCCGACTGCGAGCGCTGGTTGCGCGCGTCGGTATGCAGGCAGACGCGCAGCACCTGCCAGGTCTCGAAGGCATGCGTGAGCATGAGGAGCTTAGCCTCGGTGTTGGCGGCGGTGCGGATGGCGTCGCGCGTGAGCCACGTGTAGCCGATCTCGCACACGTCGGGAAACTGGCGGCCGTGGCGCTCGTGCCCTTCCGGCCACGCCCAGCTTTCGATGTCAAAAAATCTCGACGACCCCAGAACCGCGCCATCGGCGATGCGAACGGTCGCAAAGGGCACGGCCTTGTCGGCTTCGCGCCAGGCAAGCGCGGTTTCAATGTAGCGGGCAACCGCATCGCGGCCAACCGGGACGGCGCTCCATTGGTAAAGCGCGGGATCGACAGCGGCTGCCGCCACCAGGCCGTCGAGATGATGCATGGCCAGCGGCTCCAGCCGCACCGTCACGCCGGTAAGAGTGGGAGATTCGAGGGTCACGTCTTCAGTATCCCGTGGAGCCGGCAGGGAAGCAACGCATTGTCCTTCAATACTTCGCGCGTCAATACTTCGTAATCGTCGGGTCAATGGCATCGGCCCAGGCCAGGATGCCGCCGGCAAGATTCTTCACGTTCGGGTAGCCCTGCTGCGCCAGGAACTCCGCGATGCGCTGGCTGCGGCCGCCTGAGCGGCACTGCACCAGGATTTCGCGGTTGCGGTCGATCTCGGCCAGCCGCTGCGGCACTTCGTTTTGCGGGATCAGCGTGCCGCCGATGTTGGCGATCTGATACTCGTAGGGCTCGCGCACATCGAGGACGAACAGGTCATCGCCCAGGTCGCGGCGTGCTTTCAGCTCCTGCACGGTCATCTGGGGAATGCCGTTCTTCAACGTTGCCTCCTGGCTAATTTCAGAATGCGCTTCGGGCTTGATGCCGCAGAACTGCTGATAGTCGATGAGGACCGTGACCGTAGGATGCGCGCCGCACACCGGGCACTCCGGATTTTTCTTCAACTTGAGCTCGCGAAAACGCATGGCGAGCGCGTCGACAAGCAGCAAGCGGCCGATGAGCGGCTCGCCGTTGCCGAGAATGAGTTTGATCGCTTCAGTGGCCTGGATGATGCCGATGAGGCCCGGCAAAATGCCCAGCACGCCTCCCTCGGCGCAACTGGGGACCATGCCCGGCGGCGGCGGCTCGGGATAAAGACAGCGGTAGCACGGCCCTTCGCGCGTGGCAAAAACGCTGGCCTGGCCTTCAAAGCGAAAAACCGATCCGTAGACGTTGGGCTTGCCCAGCAGCACACAGGCGTCGTTCACCAGGTAGCGTGTGGGAAAGTTGTCGGTGCCGTCGGCAACGATGTCGTAGTCCTTCAGAATTTCGAGTGCGTTGGCGCTCGAGAGCATCACGTCGTGCTTGACCACGTGGACCGCGGGATTCAGCGCGGCAAGCTTCTCCTCAGCCGAATCGAGTTTCTTGCGGCCCACGTCCGTCGTCGTGTGCAGGATCTGGCGCTGTAGATTGCTGGCATCGACGACGTCGAAATCGACCAGTCCCAATGTGCCGACTCCGGCTGCGGCCAAATACAGCGCCAGCGGCGAGCCCAAACCGCCCGCGCCCACGCACAAAACCCGCGCGGCCTTCAGTTTCTGCTGGCCCTCCACGCCCACTTCAGGCAGGATCAGGTGGCGCGCGTAGCGCGCGAGTTCGTCGCGCGTGAGCTCCGGCAACTGGGTTGGGGAAGTGGAGGCGGCCATGACTCGCGTTCTCCGGTCGTTACCAGTTTACCGGGTCTGGTTTATTGGGCTGGGGGCACGATGCGGACGGAATTCAAAATACTCCGCAGGCTCGCATTGACAAGCGCGTTCTCGGCCGCCGTCAGCTTACGCGGTCCCGGAGTGTCATTTGAAAGCCACAACAGAGAGACGGCCAGGTCGAAACGGTAGCAATGGCCGGAGGAGTAGGAGGTATAGACGTCTTCGTCCAATCCGTGCCCCGTGGCGGCGCCGTTCGCCGTGCCATGCCAATAGTGGTTGCCTTGAATGGTGACCTCGTCCAAGTGGTCAATCGGCACCCAGCTGTTTACCGGCTTGGCCAGGACCAGACAGGCATCGGAGGTGGGCACATCGTGCTCATCGTAGCCAAGCTCCACGCCCTCAAACCACGTCTTCGGCCAAGGTGCAACGCCGGAAATCGACTTGGTGTAGATCAGGGCGCTCCCAGGCCCCATATCCGGCTTATCGTTCGCAGGGCTAATCGCCAGGATCATATAAAAAGGCTGGCTCATCGCGAACGTCCAGGAGGCGGGATAGGTGAAACTCACGCCGTGTGCCGGGTCGGTGAATTGCATAGTGGTGGGGTTGAGGGTTGTAACGCCCTGGGCGGGCAAGGCACTCGTGGCGCAGAGCAATGCCACGCCGAGGAGCCAGGTTTTGAGGAATTGTGTTCTTCCGATTGCGGCCATGGCGGGCGCTCTCCAATCGTTTTCAGTTCATTGGGCCGGTGGCGCTACGCGGACGGAGTTGAGAATGTTGCTCAGGCTGGCGTGGATGAGCGTTTTTTCGTGCGTGGTCAGCTCGCGGGGGAAATCCCTGCCGGGCACGCGCGAAGTGGCCACGGCAAGATCGAAGCGCAGGCAGGAACCGGACGCCGCAACGAACGTGGCGTAGATGTCCTCTTCGATTTCGGTGCTCAGGGCCGTGCCGGTCGCGGTTCCATGCCAATACGTCACGCCGTTCAGCGTCACGGGGTCGGCTTCCACTTCCCAGTTGTCGCGGGCAATCCTTTGGCAGGCTTCGGCCGAGGCGACCGGGCGCGCATCGTACGCGAATTCAACGCTGCTGAAGACCGTCTTCGGCCAGGAGGAGACCCCGTGGAGCGTCTCGTTGGTGACCAGGCCGCGCAAGCCGGTGGAGACATTGCCGCCGTCCATCGTTGCAATCGCGAGAGACGGGCTTTTGCTGTCGGCTTCAACCCGCCTGAAGCTCCAGCCGCTGGGAAAATGGAAGCTGACGCCAAAGGCCGGGTCGCTGAAAAGCATTTGCGCATCATTCACCGGCGTGACCGATTGCGCAAGCGAGGGCAACGCGGCAACGAGACAAAGAATAGAGACGCGCAGGATGGAGTGGCCAAACACCCTTCCATTATGCGCTACGGGCAATGGTTGCAATCAGAGGCCGGCACGCGGGAAAAAACGAACGGCCCCGCACAGGACGGAGCCGCTCGTGTGAAATGCCGGTTGCTTTCCACAAAAAAATTACTGCATGGGCTTTTTCGGCGCAGCCGCGGGCTTTGCGGCGGGCGCGGCCTTCGGCCTCCAGAATCCGGGATCGGCCTTGATCCAGTCTTCGCTCACGTAGCTCTGCTTGGGATTCACGGTGAAAAGCTCGCTGTGCGAAGATTCGACCGCATCGCCGAACTTCTCATCGAGCTTGCGCATGCCCTCGTCGCCGCCGATGGCTTCACGGAATTTCTTGTCCTCCGAGTAGCCAAGGTCGATCGCCGACATGGAAGGATCGCCCGTGATCACAATGTAGGTACCGTCCGGACCGCCGTAGGCGATCTCGTACATGCCCCAGTGGGCGCTGGTTCCAGCCTTATCGTTCGCATCCTTCACCATTTTCACCACCTCGCGCCATTCCTGCCTCTTGCCGGGCTTAACGTGGTACACACCGAACTGGTAGACGTGATGCTTCTCAAGGTCGGAGTGCGGGTGATAGCTCAGGTCTTCGTCGTAGGTGTACACCGCCGAGTCGACCTCATCCAGCAGTTCGCCGTCGGCCAGGCCGGCGCGCTCCAGGCCCGCCGCAAGAGTTGGATTGTCGTTGACGAGATTGTTGTCCTTTTCCCACTCCGCAAACGAGTCGTAGTGGGTCATGAACAATGCCCGCGATTTACCGGACTGAGAGTTCATGGCCACGTAGTAGACGGGGAACTTGGCCTTTGTTTCAGCGGCAATAAAGGCGCTCTCCGTCTTGTCGTGCGCGGCGCCGCCTTTATAGGGCTTGGTGTATTCGACCGTGAACTGCAGAATTTTGGGCAGGGTCGAGGTGGATGATGCGTCTTGCGCCGCGGTGAGTGTGCTGCCGGCAACCGCGAGAGACAGTCCCAGTAAAACCGGGCTGATGATCTTCATGTGCAGGAATCCTCCTTGATTTTCCCGGAGAAGCGCTACGGTGGGAACGGGGATGTGGAGGGGAAGCGCAAGCTCTCCGAGGCTTAGCGATTATGTGGGCCGAACCCCCTCGATGTAAAGAGGTTTTTGCTTGCTCATGAGATCGAAAAACGCCAAACCCCGCTCAATCGTGATCGCGGCGCGCAGCCCATCAGCAGTCTTCGATCCGGATTTCCTGCGCCTCAAAGCGTTTGTCCTCTTCGCTCGTCCCGGTCAGCAGCCAGGCGCGCGTGGCTGCGGCTTTCCCCTCGGCGACCTCCGTGATGACGTAGCTCGCGCCCAGCCAATGCGCTTCCGCGAGGTCGGTGGCCGACCATTGCGCGGGATGATCGGGATGCGAATGATAGAAGCCGGCGATTTCAAGGCCGCGGCTGCGGGCCTCTTGCGCAATTCCGACCAGCTCCGCCGGAGCAATCTCGTAACGTGCAAAATCGATGCGCGCGTTCGTTGCCCGCACCAGGGCTTCGATCCGCCAGCCCTCCGGTCCGGGCGTCCCCAAAAGCGGCTTGCCCAGCAGCGCCCCGCAACACTCGCGCGGCCAGGTCTCTTCGCCGTGGGCGCGGAGATCCTGAAACACCGCGCGCGGCAGGCGCAGAAGAGGCGTGGTTGCTTCTGAGCTGCCTGCGCTCGCCTGTGCATCGGGTTGGGGGGTGGGCGCGGTCATGAGGCAAATTGCGCGTGCGGCGCGGGTGTGCGAGATTGGAGAGAGAGCATGCGCCTGCCGCTGCAATGATTCTTCCAGACTGGAACGCCCTCATGAAACCAAAATCCGGACATCTTTCCTTCAATCAGACGCTGGAACTGCTGCGCGACCATGGCTTTGAGGCCGTTCCCTTTGCCGAAGTGGCGGGGAGCGCGCTGGTGAGCAAGCAGGGGGCGGGCGCCGTGCTGGTGGCTGCTCCCCAGAACTCCGACGCGGCAGTTGCCCTCGCCGTGCACCCCGGCGTGTTGGTCAAGGGCGAGGTGGCGCGGCTGCTCGACCGCGGCTACCAGAAATTTATTAAGACTTCCCAATATGAGCTTCCTGCGTCGGCCAGCCAATTGCAGGCGATTCACGCGTTCAGCGAGGAGCTGAAGCAGCTGACTGGCGCCATCAGCCTGTACAACGAGTCGCTGGGCACAACCAGCGACGTGTATCGCTACGACCGGCTGATGGGCCGTGAAGATGCGCAGCCGGCGCCTGTAGAGCCCTGGGAATTGGCCGACGGGCACTGATCCGCGCTCGGCTCTGTTGCGGAGCAGGCGATGGACGGGATAGAACACGGGGAGTGTCTCAAGGCCCAGGGGCAGGAAAACCGCGCCTATCCACGCTTCTCTGTCGACGAAGACTCCGTGCTGCTACTTGTGTCGCATGGCATGCCGATCAAGGCGCGCATCGTCGATCTCAGCCTTGAAGGTTGCCGCGTGCGCAGCCAGGATCGGATCCACGTGGCCGTGCGGCGGCCCGTCGAAATCACATTCAAAGTCAATGGCGTTGCCTTCCGGTTTAGCGGCGTGGTGCAGTGGAACGACAGCCACACCCAACTCGGCATCCATTTTGTGAACATGATTCCCCGGCGCAAGGTGGAGCTGGCCGAGGTGATCGAGGAGATGGCTGCGGCTGCAGCGGCGAAGGCCGCCAGACTTCTGGCCGAGGAACAGGCCGCCCGGGAACCACTCCCGTCGGAGATCCCCAACGCGCTGGAAGCCAAACCTGTTGAGCCGATGATGGCAAAAGCCATTGCACCTCAGAATGTGATGAAAGCGAGTGAGCCTCCCGCCGCGCCGCGGCCCCCAGAAGCGGAGATTCCGGCGGAAATCGAGCCCCCGGTGCGCCAGCCCGCCAAGCCGCGCGATCGCCGCTCACAGATCCGGCACGAAGTGGACACCTTGGCCACCATCTTCCTGGTCAAGGTCGGCTCTGCGTTGCGCGGCCGCATTCTCGACCTCAGCGTGAGCGGCTGCCGCATTCGCACCGATGAGCGCTTCCCCGTGGGCATTTACATACGAGTGGAGACAGAATTCCACCTGCAGGGATTGCCCTTCCGGCTCGGCGGCGTTACGCAGGCCATTCACAACCGCAACATGGTCGGCATCCGCTTTCTCGATCTCAGCGAACGCAAGCGGCAACAGGTTCTGGAACTAATCGACGAAATTGAGCAGTTGCGCGCGGAACTGCTCCAGGCCGAGGTTGCGTCGGCAGAAAAGCCACATCCGGCGGACGGCCGCTGAAGAATTGCTGCCGCCGCTTTGCGCACATCTTATGGCCGCGTCGTCGCCGGTTCGATCTCGATGTAATCCAGCGCCGCGGGATCGCTCGCGTCGGGCATTCCGTCGACGCGCAGCACGTCCCCGGGCTTCAATTCCACGCCGGGCCGGGTGAACCGCGTCGAGTTGTCGCCATTGGGTCGCAGCGAAGGTAGCTTGGCATCCGCGGCCCAGGTGACAATCGCGGTCCCATTCACGTCGATCGCGAAGTGCGCCACGCCGCCCTGCAGATCGAAGTATTGGACCGCAATATTGAAGCGGCCGGGCTTGCCGGTGTAGGTCCACTCCGCCGAGCAGCCTCTCGGTGCAGAGTTGGCATCGCACGTGACGGCCTTTCCGCGCGACGCATCCTCCCATGGCGTCACTGCAATCACTTTGTATCCGCTCAGCCGCGCATCCTCCGCTTCGAGCCGCCCCGAGTAGTGCCCCGCGCGGCCCTTGGCATCGGGGATTCCGCTCTCCTTCAGGAAGTACTGCACAATGGCGTCGCGCCAAACGATGGCGTGGCCGGCCTGGTATTCGAGCCGCGCAAGTTCGTCGTCATAAAGCGCGGGATCGACCTTGCCCTTCAGCGTCTCCCATTCGCCCACGAGCCGCGCTGCTTCTTCCGCACCCCGGTAGTGGCTGTCGTAGAAGTACTGGATGACGGTCTCGCCCGAGTGCAGCTTGTACGTATACGGCACGTGGTGGAAGAACAGCAGCAGATTGTCGGGCGTGGTGGCCGCGGCCTCGTATATTTTCGCGACCTCCGGCGGATACTGCCCCGCGAATCCGGTTCCGGTTGCGACGCTGCGGTCCATGCCGATGCCCTCGGCGTCGTCGCGGTGCCATTGGCCCCAGCCGTTGCGCTCGCTCGACTCGATATTCGGCCCGTAGTGGCTGCCGGTAATATCGGTCAGCGTCTGTGTGCCCAGCGGTCCCGTGTAGTCCACGAACGCGGGCCACGACTGCATCAGCATCTTGACAACAACGTCGACGACGCGCGGATCGCTGCCGATGGATTGCCGCGTCCACTCCTCGGCGATCTGTTCGGGAACGTTATATGGATCCCACGCCAGGCGACCGAAGGCGTAGAGATTGGCCATGGCCAGCGGTGAGCCCAGCCAGCCGTCGCGTCCCACGCAGGAAACGCCGATCATGCCTCCGAGGGGCCGGTGGAAGCTCTTGCCCTCGATGATTTCCTTCACCGGTGTCGACCGGTTCTGCGCGCGCAGATCGAAGTCGAGCATCTGCTTCCACATGGGCGCGAGATAGACCAGATGTCGCTGCTGGCCCGTGTACTCCTGCGTGATCTGCAGTTCCATGGCGGAGCTGGTTTTCTCCAGGCCCGCAAAGAGCGGCGACACCGGCTCGCGTGCCTGGAAATCGATGGGGCCGTACTTGATCTGCACGACGACATTCGCGGCAAACTTTCCGTCCAAAGGATGAAAAATATCGTAAGCGGCGCGCGCGCGGTCGGCCTTCAGATCGTTGTAATCCAGGTGATTGTTATAGACGAAGGCGCGATAGAGCACCACGCCGCCGTGGGGCGCGAGCGCATGGGCCAGCAGATTGGCGGCGTCGGCGGGACTGCGGCCGTAACTCGCCGGTCCGGCCTCGCCCTCCGAGTCGGCTTTCACTGTGAATCCCGCGAAGTCGGGAATCTCGGCGTAAATCTCGGCGACCTTCGCCGCCCACCACGCCTGCACCGCGGGATCGAGCGGGTCGAATGTTTTGAGGCCGCCGATCTTTTGCGGGCTGGCAATGTCCACGCTGATGGCCAACCGCACGCCCCACGGACGCATGGCGTCGGCGATTCGCTTGAGACCTTGAATCATTTGCGGCTCGAGAAACGGCGCGGCCCCATTCACGTTGTTCACGTTGCATCCATTAATCCCAACAGACGCGAGCAGCCGCGCATATTCGCCCACAGCGCTCAGGTCGTCGCGCACTTTGCCATTCTCGAAGAAAATTGATGGCCCGCCGTAGCCGCGCTCGACGGTGCCGTTGGCGTTGTCCCACTCATCGACCCACCGGATGGGCATCGCCGGGCCGTCACTCGTCTGGCTATCTTTGCCGGTAAGCACGCCACTCGTAACAATTCCCGAATTGGAGCTGAGGAGCGCAAACGTGCCGTAAAGCGCTCCCGCCGGACCTCCGCCCACGATGAACAGCTGTTGGCTGTCGCCCTGCAGCACATGGCGGCTGTAGATCCAATAAGCTTCCGCGCCAAGACCGGCAGGCACCGGAACGTCTGGAAATGCTTTGCGAACCTCATCCGCAGTGCCAACAATTGTCTCCCCGCGCTGGGTCGCGCGCTCGCGGGCGCTGAGTCCCTCGTCCGTTACATGCCGCCCGGTCATGGCGCCAAGATTGCGATCGAGCTCGCCGACCGCCGACTGCTCCATCGGGTTATCGCCGAGCGCACGAATCGCCGCCGGCGCCATCATGCGAACCCGCTCCGGAAGTTGGTAGTTCAGCCACGTGCCATCCACCGTCTGCGCGTACCCGGCTGCACCTGCCGTCATAATCAGGACGCCAGCCAAATTGGCCCAGAAATCGATCCTCTTCAGGGACATAAAACGCCGCTTTACCACGCTCTCCCACCCCTTCAACGTTCTATCACCTCGGGATCGAGTTGCGAGTGGGGCCGAAGCATAAGACGGCGCGAAGCGCACCGGAGTCACCAGACGATCACAACCCGCCGCAGGCCGCGCACGGCGTTGGCGATGTACACGCCATCCGCATGGCGCAGGTCGTTGAAATGCAGCACCCGCTCCTCCATCTCCGGGCGAGTTTGGAGCAGATGCCGCCGGTACACGCCGGCCAGGAGGCCGCATTCGATCGGCGGCGTCGACCAGCCGCCGTCTTTCTCCACAAAAACATTGCTGATGGCGCCTTCCGTTACCTCGCCTCGCACATTCAGAAACAGCACGTCGTCGAAGCCCGCCTGCGCTGCCTGGGCAAATGCCGGTTGGTAAAGCGGGCGATGCGTGGTCTTGTGGTAAAGCATCGCGTCGACGGGATCGGTGCGTTGCGGCGCAAAGCGCACGCGCGCGATGCGGTTGGCTTCGCCGCCCGGGGGCAGAACTTCGCTCGTGATCTCGAGATGGCCCTCCGCATCGAGCAGCAGGCGCACTCGCCGCGGCGAGCCCTCCGCGAATTGCCGCGCCTCCTCTTTGAGTGCCGCGCGTACCTCCTCGCGCTCGCACGCAAAGCCGAAATACTCCGCCGAATCCGTGAGCCGGTCGAGGTGCAATTCGATGAGCGGGTACGCGCCGTCCCAGAGCAGGGTCTCGACGAGCGAAAAACGCTCCGGCTGCCGGTCCGCACTGCGCGTGAGGAACTCCGCTTTCAGCAGGCATTCGCGATACTCGCCGGCCGGATCGGAGTCGATGACGATGCCGCTGCCCGCGCCCATGGTTCCACGTGTGACGTCGCCGCGCCCGCTCTCGATCTCGAGCGTGCGAATGGCCACATTGAAGACCGTTTGCCGCGGAGAAAAAAACCCGATGGCGCCCGTGTACACGCCGCGCGGCGCGTCTTCAAGCGCGGCCAGCAATTGCATGGAGCGGACCTTTGGAGCGCCGGTGACAGAGCCCGAAGGAAAGAGCGCGCGGAAGATCTCGCAGAAGCCGACATCCGGCCGCAACTCCGCCCTCACCGTCGAAGTCATCTGCCAGAGCGTGCTGTAGCGCTCCACGTCGAACAGCCGGTCGGCATCGACCGTGCCGGTTTGCGCCACGCGGCCCAGATCGTTGCGCAGCAGGTCGACGATCATCACGTTCTCGCTGCGATTCTTGGGGTCGTTGCGCAACCACTCGGCAATCTCGCGGTCCTCGCGCGTGCTGCGTCCGCGGGGCGCGGTGCCTTTCATGGGCCGCGTGACGATGCGGCGCGTCGGGCCATCGTTATCGATGCGAAAAAATAGCTCCGGCGAAAACGACAGAATGTGCCGGCCCTGCTGCCAATGCAAAAACGCGCCGTAGTCAACCGGCTGCCGCGCACGCAGCCGCGCGTAAAGCGCCGCAATGCTGCCCGGCGCCCCGTCGCGAAATTCGACACGAAACGGAGCCGTGAAATTCAGTTGATACACGTCGCCGGCGCGGATCAGTTCATGAATCGCTGCGATGCGTTGGATGTATTCGGATTCGGTGAGGGCGAACTCGGCGGCGATGCTGTCCTCGGAGGCTAAAGCCCCGTCCTCTTTTGCGGTCTCTTCTGCACGACTGAAGTCGTGCGCTTTCGCGGATGGGCCTTTATTGCGGAAGCGTTTGAGTGCCGGCGGCTCGCCATTCGGAAATGCTCTGGCCTCGTGATCGAAGGCGTAGCCCCGCTCGTAGATCCCGAACCACGCCAGCGGCTGGCCCTCGCGGCTCGGGCGCATCGCTGCTTTGGGCTCAAAGCAATTGCCGCATTCGTAGCTGAAGAATCCCGCCGCACTCCGGCCCGCGGCCACTGCGCTTTCAATCTCCGCAAACAGCGCTGGAATTTCTGCCGCATGCCACGCGGCGCACACGCGCAAAGGCGCCGTGAACAGTTGCGTCCACGGTGTTTCACGGCCTTCGGAGTCGTTTTGTTTTCCACCTTCGAGCAGCACCGTGGCTGGCGTGTGCTCCACCAGCGCATAGACCTCCGCGGGAAGGGGATGCCGGCGCGTCATGCTGACAGTCTAGAGCCTGACCCTGAATTCTCAGGCCATGGCCCTTACTGCACGGTCAGCTGGAACGTGGTGGTGTTGGTGATGGCGGTGACTCCGTTGCTCGACTGCCCGGCGACCGTGACGGTAAACGTGCCGGAGGGAGTCGCAGGCGGTGTGGTGGGACCGTGGTTGAGGTAGTAGTAGCGCGGATTGCAACCCGTGGCGCCCAGAGTGGTTACAAGGCCCACCAGCGCCACCAGCGAAAGCCGCTGCAACCAGCGACGCCGGCGCGCTCCCCATGCCAGGCCGCCCAGGCCCAGCATGCCGGGCAGCAGAATGGCCCACGCGATAGGATTGTCTTTGTGTCCGGGCCTCGCGGGCGGCACTGCGCCTGCGGTCTGGTCCTCCGTCTGAATCAGCATGGTGCTGACGACGCCGGCATCCTGGCCTGGCAGAATCTCCAGGCTCACCGGCGTAAACGCGCAGGAGGAAAGGCTCGGCAAACCCGAGCAGGAAACCGTGACAAAGGACGGGGCTCCGGTGGTGTTCAGAGAGGCGACAAATACCTGGGACGGCGTGACCGTGACGGTTGCCGTGCCGGATTGACCGGGCGTCAGCGACATCGCCGAAGAGGCGGACGGCGAAATATTGGAAACCGAGACCGCAAACGTCGTGTTGCACTGCGAAGCGATAGACGCCGACGCGAATGCGGAACTGGAGGTTGCGTAGGTCGAGTTGCCGGCGTAAACGGCCTGCAACGTGTGCGGCGTGCTGGAGGGCGAGTTGTTGGAGAGGTAGAGAGAAACGGTCGCCTGGCCGCTGGCGTTGAGCGTGGCGCTCGCAATCTGCACCGGGGAAGCACTTGCGTTGTCGAATATGTTCACCGTGCCGGAGGGCACGCCGCCGGAACCGGTGACGGTGACCGTCAACGTGGCCAAAGTGGTGGTAAGCCCCGTCGTGGGACAGGCTTGCGTGCTGGTCTGCGCCGACAGCGATGTGGAAGTTGAGGTCAGGCCGAAAGCGCGCACCGCCGGCAGCAGCGCCAGAGCGATGCCACATCCCGCAACCCAAAGAAGCCGCAAACCGCGGCAATTTTTACCTATCACGTGCACCTGCTCCAAACTCACCAAAAAATCGGGCTCTTCAGAAAGATAGCGTATCGCCCTGCGGCGCCCCGCCGGCTTTTCCTTCACGTAAGCCCCTATTGTATCTGGCTAGGGCGCAATCGGGCGAACCAGCGCGCGACCGTCCGCCCCGACAGCAAACGCCTGCCCGGCAAGCATTGGACGCCCGGCAACAGGATTGGAGAGTCGAGCAGCCGACTTCTTTTCCGGTTCCGGTCCGGGAGCTCGTGAATGGTGCTATGCTTTGGGCCATCTAAATCGATCCCATTCCACTGCCCGGTTGCGAAACCGGCATGAGCGGCGAGCTGAAGCCCTTTCGGCCTGCGGCTCTCGGAACGCGCGCAACCCCTGCCCGGCGGCGGAAGGGACTGACGAAAGGTTGGAGGAGACGATATGCGCCTCAGTAATTTGACCGGTTGGATGCTCCTGACGGCATATACCGCAGCGACTTCGGCGGCGACCGTCAAGCCGAAGATTCTGAACCGCATCGCAGTGCCCGCAAGCGCGGCGCAGTGCGTGGCTGTGAATCCGAGCTTGAACAAGGTCTATGTCAGCGGCGGAGCATCGGCAAACCAGCAGTTGGTCGAGATCAACGCCGCAACCTACGAGCAGTTCGTGATGGGCGCCGGCAGTTGCGCCAGCGTGGACACGGCAACCAACCGCGTGTGGGCCGCCGGAGTGTACGACGGTTCCGTGCTGGTCTATAACGGATCGACCCGCGCGTTGATCCACACGGTTCCTCTTGGGGGTTGCCCCGTGGGCACGGGACTTGACGCGCCGCACAACCGCGCATGGGTGGGCGCACAGTGCGGTAAAGGCAACGACCCCACCTACGCGGTAAACAGCCGCACCTATCAAGTGGAAGCAGGCCCCATCGGCAGCGGCGGCGTGTACTGGGGCAATCCCATTGCAAATCCCGCCACGGGGAAGGCTTACTTGGGAGCCACAACCACCGGCCCACCTGCCTCGCTCGGCATCGATCCGAGCCACGGCTTTGCTCAGTCTGTCGAATCCTTCGGCAACGTGATCGCGGTCGACGCTGCGCACAACCGGCTCTTTGCCCTTCCTGCGGGCGGTGGAACGCAATTGCAGATCGTTTCTGGCGGTCCCGGCGCGGAGTCCATTGTGCGCACGGTCAACCTGCCGTTTACAGCCGGAGCTTTGGCGGTCAATCCCGCTCTGGGCCATCTCTACGTGGGCAATAGCCAGGGCAACAGTATCGAGGTGCTCAACGAGACGACTGGCGCGCGGCTGGCAAGCATCCCTCTGGGCGCGGGCAGCAGCGTGATCAGGATGGCCGCAGACACCCGGCACAGCCGGCTCTATGCCCTGGTGCAAACCGCCAACGGCACGCAGCTCGTGGCGATCCTGGACTGAGGCTGCCATGTAGTTCGTGGGCCGCAGCCACCGGCGCTATGCTTTCTGTTTGAGGTTGATTCCGATGACCCAGGCTACGCCCCGGCCCCAACTTGCGCATCTTACCGCCGTTCTCAACGATCTCCGCGCCAAGGGCACGCACTTCCGGCTGCGCGTGCTCGACGACCAGCAGGCGCCCGTGTGCCACTACGACGGGCGCGAGGTCATCAACCTGGCCAGCAACAACTATCTGGGCCTGGCTAACCACCCCAAGCTCATTGAGGCCGCCATCGCCGCCACCTACGCGTTTGGCGTGGGCTCGGGCGCCGTGCGCACCATCGCCGGAACCATGCGCATCCACATGGAGCTCGAGGAGAAGATTGCGCGCTTCAAGAATGTCGAAGCCTGCGTGGTCTTTCAGAGCGGCTTCGCGGCCAATGCGGGCACCGTCAGCGCGATTCTGGGCAAGGAAGACTTCATCCTCTCCGACGAGCTCAACCACGCCTCGATCATCGACGGCGCGCGGCTTTCAAGAGCGACCATCAAGGTCTTCCGCCACAAGGACGTCAGCCATTGCGAAGAATTGCTCCAAAACCTGGAAAATGAACCGGGCCACAAGCTGGTGATTACCGACGGCGTCTTCTCGATGGATGGCGACATCGGGCCGGTGGACAAGCTCGCCCGCCTGGCCGAGAAGTATGGCGCCATCATGATGGTCGACGACGCGCATGCCTCGGGCGTGCTGGGCCGCAACGGCCGCGGCTCCGTCGACCACTTCCATATGCATGGAAAGGTCGACGTGCAGGTGGGCACGCTTTCGAAAGCCATCGGCTCTCTGGGCGGCTACGTCTGCGGGACGCGCGATCTGATTGACTATCTCTACCACCGCGCGCGGCCGTTCTTGTTCTCCACGTCGCATCCGCCGTCGGTCGCGGCCACCTGCATCGAGGCTTTTAACATTCTGGAGGCTGAGCCCGAGCGCATCGAGCGCCTGTGGGAGAACACCCGCCACTTCCAGGGCGAGCTCAAGCGCCTGGGCTTCAACATTGGCGGAGTCACCACGCCCGCTACGGAGACGCCCATCACGCCGATCATTATTGGCGACGGCCGTGTCGCCATGGAGTTCAGCAGCGCGCTCTTCGACGAGGGTGTGATGGCGACGGGCATCGCGTTTCCCACCGTGCCTGAAGGCAAGGCGCGCATCCGCGCCATTGTCACCAGCGAACACACCCGCGCCCAGCTCGACCGCGCCCTCGAAACCATGGAGCGCGTCGCCAAGCGGATGGGGATACTATAGAGGCTGATTCGACAGGGGCTTTGTATCAGGGCACGACTTCACAGTCTGCTGAAGAAATGCCGGAGTCATGTTTTGTAACAAGGGCACGGCTTTACAGGCTGTTACGAAACTCGAGGAATTTCAAAATTCACCACAAGATGTTGGGTTCGGCAAGATGATCGCACCCAAAATGTGGCCTCGATTTTGAGTTTCGTAACAGCCTGTTTAGCCGGGCCACAAAAGTCGCAAAATAAGTGGGGCTTTAGCCCCTGCGGAATTTTCTCTTCGGAAGACCCATGATCGCTCACCTGCGCGGCAAGCTCATCTTCAAACAGCCCGGCCAGGCCATCGTCGAGGCCGCGGGCGTCGGCTACGACGTGGCCATCTCCATTCCCACGTTTACGGCGCTGCCCTCGGTGGGCGCCGAAGCCGCGCTGCACATTCACACCCAGGTGAGCGACGACCAGATCGCCCTCTTCGGTTTCTTGGAAAGCGACGAGAAGCGCCTCTTCGAGCGCCTCATCACCGTCGGCGGCGTGGGGCCGAAACTCGCCATCAAAATGCTGAGCGGATTGTCTCCCGAGCACACGGTGCAGGCCATCCGCGGGCAGGACCACGCGCAGCTCACGCGCATTCCCGGCGTCGGCAAGAAATTGGCCGAGCGCCTGGTGGTCGAGCTTAAAGACAAGCTCGATGATTTTGCCGTTCCGCCCACGCAAGCTTCGGTGCAAGGTCCGGCCGTGGACGATGTGCTCTCCGCGCTCGTGAATCTCGGCTACCAGCGCGTGGCCTCGGAGAAGGCCATCGCGCAGGCGATCGCAAAGGATAAGGCGCTGGCCGCGGATTTCGACGGATTGTTCAGAGGCGCGCTGAAGGTGATTCGGTAAAGTGCAGCCTTTTCCGGCTTTGGATCGGGCTGCTTTGTTGCAGCGCACATTCCCAGAGTTCTTGATTTTCTGGTTTCGGGCCGATGGGCCCATTGAGGCCGCATTCTGTTGCAATCCTTGACGCTCCGCGCTGACATTTTGCCTTAGGGAAGTATCCAAGGAAGCGTGGTGAATATTTAAATTACTGATATGATGAAAGTTATTATGAGTTGCATTTTAATAAATTATATGATATCCTAGGCATATCGTCCTAAGGACGATATGCCTAGGATATCTATCTGATTATAAAAATCCGTATAGGACCGTCTGCTAGCGGCGGGCCAGTGGAGAGTTGTTACGGATTCGAGAAGCGAATTTTTGTTCGGGATCGCGCGGATCACAAGCTCCTGGACATGGTCTCCACTAAGAACCGAATTCCAGTAAGCTATTGATATAATGAGATTAACATTGGCTTGCAACTATAAACATTATATGATATAGTAAGCATATCGTCCTCAGGACGATATGCTTACTATATCTGAAATCTCTAAAATGCATCAAGAAACCATCTTCGAGTCACTGGAGCGGCAGCTAGCCGCGAGTCGGCGAAGAGTTGTTTCAGATTGGAGAACAATGCTCCTGCTCGAGAGTGCGCAGAAGGCGACGCCGAAAGAGGCACGGCGCTGGAGTGACCCTCCAAACAGTCTCTTAGAAGCACGTACTTTGCTGCATCGTCTTGCTGCTTCAGGGAACCTCGCGCCTTACCGAGTATTCCCACACCTATACAAAGTAACCTCGCCATACGCCAAACAATCTCCAATAGAGGAAGATGAAATTCTAATGGAACTGCATCCCTACGCAGCACTCAGCCACCTTTCTGCAATGGCGTTCCATCAAATCACCGATCAACTTCCCAAAGAAATCCACACGTCTGTCCCCTCTAATCGAACCGCCGCCATTCTCCCAGTCGGAACCAATCGGAGTGAGTGGCTGACGCGGCCGAATCCGGTACGCGGGCGCTTGCCCGAATCAATTGAGGGGACCGCGATCATCTGGCACCACATTGAGAAGTTTTTTGGATTCGCAGAGTACACCCCAAAAGGTTATCCGGTACGGGTTATGACCCTCGAAAAAACCTTGATAGACGGCTTGGCATCGCCGGAATGGTGCGGCGGGCTAACCAATGTTCTTCGAGCATGGGCAAATGGTAAGGATGCTATCAAATTGAGCTCCGTAATTGAATTTACCGATCGCCTAGATATGGGGGTCTTGCGCCAGCGAGTTGGATACGTTCTAGAGAAGCTCGGATTCTCCGATCCAAAACTTGATCTTTGGACCGACAAAGCACAACGAGGGGGATCGAGTAAACTCCTCGCGAGCGCTCCATTCGAACCCGTCTTCAGTGAACGTTGGAAAATCTCACTGAATGCTTCGATAGCCCCTCTGGAGGAAGGACCTTGATTAGCCGGTACCCGATTTCCTATTCGACAATCGCTGCATGGGCCGCAGAGAACGGAGTGCCCGTTTCAGAGGCGCGTCGCCGATTTGCGCAATATGGCATACTGCAATCAATTGCAGGCTCTCAGATATTGAGCAGTTCTCTCGTATTCAAAGGTGGAAATGCACTAGATTTCATCTGGCAACCGAATAGGAGTACGATCGACCTGGATTTTTCCTCACGTGACCCCGGCTTAACTGTTCATCGGATCCAGGCCTTCTTTGAACCCAGTCTACAGCGGGTTTCTGCGGCCACGGGTACTCTCTACCGTCTCCAAAGACTTGAGCAGCAGCCTCCAGGCGAGGGACGAAGTTTTATTACTTTCAATGTGTCCGTTGGTTACGCCCTCGCGGATGATCTCCGAAATCAGCAGCGAATTGGCGGAGGTAAGCCTTCTCTAGCCAGTATTCCGGTGGAGATCAGCCTGAATGAGCCCATCTGTGCCGCAGAAGAGATCGAACTTGGAAGCGCGAATCTGCTTCAAGTTTCAACTCACGAAGACATCATTGCTGAAAAGCTCCGTGCATTATTGCAGCAAGTTCCGCGAAATCGCACGCGACCGCAGGATGTTCTTGATATCGTGGTGGCCCTGAATCGTGGCGCTCGCCTCAGACCAGATGTGGTGGCCGATTTTCTCTTACGGAAGGCCGCAAGTCGCAACATAGAGGTGAGCATGGAACTGTTTCAAGCGGAGGAACTCTGGAGCCGTGCAGAACAAGGGTACGTCGAACTTCAAAGCACGGCTCGAGATCTGTTCGTGCCCTTTGATGACGCCAAGAAAACTCTGCTTGCCTTCATAGGAACCCTCCCCTTGCGAGCGGCCTCCGCGACAGCGTAGTCGCGCCTCGGTCAATTCGCGAGTGACATGAGCGGGACCTCGAAACTCCCGGTTTCGCGCTCAACCGCACATTTCAGATCATTGGACCAAGTTCGCGCGACTAGATTGATGGATTGAAGTATTCCGCCCCCCCAAGGTGACCTTTGCAGCTTACGAACCAGCGCTCGTTCAAATGGTGGACTATTAGGAAATCTTTGAATGAGCCCCTCGCGTTACACTTTTTTTGCCATGGTTTCAAAATCCAAAGTTCAGCCCGCCCCCGCTCTTCCCTACTTCCGCCCCGAAGCCCTCACCTTCCTGCGCAACCTCGCCCGCCACAACGACCGCGCGTGGTTTCAGCCGCGCAAGGCGCAGTTCGAGGCCGGGCTGAAAGAGCCGATGCTGGCCGTGGTGCGCAAGATTACCGACGCTATGGTGGACTTTGCGCCCAACCACGTGCGCCCGGCCGAGAAATCCCTCTTTCGCATCTACCGCGACACGCGCTTCAGCTCTGACAAGCGGCCCTACAAAACCCATGTGGCCGCGTGGTGGTCGCACCAGGGATTTGAGAAGACCTCCGGTGCGGGCTACTACTTCCAAGTGAGCCCCAAGGAAGTGATCGTCGCCGCCGGCTCCTATATGCCCGACAAGGATCAGCTCGCCGCCATCCGCCACTGGCTGCTCGATCATCATCGCGAGTTCAAGAAACTACTCCAAAACCCAAAGGTGCGGAAGCACTTCGACGAGTTCGAAGGCAACGCGCTCACGCGCCCGCCCAAGGGGTTCCCAGGCGAGCATCCGGGCATGGATCTGATTCGCTGCCGCCAGTGGGGACTGGCCGCGACACTGCCCGCGAAGGCCGCGCTCCAAAGAAACCTTGCCGACATGATCATCCGCTATTTCAAAGTAGCCGCGCCCGTGGTCGATGCGCTCAACACGCCGCTGGCCGCCGCGTTCGTGCCCAAAAAGCGCGTCTTTTTCGGATTGCATTGAGCGCGGTCTCGGTACCCGCGCGTTGCTTTCCATCTGCCCGAAACCCGCTCCAATTGCGGGTTTCAGCAGCCGTATAGGCCAAAAACCGGCAAAAATCGGGCATTTCCCGGCAAATACCTAAGAAAACTGTGGAAAACAGGTGTTTTTCGATTGACTTTGCCTACCTCGAAGCCGCATTGTAACCATCGGCAGGGTTCTTCGTAGCCGCATGAATACAGGGGTTCCGCGCACTTCGAGTTCGAATCAAGCTCCCTCCATGCGGGTTGCACACAACAGCGGAAGCCCGACCACACAGGCGGCCCGAAGGGCTCGCCCAGAAGGAGAACAATCGATGGCAACTGGACTGACCAAGACAGCGCTCACTCGGCACCTCGCCGAGAAGCTCGAATTGACCAACAAGCAGGCTGCGGCCTTCCTGGATCTGCTGGCTGAGACTGCGATCAAGGAAACCAAGAAGAACGGCGTCTTTGTACTTCCCGGCATCGGCCGTTTGGTGAAGGCGGAGCGCAAGGCTCGCATGGGCCGCAACCCCCAGACCGGCGAGGCCATCAAGATCAAGGCCAAGACCGTTGTAAAGTTCCGCGTGGCCAAGGCCGCCAAGGACGTGATCGCGCCCCCGAAGAAGTAGTCTTTCCGGACTGCCTCAACGGCATCGCGCCAAATTGCATGACGACAAAGGGGAGAGCCTCGCGCTCTCCCCTTCGCGTTTCCGCGTACCATGCCGCTACAGAAAATTTCTGGGTTCCATCACGCCGCGTCCGCTTTGGCCTCTTTGCGCGGCAGAAGCGCAAACACAATCAGCGCCACGCCAAAAGCAATCAGCAGCGCCTTCGGAACCGACTGATGAAAACCGAACCGCACGGCGAGCGATACGGCCAGAAACACGGCGGTGGGTATCGGAGCTTTCATCAGTCCCCGCACCACCATCGACAGCACAAAGGTCGCCAATATGAATTCGAGCATCAGCAGGTTGTCGTAGCTCCACGACAGAAACGCCAGCGCAACGAAGACTCCGATCGGATTCAGTTCGGTCAGCGCGGCAGTGAGCCAATGCGGCTTTGCCGCGGACGCGGGCAAGCTGCTGCGCAGGCGCGGCATGAGCCTGGGCACTGCTCGCAAATATTCCTTGTAGAGCTCGCCGAGTTTTGCCGCGAGGAATGCCTCTTCGCCCAGGATCAGGCGCAGATAAAAGATGGTCACCAGCACCATGGAAAAGAGCGCGCCCGAGGGCGTCATCAGCAGGCAAATCGCCAGCATCATGAACCATCCACCCAGGTAGAGCGGATTGCGTACGTAGCGGAATGGTCCGGCAGCCATCACCGCGCCACCCTGCATCTCTTCGTGGTGCACGGTGCCGTACCCAAGGGTTGCCGCGCCCCACACGCGCAACACCATGCCCATGGCCGCCGCCAGCGCTCCTGCCACAATCACCATTGGCGCCGCCACGCGGAAGCTCACGATGCCCAGACGGCTGATTTCCATCGCCAGCCACGCCAGCGTGGAAATTCTCCGGCTGAAATCGACCGGGCCGAGCCAAGGCGCCCAGAAACCAATAAAGAAAATGACGATTTGAATCCACATCCGCAGACGAAACTCGATTGCGCTTGCCTTCATGCCGTTCTCCCGCCGGAGGTCCATCGCGACCATCCCCGTCTCAAGAGTACGCAATCAGGCCCTGTTGCGCGCTGCTACCGCGCCGCGCGCAGATTCAATCAGGAGTAGAATGCTCTCGATTTCAAAACCTAAGCTTGAGCTACGCGTGAGAGGAACGACGATGAAAGCGTTCTGTACGGCGATTCTGATGCTCTTGCTCGGCAGCGTGGCTGTCGCGGGCCAAACCGGCTCGAACCCGCAGGAAACCACTCTGCTGAAAGCAGCCTACGACGGCGAAATCGCACAGGTGCAGCAGTTGCTTGCGCAAGGTTTCAATATTAACGCGCGCGACCAGGCCGGCGTCGGCATGAGTGTGCTCGACTACGCGATCGCGAGCCAAAGCGTCGACCTCATCGAGTATCTGGTTGGTCAGGGCGCGAACGTGGAGCAGACCGACAATCGCGGCTGGACGCCACTGATGTATGCCACGGGCCGCGGCGTAAACCCGGCCATCACGCTGATGCTTCAGAAGGGCGCAAAGATTGACGACAAGGACAACGATGGCCAAACCGCGCTGATGCAGGAGGCCATAGGTGGCGACAAAAGCTCGATCCTCTTCCTGCTCGCCAGCGGCGCGAATCTTGAGGCCAAAGATAACAAAGGCCGCACGGCGCTGATGCTGGCGTGCCAGAGCAACACAACGGACGTGGTATCGCTGCTGCTCCAGAAAGGCGCGCAGATCGAGGCCCAGGACTTGAACGGCCAGACGGCGCTCATGCTTTCGGCGCTGGCCGGCCGCTACGACGTGGCTTTCACGTTGCTCAGCCAGAACGCGAAGATCGACGCTATAGACAACAAGGGCGCGACGGCGCTGATGCTGGTGGCCGGAGCGCAGGTGATCGAGCCCTACTTGGAGCAGAATAATGTGTGGCTTGGCAGCTTGGGCAACACGCAGAAAGTGCGCGGCATCCAGCGTGGCGCCGCCCTCACGCTCACGGTGCTGCTGGTGAGCGGGGCCAACATCGAGGCTACGGCCAAGGACGGCGACACGCCGCTCCTTTTTGCCGCCGGCGCAGGGAACGCCGAGGCCATCAAGCTGCTGCTCACCAAGGGAGCGAAGGTGGAAGCCACGGGCAACTACACGCAGACGGCGCTGCTCCGTGCTGCCGCCTGCGGTCAAATCGAGCCGGTGCGGCAGTTGCTCGAAAAGGGCGCAAACATTGAGGCGCACGACGTGCTCGGCTGGACACCGCTGATCTGGGCAGCGAGCACGGGCCAGACGGAGATCGTGCAGTTGCTGCTTCAGAAAGGCGCGGCCATCGAGGGCGCAGACACGGCCCAGTGGGCTCTGACACCCCTGCTCTGGGCGGCCAACATCGGCCAGCCGGACTCCGTGGATCGATTGCTCAAGAATCACGCCAACGCGGAGGCGCGCGACAAGAATGGCATCACTGCGCTGATGTACGCGGCCATGAGCGGCTCCGTCGACGCCATTAAGCTGCTGCTGGCTGCGGGCACCAAGATTGACGACATCAGTAACGGCCAGAGCGTCACCGATTCCAACGGCATCCCGTCGCAGGCGGCCGGCTACACGGCGCTGATTGTCGCGGCCATGAACGGCAAAACCCTGGCCACGCAAGCGCTGCTCGATGCCGGCGCGCAAATCGAGTCCAAAGACAGCATTGAATGGACGCCGCTGATCTGGGCCTCGTACCAGGGCTATCTCGACACGGTGCAACTGCTGCTCTCGAAGGGCGCCAACATCGAAGCCAAAGGCAACGCGGGACAAACGCCGCTCCACGAAGCCGGTTACATGGGCCACACCGACGTGCTGATGCTGCTGCTCCAGAAAGGCGCAACCATCACTGCCGGCGATAAGAAGAATTGGCCCGCGCTGGCCGAGGCGGCCGCGCAGGACAATGCCGCGGCCGTGGAATTGTTGATCGAAAAAGGCGTGAGCGCCGAAGCCACGGACGAGAACGGCGACACGGCTTTGATTTGCGCGGCCAAGGCCAACCTGCCCGACATGATCAAGCTGCTGCTCTCAAAGGGCGCAAAGATTGAGGGCAAAGACAGCGATGGCGCGACCGCGCTCATCGTGGCGGCGGCCAGCGGCAACGCGGAAGCGGTGCAGGCATTGCTCGATGCAGGCGCCAACGTGGAGGCCGCGGCCGGCAAATATCCCAACGCCGGCGCCACCGCGCTGATGGAAGCGGCTGCGCACAATCAGACCGCCGTGATGAAGCTGTTGCTCTCCAAGGGCGCGAACATCGAAGCCACCGACGATCAGAAATGGACTGCGCTGATGTGGGCCGCCGACCAAGGCCAGGCCGATGCGGCCCTGCTGCTCATCACCGATGGCGCCAACGTCAACGCCAAAGGCGACAGGAACTTCACCCCGCTGAGCCTGGCCCAGACCGAAAACCATCTGGCAGTGATCAAGCTGCTCCAGGATCACGGAGCGAAATAACGCAACCGTTTCTCGGAAGGAAGGCATGAAGAAACTTCTGTTGACTCTTGTTCTTTGCAGCTTCGCGCTCTCTCTCGGCGTCATGACAGCGGGTCAGAACCCTGTCGGCCAAACTGCCGCGCCCAGCCTCGACGACCAGCTCATGAATGCCGCTGAGCAGGGAGACACCGCAGCCGTCGCGCAACTGCTGGCCCAGGGAGCACACGTGAACGCTCAGGACGCGAATGGCGCCACGCCATTGATCGCCGCCACGGCCATGGGCCGCATGGACATGGTGAAGCTGCTGCTCGACAAGGGCGCGAACCCCGGCCTGCAAGACAAAACCGGCGGTACCGCTCTGCATTTTGCCGCCATGACCGGCAATCTCGAAGCTGTGAAGCTGCTGCTTGATAAGAAAGCACCTGTGAACGGGAGGAATGATCGCGGGTTCACTCCGTTGATGTACGGCGTGGTTTCGCACAACCTGGAGCTGGTGAATCTGCTGCTCGATCACGGCGCTGACGTGGAGGCCCACGACCCGGACGGCGTCACGTCGTTGATGGCGGCTTCGGGCGGCGGATTCACCGACATCGTCAAAGCCCTTCTCGATCACGGCGCCAACGTCAACGACAAAAGCACAGACGGAACTACGGCGCTGAAGCTTGCTCTCCAGTTCAGCCACTCTGATGTTGTTGATTTGCTGCGTGCGAAGGGCGCGCAATAAAGCGCGGCGCTGCGGTCGCGTTATTTGAGTTGCTTGATTTTGGTTCCCTCGGGAATCTTCACCTGGAACTGATCGTCGGGGACGTCCACATTCTCCTTCACGTCGTCCACGGTGAGCACCAGCTGGAATCCCTCCTGCGGGCGCATGATGGTTATCTTTGAGGGATACTTGCCGGCGCTGAATTCTGCGTAGTCGCTGTATGTAACCTGTGTTTCCAGGTTGCCTTCGCTGTCGTAGATGTCCTGGCTGTAAGGCAGCATGTCGTCGCGATGAAACAAGATGACGCGCAGAGGCAGCTTCTCGGGCCCTTGCTTCGGCTGCATCACGCTCAGGGTGTATTCCTGCTCAATGTAGAGATGCTTTCGGGCAGGGTCTTCGATCGTCTCCGACTCGCCGGCCACCATGTACTCGTTGCCGGGGTCGAGACCTCGCACCGCAAGGGCATCAAGGAAGAAACGGGGCCGAAGGTTGAGAAACGGGTTGACTGACCTTTCCTGGACTGTGTTCGGACCCTCGAAGACGGTATTGTCGTGTGGATCCAGGAGCGTGAAGTTGCTGCCGTCGCTCGCCATGTCGAAAGCCAACACGCCAAAATACGTTCCCCGCACGCGCAGCATTTCGGGTTTGCGCACGATAATTGCCGCGTGGAACGCAGGAATATCTCTTTCCAAGCCCTCGGCCGTCTTGAACTCGGTAGCTTGAATTTCGACTATGGCCGTCATGGTATGCAGCGCATCCCAATGCTGGTTGATCTGGTTCACCAGTTCCTGGGGCGTTGCCGATTGCGCAGTCGCCGCTTTCGGCACCGGCAAATGGCGCGTGGTGGGGAACAGCGAACAGCCCGCAAGCAAAAGCGGAAGCGCGAGCGCCGCGGCGCAGCCGGACCGATGTACGATCTTCATCGCGCACCCGCCTTCTTCTGCGCGCGCCGGTACTCGGCCACGTTGCGGTTGTGCTCGTCGAGCGTCTCGGCGAAGAGTGAGTGCCCCTGCGCATTGGTTCCCGCAGCCACAAAATAGAAATAGTTGGTTTTGGGCGGATTCATGGCCGCGCGCAGCGAGGGAATGCCGGGGTTTGCCACCGGTCCCGGCGGCAGGCCGGCGTGCAGATAAGTGTTGTACGGCGTATCGCGGGTCAAATCGCTCGCGTAGATGGCGCCGCGCCACTTGCCTTCAAGCTCCAGGCCATAAATGACAGACGGGTCGGTGTTGAGAGGCATGTCCTTCGCCAGCCGGTTTTGAAACACGCTCGCCACCAGCGGACGCTCCGCGTCCACGGCCGTTTCGCGCTCTACCAGCGATGCCATCGTAACCACCTGGTGCACACCATCCTTCAATCCCAGTTGCCCGGCCACTGCACGGAACCGCTTCACCATGGCCGTTACCATCTGCACCGCGGTCACCTTGGGCGGAAACCGGTACGTGTCCGGAAATAGATAACCTTCCAGACTCGTTGCTCCCGGATCCAGATCGGCAATCAGCCCCGTCTGGCTGGCCGCGGCGGCCATAAAACCCTTCCGCGTGCCCAAGCCGGCCTGCTCCACGCGTGCGGCAATGTCAAAAATATTCGCGCCCTCCGGCACGATCAGCGATATGGTCACTACGTCGCCGCGCGCAATCCGCGCATACACCTCGGTTACCGGAGCGGGATGGTCGAACTCGTACACACCCGCCTGCAATTTCCCGTGCCGGAGCCAACGCACCAGGTCGAACGCGTACCGGCTGCGCACCACGTCCGCCGTCTCCAGCATGCGCCCAATTGCCGTAGCGGACGAACCCGGCGTCACGTTGACGAGGGTCTCTGTTTTCGGCCCGTACGGCGAAAGCACCAGCCACGCCGCGGCGCCCCCGGCGAGCAAGGCCAGCAGAATCAACCCCAGCAGGAAGCCACCAACGCCGGAACCCTTTTTCCTGCCGTTTTTCCGTCTCCGCCGTGCCATCCTGCCGATGTGGACCCTTCCAGTTGAATCATTGACGTGAAAAATCCGCCCGGGATTCCCTATCTTTTGATTGTAGCGGGCAAAATCCGCGTGCGGAGGGCCCGCGCGGCCATAAGCTAAACATGAGGAACAGCATCGTGCAATCCGGCGCTCATCCCCGTTACCTCGGCCTCGATATCGGCAGCCGCCGCATCGGCGTGGCGGTGTCGGACGAGCTGGGCCTGACGGCGCAACCCGTGCTCACGCTCGAGCGGCGCAGCAGCCGACGTGAGGACCTGCGCTCCCTGGCGCGGCTCTGCCGTCGCTTCGGCGTGGTGGGCATTGTGGTGGGCAACCCGGTGCATCTCTCAGGCGAAACCAGTCCGCAAGCGGCCAAGATTCAGTCCTTTGCGGCCGAGCTGGGTACGTTAACCGGCCTCCCAATTCACCTGTGGGACGAGCGCCTGACCAGCCATGAGGCCCACCAGATCCTTTATGAGGCCGGCCACGCACGGCAGGAGCATCGCAAGGTCGTCGACCAGGTGGCGGCTACGCTGATTCTGCAAGGATTCCTGGACGAGAAAGCAGCTCCTGGCTCCTAGTCGCTAGCTCGTGACTGCTTGACGCTAACCCGCACGCTGGCCCTGCGTTTTAGAAGCTGGTTCATTCCAAACCGAGGGAGGCGCGCATCAAAGCTAGGAACTAGAGGCTAGAAGCTAGGAGCTGCCTCTTTCCCTGTCTTATAATCAAGTTTCAGGAACGTTCATCTTTCGCGGTTGGAGCAGCTCCCTTCCCGCCACCGGATCACGGATGCCCGAGCACATTAAAAAGAAGCTCCAGGATGAGATCAAGCAGCTCGAGTACGAGCTGACCACCGAGCTCCCGGCCGAGATCAAGAAGGCCCGGGCCATGGGCGATCTCTCGGAGAACGCCGAGTATCACATGGCCAAGCAGCGGCAGGAGTTTGTGAATGCCCGCCTCGGCCAGCTCAAGAAGCGCATGGGCGAGCTTTCGCTGGTCAATCTGGTGAACATTCCCAGGGACAAAGCCGGATTTGGGTCCACCGTGGTGGTCTACGACTCCACCAAGGACGAAGAAATTGAGTACCGCCTGGTGACCAGCGAGGAAGCCGATGTCTCCAAGGGCCTGATCTCTACCACTTCGCC
Organism: uncultured Occallatibacter sp.; assembly: GCA_964569985.1. GTDB lineage: Bacteria > Acidobacteriota > Terriglobia > Terriglobales > Acidobacteriaceae > Telmatobacter. The sequence goes on from CAZMWL010000012.1 coordinate 105,416, forward strand.
CATCGGCCACGGGATCGTGGGCAAGCGCGTGGGCGATGTGGCCACCATCGTGACGCCCAACGGCAAGCGGCAACTGGAAATTCTTAAACTGACCACGATCCACGACGAAGCCGCTGCGCTAGAAGGTGAAACCGCGACTGGCACAGCAGAGTAGCACCAAGAGCAGCCGCTAGCTTCTAGCCACTAGCTTCCAGCTCTTTCATGGGAAAGCAACCACGTTGGTTCTAGCACGGAAAGGCTAGAGGCTAGAAGCTAGGGGCTCGTAGCTTACATGACCTGGACAAGTGCTTTCGGCCGTGCCTGCGGATGGTTGCTTGACCGCATCGTGTATGGATTGGCGCTCACTCGCATCTCACCCAACGTCCTCACCTTCATCGGGCTCCTCATCAACATCGTGGCGGCGTTCTTCTTCGGCCATGCCAACGCCACCAACGGCGACATCATGTTCTTCTACGCCGGCCTGGTGATCTTTGGCGCCGGCATCTTCGATATGACAGACGGCCGCGTGGCGCGCCGCATCAACAAAGTGACGGTCTTCGGCTCCTTCTTTGATTCCGTCATCGACCGCTATTCCGACGTGGTGCTCTTCTTCGGTTTGCTGGTCTACTACGGCCGCATCAACCGTTTCCGCTATGTAGTGCTGGTGGCCTTTGTCATGGTCACCTCGCTCATGGTCAGTTACACGCGGGCGCGTGCTGAGGCGCTCATCGGCCAGTGCAAAGTGGGCTTCATGGAGCGGCCGGAGCGCATCGTGCTCATCCTGCTGGGCGCGCTCTTCAACCACTGGGGCGTCATGGCTCCCGCGTTGTGGATTCTGGCCGTGTTTTCAACCATGACCGTCGTGCACCGCGTTGTGTACACCTACCAGAACACCAAGCACCTGGCGCCGTTGAGCTGAGAAAACGACTTCGCCAATTGCACGTACGGCAGCGGGCCCGGCGCGAGTATACTCGGCGTGAAATCACGTGGCTGGCGGAATGGATTCGGAGATTTCAGAGGCTTGGAGACGGGCGGCTGCAGACCTTGGAATCAGAGTCGTAGCGCCCATTGCGCTCACAGCGGACGGGAAAACTGAGTGGTTTGAGGCGCACATCCTGGATTTCGGCGGGCCTAAGGGAACAGTTGTAGCTGGCCGAGACGGGGAATGGGGCGACGTAAGAAAGCCTCAAGGCTATTTTTATTCAAACCTCTTTCCAAGCTACAGGACCTATGCCCGACAATATTTTATCGATACTCTCAACGACTGGGGATGGTTCGGAGAGAAAGGCAATGAGCCGGCTTGGTACACCGGCAAATCCTGGTCCTGACGTCATCTCGGGAAGGGCTGCCTGCTTCAACGCGAGAAAGTCTGCCACCCCAGCCTCGCGTGGCGCATCTTATCACGCATGAGCACAGAAAAGGCGACATTCGGAGCAGGCTGTTTTTGGGGCGTTGAGGCCGCATTTGCGGCCATTCCCGGCGTGACGGCGACGGCTGTCGGCTATGAGGGCGGAAAGCACGACAAACCCACCTACAAGGACGTGTGCACCGACCAAACCGGCCACGCCGAAGTGGTCGAGATCGATTTCGACCCCGAGAAAGTGACCTACGAGCGGCTGCTCGACGCCTTTTTTGAGCTTCACGACCCCACCACGCTCAACCGCCAGGGACCTGACTGGGGCACGCAGTACCGCTCGGTCGTCTTCTTCCACTCGCCGGAGCAGGAGGCGCAGGCTCGCGCCAAAATCGAGCAACTGACGGCCGAAGGCCGCTTCAAGCCCAAGCGCATTGTCACCCAGGTAGTTCCCGCTGAGACCTTCTGGCGAGCCGAGGAGTACCACCAGCGCTATCTTCAGAAGCGCGGCCAGGCAAGCTGCCATATCTAAAGGCAGGGGCCAGGGGTCAGGGGTCAGATCGCTGAATCCAACCTCGGATGCCTTATTCTGATTCCCGATCCCCGGCTCTCTCGTCCGCCCCCTGATCCCTGACACCTGAAACCTGAAACCTGTTTTCCGCCCCCGGCTCGTCGATCCACAGGCAAACAATCCACCACACCAGCACGACGAGAAAAATCGTGCTGTTGGCGTTATCCAGCTTACTCATGAAGCCCATGATGTGCTGATAGTCATCCTGGCTGTGGATGGTGACGTGCGCGACAATGTGCTGCAACGTGCCGCGAATCGCCAACTGCGCGATCGACGCGGTGGAGAGGCCGATGACGATCTGCTGCACGTGGCTGCGCCAGCCCGCGTTGTAATAACGGCCAAAGAGCGCCACCAGCAGGCCGAGTTGGATGATCAGCACATCGGCCAGCAGGTCGGCCTTTTGCGCAAAGAGTTGCATCATTCGCAGGACCGATTCCTCCGAGGCGGCCATAAAAGTCTTGTACGACGGCCACGGGCCCCACAGGGCCAGCACCACTCCGCCCACCGCCAGCAGCGCCACCGTTGCCGCAATCCACACCTTACGTTCCGCGCCCGCAAAGGCCCGCCGCGCCATCTCCACCACGATGAGCAGAGTGACGATCGTGCCCAGATCGGCCAACACCAGGAAGATTTCTTCTGAGCGCACCATCGGCAGGCGGCGATACAGCATGCGGCTGGCCAGCATGCGCAGCGCCATCAGCGCCATTGAAGCCGTAAACCAAGGAAAACGGCGCGCGCGATCGCGCCCCAGCAAAACCACAAGCACGACCAGCAGCGCCGCAAAGGTCAGCGTCCAAAGAACCTGGACCGTCGAAAAATCGAAGTTGAAATGCATTTGAACCCTGTCCGGACCGGTTCTTTTCTTGCCGCCAGCCCCTTTCCAGTCTAGAGCCTGCGCCCCGCCTGCCATAATTTCATCATGCTGGTTCTCGCCTCTGCCTCGCCGCGCCGCCGCGAATTGCTCACCCAGGTCGGCTACCGGTTTGAGGTGCATCCCGCGCATATTCCTGAAGATCCGCTGCCCGGCGAGGATCCGATCGTCTATGTCACGCGACTGGCGCGAGAAAAGGCCGAGGCCGTCTTTCGCGAGCTGACCAGCCGCTCAAGCCCCCCAAAGGATTGCTTGAACGGCCAGTTCGCGGTGCTGGGCGCAGACACCACCGTCACCCTCGACAACGCCATCCTGGGCAAGCCCGAGGATGCGGCCGATGCCGCGCGCATTCTGCGCCTGCTCGCGGGCCGTACCCACCGAGTGATCACCGGCATCGCCCTGGTCACCGCAAAGGGCGCTGAAGTTGCCGCCGAAGTCACGGCGGTGCGCTTTTCAGCTCTTTCCGACGAAGACATTGCCGAGTACATAGCTACCGGCGAGCCCATGGACAAAGCCGGCGCCTACGCCATTCAGGGCCGCGCCGCCCGCTGGATTCCCCGCATCGAGGGTTGCTATTTCAATGTGATGGGCCTGCCGCTGGCGCTGGTATGCTCCCTGCTCGAATCCCGCGAATATTAAACGCGCTCCGTGTCACGGCGCCCACCTTGCCGACAGAATTGTCAGTGCTCCGGGCGGGCCAACCCATTCCGGGGTAGAATGGTCGCAAATTGATTACAGGATACGAATCGTATGCAGAAATCACTCTTCCTGCGCAGGGCAGTTTTGCTGCTTGCGGTGCTGTCGCCAGCCGTGGTTTACGCCCAATTTCAGCAGCCCAATCCCGACGAGCTGAAGATGACCTCCGATCCCAAGGCGCCGGGAGCGGACGCGATCTTTCTCGAGATCCGCGAGAGCGATAACGATTCGATGCATGTCCGGCAGTATTACTTCCGGATCAAGGTGCTCACGGAGAAGGGCAAGGAGATGGCAACCGTCGAGCTTCCCTATTGGAAAGGCAACGCCGAGTTCAACATCGTCGACGTGCAAGGCCGGACCATCCACTCCGACGGAACCGTGGTTCCGTTGACAGCCAAGCCTGGGGACCTCTTGGCACTCAAGTCGGGACAGTTGCAGCTTCAGCGAAAGATTTTCACCCTGCCGAGCGTGGAGGTGGGCAGCATCCTGGAATACAGCTACCAATTGACTTACAGCAACAGGAAATTCTTTGAGCCCGTCTGGGAGGTCCAACGGCATTACTTTGTGCACAAGGCCCGTTACGACTTCTCGCCGTTCCATGGGTTTGTCCCTGGCACGCAAGGCCAGAGCGAGGGGTACCTCGATTACCTCATCGACGAATCCGGGAATAAGCTCGATCGTCTGGTGTGGTGGTGGCAACTTCCCCAGGGCGTAACCGTTGCGCAGGATCCCGCTCTCGGACGTTTCAGCCTGGACGTGAACGATATTCCTCCCGCTCCAGACGAAGCCTGGGCGCCTCCGCTTTCCAGCACGCTTTACAAAGTTCAGTTCTATTACACCTACGGCGCTTCCGCGGAGGATTTCTGGCTGAAGGCGGCCAAGAGCTGGTCCAAAGAGATCGACCAATTCGCCGAGCCCGACAAGACCATTCGTGACGCGGCCACCGGCCTGGTTGCGCCCTCCGACAGCGACCTGGCGAAAGCGCAGAAGCTCTATGCCGCCGTTGAGGCTCTCGACAACACGGATTATTCCCGCCGGAAGACGGAGTCGGAGCGGCAGGAGTTGAAACTGAAACCGGAAAAGCACGCCGCGGACACGTGGACGCAGAAGAGCGGCAACAGCAACGAAATCGCACTGCTCTACCTGGCCATGTTGCGCGCCGCCGGCCTTACCGCCTATGCCACCACGATCGTCGACCGCGATCGGGGTGTCTTCGACCCCAGCTACATGAGCGTCGATCAGCTCGATCACACGCTCGTGATCCTGAGCACCGGCGGCAAGGAAATCCTTCTCGATCCCGGCGAAAAGATGTGCCCCTTTGCCACTGTGAGCTGGAAGCACTCCAGCGCCGAGGGCCTGCGGCAGAGCGCCGATGGGCCCGGTCGAGCCGCAACCCCTTCGCAGATTTTTGGAGCCAACATGGTCAAGCGCTCCGGCAACATCGCCGTGGATCCCCAGGGAGGAGTCAGCGGAACCCTCCAGATCGTGATGACCGGCCAGGAAGCTCTTCTTTGGCGGCAAAGAGCGCTCGAAGTCGATGAGCCGGAGTTGAAGAAGCAGTTTGACAGCGGCCTCGAAGAGGTGGTGCCTGAAGGCGTCGAAGCGCGCGTGCTTCGCTTCCTCGGATTGGATGAGCCCGACAGGGTCCTCATGGCTTTTGTCCAGGTGAAGGGAACGTTGGGCTCGGCAACTGCCAAGCGCCTTATTTTGCCCGGCTTCTTTTTTCACAACCAGGGCGGCGAGCCGTTTGTGAGCCAGGAAAAGCGTTTGGAGCCGGTAGACATGCAATACGCCCGCCAAATCGCCGACCAGGTAACTTACGACCTGCCCGCCGGTATGACGGTGGAGGGTGCGCCGCAGGATGCGAAGGTCTCCTGGGAGGGCCACGCTGGTTATGTTGTGAAAACCAAGACGGAGCTTGGCCAGATCACCGTGGCTCGCGTCCTGGCCAACGCCTTCACGCTGGCCAAGCCCGAGGAATACCAGGAGTTGCGCGGCTTTTACCAGAAAGTGGCTGCGGCCGATCAGGCGCAACTCGTTCTCGACCTTGCTCCGGCAGGGAAGAGCAACTAAACCGCTCGTCTGCCAGAAGAATTGTCAAAGCTCTGGGCGGCCAAACCCACTCCAGCGTAGAATGGTCGCAAATTAAGTACAGGATGAAAGCTCATGCAGAAATCACTCTTCCTGCGCAGTGCGGTTCTGCTGCTTGCGGTGCTGTCGCCAGCCGCGGTTTACGCGCAATTCCAGCCGCCAACTCCCGATGAACTGAAGATGACCGCCGACCCCAAAGCTCCCGGGGCCGATGCCGTGTATCTCGATGTCGAGGAGATCGCCAACGATCCCATGCATTACCAGAGCTACTATTACCGCATTAAAGTGCTCACCGAGAAGGGCAAAGAGTTGGCGACGGTCCCGATTCCTTATCTGAAGGGCAACAAGAAGGTTACTGACATCAAGGGCCGTACCATCCACGCCGACGGAACCGTCATCCCGCTCACCGTGAAACCGGAAGACCTGATGGTGGCCAAAACCGGTGAGATGCAGTTCGGGAAGAAGGTCTTTACCCTGCCCAGCGTAGAAGTGGGGAGCATTCTCGAATACAGCTACGATCTGCGCTACGACGACGACGACTTGAGTTCACCTTCCTGGGAGATTCAGCGCCCTTATTTCGTGCACAAGGCGCATTACTCGTTCACGCCGTTCCCTTCATTCATGCCCAACGGCACTCCTAACACCGCAACCAGCAGATACGTTGTCGACGAGCGCGGGCGCGAGGCGCACAGCCTGATCTGGTGGGTTCATCTGCCCGAAGGCGTCACCGTGAAGACCAGCGTAAATGGCTCCTACACCGTCGACGTGACCGACGTTCCGCCCATCCCCAACGAAGATTGGATGCCACCGATCCGGAGCTTTCTTTACAAGGTGAATTTCTATTACAGCTACGCCCACGACGCAACCGACTACTGGGTGAGCGAGAGCAAGCTCTGGTCGAAAGATGTGGACAAGTTCGCCGAGCCGTCAAAGGCCATTAAGGCGGCCGTTGAGGGCCTGATCGCTCCCGGCGATAGCGACCTGGACAAGGCGAATAAGCTCTTCGCCGCGGTGCAGGCCCTCGACAACACCGATTACACGCGCCAGAAGACCGCGGCCGAGATGAAGCAGTTGAAGCTGAAAGCAGCCAGGCACGCCGAAGACACCTGGGCCCAGAAAAGCGGATCGAGCGAAGACATCGCCATGCTGTATCTGGCCATGCTGCGCGCCGCGGGGCTCACCGCCTATGCGGTCAAGGTGGTGGATCGCGATCAGGGTGTTTTCGATCCGTCCTACATGGCTCTGGATCAACTGAACACGACCGTGGTTGTGCTCAGCACCGGCGGCCAGGAACTTGTTCTCGATCCCGGCGAAAAGATGTGTCCGTTTGCAACGATGAACTGGCGTCACTCAGACGCCAGAGGCCTCGGCCAGAGCAACCAGGGCATCAGCATCGCGACCACACCGGAGCAATTCTATAAGCAGAACCCAGTAACTCGCGTGGCCGACCTGACGCTCGATGTGCACGGCGGCATCACCGGGTTCATCCAGATCATCATGGCCGGACAGGAGGCGCTGCGCTGGCGCCAGATTGCATTCAGGAACGACGACACCGAGCTGAAGAAGCGCTTCGATCACGAGTTGGAGGGCCTGGTGCCCGACGGCGTCGAGGCGCACGTCGATCACTTCCTGGGCGTCGACAAGCCCGACCAGAATCTGATGGCGATCGTAAAGGTCAATGGATCCCTGGGCACGGTGACGGCAAAGCGCATCCTGCTTCCGGGCCTTTTCTTTGAAACGCGCGGGCATGTTCCGTTTGTCAACGAAGAGAAGCGGCTCGAGCCGGTCGATATGCACTATGCCAATCGCGTCGTTGACGACGTGACCTATCATCTGCCTCCCGAGTTAGCCGTGGAAGGGGCTCCGCAGGATGCTTCCGTGTCCTGGCAAGGCCACGCCGCGTTCGTCCTCAAGAGCAAGACAGGCGCCGGCCAAATTGAAATTTCCAACTCCCTGGCGCGAGGATTTACGCTCGTCAAGCCGGGGGAATACCAGGATTTGCGCGGCTTTTACCAGAAGGTGGACGCCGCCGAACAGGCACAACTGGTTTTGTCGATCGCTCCGGCGCCGGCAGCAGTGCCGGGGGCTGCCGCGGCTCCGGCAGGCAAAGGCAACTGATGCGCGCCCCAAAAACACCGTGGAGGATCAAGAGCTGATTTCATCGTTGCAGACGTTCGAGGGTCCCATGTATGCGGCTTCATATCTTCTTGCCTAGCGCCTTCCTGCTTTTTGTTGCGGGGTCGCCCCTCGCCCTGCGCGCACAATTCCAGGATCCCACTCCCGATGAGCTCAAGATGACCTCGGACCCCAAGGCGCCGGGGGCGCCGGCGGTTTATCTGTATCGCGAGGAAACTACCGACAACTCGATGCAGGTGCAGACCTACTATGCGCGCATCAAGGTGCTCACGGAGAAGGGCAAGGAGCTGGCCTCCGTCCAGGTTCCGTTCTTACGCAGTGAGTCGAAGGTGGACAAGGTGGAAGGGCGGACGATTCACTCCGACGGCACCATGATTCCCCTGAACGTCAAGCCGGAAGATCTGGTAGAGGTGAAGAGCAGGGAGTTTCAGGTTGATGCGATGGCCTTCACGCTGCCCGACGTGGAGGTTGGCAGCATTCTGGAGTACAGGTGGCGGGTCAAGTTCAAATTCGGGGCTCCCCTCCCAAGCTGGAAGTTGCAATCGTCTTATTTCATCCGCAAAGAACATTTCCTTTACGATCCGGGCATCGTTCAAGGCACCCTGTTGGGCGCGATCACGCCGTCCAAAGCGCCGGTTGCGCTTAAGAAAGACCATGGCCGTTTCACGGTGGACCTCACCGATGTTCCGCCGGTCCCTGACGAAGACTGGATGCCCCCCATCAACACCATCCGGTGGCGCGTCGAGTTCTACTACATGTACACATACGCGCAAAACGCGAAGGAATTCTGGGAAAAAGCGAGTAAATGGTGGAGCGACTATACCGAGAATTTCGTTCACGAATCGGGCGCCATCAAAAAAGCTGCCGCGAGTCTTGTCTCCCCCAATGACAGCGACGAGCAGAAGGCGCGCAAGATCTACGCCGCGGTGATGAAGCTCGACAACACCGATTACAGCCGCGTGAAGTCCGATGCGGAGCGAAAAAAGGACAAACTAAAAGAGATTCACAGCGCCGACGATGTTTGGAAGGACCAATCTGGCGCCGGCAACTCGATGGCTCTGCTTTATGTGGCGCTGGCGCGGGCTGCGGGACTGAAGGTTTCGCCCATGGAGGTAGTTGACCGCGACATCGCGATCTTCGACTACAGCTATTTGAATCTTGATCAGTTGGACGACTACATCGCGGTTGTCGTGATTGGCGGGAAAGATGTATATGTCGACCCGGGCCGGAAGATGTGCCCTTTTGGCGAGCTGTATTGGACCCACGCGCTCGCTGTCGGGCTTCGCGAATCTGGAACCAGCGTCATCGTTGCGCTAACCCCTGCCAGCACGTACAAAAACAATGCCACCCGGCGCACTGCGGATTTGACGATTGACGAGCAGGGGAATGTGAACGGAACGGTACGCCTCGTCATGACTGGCCCCGATGCACTGTACTGGAGGCAGCAAGCGCTCGAAAACGATCAGGGCGAATTGAAGAAGCGGTTTGAGGAATCGATGCGCGACGATCTGCCCGATGGCGTGCAAGTTGACTTCGACCGCTTCCTGGCGCTTGACGATTACGAAGCCAGCCTGGTTGGAATCGTCCGAGTGAGCGGATCCATCGGCGCCGCTACGGGCAAGCGATTCTTTCTGCCGGGGCTCTTTTTTCAGTCGCGCGCCAAACACCCCTTTGTAGCTGAAGACAAGCGCACCGTACCGGTCGACGTGCATTACCCGAAGATGGAGCAGGACGATGTTACCTATCATCTGCCGCCGGGGTACGCCGTTGAGAGTGCTCCTCACACCGCCGATGTCACCTGGCCGGGATATGCAATCCTCCGCATCGATTCGATTGCCAAGGGCGATTCCGTCGAGGTGGCGCGCACGTTCGGCCACAATTTCACTTTGCTAGACCCTGAGAATTACAAGGACCTTCGCGATTTTTATCTTAAGTTGGCCGCCGCCGATCAGCAGCAAATCGTGCTGGCACGTTCTGCAGCAACCAAAGGGAATTCACCATGAGTAACGGGTTCTGCTCGCGCCTTCATCTTGTACCTGTCCTCGCGGCCGTAGTATTGGCTGGCGTCGCCATGCCCTCGCATGCCGGCTTGTTCGGCAAAGACAGCCCCGTCCCGCAGTGGGGACTGGACGCCGCCAAAACCCCCACGCCTTCCTATGCGGATGACGCCTCCTGGGTGATTCTCTCCGACGAGTACCTGGAATCCGTCGACGCCCAAGGCCGCGCCACGGAGCGGGAGCGCTACGCGATACGCATCCTCAAGCCGCAAGGGCGTGACACCACCTGCCGGACTTCCTACGACGTGGATGAAAAGATCAACTACTTCCGCGAGTGGACCCTGACTGCCGACGGCAAAACCTTTCAGGCCAAGGACACCGACTTCGCCGATGTGGGCGATACTTCAATTCCTGTGATGCTGTCGACCGAGCGCGCGCGCATCGTACATGCGCCTGCAGCCGACGTGGGAGCGACGCTCATCTGCGAGTCAGAGGAATTGCTCAAACCCTACATCCAGGAAAAGGACTGGGCATTCCAATACTCGGTACCTGTGGTGTACGAGGCCCTCGAGGTTGACCTTCCCCCGGGCCGAGCATATACCGAAG
>CAZMWL010000013.1:0-110643 GCA_964569985.1 uncultured Occallatibacter sp.
CCGTGCAGACTTTCTATCTGACCAACGCCTGGCAGCAGAACGACCTCAACGACGTCTCCACGGCCATCCGCAACGTGATGCCCACCGCCAAAGCCTTCCCGGTGCAAAGCCAGAACGCCATCGTCATGCGCGGCACGCCCGACGAGCTTCTGCTGGCGCAGCAGCTCATCGATGACCTCGACAAGCCCCGCGGCGAAGTGGTGGTCGACATCGCGGTGCTCGAGGTGAGCAAGAACTGGGAGAAGACGCTGGGTATGCAATGGCCGAGCAGCTTCGGGGTCGCCCTGCAGTCCAATTGCGCGGCAACGGACACCTGCAGCTCTTCCAGCTCCTCCAGCTCAAGCAGTTCCTCGAGCACCAGCCCGACTTTGTATAACCTCGCCCATCTCAACTCCAACAACTTCGCTGTCACCGTAGGTTCGGCCACGCTCAACCTGCTGCTCACCGATAACAACACCAAGGTCTTGCAGAGCCCGCGCATCCGCGCAACCGACGCGCAAAAAGCCACCATGAAGATCGGCTCGCGCATCCCCATCGCAACTGGCTCCTACCAAACAGGTGGGGCTTCCTCGTTGGTCAGCGGGCTGGTGAACACGCAATTCCAGTACCAGGACGTGGGCGTGAACATCGAAATGACGCCCAGCATCCACTACGACCACGACGTCACCCTGAAGATCAAAATCGAGGTCTCCGCGGAGAGCGGAACCGAGACCATAAGCGGCGTCACGGAGCCCATCATCAGCCAGCGCGTGGTCGACCAGGTCATCCGCCTTCGCGAGGGCGAGGCTAGCATCCTGGGCGGCATTCAGGACAACCAGGAATCGCAGAACTGGACCGGAATCCCCGGATTGAGCGCCATCCCCGTCCTCAAATACATCTTCGGCTCCAAGGACCACACCATTCAGGACGACGACATCGTCTTCGTCGTGGTGCCGCATATCGTACGTTCTCAGGAACTGGACCAGGCCAACTTGCGCGTCATCGACACCGGCCTGGGGCAGTCTTCCATCGAGCTGCGCCATGGGGACAACCAAAATGCGGCGCCCGCCATTGTGCCCGTGGCGCACACCATGCCGGCACAGCGCCCAATGGTAGGATCGATTCCCGCGCAGAGTGCGATCGAGGCCGCACCGCAGATGCTGGCCGAGTTGCGCTCCGATATGAATTCCAGTGGCAGCCCCACCGCGACCGCGCAAGCGGCTGTGCCGCAACCGAATCTGCCCTCTGCCCAGCCGCCCAGCCAATCATCTGGCGCACCGCTGCCGCAGTCTCCGGCAGCCGCGCCGCCGTCGGCAGCCGCTGTGCCGACTGCACCCGCACCGCCCGCGGCGGCCGCAAGTCTGGCTCTCAATGGGCCCACAACTCCCATTGCCGCAGGCGCCACCTTCCAGGTTCCCGTGGTCCTCAACGAGGCAACGAATGTCACTTCCATTGCCCTGCAATTGCAATACGACCCTGCGAAACTGCAACTGGCAGGCGCTGTGGCAGGCGATCTCCTGAGCCGCGACGGCCAGCCAACGGGACTCAGTCACGTGGAGGTAGAGCCGGGGTCCGTGGTGGTCAGCGCCTCGCGCCCTCCGGGTACGCACGGCGTAACCGGCGCCGGCGTGCTATGCGTGCTTACCTTCCAGGCCAAGGCCACGGGCCAGAGCGGCCTGGGCATCACGCGCTTCTCTGTGAACGGCGCAGAGCAGCAACTTTCGGCGCAGGCAGGACAGGCCACGATTGTGGTCAAGTAGGGAATTGCGCGCATGAGTCTGCAACGTCACATTCCGACGCGCAACAGCGAACGTGGCTTGACGCTGGCTGAGCTGATCGTGACCACGGCCATCCTCACCATTCTCATGTCGGCGGCCTTGCCCCTCGTGCGCTTCCAGGTGAAGCGGCAGAAGGAACGTGAGCTACGCTACGATCTGTGGATGATGCGCGACGGCATCGATAAATACAAGGACGCGGCCGACAAGGGCGCATTCCAGACCAAGGTTGAAAGCCAGAACTACCCGCCCGACCTTCAGACGCTGGTTGACGGCGTGGACGTGCAAGGCAAGAAGCTCAAGTTTCTCCGCAAGATTCCCGTGGATCCCATGACGGGCCAGGCAGAGTGGGGATTGCGCTCCATGCAGGACGATCCCGATTCCGATTCGTGGGGTGGGCAGAGTGTCTTTGATGTGCATTCCAAGTCGCAGGGAACGGGGCTTGACGGAACGAAATATGCCACGTGGTGAGAACCGCTAAGGAAACGCATTTGCGCAAGGATCGCACACAATCCGCAGGCTTTACCCTCATCGAACTGATGATCGTGATGGCCATTATAGGCATTCTCCTCACCCTGGCGATTCCCAGCTTCGTAGGCGCCATCAGGCACGCGCGCGAGGCCGCGCTCAGAGAAGACCTGCAGACTATGCGCACCGCCATCGACACCTACACCATGGACAAGCAGAAAGGCCCGCAGTCGCTCGACGATCTGATTCAGGACGGCTATCTGCGCGCCATTCCCGAGGATCCCATGACTCGCAGCAAAGACACCTGGGTCACCGAGAGCAGCGATGCCATGTACTCGCTGGATGAGACCGAGCCCGGCATCACCGACGTCCATTCCGGCTCCACCGATAGCGGCACCGACGGGCAACCTTATTCTTCCTGGTAACTCCGGGAGTGCGTGTCATTTGCTTTTGTCCCGCCGCGAAGATTCAAAACGCATAAGATAGCCTTGTCATCCTGAGCGAGTCTGCCGCACGCGGACGAGTCTAAGGATCTGCGGTTGTCTTTCATCGGAGCCACACCAATATGCCGGCTTTCCGCCCTTTCGTTGCGCTCTCGTGCGCTGCCGTTCTCTGCGCCTCGCTTCACGCCCAATCGGATAACACCATTCATATCCGCCTGCTCGACGGTAAAACCGGGCTGCCTGTAAAAGCCTCGAATTATCTGGTGCGCATCGATCACCATGACACCGTGCACAACGAATGGGTCCACATGAACGACGACGGAACCGTCGTCGTCGCGCTTCCTTCCGATGCCCGGGAGATCGCCGTAAAGGCCACCTATGACCTGTCGATGGAGACTTACATCAACTGCGATACCGCCAGGGAAACCGACAAGGAACGCGACATCTGGTATCCCATCTCCCGGATCTTGCAGTCGGGCCTGGTCGCTCCCAACGAATGCAGCCAAACCAATTACACCGCCAAGCCCGGCGAATTCGTTTTCTTCGTCCGCAAACGCACCTGGCGCGAGCCGCAGAATTAGTGCGCAATTCTCGCAGGCCGCCAGAGTTCGTAGCGCGTGGCCGATACCCATTTGGGTGCCCCCGGTCCCTCGCTTTTGGGGACCAGGGACGCTGCATCACAATTGCTGGCTACACCTATTTGGGAATCGCTCTGGCCTTCTCGCCATTCGCCCCGCAGCCCATTCGGTCGTTAAGATAAACCCGTGGCGCTCGCTCCTCCATCTCACGACGTTCTCGATTTTGTCGCACGCGTAGCCCGCGCCTACGCAAAGCTGATCGCGTCCCCGCATGCCGATCCGGAATCGGGCCTCGGCGGCAGCCTCTTCTATGCTGGGGAAATGGATGACGAAGCTCGCGCGCTCATCGTCGCCGCCAACATCGCCGGTGCAGCCACGCTCGCCGCGTCGGCAGACCGCGCCGCGCAAAAGCAGGCCATGCGCGACGCCATCGTCGATTTCCTCGTCACTTCGCTCGACGAAGCCCTGCGCATCCTCAAGAACCAGCTTCGCAAGCGCGAGACGGTTTCCGTCTGTGTCGCTGCGGCCCCGGCGGCCATGGAGTGCGAGATGACCGAGCGCGGCGTTGCGCCCGATCTGCTGCGTTCTGTCGTGGGCGGCGCGTTGCGCACCGTGACCGAGTCGCCCGCTCTCTTGACGCCCGGTTTCTTGATCTGGAGCGTCGCCGCAGCGCCCGCGCAATGGCTGCCGCAACTGGATGCAATCGCTCTCGCATGTCTCGACGCAGACGCGTGGGCCGCTCGCCGCTGGCTGCGTCTGGCTCCGCGCTACCTGGGCCGCACGGCGCAGGCCACTCGCGCCCTCGCCTGCAGCCAGGAAGTTGCTTCGCGCTTTATCGCGAGAGTGCAGCAACGTGCCGACCGCGGGGAGATCGGTGTGCCGGTTGAAACTAGCTGGCGCGACGCGCGCGGACACGAGGACAAGCATAATTTCGAGCCCGTCAAACCCTGACCGGCGAACGTTCCGTTCACTGTTCACTGTGGTTGCCCCATCCTTGGCGCGCTTTTGTTCTTTGCGCCAAGGGTGGGGTGGCGCCGACTCGCTGACTTGCTAACTCGCTGACTCGCTCGCGGGTCCCTGGTCCCTCTTCCCTGCCTCTTCAATTCGCGACCGCAGCTCCTTCAGCCCATACCCCTTCTTCGCCGAAACAGGCAACATCTCCTCCACATCGAGCGCTCGTTTCAGCGCTGCCAGGTTGCGCGTGCGTTCGTTGCCGCTCATCCGGTCAATCTTGGTCGCAACCACCACAAAGTCCCGACCCACGGCGCGCAGCCAGTCCAGCAACTGGCGGTCGTTGGGGCGCGGCGGCACATTGCCGTCCACCAGGCAGATGCACAGCGCCAGCGTAGCGCGCTCCGCAAGATAGGGCTCGATGAATGCCGGCCAGCCCGCCGAGATGGATTTCGAAATCTTCGCGTATCCGTAACCGGGCAGATCGGCGAAAATTACTTTTCTCCCACGCCGCTCATCCGAAACTAGAAAAAAGTTGATGGCGCGCGTGCGCCCCGGCGTGTTGGAGACTCTCGCGGCCTTCTCGCCCACCAGCGCGTTCAGCAGGCTCGATTTGCCTACGTTCGATCGCCCCAGAAACGCGATTTCCGGCGCTTCGGCCCTGGGAAACTGAGCCGCCGAGAGCGCTGATAGCAAAAATTGAGCCGGCCATTGCATTGCGCGAAACCTCTCTCCTCAGTCTACGAGGCACACATGTTGCTTGTGCGATCAATCCATCCTCAAACGCCGGGGAACGGCCCCGGTCGCTGCGCAAAGCGGTGCCGCCGGATGAGCTTTAGCTCTCTTGCGGCCTCACGCGAATCTCCATTGCACCCGCGCCCAGCGTAGTGTGGTGCGCCGTGATGTGAATCGTTCCCACGCGCCCGGGGATGGTCCGGATGTACACCGCGCCCGCGCCTCCGTTGGCCTCAAGAGAAAACGGATTATCGCCAACGATCACTCCCGGCCCGTCGAGATCGAGCGCAACTTCTCCACCGGCGAATGCGCGCGGCGCGCCAAACCTGTCGATCACCGCGAACGCCAGCCGCGTGCTATCCGAGCCGTCGTTCGCAAGCCAGTCATCGTCCGCATGCAGCCAGAAGCGGTCCGTCGCGTGGTTCGAGGAAAACGAACGGGAAAGCACGCGCGTGTTGCCCACGTACCCGTCAATGCGCAGCTCGGGATGTGACGAGCCGTCTAGCTTGAGATCGGTGAAGAAGGGCGGAAACTTCAGGTTCGCGAAGTTCGTACGATCCGGAACAAGCTTCGCATGGGTCTTGCCGTCGATGAAAACCTCGAGCCGCTCGCAGTTCGAGAAGATAGCCGCGTGCTCGCCCGGGCCCGTCGGTGCTTGCGGTCCGAAGTCCCAGTAGAAATTCGGCTCGATCACCGGCCTTATCGCGGGCTCAACCTGCGCCAGATAAAACGCTGCGCCCAGCTTCGGCAAACGGAAAACATCGGCAATGCCGGGACATTTGATCCCCTCGTAATCGTTCATCAAGCTCGCGTAGTCGAACGCGCACCACGCAATCGTTCCCGCAATCCGCTCGTGGTCCGCAACCCTGCTGTGAGCCTGCGCGTGATAAATCGCCTGGCTCGTCTGCTGCTCGATGTCGCCGGCTCTCCGGTATCTCACCGCGAAGCCCTTCCCGGCCGCGTAATTAAACTGTCCCACAATCTCCGCGATCATGTAGGGATATCCCTCGACAGGATCGAGAATGCCTACGCTGTGATCGGGCGCGGCGTGATAGTCGTCGTACGCAAACACATCCTCGTGCCACTCCTGCTGCCAGTTCTTTCGCGAGTCCGGCGTCATGGTGCCCGACGTGGGACGGGAATCGTCGAGCGACTTGGCCAGCTCGCGCGTGCGGCGATAGAGTGCGGGATCGTTGCGCGACTCGTTGATGCGCACGCCCCAAATCACGATCGCCGCATGGTTGCGGTCGCGGCGGATCATCGCCTCCACGTCGTGCACCGTCAGGTCCTGCCAACTTTCGTCGCCGATATACTGCCAGCCCGGTGGCTCCTGCCACACCATCAATCCGAGCTCGTCGCACGCGTCCAGAAACGCCTCCGACTGCGGATAGTGCGAGCAACGCACAGTATTGCAGTTGAATTGCTTGCGCAGGATCTCCGCGTCGCGGCGCAGCAGGCGCCCTGGCGCAGCGAAACCAAGATACGGATAGAGCTCGTGACGGTTCAACCCGAACAAGCGCGTGCGGCGTCCGTTCAGGAAAAATCCCTCGACCGCGAAGTGCGCCTCCCTGAAGCCGATACGCGTGGCCGAACGATGCAGGGTACGCTCGTCGAGAAAAAGCGTGACCTCCACGCGATAAAGATGCGGATGCTCCGGATCCCATAATTGGATGTTGCCAAGATTGCTCAGCGTCAGATGAAATTCCTCATCGGTCTTTTCCATCTGCACGCTCTGCGTGGCGCTGGCAATGGTTTGCTCGCCCCGGCGCAACGTAGCCTCCAGCCGAATGTGCGCGGGCAGCGGCGCAGCCGCATCGACGCGGCAAGTGATGTCAACGCGCCGGCTCGGCTCAAGCACATCAACCGGCTTGGCAAACACTTCGCGTATAAAAGCCGCAGGCAAGCCGCGCAGCTCGACGGATCCCGTGATGCCGCCGGGCAGCAGATAATCCACCGCCGTTGCTCCGCGCGGCGAGCCGGCCGGCGGCACATTCAGCCAGCGCGAATCCACCGCAACCGCAAGCACGTTCTTCTTCTCGCTCGCGATATCGGTAATTTCGCGATCGAACGGAAGAAATCCCCCCGCGTGCGGCTCCAGGCTGTGGCCGTTCACCACAGGGGTGGCGCTGGCCATCACGCGATCAAAATGGAGAAAGACTCGCAGCCCTCGCCATGCGTCAGGCACCGCAAAGTGGCGGCGATAAACAAAGAGCTCCTCCCACGCCTCAGGAGACCATCTGCGCCAGGAGAGATCGGCCACAGTGTGCGGCAGTGTCACGCGAGCCGACCATTTGTCGTCGTAGCCGGGATCGAGGGCCGCAGCGGTAGATTTGCCTGCGAAGAGCCAATCCCGATCGAGGCCGAGTACTCGCTGTGCGGGGCCGCTTGCCTGTGCGCCCCAGGCTTTAGGTGTGGCCCAGTCCATGCAGGCCGCCGTCGGCGTCAGCACGGCGGTCGCCGAACAAACCTGCACGAATTTTCTGCGTGAGATTGGGTGTTGCATCGCTTGCTTCGTCATTCGATTCTGCCGCTCATCCTTCTATTATGGTCGCAACCCTCCGCGCGCACATCCAGCGCAGTTGCTAGGCTGCCAGAATCGCAACCTCCAACGGCTCTAACGACACTTGCGCGATTCCATGTTGATCGTGAATTAAATCGTTCATGGGCCTGGGCCAAAGCAACCCTGTGCCCGCATTAAGCATCCTCGCTGCCACCAAAAATTGCCGCATCCCCGCGCCGCCTTTCCCTTCAAACCTGCATCTATTGAACAATGCAAGTCCATGTTGCGGAGGTAACCGATGCGTCTCGTCAAATCTTTTGCATTGCTCAGTTTGCTGTGCCTCTTCGGCACAAGCTGCGCTCACGCGCCGGCCCAGATCGGTGTCGGTTTCGGCGTCAACATTGGCCCCGAGCCCTACTGTCCCTATGGGTACTTCGACTATGCGCCGTATGATTGTGCGCCCTATGGCTACTACGGGCCCGATTGGTTCTTGAACGGCATCTTTATCGGCGCCGGACCCTGGTTCCACGGACCCCACGGTTTCTATGGCCACGTGGACAATCGCTATGATCCGCGTAACGGCTATCGCGGACCCCTGCCCCAGCGCGGCGAGCGGCCCTTCAGCGGTTTCCGCGCCAACGAGGCACGGGATGGAGCCGGCCACACCGGCACCGCTAACCACGATGGAGGCCGCGAGCACACTCCCGGATTCTCCGGACGTGGCCACGCCGGTGGCGGACGCCGCTGAAGCAAGGCCAGAGACCCCCGCCCTCGGAAGCCAAACAGGTTCCTCTAGTTTCTATTTCCTCTAGCTCCTATTGAGAACTGGAGGAACCTTCCGAGAGCTTCAGTCTGCCTGGCATGAAATTCCCGCCGCTGAACCGGCGAAAAGAGCACCGTCAAGGTCGCCGTGGCTCGGACCGCCTACAGTTTGTCGATGAGGGCTTCCAAATGATGGATGGAGTCCGCGTTGGCCTCGATCACGAAGGATTCGACGCCGGTGCGCCGCAATCCCTCCCCAGGTGCCACGAGATCCCGAAGGAGAACGGCAAATTGATGATTTGGCTCTCAGCGCCCCAAACCGAGGGCAGAAAAAAGAGGCCTCTTCTCTAAATACTTATCTTTTAATGGGATTGGTAGGCACGATTGGATTCGAACCAACGACCTCTTCCGTGTCAAAGCAGCAACACTTATTGCTTTCAACGGCTTACAGGAATCGGAAGGACAAATAGGAGCATCGTAAGTTGTTGAAGAATAAGGGAACCGGAATCGACTTCGGGTTGAACGTCGGGTTCACTTAATCGTGGTGAATGGCTACGGATGCATGGCCCGGTAACCCTAATTCTCTACCACGGGCGAGTTGAACAACATGTGCCAAGATAACGGCGCGCTAGCTGTCCCTCGCCGGACGTTTATGAACCAACTCCTAGCATCTTCTAGAGGGAGACTTCGTAGCTGCTTCCAAGCTCGATAGACTGGCACCTGTCTAGTTGACATTAACTCAAAAGCGTGTTGCAACAGCGGGTCTCCGAGCCTGAGAATATGCTGGTAGGTGAAATATTGGGTAATCGTCTCGTGAAACCAACTTGGCTCAAATAAAGCGCCGTAAGCGTTTGGTAATGCGAATTCCGGCCACATGCGTCCATCAAGATCGCGCCCTAAATGTGCGAGTGCGTGGATCGTTTCATGGATTAGCGTTACACTCCCAACGTGTCGAGTTTTCAAAGCAAGATTATCTGCGCATTGCGAAATAGCATCCGCATACAGCACTACGCGACCCTCAGATGGCTTGTAGTCTCCTAGCAAACCAGTGGTTACAAGACCGCCGCTTGCAATTCTGTCTGACACAAGGCGCGCTATGTCAATTGGCCGGCGATGCAGATCTTCATCCTCGGCGTCCTCGGATTTCGCAAGTGGCGGAAAGTCAGATGACATCTCGAAAGAAATCTCAGTGTGCTTAAACGCTGGAGCGAGTTTATATAGACCTTCGTCACTCTCACTCTCGGACTTGGGTCTGGACCGTTCCAAGACGCGCTGACCCTCGACTCTGAAGGTCGCATCTGGATCGTATCGAAGTCCAAGCATATCTCGGGCCAAGAGTGCGAGTGCCATCAAACCAGATGGAGGGCCGAAAGGACGTCCATGGCCAGTCATGAGCTTTATGGCCGCTTCTGGAGGCAGCCGCCATAACAATGGAGTAAACAGTTCAGCCGCCACTTGTTCGTCGAGCCAATCATCTCCATCACCCAACCACATGCCACGATGAAACGGGTCCGGGGACGCAGCCCACAGCACTCGACAAGCCAATTCGACATCATCAACACGAGCAAGTCCATCAATGATCTTCTTGGCGATATGGGGTTTCCACGGCGCACCACCGTGCAGCCCGGAAGCGCTGCACCTAACCCATTCGGTAACAATGCGATTAAGGCACTCTGGATAACCGCGCCGGACAGAATCCAGCATAGCGTCTATGGAAATATCAGAAGGATCGCTCAAGGCTTTGAAATCGTCTGGTAGAGGCAGATCCCATCGATCTGAGTGATGCGCGCGATGGTCCCAGGCCGCTCGCCCGGAGTAAAGCCTTTGATCATTATCTGAAAGGATTGCGACCACTGGCACTCGCGTTTCCGAGAGCCACCACCGTGCTACGGCATCTCTATCTTCACTACCGACATATTCGACGATCAATGAGGGCTTGGCAGTCGAACTCTCGGGGGCTGAATCGTAGACGACAATATCTGCTTGCCGCGACTTCTTGCCTTTCCCAAAACGCACTCTTTCACGCAATTGTTCGAGCGGCCAGGCTGAACGGCTGCCGGTACCGCCACGCACACGTTCACTGGTTCGGGTCAAGTGCTGCCAAGCTTGGTGAACAGCCAGCATCCTGAGCCGGGCCGACTCCGCAGCTTCTTTGTGAATAGGGAATGATTCTGCAATCCAACTGAGCGTAGCAGGGAACAACTCCGGTCTAGCATCATCGTCTTCCTGCTCTTTGATCGAATCTCCCGATGTTCCACCCGACAAAACGCGCTCCTTATTTGCAATCCCAGAATCATGCGGGAGCACAGACACCGAACCTCCGAACTCCTCGATAATGCGGGATACGCTTGAAGCACGTCCCGAAATAGCCGCTACACGGGTTATCAGGAAATCAATCCGAAGAGGCTTTTGTGAGGAAAGCCTCGGTGCTGCTCGCAATGCGTCAGCGACGACTCGAGTACCTTCAACAGACTCCGGAGCGGTAGTGGTGAGGCAAACAACCCGGTCGGCCAGTATTGATGTTGCGACCCCCCCAAGTTCTGTAATTCCTGTGCGAGAGTCGATAAGCAAGAAGTCAGGAGCGAAGTCGTCCAAGATTCGCGCTTGCAATTCCAAGACGGCTTCGAGAAGTCCTCCTTCGCGTTTCTTGACCCGAAGCAGATTATTCAGCCGCTCAAGCTTTTCCCAGTAGGCGTGTGAGGGGGCCGACCCAGCTGGAATAAGTACGAGGGAACCATCGCCACTTGAAGACAGGTCAACATCGAGGGCAATTTCTCGAAGGCTCGCGGTTTGGCAATTTGCTTCAATCAGAGATAGGAGTGCGTCAACGGCCCCAGCGAGCGACCCAGTTTTAGCGCGATTGAGAATGTCTGATGTTCCCAGCTTTTGATGAAGACCAGGCGCTTCGAGATCGAGGTCCAAGGCAACGACGCGACACCCTGACATCGCAAGAAATTGAGCCGTATTGGCGACGAGGAGTGTACGCCCAACGCCACCCTTGTAGGAGTAAAAAGCAACGGTCTCCATGTCACACCGCCCATGCCCAAGGGAATACTCGGGGGGGCGCCAATGCTTCAGAGCGCCATAAATCGAGTTCTGCCAGGCGGCCCCTGCGGGCGAGGGCTGGAAAACGTCGCGCGAGATAATCCTGATCTTCATCGAACGCCCGATTGATAGCCGCGCGCCTTTCAGGTGGCAACAATTCCTCAGCGAGATATTCCGTCGCGAGGCGTTTAGCCTCTCCGCGCTGACCCGATGCTAAGGCTGCCCTCACAGCACCGACGCGTGCCACCCCTCCAGCAATTTCTGCGGGTTGCGTAATCTTGGCGAGGCGTTCTTCGTACAGCAATACCTCCTGCCAGGCTTCACAAGCGCTCGCCGAACCCGAATCATTGAGGATCTCCGCCCGGCGAATGGCAATGGATACGAACGCATCAAGTTCGTCTTCAGTCGTTGCTCGTAGCTCATTTTCCTTCATGGTCGTGCCGCCAGAACTGCCGGTTTGTCAAATGCCACTACAACTGCAAGTCGGTCAACAGCCAAAGAACAGCGAGAAACCTGCGTCTTCTTTTCCTCCAACCTCGCGCGAGGATTTCCAACTATTGTTCCGCTCACTTCCAGCGCCAACCAGCCAGTTTCATTCCGAAGCAACCAATCCGCACACTCGCCGCGTTGAAGCCTGCGTTTTACTTTCCAGCCGGCGTCCGAATTCACATACGCTAGTGCTACTGCTTCCGCACCGTCCTCCGTGACCCTATGCTTATCAAGAACATTCAGTAGTGCTATGTCTTCCATGGTCCATTCAACTTCCGCTGTCTTCAGAGCCCCATCGTGCTCAATCTCCGCGCTAGCTGGAGAGGCATGGCCTGCGCGTTGAAGTGCAAACCCTCCACTTTTGGTAAACTCGATCGGGTGCCCCCGGAGTGCCGGGTGTATCGAAACTAAGTCTTGAAGTGCAATCCGCATTTCAGATCCCCGCTCTCGATTTCAGAATCGAATCTTGGCAGCTATGCCCGACGACAACTGCGATCTGTTGAAAAACAGCAGGCCAGATGCCGAGAAGCAGCTTCTGCCCCGTTTAAGCCGTGATGGGTACCCGCCCGTTCTTTATACCAAGGCCTCGCTGCAAATGACCCGCGGCACCTGGGACTCCGACCTGGTCACCTCAGCCGCCGTCTGCTCCCGGAGCCTGTGCTGATCGTAAACTTTGAGGAGCGCACGGTACAAGTTTTCCCCAACGACGCTGTTGCGCCGGAGCGCTGTGAGTTCCTTCTTTGCCGCGCTGGTTAGCGCGGATGATCGGAATGCACGTTCCAAAATCGCGGCTGGTCCCCGGCGGTCGTCGGTCTCGTCGAGCTGGGCAACGAATGCACGAAGCTCACGTAAAACGTACTTCTGACCGTGCGAGAGCGAAAGGCTATGTCGCTGCTCCGTTTGGCGGTGTTTAACCTCTTCGGCGAACAGCTTCCGAACAGCCATGACACGGGCGTTGTGGTCCTTTGGGAGATTTGACGCCGGCATCGACGGACTGCACTTGATTCCTCCGAGGATTGTAGGGATGTCACGCGTCGAAATCTCCCCGGTCTCGTCAGTCAAGTAAAGCTGTTGGAAGTCCCCGGCTTGGCAGAAGACATACGTCCCTTGAGATAAGGACGGTTTTGCTGAGCGGATTCCATCCCGCAGTGTCGCGATGCGCTCAAACTCTGCCGGGTCTTCTTGCTTGAGGTGTCTCAGGATTTCTTCTGCCTCATTTAGGCTCAGCAATTCGCCTTCCTCGAACAAGCTCAGGTTCTCCGCCTTTGCCTCGTAGATGGCATACATCGCCTCCTCGTTGATCTGCTCCGAAGGATCGAGGATGGCAGAGTCCTCTCCGATAGTGGAGTGAATTTCGGCGATTCGAGTTTCCAGCTTTTGCTTTAGCCCAAGATGCCTGTCCATGTTGCTTTCCGGTAGGAAATTCAGACCGTACACGGTGTCATGGTCACTTCCGATGCGATCAATGCGGCCAAATCGTTGGATGAGACGGACCGGATTCCAGTGGAGATCGTAGTTGATAATTGTGTCGCAATCCTGCAGGTTCAAGCCCTCTGAGAGTACATCTGTAGCAATGACTGTGTTCAACTCGGTGTCGCTTGCTTGCGCGATGAACTCCGGGTTTGACTTGGGCGAGAACCGGCCAACAAGCCGGAACTTGCTCTTATCTCCGCTGAAGATCACGTCGATATCCTTGCGTCGCCCTTTTGGATTCAGATTGTCGTAAAGGTACTGGGCAGTCTCTGCATATTGGCTAAAGATGAGCCGCTTCCCCTTATCCAGGACCTTGTCGGGCAGGAGAGACAGCAACTTTTGGAGTTTGGCGTCCTTGGCCGCGGTTATCGGTTCAACTTGGCGCAGAATGCGTTCCAGCACTGAAATATCGTGCTCAATATGTTCCTGCAGCAGATCAGCGTGGAAGTCTTCCACGCGATAGGTCTTGGATACGTCTTCTAGCGCAGCTAGGAACTCCGCCTCATCGGACCCGTCCGATTCATAAAGTAGCGCTTGGGCCTGTTCGCCGGCAGGTATAAAGCCTCGCTCCAGCGAGTGCAAAAACGACCGGTGCGAGTTCAGGAGACGCTTGATGGATTCGCGAAAAGCATGGACGCTTGATTCAAATCGCTTAAACAGCAGGACGCGCATCAGCCCGCGGAGGTTCCCTGCTGCCCTTTGCAGGCTTGCGTAAGGCTCCTTTCCCGCCACTGCAGGCTTCACGTACCGAAATAGGCCGTACCGGGCATAGGTCAACTCGTCGTCGTAGCGGCGAGGCAGGCCGGAATCCGATTTCCTCTTCTTGCCCAAGTGTCCCCGAAGCTCCTGATAGAGCCCCTGGTATGTGTCCTCAATGCTGTACTCCACAGTTTCAAGCTTGCGGACAGGGAAGAACTGATTCTTCCCGCCCACCAGCACATACGCTCTGCGCTTGCCGGAAAGGTACTCTGAAAAGCGACTGCGATCCACTCGCTCGCCGGTCTCAGAGTCAAACCCGTAGCCACGCAAGATCTCGTTGCGCGTCCGGCGAATCAGCAGGTGCCGGAGCAATTCCGGTAGGGTACGCTCCTGCTTCTCGATCATGTTGAAGTATTGCCGCAGGTCCGGCGGATCAATCGGCAGGTCCGTTTTGTCGGCGCTGTGGAAGAGCTTGATTTGGTTGAACACATCCCATGAGGCACGGTTGCGAGGCGTCGCCGTCAGCAGGCAACAGCGCCGGCCAGGACTCGCGTCCATATACGCTTGCACGACCTTGTAACGCTGTGTGCCTGTGTTTCTGAGATTGTGGCTTTCGTCGATCAGCAGAAAATCGCGGTCCCTGTACTTGATATTGTCCAGCAGAATGTTCCCGGTGCCGGAATCGCTCTCGTACAGATACCCCATCGAAAGCACGTTTGCATTCAACTGGTAACGCTCGTTATAGCGCTCCCACATTTCAACAAGGGGAGCCGGGCAGAGAATCAGAGCACGCGCATGGTCTGTCCGTTCAAAGTGCTTGACAATGGCGGCACCGATGAAGCTTTTGCCCAAACCAACAACGTCGGCAACAAATGCGCCGCGCTGATCCCGAATGATGCGGGTCGCACTACGCACGGCGTCCTGTTGAAACTGCGCCAGGTGCTGGAAGATGTCGTCGTCCCAAAGATAGTCGCTGTCGTCAACTTCTTCCACGCGATCCTTGAGCAGGGCGTACAGCGTCTTCATATAAATGTCGTACGGCGTCGGCGTAGCCATCGCCCAGGACTGCTTCATCTCCGTCATGAGGGCAGCATCAAAATCCTGCGATTCTTCCCATAGTTCGTCGAACCACCGAACGAGCTCATCGTGATTGTTGTTGCCCTGTACCACCACGTTCAACTCTGTGTTGTGGGTAATGCCGCAGAGCGTCAGATTCGAGGAGCCAACTACAGCGATACCTTTCTCGTGCTTCGTCACCGGTTCGCCGAGCAGGTTGTAGGTGTCGCCGTAAGTGAAGATGTACGCCTTTGCATGCATCCGGCCCTTGGTATAGACCTTCACCTTTAGCCGCTTCTCTTCGACCAACTGCACCAGGACCTTTACGGTCTCCTCAATCGAATCGGTCTGATCAGCCAACTCCAGGGATTCACGGACGTCGAAAGCTGTTCCCTCGGCCATGCGTTCCTTGGCGCTCCGCTTTGGATAGGCTGCCGCTTCTAATTCCGCATCCACTAGCTCCAGACGCCGGTGCCCCTCCGCAAGCTGCTCAATCGTCTGCTGGTTACTTGTGTTGCCAATTAAGAGCCGCAGTTCCTTTACATGGGAGAGCGATTTCGCGATGCATTCCAAACCGGAAACGAAGAAGTATCCCACCGCAAAGCGCGCCGCGTCGGTGCCGCCGAGCATCTGTGCGATGCTGTCGACCAGCTTGGAAGTTCGATTGTCGATAATGTCGTGCGCCGCCATTGCCCCTACCCAGAAGTTCCATTGATTATGTCGTTCACCGCGGAGTCGATCTTTGCTTCGATTGAGGCAATCTCCGCGACCGTGGCCCCACCACTAATCTTGTCGCATAGCTTCACTACTAAACGTGCTACTGCGCGTTGCTCATCACTGCTCGCGACCGGAATTGGAAGCTGCTTCCAGTCGTCTGGGTAAAGATGAAGCTTATTTCTGCGCTCACCGCTCAACCATTGCTGAGCGAAATTGGAGTTCATGACGGCCACCAGATATTCGGCCATGAAGGATTTGGAGATCTTCTCCAGTTCGTCGCGGGTAGTCTCAGGCATTGTTGCGGACGTCACTTCGTTCCGATATACAGCGGTCTTTTTGATGGATCGATTTGTGACCCCTTTTAACAAATGCCACGATACAAATGACCAAGCCGAGTGATTGTGAAATAGTTGCGACTTGTCCAGTGTCACGACAGTTCTGTCTGCCGCGATGTCCATAGATATAAGTTTCTCGCTAACCTCATACAATTCTGGAAATGTAGGTCGGCTCACCTTCTTGGGTGATCGCGTCGTGCCGTATTCGAGGAATTTTGTTGGCTTTGTAGTCCAGCGTTCGATGTCTTTCCCTTCCGCATACTGCTTCGGGTGCCGAGCATCTTGCTTACTTGAAACCAGGTCTTCCGCCTTGAACTGGTTAGGCGCCTTGGACTCATGCGCATGCAGGGCCATCCCTTTGCTGATATAACAAATGCGCGACAGAATAACGGAGTCGAATGTTGTTAATTTGCTCCTTTCTTGAGGTCTGAAGAGCGCTTGCCCCATTTCATCTTGAGATAGGCTTGGGAGTACCTGGAATTCTGTCATGAACTGTTCAACGTCAGGCGCAGGATGCAAGACTCGTAAAGGTACTGAGCCGCGAGCCGTCTGTTTGCAAAAGAAAAGGATAGTGTTGTGAACTCCGGCGTCAAAGATGTCGATCCCAGAGCAAAAGTCTATTCGGCGTATCGTTGCTTCCCGTAGAAAGAGTTCATGGGAGGCTTCCGAATACTTGTTCGAGTTATACGCATCTGGGATAATGTATGCCATCATTCCGCACGGTTTCAACATTTGGAAAGTACGTTCGAGAAATGGGATATATAAATCCCACTTCTCTTTCAATGTCTCGTACTGATCGGACCGAATCAAGTCTTGTCGATACTTTTTCCAACCAGCAATCGCTGCTTGTCGCGGTTCTGGATCAAGGTGCTTGAATTGAGCGTCGGCCCGCACATACGGCGGATTCGCAAGCACGATGTCAAATCCCTTGGCCAGGAAGATCTCCGCAAACTCGACGCACCAATCGAAGCCTTTCACCTCGACGTTGCCCCAAATCCATGAGGTAACGTCGATCTTCTTTGCGTCAACCTGACGCCTCAGTTCAGTTTTGCGCGAACCGTGGGTGTCCAAGTATTCGCGCTTAAGTTTGAGGTACTCATGAATGGCTGTTGTGACAAAGCTACCTTGCGCGCCGATCTCAACTGAGATAGGCGCTGTAAGACTATCTCCTCGCTCGATTTTGTAGTCCAGATTGGGCAACGGTTCCGGAACCGCGCCAGCGTAGTCAACCGCGAGCGATAACCACAGCCGAAGCCGTGCAATATTAACCGCAAACGCGTCGAGATCGACACCGTGGATATTGCACAGAATGATATCCAGCTTTCGCTCATAGACCGAGAGCGGGTCTACCTTCTTTGTTTGGAAGAGGCACTGCCGCAAGTCTAGAAGCTCATGCAGCATGCCCAGCAAATAGGCACCCGACCCGCAAGCGGGGTCGCACACGGTGACGCGTCGTAGTGCATCGAGAATCTTTTCTGCATTTATAAGGTCGCTAGCCTCGTGCTTATCAACAAAGCGACCTATCGCTTCTTTTGATTCGCTTGAAACCTGTGACTCAAGATAGCCTTTCAGGGCCTCCCGACACATGAAACTAACAATCGGCTTTGGCGTGTAGTAACTACCAGACTCGTGCCGGCCTGTGACCAACTCTTCGAATATCTTCCCCAGCATCTCGGGATCAACGGCAACCTCTATATCGAGGGGTGTCGACTCTGTAATGGTGAAGTTGAACTGTTCAAATAGGCCGTTGATCACCTGATCGATTCCGTCGTCCGGGACCACAATCTTAGGGTTGTCGTCGTAGGCGTCTCTCTCAAAGAGTCCGCCGTTTAGGTAAGGTGGAGTTCCGATGAGGGTCTCAATCGCCCCGCTCCTGCCGGCCCCGACGATATTTACATCCCGGTTGAAGGCCGCAAAGAAAAGCAACTGCAGGCGATCAGAGTAGAACGTGCCTTTGCTCGCGAATGTGTCGCGCTGATGCGCCCTCCAAAGCGCCTTCAGGTAGTCTGCGTCACCCTGATACTTCAGCCAGCCCTTCTTCTGGATGAATGCGATGAACATCAGTCGGTTGAACAATCGCTGGGTGAAAAGATTACGCGCCTCCTCCCCCTCTTCATTTCCCTTGAAGCCTTTGATTGATCCCTTTACCAAGAGAAAGGCGCGTTTGTACTCCTCGAAGAACTTCTTCGTGACCGGCCCAACATCAAAGGCCTCATCGAATCGCCGTTGGATTTCGGAGAGCGGGAGATTTCGTAGCTCTTCACCGTCGAGCTTTCCCAACTGCTCTGCTGCAGTCCGGAGACGCTCCCCGCTCCCAACGGTGATTCGCCGGAAGAGCCGGCGCTTCTGGCCGGTGGGCTCGTCCTTTACGTTCAGAAAATGGAAGCGCTTCTGGCCGCCATCCGAGAATACAAACAATGTATAGGGGTAGTGCGGAAGCAGCTCGGCAACAACTGCTCGTTCATCCGTGAGGCGTAAGTCTTCTGTTTTCAGCCGGCAATAAACGACCTTGAAGCTCTGCTCCGGGCCGAAAAGCCCCGTCTCCGCCCCCACTGACGCCGTTATGGCGGGATCGGCAGCCAGCAGGTCGCGGTTGGCTGTTTTCCAGCCGCGCCGCGAGATCGGCGCGTTCTCCGGGTCCAGATTGAGGTGCGCCTGCAGCCGTTTGAGAGACGGCAGGCCATCAAACCGCTCCAGAATCTCGAGCGTCGTGGCGATTTCAATCCGAGCGGCTGGCAATTGGGCTCTCCTGGGAGCGGACGCTCCAGGCACCCGCTACACTGGGCGCCGTTGCAGCGCATTTGATTGGCTCCAAATGAGTTTAACTCCCCGCCGGGGTTTGATGGGGAACCGAATCGGGTATGATATCCGATCCGAAACCTTTACAGGGATGGATGGCCTGGGCTGGGTTCTGATGGGGCTGCACCACGCGCGAACAGGTCATCGAGGGTCGATTCGCTCAATACGTCATCGACCTCGGCATCGCGTGGTATTGCTGGGGCTGACTCTCGTATCTTTTTGGCCAGGTTGAACACACGGGAATGTGCCCTTTTGAGAATCACGTCATATATGTATGGCTCGATGGTTGTCTTATCCCCGACACGCATCTGCTCTAAGCCTGATTCAATGCTCGCGCCGAGAACGATTGCTTCAATTACAGTGTCGACCTTGGCACAACCTTTGGTGCGCAGTTCGCGTGCATAGTCGCGCGCTTGATCCAGTTCTTTCTGCGTTAGCTCAAAATCGCCCTTTTTCAGCTCGACGATTAGAATCTTTCTGACGCCTGCGACTTCACCGTTTGCAAAATCGTCAGCGGAATAGATTCCGATGGATGAGTCAGGCAGTGCAACAAAGTCTGGGCGCTTTCGAGAGGCTGTGACGTTTTTGAGGCCGAAGAACTCCTGTACTACATGCGTCATCCCCCGATTGGACGTGAATTCCACCGACTCGTATTCCGGGCCGAAGATCCAAAGGCCGCGTTCAAACAAGGGCTGAAGATCATGCACCTCGTCTGAGTTTCTGTCTCGAATAAGGTCTTGAAGCTCGCTGATGACATTGAGCCGTCTTTCAAGCTCGCTTAGGACAACTTCTGCGTTGCTGGCTGTCCACTTCAGCATGAGGCTATTCCAGGTATCGAGATCTTCGGACGAGCAACTGGCGAGTTGCCGCAAGAGGTCATATCCTGAACGGCTCTGCTCAAGTTTGCCCCAAATCTCTATGGTGCTGGCGAGCTCCCGCTCGTTCAAGCTGGGACATTTCTCTTGCGCCTCATCGATGAATTTTCCAATTTGCCACTGGGACAGCGGAGGCAATTGCTTTATCAAGGTTCTGTGCTGAGCAATAGCAGCCTTCTTTGAAGCCTTCCGGTCGTCAACCACAAGTGCCCTTAACTCTTCCACGACCGCATTATGTACCGTCTTTCTAACAGACTCTACGGCTGGAGTTGGCTTGAAGCCACTCCAGTCTGCATTTGTGTCGGATCGTAGCAAATCCGCTTCCACAATGAAGCTAAACCGCTTCGCCTCAGTACTGCGTCCATCGAGATATTGGCCCTCCCCGTCCAGTCCATCCCAGGAGGGCTCGCCAACCATTCTGTTGTTCACCCACCACGCAATCCCTTTCAGGCGCATCGTTCGTTCCTGCTTTTGGGGATCAAGCCGGTGCAGCCGAACTTGCCCAACACCCTCTACATCCAGATAACGCGTCGATAGCCGGTCTTTCAGACTCAACAGTCGAACTTGTTGGTTGTTTACGAGCACCTCAAAACTCGGGTCCACGGCAAACTTGTAGCCAATCAAATCTCTGATCTGGCCGTCAGCGAGCATTATGTTTGCGCAATTCAGCGTGATGGCCGTTCCGTGACCGTTGCCCTTCTTCGCGCTTTTTACCCGGAGTTCAAATGGCATGGCTCCGCCATCAGTCTTGCCAACGGAGGCACAGACGACAGTTCCGTCCTTCGTGGTTTCGATCTGGTATTCATCGGCAAAGCAGAATGGGCTGAATCTGCCTTTGCCGTTATGCCCGAATGCTATGCGCTTTTGAGATTGGGTCCCCTTCGGAAACTGGACATATGGTCCCTGCTCCGCCGTCCGGTCGTAAGAAAACGTCCGCCAGCGGCTTTCAAGTTCATCGCGTGTCATTCCAGTGCCATTGTCGGACACCGAGAGTGTGTCCCCGGGCAATGCCGGCCAGCGCACCACTACTTTGCTCGCACCCCCGTCGTACGCATTGGCAATGAGTTCCAGTATCGCGGTCTGGGGATCATCCATAATGCGGCCAAGATGATCCTGCAGGAAGCCAGGGCCAAATGCGAACTGATAATTGGACGACGTTCTTTTCGATGCCTTTGCCATTGAGACCCTTCACTTCAATTCAGTTTTCCACAATTCTACGCCGGAATCCTGAAGTGCTTGTTCCTTCGTGTTTCCGTTGGCGCAAGTATGCCAGACCGCAGAAGCGACGTCGGCTACACCCACGCACTCCACCACCAATATCATCGCCAAACGTTTCGATTGTTGTTGTAACCCCTCACTGGCGGTAGACTTGCGGTCAGCGATCGTTGAACTCCGTTGACGCTGAAGCAATCGGGGGAATTCTCCAGCAATTCCGCCTCATTCTCTTGGAGCGTACAGCTCGTTCTCACTCCATCTGATATGCAATTTTGACAGGTCAACATCGAACGAGCGGAAAGATTCTAACAATGATTTCTGCTACACAACTTTACGACTACGTTCAGTGCCCGCATAGGGTGTTCCGCGATGCGTTCGGCGACGAAGCCGATAGAGACGAAACGTCTCCTTTTGTCGAGCTGCTTTGGGAACAAGGCGTGACACATGAAAACAACATCGCCGCGGGGTTAAACATCACGGCAAACATGAAGCTGGTCGACATTGCCACTCGCGAGAAGGAAACCCGTGCAGCGATGAATCGACGGGAGCCTTTAATTTACGGCGGTCGCCTAACCTCCGGTGATTTGATTGGTGAACCCGATCTCCTGGAACTTCGCGGGAGCGGCTACATGCCCGGCGACATAAAATCCGGCTCGGGTTTCGCGGGCGATGAAAGCGATGGCAAACTGAAGCGCCATTATGCGTTTCAACTTGCTCACTATGTGCTGATTCTGGAACAACTCGGGCTTGGCGATACAACACGAACTCCTTATATCGTTGATCGCGCTGGAAAGGTGGTTCCTTACCCGCTGATGGACCCGCAAGGAGTCCGCAACACGGAGACCTGGTGGGACAGTTACTTGGGAGCCCTGGCTGAGCTTCGAGCAATTCTTGCACAAACACGCTCATCGAGCCCTGCGCTCTGTGCGGTGTGCAAGCTTTGCCACTGGCATTCTTACTGCAAGGAAGAATTAGTGACGGGAAACGATTTGACGCTCATAGCTGAGCTAGGAAGGGCTAAGAGAGATGCGATCGTCGGAATCATTCCGACGATTCAGGCCTTCGCGGCATCTGATCCGGCATCTTACGTTCAAAAGGAGAAGACGGTGTTTCCAGGGATCGGTCCGGATAGTTTGCTGAAGTTTCACGCTCGAGCTCGCTTGTTGAACACTCCGGGCGCGACAGCCTACCTCAAGGATGCCGTTGCCTTTCCAGTCACGCAAAGGGAGGTCTACTTTGACATCGAAGCTGACCCGATGCGAGGAGTCGTATATTTGCATGGCTTTGTTGAGCGGCTTTACGGCCAACCTGACACCGCACAATTTGTTCCCTTCTTTGCCGATGGAATCGAGTCGGCACATGAAGAATCCGCATTTCTGAAAGCTTGGAATTACCTGACAGGGTGCGTGCACGATTCAACGGTCTACTACTACTCCAAATATGAGCGGACTGAGTATAAGAAGCTCGCAGAAAAGTATCCAGCAGTATGTACCGTGCAGGAGGTTGAAACGCTTTTTGGGAGTCCCGAAATGGTAGATCTCTATTCTGACGTGGTCAAGAAGGCCACGGAGTGGCCGCTTTACGATCAATCCATTAAAACCTTGGCGCAACATCTTGGATTTCAGTGGCGGGACACAAACCCATCAGGCGCGGCGTCCATCGAATGGTACAACAGATGGATCGAAACTGGGGATCCCGCGATCAAGCAGCGCATCCTCGACTATAACGAAGACGACTGCCTTGCAACTGGTGTGGTCGTGGACGGAATTCGTCAACTCAAATTCGTACCGTAGAAGGATTGAATTGCCCATCGACCGGTCCATCAATGGCGATCATGGCCGGAACGTGCACGGAAAAACTGCCCGAGATCGCTTCGGACGAGACCGCAAGAACGCTTCCGCGTTTTCGCAACTGCGGGCAAGACAGAAAGGCCCCGAAGTCGCATTCCTCAGGGCCTTTCAGTAATCCAGGCAGGCGGGCCTGTATCTGTAGTTGAGTTGTTTGCCGCCCTGTCCACTATCAGTAGCCAAGGCAATTCAAGAATACCACGCGAGCCAATCAAGAATGACCCGCGCCTGCTTTTGCTTTGCTTCCGACGAAACTGCGAACGGAGCGCCAGAAGGCATGCCATGCTTAGCCCAAAAGCTGGTCGGACCCCCAGTTCGCAACCAGTCCATCGTTCTCGAAGTTCAAGTCTCCGGCTTGGTCCTGGAGATCCATCCATGCTGAGCGGCGGACGGAGAGACGATCATTGATGCGCTGCTGAACGTAACTCCTCACCCAAGGGTCATTACCCGAACGAGTGAGCATGAGCTGGTCACTGACGGTGACGAGTTCCTGCACTCCAGTATCAATCGCAAGGAGAGTGTCGAGCCGCTTGCAGTCCTTACATTTCTTAGCGCCGTCCGGAGGAGCATCGGCTTCCCAAAGCCGGACCGCCTCCTTCAGAGGTGCATCGAGCTGCTTGTAATCTATGTCGAACGCAACGGGCTTGGGAACAAAAGGCATCCAGAGCTTTTTTGCGCGGTAATACTTATCTGGATCAGCTACCACTTTTTCGTGCTCGGCCCCCCAGTAGAGCAGTCCGCCCTTCGACACCTCGCCGAGCTTCAGTCCAAATTCAGCAATGAAAGAATACCCCAGAATCTGAATACGATAGACGCCTCCCAGCGGGTCTTTGCCGTCCTTGGGTCGACTCGTTTTGAAATCGATCACAGCGATGGACCCATCTGATACTTGGCAAATATCATCCGGCTCGCCATACAAAAGGACACCCGAATCAAGGCGGTGCTTGAACTCTCTCCAGTTACGAGGAAATTCTACCCGCCCCACCAAGTCGCAAAAGGGCGCGAATTCTTCTGGAAGGCACCCGTCCTTCTCCATCAGACCTCCGACGATGGCCATCTGCGCCTGTTCCATCGATTTGAAGATGGCACCGCCAAAGTGGTCAAACGGAGGATGGAATTTCTGCTTGAGCAAATACCAATAACATCTTGGGCAGAAGGTGTCGATTTCAATGAGCCCAAGTCGTTTGGGCGTGATTGCGAGATCAGTTTCCAATGTCGTTCTCCTCATAACATTTGTTGAATTAAGTTTGCCGAGCCGGCCGCCATCAACCAAAGCTGCGGGGATGACGGACATGGTGGACGAAGCAACAGCTCGGCCAACTCAACACGCGCAAGGGCTCCTAAAAGCTATCTAGTATAGGAGCCCGGCTGTCCGGTAGATTCATCAGTTCCATCCGACCAATTGAAAGCTCGTAAGCATAGCGATGCGCGGGACGTCGCCGCTTCGGAAGTGGCCCAATTCCCGCTCGCCGCCTCCTGAGGTTGGCTGCGGAATCAGCTTGCTGGCGGCCGCGGCGCCCTGGCTCGGTGATGATACCGCTTGATTTGAGGTGCTCCTTTTCTTCTCCACTTCAGGTTCTGGTATTCGCGCCGGTGATTTCGGCATCCTCGCATTGAGAAAGTCGATCAGGTCGTCGATGGCGATGAAAACCCTGCGTCCGCTGCGCTGCACGGGGAGCGGGTGCTTCAAGTATGTCCAGCGATAGACCGTCGCAGGCCGAACCTCCAGCGATGCGGCGATTTCCCTTACTGAAATCAGGCCGTTTGTCGCGGCTGGTGATTTTTCCATGGATCTCCCTCTGGTTTTCAAACGCACGATTTCTGCACTTGCATTCATCGTGCTCTCCACCGCTTTTCTACCAAAGGCACGCCCGCAGGAGGGCTTCAAACGGGAAGGAGGTGATTCGCTATGCAGTCACTCATAGTCCGAGTGCTCGGAGGGCTCTTGCCAATGCTGCTCTTGGGACTCGCAATTCGCATCTTTGAGAAGGAGCTACGAGTAGTTGTGTAACGCACCAACGTTCCGGTTTCACTCACCCCCGTCGCTAAGGACGGCGCACCAGCAGGAACAGAAAGAGACGAGAATGATCAATTTAATGCCTCAATCAACTGAAGGCACTTTGCACAACTCTGCGAGGCAATCCCCACCCGGGACGGCCGTCGATAAGAACAGCCATACCGATTTCGCCGCGATCCGGAGGGAATCGATGTCCAGGGTGTTCGGCGCTTGCATCAGGAGTTGTCGCGAGAAGTGTGGCCGTTCAATAGAAGAAGCAGCAGCTGAAGCCGGAATGGAGGCAGCGTATTGGGCGGCGGTCGAGGCTGGCTCGGCTCCAAATCCGACGTGCCTCCGTTCGATCGCCGCAGGCATCGGAACAACCATCGACCGGATCGCGCCGCTGATTTTCATTTGTCAGGATGCCTGGACCCAGTAGCCAAGTCCGCCGCTATTCCGTTTAGGGTGCTGGCGGCGGACTCGCGGCCGGCTAAACTTCCGACCGCCGTAGCATCTGGCCTCGCGATGTCGAAGATTCCTCAGTCAGAAAGGAATCTCGGCAAAGAGCTCCTCATCCCGATCACTTCTAGCCTTGGAAACACTCTGCTTCGAAGGCCTCTGAGGGTATTTATAGTGGAGCCACTTGATGGCTGCGTCAGCGCGCTCCTTCGTCCATTGCCCGCTAATATCGCTCAAGTCCTTCACGGTCCAAATCATTCCATTCTTGTGCTTCAATTCGATTAGACGAAAGTCTGGCAGCTGTCTCACGTCCGTACGCCCCTTCAAGGGCGGACATGGCACTCTCGAATCCGAATGGTTGCGATACCACGCCTCCTGTTCACCCTGTGATCGTTGTCTATAGTCGACTAAATAGGGTGTTGGCACGGGAACGTCTCGGAGATAGTAGTTCGCTGCTAGTCGAAACTTCTTGATTAAGTATTGGATTTCTTTAGGGACTCGTCGAGACTTCGTCCTCCAGAGAGTGCTATCCATTGTCCTAAACATTTCTTCGTCGTGCGCATAGTACTCCTCGAGGAGCCCGGCCGTCAGATGGAAGTACTCTTCGAGTTGGTGCCGCTCGTTAGCGAGCATACCGCTCAGCGCCAGACGGATATACTTCTGCTGCTCCGGATGAATGGATCGGCGGAGCAATCGTTCCGCCAGCGTTTTCGACGGCGGACGCCCGCCTAACTTTCCATTGGTCCGTGCGGTTTGGCTCTTGGCTTTAGTCTTGGCCTTGCCGCCTTGTGAGCCAGCCTGTTTAGCGTTCAACCTATTGAACATAAATGGATTGTACGCCTCTTGGGTTTTTCCCTCCGGTATGCTTAACCCAACCATTTTATCGCTGCTTGGGTTAATGCATGATTATTTGACAACTCAAGCATTTCAGAACAATGGCACCCGGCCTAGCCCATGCCGTGAATACACATTTGAGCGCCGCCGAAGCTGTCAGTCTCTCCGACCTCAACTAACTTTTGTCAGTGGTTGACGCCAAGAGGCCGAGTCTTTGGTTGTCTACCCTCCCTCCTGCATGCTGCATTCAGGAGGACAAAATGTCTCAGCAAGAACGCCGATTGCTGCGGAGGGCCGATGTGATGGCCCTCTTGCAACTCGAAGAAGAGAAGATCAGTTGGCTCATTAATACAGAGCAACTCCGAGCAATTCGGATTTGCGACGAAGAGCGCTTTGACAGCCGCGATGTGTTCCAGCTCATTGAAGCGTACAAGTGCACCCAATCGAGGAAATAGTGACCAAGTACATACGCAAGTGCTATGAAGCAGGCGAGAAATCCTGCGAGGTATGCGGCAAGGAGTTGCCAGCCTTCGGCTGCTGGCCAGGCCGCACGCATTTTTATTGCCCGACCTACGAATGCCGATCCGAGGTCGTCAAGCGGACCCGCTACCGTACCATTGGCGTCAACGAGAAGCCATGCAGCCGGCCTGGCTGCAATGGCTTCGCACCAGCCGGCAATTACGAACCAACCAGGTTTCGGTTCTACTGCTCCGAGGAGTGCGAGAAGAAATCGTGGTTTCTCGAAGTGCGCATCACGAATTGCACATGGTGCGGCAAGGAGATTCACCGGCCCAACCGTCCAGGCGTGACCAACACTTTCTGCTGCCCAGAGCACAATCATCTGTTTCGGAGTGAACATCTCATCTCTGAGCGCGCTGGGAATTACTTCCCACTGCTGACAGAGTATGTCGCTGGGTTTGTGTCCACCCACTACCGGAAGCCATACGGCGCGCGGAATGCCCTGTCTTACTTTTTCCAGTTTTTGATGGCGGAGAAAGTGGACGACATTAAGCTCGTTTCTCCGAAGCTGATTACGCGATTCATCGCGTCAGAACTCCGCCGTGGCGGGATTCCGACCAAGTACGTGTCCTTTGTCAGCACGTTCTTCGACTGGATGATCGCTGAGGACCGTTTCGATCACGCCAACCCCGTCGTGCCCAGGATTCACCATGCTAAGACGCCGAAGCATCTGCCGAGACCCTACTCAGAGGAAGAGATGACTGAGATCTGGCGTCTTCTGGACGAGCGCGGCAACAACCGTGTTCGGCTTGCAATGGCAATCGGCGAGGAAACCGGTCTGCGGATCGGCGAGGTCGTAAACCTTCGCGTTCAAGACGTCAATCTCCAGAAGCAGACGGTCTTCGTTCAGCTTCCGAATAAAACCATGAATGAGCGTACCGCTCATTTCCATGAAAAGACTCGGAAATACTTCGCTGCATGGATGGCTGAACGAAATCCGAACTGTGGCCACGACCTTTTGCTGCACAACACGCGCGGCGGTAAGTGCACACAGGTCTCACTCCAGCTCGAGTTTCGGAGAGTGCTCTGCATTTGGGAGCGTAAAGACAAAGTCAAGGCAAATGACATTGGCCTCGATACATTTAGCTTTCACAGGTTGCGGCACACCATGGCTTCTCGACTTGTGAGTGGTGGCGCCGATGCCGCCGCGGTTATGAGCCAGGGAGGTTGGGCCACGGCTTCAGCCATGTTCGGATACGCGCGCGTTGAGCCTGACCGCGCTTGCCGTTCTTATAACGACGCAATGGAACGGGCCCGTACTGAGTCCCTTGCTCCGCGCCAGCGGACCAAGGGCTTCAGAGTTTACCGTGAACGCGAGAAGGATGCGGCCTAAGTTTAATGGCAACAGGCAGTTAGGAAACGGCGCGCATAAGTTGCCTTATGTGCGCCGTTCTAAACCCTGACAATCTGTCCCAACAACATCCCAATAACAAGGAGTCCACAGATGGACTATGAGCTTTATTTGCGACAACTTGAGGCCAACGACTGGAGCCCTCACACCATAGCAGCCTACCGATCAGATTTGAAGTTCTTCGAGGTTTTTATGAAGAGTCGGAAGCTTCGCATCACGCAGGCTAGCCCAACAATAATCTGCGAATACATCGCAGAGATGAAAACAAAACCGAATCCGCAATCTGATCGGGTCGGTCTCGCGGCGGCCACGATCAATCGACGGATTGCTGCCGTCTCCGGCTTCTTTGATTTCCTTCGCGCGACATCCAATCCAAAGCTGAAGAACCCGACCCAAATCGTGATGCGCCGAAGCCGGAAGCCGAAGAAGCTCGGCAACACATCACAGGCGATCGATCCAGTGTCACTGAACACGCTTCTCAACGGCATTACTGACCTTCGAGACCGTGCAATCGTATCTCTCTTTGCCGCGTCCGGTTTGCGCCTTAGCGAACTCCACCAGCTCAATGTCGAAACCATAGAAGAAGTCGCCGAGGACATGGCAGACGGCACAACCAAAATATGGGGCACGGGGCGGGTCATTGGCAAGGGTTCTAAGGAGCGCCAATTCTACTTTGACGATCTGACGGTCGCGGCGATCCGAGCATACATGGAAAGCCGATCAGATCATGATCCGGCTCTCTTCCTGAGCGAGCGCAAACAGCGTCTTTCGCGGCGCGCCATCCAGGAAGTCCTTGAAACATGGTGCGCACGGCTGGGCCTGAAGCGTTTCCACGTCCATCAACTTCGGCACACGTATGCGACACAACTTGCAAATGCAAACATCGACGCCATGGTACTGAAGGACCTCATGGGCCACGAGCGGTTCGAGACGACCACACGTTACTTCAAGCTTTCGGAGGAGACGCGGGCACGCCAATACTTTGGCGCCATGGCGAATCTCCAC
Organism: uncultured Occallatibacter sp.; assembly: GCA_964569985.1. GTDB lineage: Bacteria > Acidobacteriota > Terriglobia > Terriglobales > Acidobacteriaceae > Telmatobacter. The sequence continues at coordinate 28,906 of CAZMWL010000013.1, forward strand.
CAGTAACGCTTGTGCCTTTGGTAGAGGACATCATCACTCTAAGTTAGGGTCAGGCAGCTTGTGAATTTGCGACAGGCAAACCGCCGATGAGGACATTCTGCCCAAAGAAATCGAATACCAGATTGGAGAATCATTTGAACACGAGTAACTGGAAGACAACCACGATCGAACCATTTGTAGATGCAGATGCAGTTGCGCAGTTTCTCTCGCTTACGCGGCGAGAGGTGCTGAAGCTGACCCGGAGCGGAACGATTACCGGGTATCCGATTAGCGGAATCCTGCGAAAGACGTACAAATACCGCCTGAGCGTCGTAGCTGACGAAATGACTTCGTTTCCGAAATCAGCTCTGCGTACGAACCAGATTGATAGCCCGCGAGTCTCACTGACCGGATCCGAGAGTTATGCCTAGGAAGTCCGGGGAAGGATGGTTGAGAGTTAAACGGTACGCAGATGGACAGACGGTTCTGTTCTGTTTTCAGACGCGACGCTCTGCAGACGGAAAGTTGGTTGAGAACACTAAGCGCGTGGGTCTCCTTCGCGACTTTCCGTCTGAGAAGTCACAGTGGATGGAGGTTTCGAAGCTGGGTTATCAAGAGCTGCTCGAGAGGCCGATCGGCTCTAGTCCCACGTTCAGAGAGTTGGCAGAGCACTGGCGGAAGAATGAGTTGAAGAAGGATTCTGGCGTCGGCAAGAAGGCGCCGGAAACGGTGAGCATCGTCGAGCTCATCCTGGACAACTGGATCCTGCCGAGATGGGGAGAGATGAAGGCCGGAGAGATAAAGCCACTGGGAATCGAAGCATGGTTTAATCAGCTGACATCATCTCCACAAGGAAAGAAGAAAAGGCCTCTTGGTTGGGGAACCATCCAAAAGCTCAAGTCGGTAATGTCACAGGTCTACAGGCATGCGCAACGGCATGAGTTGATCCCGGTCGCTGTCGACTCCGCCGGCAGACCTTCCAATCCGCTGCTCCTTGTGCGGTCTAAATCAAGCTCCGACTACGAGGTGAAGGTAATCAGCCCCGAGCAGATGATTGTCATCCTGGCGGAACTCGAAAAACCTGAGACCCGCATGGAATGGACTTTGGCGGTTCTGCATGCTTCAACTGCTCTTCGCGCCGAGGAGGCATTTGGGCTGAAATGGTCGGATATCGATTGGGAGAGCGGGCAAATTCACATCCGCCGAGGATGGAGTAAAGGAAAGGAAACGGACGGAAAGAATGCCGGCAGCATGACCCAAGTCCCGATGCACCCCGTTCTTGCTCAGTGTCTCCTGGACTGGCGGAAGGAGTCCCTCTATTTCGAGGATTCTGATTGGGTGTTCGCCTCGATCAAGGCAAAGGGTAAGATTCCACGAACCGCATCGATTTGTGCACAGGATTACTTGCGCCCCGCTGCCGTCAAAGCAGGCGTCATTGCCAAGGATTACAAAGGTAGATTTGGCTGGCACAATTGTCGCCATAGCCTCGCAAGCTTTTGCGGTGCAAATGAAATACACCCAGCAGTCACTCAGTCAATCCTGCGGCACAAGAAACTTTCGACGACGATGGAAATCTACACCCATGGCGTCAATTCTGTGCAGGTGGCCGCGCAGGAGAAATACCTCAAGGCCATTGGGTTGACAGAACCGACACACGATGCGCATTAGTTCAGCGTAGGCAGAATGCAGCGGCGTTGGAAGGCGATTGTTTACACCTGAGCGGCTTGACGAGAGTCGGATGGTCTGCACACAGCCTACGCCAAGTCCTCAACGCTCAACGAACGGGAAGCGCGGTTGGGACAACCAGCCGCGCAAGGAGTGCAAGATGATATGCAATTCGATTTTGGACAATTTGTCCGATTTGAGCGTGCGACTTCAAGAACTGGAGGTTGGATGCGTAGGTATAAATGAACTGGGCCTGGGGTCAGCACGCCTCTCGCTCGTCAATGCCCTCGAAGGATTCCGAAGTAGCCGCTATCGCCTTGGCCAGAAACTGTCGGCCTACAAGGCGTTTTTCAAAGCCAGCCAGGGGTGGATGGTTGCCGCGACGGCGATTGCTGACGCGATGGGATGCGAGGAACGAACGATTCGCCGGATCATTGATGATTTCGAGAGGGTGTCAGAGGTCCCCGATGTGGTGATCAAAGCCCTTCAGCAGGCCGGGTTTGATCCGGCCGCGCGAAAGAACGCAGGCATGATTGCCAGGATTCTTGGAATGCCGGACAAGCCGGTGGACCTGGATCTTGACATTGCCGTGACGGAGGCCGCCCTGGCGACCAAGGTGGCTGAGCAGATAGGCAGGAGCCGAGGTGCCGTCGCGGCCGCCCTCATGCCGCCCGAGAAGCGCAGGAGACTTGCGGTCCGGCAGAAAATCCGCACCGCGCTCACTTCTATCCCGGCAGATCAGAAACTGGCTGAATTGGTCTCTGCGATAGAGGAAGAAATGTACTCGTGGGGACAGGTCAAGCCGGTCACCATAACGATCACGCCCCGTGCTCCTGAGTCGCCCAGTTCCAGGAAAACAACTCTGGAATTGGCTGCATGATAAATCCCGGTCCGGCGCACGATTCTGACCACGCAGCGATCTACAGGCTTCACCTGCCAGATTGATCGGACCACGGCAAACATTCAACTCCGGTCGGTAAGCTACGCGCCGAATTCCGCATCGCCTCTCAATCAGGGCGCTTGATTAGCGCCAACCAGGCTTCTGGGGACTCGTCAGTCGATCCCATCGACTAAGGGCGACGTGCTGCTGAACCTACCTAGTCTCTCCAGTAATATTCGTGGCCAACCGGAGCGATGGGTTTGACCGGCCGGATCGGCTTTATTGGAGAAATCGGCTTGATAGGTTTGATGGGCTTGACTGATCCGATACGCTTTACACCACTCGGCTTCTTCCTTAGATTCCACGCCATATAAAACACCTCCGTTTTTGAAATCGCTGTTTGTTTGAACACAGCCCTTGATCATCGATCATCAAACTAACTGACCGGACAGAGTGACCTCACAGAACCCAATTCCGGCCAAATCTTGAACTGTATAATTGCCCTTCCGGATCGCTGACAGGTCTTTCAAGTCCGACAACGACAATTTGATATCCGAGTATGCGGGACCGTCGTGCAGCAGTCGAAGTGTCTCGGCCACTAAGAGCGTTGCGGCAGTTACGCCAACAAACGGGACCGCGACAGACTTGCCGACCAGTTCAGTACGTCCACAAACGTCATCGTCGAGTTCCTCGTATGCAGGGTTCTCCCGTGCGATACATTCAAACTCCTCTCGTTGCTTGTCTTGCTCTTCCGGGCTGAGATCGGGCCAAAGCTCCTCTGCCGATCGTGGGTTAGGCAAGGAATGAAAACTGATGGTGTCGAAGTTATGCTTCGTACCTCCGAGCCCACTCTCCATCACACGCGCGAAGTTGGCGTCTGGAAGCAGTCGCCTCGCGGGATTTGAATCGAAGCCGCAAAGTGCTAATTGAGGCTCGATCGGCTCAACAGTACGGCAGCGAAAGTCAGCGCCAAAAGGGCGTTCCACCAGCCGTGTACGAAATCCGCGCGCTTCCAGCCACTTGCTACAGACCCTGGTTTTGAAATGATTCTCATCACTAGGAGCGAAGATCAGGCCCGTTTCGAAGTTCTCAGCTTCGACCGTATCGAAGTCGTTGAGGTAAATCTCAACGCTATCCGGTTCTGAATACGGCAAGGCTGCCAGACACCAAAGATAGGCGTTTCCTAGGTGGCCGAGACCAAGTATCCAGAGCTCCCGCGGCAGAAATTCAACCTGTGGTCCCTGCGCCTCAGGGTGAGCATGCGGGAGGTCAGGGCGCCATAGAGAGAGCCCGACGCTTCTGCGTGTTGCCGAAATGTTCAGTTCCGCGAACGACAGAAACACTTCAGAAACAGCCAGAGCGCCTGCGAGCACGCCGGCCAACGCACAATAAGGCCGCTCCGCGAGCCGGCCAATGGCAGCAGCCGGCCCAACCTGCGCGATCCAGCCATCAAAGGTGACACGAAGCGAGCCTGGCTGCGACGGCGCATTGCCAAACAGGAGAACCTTCCCTGTAGCTTCTGTACCAGCAGAGAAATACAGATTTCGCGGTCCGATGAGGTCGGCCAGCTCCGCAGCGAGCGACCCTTGGATGAGAGGAGGGAGCACAAGGTCGGAACCAGCGAGAGCTTTATCCAGTATGACCTTCACCGCGCCTGGAAAGCACCTAGTTGCGATGCTGGCAGCTGTCAGCACTGCCAGTTGCAATGTTCGCGACCGGCCCACGTCCGGACCGCACAGAAGCGTAACGGCAAACCGCTCCCGCCGAGCCTGAACTTCGCTTACCGACAACTCTTCGCTGTCCACCAGCAGCTTCGAAATGCGGGAGAATTTCATTTCGCGTCGCTTCATATCCACCTTCACCATAGGGTCAATCTCACAGGCCGCCCTCCGTCAGCAGGGGTATAGCTGCGCCATGCAAAGTTTCCGAGGTATTCGTAAATCCCTGCCAGATCAAGCGTCCACCACGGCATATTGGCGAAGTTTGGAAGGATGAGAGCGAGGTGGCCCTGCAGGGGGATCATCGGGTTGCGCTGATCGATCGAGCTCTGCCGGACGTTGCTCCCGGGATGGGTGTGGACATCGGCTAGGACGCGCAGCCCCTTATTTCGGCAATGCTCCCACAAGGCCGCATGGCCCACGGCGTGAAACGCGATCGCGCCTCCTTCGTAGGCATCAGGGTCGAGATCGTCATAACAGACGAAGGAAGTTACCCGGTTGGCAATGCCGTTCCGAGGTGCCAGCAAGAATGCTCCGCTTTCGTGACGTCCCCGTCCCCGACGGCGCAGTTCAAGGACCAGGCGCCGCCACAGGCTGGCCCTAACCTTTACGCGTGCATGTGCGTGATCAAAGGCCAATGTAGTCTCCTGAGTTCAAGAGGGGGTGGATCTCTTCGAGGTAATCGACAATCGTGTGGTTGCTGTCCCAAATCAGACTCGGCTGTTCGGTTGCCCATTTCGGATGTCCCTTGGCCGCGACTCGGTCATAGGGATGGTAGAAAGCCTTGCCTTCCTCCCAGTCCATCCGGAACACCTTGGCTACGCGGCTGCCGTTCCTGCCTTTGGGGCGCTTTGCTGCTTCGAGCATGGTGCCGGTCTTCAGGTCCCAGAAGGTCCCTGTTGGAGATGCGGTCCGATAGTCCGCGAGATCGAGTTGGAGATAAAAGCGGTTTGGAGCTTCCGACCGCGGGGCTGCTGCGACCCAGAGAATACGCAGAGGCCACGCAGGCTGCTCCGGCAGCAGGTCCGTGCCGGGAAGGCCCCAGTATCCTTTCTGGGCGCCGGCACGGAATTGCGCTGAAGCAAGGTCGGCTTCGAACAGTCTCTGATCGGGCTTATCCATGGGCTATCCCTGCGGCGTGATTTCCTTCACGAGCTTGAAGCAAATGGCGCACACGAGCGGCTCGACCAACTCCCCGAGATGCTCGCTTGGCCGTGGCTGCGTTGTGGTGTCGCAGATCTGCAGAACGTACTCTGCCCCTGCTGCAGGATCGAGCTTGAACTTCTTCCGTGCCCACTGGGTGACTACGGCGATGGTTGTTGCCGGCGAAAAGCGATGCCGCTTTGTGTCCCCGTTAAAGTGAACCTCCACGGCCACCCGTTTGCAGCGATGCACATGCACGTGACGGTGGCGGTGAAGCTCCAGGGCCTCGATTGTCAGCGAGAGATCGACGGCGACATGACCGTCCTCGCCATTCTCGATTTCGCCCGGCTCCTCCAGAGCCTCTTCACATTCGCCGACAAAGACCAGCAGTTCCTCCTGGCCCTCAATTAAAACTTCCGCCCGCACAAGGACTTCCCGGAGGATCTCGTGCGGGCCCGCCACAGCAACCCGGGGCTTCGCGCCCTGCCTGTGAATGAATAATTCGATTGCTTCAACGGCCATTTGGCTTCTCCTTTTAGGGCGCCCCTCGTCAGTCACTTGCGTCCGCCGGCGGGAAGTGCCATCATTGGTGTCTGCATGGGCAACGTACTTGAAAGCCGCATCTGCCTCAACAACCCATTCATTAAAGCAGAAACATCAAGAGTGTTGTCCATACAGACAACAGATTACCAGAATTCCAGCCCATGTCAATAGGAGGTGTAATGGCTCAGCCCGCATTTGGGTTGCTGCTTCAACGTCTGCGCGAGGAACGCCGTCTGTCGCTGCGCGAACTGGGGCAGCTTGCCGAAATCGACCATGCATATATCTACCGTTTGGAGAACGGAGAGAAAGAGTCCCCCTCGGAAGAGGCTTTGAACAAGCTGATTCGAGCGTTGAAGGCTCCAAAAAGGGAAGCGGATATGCTTCGCTACCTTGCTGCGCATCCACAAGTTGACCCGGGCCTTGTTGAATACGCGCTAACGGACCCGACCATCACGATCGAGGAATTCAGCGCTGCCGCAGGCGTGGCTTACCGCGGAACGGGAAGACCGGACCATGCAAAGACCATTGAACGAATTCGCAGACTGTGGAAGGAGGAGGAAGACGGGAATGGATGAATTCGATGCGATTCTCAAGGCCCGGCAGTTGGTTAGGAAGGTGAATCCCACCTCCATTCCTGTTCCCGTAGAACTGTACGCCCGGGAGGTCGGAGCGGTCATCCGGCCGCAGACGGATATGGGCCCTGACGAAGCCGGTTCTTGTTTCGAGATCAAGGGCAAGCGCTTCATCTGCACGAACGCCAACGACAGACTGGAACGGCAAAGATTCAGTGTGTGCCACGAGGTCGCTCATCTCAGCCTCGGGCTGCCGTCACAACACCAGAGCTTGCCCTGGTGGAGCTATGCAAAGAGACCGTTGGCCGAAATCCTTTGCGACGTCTTTGCTGCGGAATTGCTCCTCCCCTACGATCTGTTCCACCCGGAGGCCGAGAAAGCAAGTATCGGACTCTCTTCCATTGACAATCTGGCAGAATGTTTCGCAGCATCTGTTACGGCAACGGGTTCTCGCTATGCCTACGTAGTCAGCGCCCCCGTGGCGTTTGTGCTCTCCGAGCAGGGTAAGGTGCGGTACGCGTCACGATCGAGGCCGCTACGGGATGCCTCGGCCTGGATTCCGCCTCGCTTGGACGTGCCCGACGGATCGCTATCGAAGAGCGTGCGCGCCGGCACCTCAGTTGATAGTAAGGGTGTGGTGGATGCAGATCTTTGGTTCAGCGAATGGGAGCGAGGGGGCATATTGGCGGAGGAAGTGCGTTATCTTCCCCAATGGGATCAGACATTGACACTGCTTTGGTTCGAAGATGAGGAGGTGCCGGGGCGAAAGATCCGAGATGAGCGCGGGGAAATCCACGAGGATGAAGAAAACGAAGGCGAAGCACTTTTGAAAGAGCTCGACGGCCATCTGCGCTGGCCCAGCAAGCGGCGGCGTTAATAATCGCAGGCATCGATCCCAAGGGCTTCTTCCGCCATGAGCCGCACCATATTTGAACGTAAGACCTGATTATAAGATCCTGCGAAGCCGGCTTAACGAGACAAATCCGGAAACATCGCCTACGGAATGGGACATTGATTCAAGGACAGGAGATTGTTGTTCCAGTCGCCGTCCGCGTACGTCTGCACGAACGGAGCCCGCCCCCCACCTGGCCGGACAACACCGACATTCGCCCGTTTGCCAGTTCTCAGGTCAAGCACGTAGAACGTGTTCGTATTCGCCTCAATACTTGCGATAACCTGCTCGCGGGTCCATCTCCACCCTACCGCTGGGTTCCCAAGGTGGGTGATGTGCTCGTGAGGGCTCTGAGGGTTCGGTTTGATGATGCAAGTCACTTGAACGTCTGCCATTTGTTCTCCTCCTTTGTTTTCGCAGTATGGCGGCGATTATGCCGCGTGACTTTGGGTATACGAATCCGGACCGCGGACCCCTGAAACCGGATAAGCGGCTTCATGGCCGAAGGTGGAACGGTTGATTGAATGCACTTTTCCCGCGAGCTTTACGCGCAGTCGCGAAAGGCGAGCGCGAATCGCGCCAGGAGTCGATGCGTGCCGGCTGGCAATCTCTCGGTCGGTGTACCCAAACCCTGCATCCAGGAGGATTTCTTCGTCGGCCTCCTTAACGTCACGCCCGATCCTATCGAGTTCGATAGAAGCCTCAGCGGCGGAATTGGTGGACAGCGTATCGGGTGGAGCTAGCCATGTCCTCCGGGCCAACGAATGGCTGCGACGAAGGCGCGCGCCTGACGCGATGGCGCGGCTTAACGCGGCGTCAAGATCTGATTGGTTAAATGGGATGGTGCCGGTCTCTATAACACAAAGTAGGTAGTTGAGGGCGGCTTCAATGCCCCACGAGTAATCGTTAAGTTCTTCGGCTTTTCTGCTGCGCGCCTGTAAGTCGGCGTAACGCAGCCATGCATAATCAATAATCGTCATAGTTCCCTTCTCCAATGTCTGTCCAGGCGGTATGCCTGGGGAGCGCCAGCCGGAAAGCTTTCACTTCGGTGTTCCGGGTTCTTTACCTGTCGCGCTATGGACAAGAAAAGCTTTCCGGACCCTGAGTGGGTCTTTACCGTATAGCAGTTAAATTATAGCCCGGCTCTGGTCGCCGCGCCACAACATTGTACTTCAAAACATCCAGTTAAACTCCCCCTTCCATAAGCTAAGGAGCCCAGATGCCCCCAGTGTTACAAATAGGGGCGGCGCGGTCCCCGCGCCGCCCCTGCTGAATATCAGTTGTTGAGTTGGACACGGTAGGTCTCAGACCATGAACGACGAAAGGAGTCGAATATTGTCGCCGCATCCGGGTTATCGCGCGCCAGTACGCTCTGAGCGCGTGCCATAGAAAGAAGAAGCAACTCAAGGGCTACGATTGGCCCCTTGCTGCTTGGCACCAGCTGATCTGCTGGATTGTCGCTTTCGACAGCCTCCTTGATCTCAAGGTCTCGGAGGGGCTTGTACAGCTGCGTGAAAAACGGGTGAGCCGTATTTATCGTGAGGATCACCCGACCGAATTTGTGCTCAACATGATAGAAGGGCCAGTACACATCGTCGCGGTCCGTAATGAGAAATCGCGATGACTGCACCCGCTGGTAGGCCTCCTCGTCAGTCTCGCCTTCGCGCTTGAGCGTCACCGCGAGTCCACGAAGGTTAGCCTCCATCTGTTTTGCATCTTCAGGTGAGAGCGGCGAATCCGAGTCCAATTTGTCAGGCAAGAAGATATCCGCCTCGGTTGCGCGCGCTTCGCTCGGAGTTGCTTTTGAGCCCTTACGTTCCATCGCACGCTTTGCCTGGACGCGCCTGATCTCCTCTCGAATGCTCGCAATATCGCTGCCAATTGCCGAGTCGATAAGGTCGGTCACGTATGCCTTGGGCCGAACACCCTGCTTGTTGGCTGCAACTCCGAAAGCCTCGTCGAGTTCGCCGGAAAAGTCGATCTCGACGCGAAGCCAGTTCACTTCGCTATGCCTCTGGATCACCCCCGGAAGATACCCAATGTGGACCTCCCGGTCATTGCGCATGATTGAAACCACGTGACCATCAAAGATGCGCAAATTGCTATTCAGCTCCTTACGTGTGAGGCTCGACCAGTCTTCAATTGGAAGAGCATAAACCTTCAGGTGAACAGGCGCTGTCTCTTTCGTCCCGTCGCTCAGCGGAACCTGAATGGTCTTGGGCACAACGAGCCGGCTGGTCTTTACGTTGAGGCCTTCGATGCTTGTGTGCCGCGCGTTCGCCATTGCGTAAGTCGGATCAACTGCCTGCGTGAGGCGGTTGTTCACGTAGATGCGGAGCCCTTTCGCGATGTGCCTACGGTAAACGCGGGCCATTTCCGCCACGCAATGTTCGACCAATTTGCGGTCCGTTGCATGGGTAAGCCGGTCGCAGTCCGGCATCAACACGATCGTCCCGTGTGTCCCGAGTTGCTCGTATACGTCCGTTCCACGGGATGCGAGGATTTGTTGCTCTGTCGCGTCCTTGGGAAAACCCACGGGCCTTATGAACATGTCCAGGAGCGGCTCTGGCAGAATCGAGCTGAAGCTTGGCTCAGGGAGCGCGACCAAATTGCTCTTATCTCGCCCAATTGCGTCCGTGTCGAGCGTCATGTTGTAGTATGCTTCCTTCTCCTGCCACGAGTAGATCTCCATCACCGGGCTTAGGCTAAGAGCGGCCGTCTTCATGCCCATGCCGAACCGGCCTATGCCCTTCCGGTTCCCGTAGCTCATCGAGCCGCCAAATGAGGTTGCCACTTTCAGCACGTTCGGAGGCATTCCCTTCCCGTTGTCGTAGACCATGACATCGGTCTCAAGTGCGCCTCGCCGTCCTGTCTGGCGAAAATAGACGCGGACCACACTCGCGCCTGCCTCAATTGCATTGTCAACGTGCTCGCAAAGTGCGGATGTGGTGTTGTTGTAGCCGACGTCTCGTAGTGACTGGACCAGAGTCTGAGCGAAAAAGAGCGGCACCGTGGCCGACTCCTTCAAAATACGGTTAAGGACCGCGCGTCCCCCGCGCGGCGCATCAGATGCCCAGTTTGGGTTGAATTTCTCTTCACCTTCGTCCGCGTCATTGACCGGCGCATCGGTTTCGGCAGAGTCGTTGATTTCCCCGGTTTCCGGTGAGTTGATGATTTCCTCGGTTTCGGGTGAGTTCTTGATTTCATCGCTGTTCATTTTTGTCTCCAAGTTTTGTGACGCTGTTTTTGGCGTCGGATTTTGCCTTCTATCTATAAGGAGCCGGGCCGTTCGGATCGTTACATGCCATTAAATCTATATTCTCGATCACTGGTGTCCGGTTAGATGTCGAATAGATTCAGTTGGTTAGCGAAGGTCGGTTGATCAGTTCCGTGGAGATTTGGCTGAAGGGCGCATGAAATCTCGGTCTTTTCGAAGATCGATACCGACAGAATCTGTAGACAAGTGTAGAGCGAGGCATCGAGTTTCAGTTCCTTCTTGACGATGGCGATCAGCACATAGGTGGCGATGGCACACCAGATTTGGCTTCTCACGGCGTTCTCGCTGGTGGCCAGAAAGCGCTTGATGCGCAGGTGCTGCTTGATCCATTTGAAGAACAACTCAACCTGCCAGCGGCTTTTGTAAAGCGCGGCGATGGTCAGGGCAGGCAATGCCGTGTTGTTGGTCAGAAAGACCAGCGTCTTGCCTGTCTCTGGATCGTTGAAGCGAATGCGGCGAAGATGGTCCGGGTAATTCTCTGCCGAGTAGAAGCCGTTGAGCATGACGCGCTGGTCGCAGATGATTCCGCTGGCCCGGTCCACGGGAAACGAATACACGCGCCGCGCATCCATGTTCTCCTTGGCGCGCGTGACGAAGAAGGCTCCGGCCCGGTGCATCGCGTAGAGCCGCACAAAGTCCAGATATCCCCGGTCCATGATGTAGAAACTGCCCGCCTCGACAAGAAGCATGTCCAGTACATTGACATCGTGCAGCTTCCCATCGCTGATGTGAATGAACGCTGGAATCGCGCCGCGCAGATCGAGTAGGGTATGTAACTTGATGGCTGCCTTGGTGGATCGAAACGGCGTCCAGTCGAACAAGCTCAAACATAAGTCGATGGTGGTGGAGTCAAGAGCATAAACGGTTGCATCCAGCCCCAGCACCGAAGGATCTTCCGCGTACCACGTCCTGGCGTGGGAGATCAGCCGCAAGGCCAGTGCGTGGTAGATGCGCCAGTCGCGCTGGTTCAGCGCATCGGCCAGCGTGGAACGGGCGGGCGGCGCCGCAATGCCCATGTGAAACAGCTTGGACTGGTTGGCTTCCAGGCACACCTCAATGTCGCGCAACGACTCGCGCCAGGTGAGTTGAGAAAAGGCCATCACGCGAAACAGGTCAGCACAGCCGAGCGTGCGTACTCCCGCATCGCCCTTGTGCCGTTCGATGATGCGTGCAAAGGTCTTCCACGGCACAAACTCCATCACCTGCGCAAACAGCGTCTTGCCCACGTTCATGCGGCACTCCCGGTCGTTGAATCCCGAAAGCATCGCAAATGGGCCCCACGCAATTCAAATCGTGGACACCCTAAAGTCGCTATAAACCATACTTGGCAATGAGCTTGCCGGCGACACAGCTAAGTTAAACCGGACAGCAGTGATTCTCGATAGCAACCCATGCAGCCATTGAGCAGCCAGAAATGGCCGACACCCGGAAGTTAAGTTCCAGATGCAAACAGCGCGGGAACGCTATGAAGCTCTCGCGTTTCCGTGTGCACACTGTTAATCTCGGGTTGAATCTCGGGTTGAAGAATTCAGTGAAATTGATGTAAGTTATTGATAAATATGGTAGGCACGACTGGATTCGAACCAGCGACCTCTTCCGTGTCAAGGAAGCGCTCTAACCAACTGAGCTACGCGCCTAGAGTGCTGCAGAACATAGTTTAGCAGCATCGATACAGCACGGAAAGACTCGCGCCCGAGCATCCCGATAGGAAATCGGGTGGTCAGGAAAAGGTACAAAATCCGTCTTGAAATTTGCTCGGAAGAATGCTGAAAAGGCGATCCCGCCCCCGAAACCGATTCTTTCCAGCCATTGAATGGTGATCTTGGTGCCGAAGAAGGGACTCGAACCCCCACACCCTTGCGAGTACGTGGACCTGAACCACGCGCGTCTGCCAATTCCGCCACTTCGGCACGAGACAGCGCTCAAACGGGTCGCGCCTGAGCAGGCAGCAACTCTGAGTCTCGCAAATGCGGAACGTGGTGTCAAATTCCGCCCGCGTACTCAACAAGTTGCGGCCGGGGAAATCCGCCCCGGCCTCCCCATCCCATCCGCGCTTACACCAGCCCCGCGTCTACACCAATTTCGCGTTGAGCGTGATCTCGGTGTTGTTCGCAAACAGCTTCGAGATCGGGCACCCGGCCTTGGCGTCCGCAGCCGCCTTGTCGAACACTTCCTTTGTGGCGCCGGGAACGCTGGCCGTTGTGGTCAGCGCGATCTTCGTAATCGCAAAACCTCCATCCACCTTCGCCAGGGTTACGGCCGCCTGGGTTTCGATGCTGTTGGGCGTCAGTCCCGCGCCCCCGAGTTGCGCGCCCAGAGCCATCGAGAAGCAGCTCGCGTGCGCCGCCGCAATCAGTTCCTCCGGCGTGGTGCCGCTCGTGGCGCCCTCAAATCGCGTGGCGAACGAATAGTTGGCGTTGTTGAGCACGCCCGTCGCCGTCGAAATTGTGCCCTTGCCTTCTTTCAGTGATCCTGTCCAAACCGCACTTGCCTTGCTAGCCATAGTCCCTCCTTGGGGGATTCAAGAATCCAGTGGTTGTGTTGGGGCATTCGGCGCGCGTTTTCCGGGGAATACCGGGGTGCCGTTCTTGCTGTTCGAGCAACTCCACAATAACTATACCCATCGCATCCGTGCCCCATCCTTTTCTCGCTTTTGCGAAAAGGGCGGGAAAGCAAAAAGCCTGGGTACATCGAGCCTGGAACCGACTCAAGCTATTGAGCGCCTGCCCATATCGCGCCGCGCAGGTAGCCTCATGTCCATGTTAATCTGTCCCCCATGTTGCCGCAGCGGCCCCGCGTCCTGAATTTCGACTTTTCCGCCCACTCCGAGGCTGAAATCTCACAAGGTGGTGTGTCCGGCTCCGCTGAAGAGGCGCTGCCAGTCGGCCACCACTGCCAGGTCTGCCCCACCTGCGGTCATCGCCTCACCGGCCACCACTGCAAACTGGTCTGCACCTGGTGTGGCTACTACCTCAGCTGCGCCGATTATTACTGAAGGGCTCGGCCGGACCCCGATCCATACACGAAGGCCTCTTCCTTTTAAGAAGAGGCCCTCGCACAGTCCCAACGGCTCATGGTAACCAGGAAAGCCGTCTAGAAGATGATCTTCCCTGCCACCTGCAGTTCACGCGCGGGAAGGGTTGATGAAATCACGCCGAAGCTGCCTGTCTGCCCCTGAACCAGCTGGGCGCCTGTATCCGGCACATTCGTATTCGGATCGCCGAAATTCGTGTGGTTGAAGAGGTTGAACGCCTCGGCTCGGAACTGGAAGTGGGATCTTTCCGTGATCGCGAAGTCCTTGCTCAGGCCCATATCGACATCCCAGTAGTCGTATCCGCGAATTGAGTTCCTCGGCATGTTTCCGAAAATGTTGTATGTGGTGCTCCCGGTCGGAGGCGCCGTAGGCGGGGTGCTGAAGTTCGTCACATTGAAGTACTGCAGGTAAGACTTGTTCGACGCAATGGCGGGACCGCTTATGTTGGGGCGGTAGGAGTTGCGGCCGTCGACCGGGGTAAGCGGTGAGACCGACTGGTCGCTGGTCGGGCCCGGGCTATAGGCAAAATCGAGCGGGTCGCCGCTGCGCCCTGACACAATCGCGTCGGTCTTCCAACCGCCGAGGATGGTATCCAGAGCACGGTTGGCGTTGGGCAGCAGCCACTGGCCCTTGCCGACCGGAACCGACCAGATCGCAGTCGTGGTGTTCACGAAGGGGTGGTTATACGCTGAAATCCCACGGTCGGCCGCGATGTCATAGATATTCTGCACTGAGGGAATGCCGTTGCCGCAATTGTCGCAATTGCCGCCGCCGTCCAGCGCCTGGGGCGCGATGTCAATGGCCTTCGACCAGGTGAAGGATTCCAGCAGGTAGAGCCCGTTCGAGAACCTCTTCTCCACCTTGGCTTGCAGGCCATCGTAGTCGGAATACGCGGAGGGCAGGATGCCGGCGATCATGCTGAAGCTGGCATACGGAACGCGCACCGGGTAAGTAGCCACGCCGGCCTCCGCAGCCAGGTCGAGCGGAAGCGAGCCGCCCGCCGGGGCCTGATTGATGTCGTTGACGATAATCTCGTTTAACCCGTAATTGCCCACGTAGGAGATATCCAAAAGCCAGTTGTGGGTCAGGTCGCGCTGCACGCCGAAGAACCAGCTCCGCACCTGCGTATCGGGCGAGTCCGGAGGCATGTATTGCAGCGTATCGAACGCCGGGTTGTAATTCGTGGGGCTGACCATATTGGCAGGAAAGCCGCTTTGAACGTTGTTGTAGAGGCCCGTCCCGGGAATCGACACCTGCAGCGCCACCACGCCGTTGGGCGGGTTCATGCTGAGGTAATTGGAGCCTACGCGGTTCCAGTGCGAGTAGCTGATGCCATAGCCGCCCCGGATCACAGTCTTTTCGTCCACTTGGAATGCTGCGCCAAATCGCGGCCCAAAATCCGCAGTGTTCGGGTTGATCGTGTACCTGTTGCTCGAAGTCGCCGGCACGATGGATTGGGTCGTGGGATTGAAGTTGGCGAGTTGATTGCTGGCCTCGTAGATGGGCGTGTTGAACTCGTAGCGCAGCCCTAGGTTCAATGTAAGCTTCCGGCTCGCCTTCCAGTCGTCCTGCAGATAGCCCGCCCAGCCCCAACTGCGAAGTTGGCTCACGGTGGGGCTGGCGAGGCCCATTTCGGCCTGGTAGCCGAGCAGGAAGTCGGCATAGTCGAACATGCGGGTGTTCTCAGGTGTCGAAGGCCCGGTTAGGGGACCATAAAGCTTGTTGTAAAAGCCATAACCTGCACCATAAGAGGGCTCGGTGTAGACGTTTCCGCCCATCACGGGATGCAGATCCTGTTGCGCCACGTGCAGCATCTGGTACTCCACGCCGGCCTTGAGGCTGTGACTCCCCATCAGCCGCGTGTAATTCACCTTCGGATCCCATATGGTCGGGTTCTGATACTGCGGGCTGGTCCACAGGCGGCCCAGGCTCGTCCATCCGCCATCGATGAAGTATTGATAGGTAACTCCGCCCGTGTATTGCGGATCGGTGGGCAGTCCCGGGATGTTGAACAACGTCTGCATCGAGGGGCCACCGGCTTCGATCGGCTTCTTTCCTGCCTGCATGGTGGAGAAGCCGAAGCGGGCTTCGAGCACCGAAACCGGGCTGATGGTCCAGGTGGCGCCGGCGTCAATCGCCTTGATGGGCGCGTACACTTGGCCGTCGCCATTGTCGCCGGCTACGCCCGGGATGCTGCCCGGATCGATGACGTTCTCGCGGCTTTGCGAGTAGCGGATGAAAAGCCGCATCTCCTCATTTGGAATCCAGTCGATCTTGGCGTCGCCTTTGTCCTTGTCGTAGGTCTGAGGATCCAGAACGATGTAGTTGTAAGGGAAGGCGCTGTTGAACGCGTTGGTATTGGTTGGGCTGGGCAGGTACGACAGAAGCCCTCCGTTCGACGATGCGGCAAAGGGAATCACGGCTGAAGCCGGAATCTCGCCGTTGAGGTACTGCGTGCCTCCCACCGCGGCCTGGGACCCTGCCGGACCCGCGCCAAGCCCGAGACCGAAATAGGTCGAAGAATTGCACGGGTTCTTGCCCGCATTGTAGTTACAGGGGTTGCTAACCGGCAGATAGGGCGCGCCAGACGGATTGGCGGTTCCTGTGTCGGTATTGTCGATCAGATAGTAACCAAGCGCCGCGCCGCATGTCGTGGTGCCGGCCTGGCCGCGTTCCGCGCACGAGGGCAGTTGATTCTGGTCCGTGGAGGATGACGTCTGGCGATAACCCTCGTAATCCAGGAAGTAGAAAAGCTTGTCTTTCTTGATCGGCCCGCCAAAGTTGCCGCCGAACTGGTTGCGGTGCAGGGCTGGCTTGCCGCCAACATCCGGCAGGAAAAAGCCCTCGGCATCCAGATTCGTGTTGCGCAGGTACTCCCAAACGCCCCCATGCAATTCGTTGCTGCCGCCCTTGGTAACCACGTTGATCGTGGCTCCGCCCGCGCGACCGTACTCCGCGCTTTCATTGTTGGTCACCACTTGGAATTCAGCTACCGAGTCCGGCGCTAACTGCACCACCTCGTTGCTGAAGCCCTGGTTCGATGTGCCGTAAAAGTTGTTATCCACGCCGTCGAGCAGGTAGTTCGTGTACACGCTGCGCAGCCCGTTGGTGATAAACGCGCCTTCACGCGAACCGTAGCTGTCCGACAGGTTGCTCGGGCTCGGAACCACGCCCGTGGAGAGTTCGACTAACTGCGAGTAATTGCGGCCGTTCAACGGCAGTTCGGCGATTTCGCGCGCATCGACCACCTGGCCGTGTTCGCTGGAGTCGGTCTCAAGTTGCGCAGCTTCGGCTGTAGTCGTCACCGAGGAGCTCACCGTGGCAACCTTCAGCTGCACGTCCACGCGCTGGTGCGCACCCACCGTCAGGTCGAACTTGGCCACAGCCGGCTGAAACCCCTGCGCCTTCACATTCAACGCATAGACGCCAATCGGGATGTCCACGAACCGGAACTCTCCCCGGTCGTCGGTAGCCGCTGTAAGCTCCACCGCCGTTGCCGTGTTGTGCAACACCACGTTGCAGCGCACCACCGCTGCCCCGCTGGGGTCGGTCACGGTGCCAAGGACGGTAGCTGTATCGAATTGTGCTCTGGCACTGGCCGTCAGAACCAACAACAGAAAACAGATTGCGAAACGACGCATCACAAGTGCTCCTTAGGCTCGAATTGTGCTCCTCGCCGCAGGCGCAACTGCATGGCTGCGCAGAATGTCACCGTTCATGAGCGGTCGGGGGTCGCGCCTTCGCGAAGACATGCGGTGAAGGATTTGATTCTTGCAAACAATCTAGGTTGCGCATGTCAATTGTCAACAAAATTCACCTAAATGCTTTGATTAGATACAAAGTCGTGTGATTTTCATCACCTGATCCGCGAGGATTTCAGCCCCGCGAGCCGGGTTCCGGGTTGCCCCATCCTAAAAGCGCTCTGTGCGTTTAGGGTGGGATAGCACAACCCCAACTCACGCTGTCCCTTTGCTCTTCGTGGGCGCAATACTATCCAGCGGCGGAGCCGGCAACAGATGCGCCCGCGCCAGCACCTTGCGCGCCAACCCCGTCAGCGCCATCCCTGCTGCCTCGCGCAGCGGCACCCAGCGGCGCTCCCCGCCCGCCATCGTCATCCCTTCGATATCGTCCTCGAATACGGTCCGAATGCGCACGTAGTAATTCACCTGCATAATGGCGTGGCGCACGGTCATGCGCAGGTCCTTCTGCGGCACGTCAGAGCGAACAAGCATCGGTAGCTCCCACATGCCCGGCATCACCGTCTGCCGCGCCGGCCGCTGTTCCAGTAGCACTTCGCGCGTGCCCGTCCTGCCGCGCTTTTGTGGCGCCGCTCCCATCCGTACCGAGAGCGCGTACCCCACGGCGCGACTCATCATCGGAGCCCGCCGCGGCGTTTTGTGTTCGCCTTGCGTCTTGCAATCCACGGCCAGCGGGCACACCAAGCATTGCGGATTCCGCGGCGCGCACACCGTTGCGCCCAACTCCATCATGGCCTGGTTAAAGTCTCCCGCCCGCGCGGGATCGAGCAGCCGCCCCGCCAGATCCTCAATCTTGCGCCGCAGCGTGGCCCCGCCGCCCTTGCGGCTACCCGCCTCCCAGCCCGCCAGCCGGCACAGCACCCGCTCCACGTTGCCATCCACCACCGCCACCGGCTCGCCGTGCGCAATGCTCGCCACCGCCGCCGCCGTATAGGCGCCGATCCCCGGCAGCGTGCGCAACTGCTCCGCCCGCAGCGGCAGATTTCCCCCCTGGTGCGCCGCCACAAACTGCGCCGCCTTGTGCAGCATCCGCGCCCGCCGGTAGTAGCCCAGCCCGCTCCACAGAGCCAGCACATCCTGTTCGGGAGCTAATGCTAATGCAATCAGCGTGGGAAACCGCTCCATGAATTTCTGGTAGCGATCGACCACGACGGCGACGCGCGTCTGCTGCAGCATGATCTCCGAAACCCAGATGGCGTAAGGATCCGAGCTTTGCCGCCAGGGCAGATTGCGGCGATGGCGCGTGTACCACTGCAGCAAACGCACGCGTAATGCCGCGATCTTCGCGGGGTCCTCATCGAACTTCGCCATGGGGAAAGCTTACGGCATCCGCGCCAGCGGACGCGGCGAAGGAACCGCATTTTTGCTTGTGGGGTACAATGGCTCGTTAAGTCCAGCAGAATGAGACAAAATGTTCGCTTTTCGGGTGCCAAAAACCTGCCAAATGTTCGCTTAGAAGCGACCGATTACCCCCGGAATGTTCGCTTGGAGTTTCGCGATTTTTTGAGGGAAACTACAGACAATTGCGCGCTTTAGCAGCAAGTGTGAATAGAGAATTGCGCGAATAAGAGCAGAGGTGCGTAGAGAATTTCCCATAAACGCATCAAGAAGGGCTTTGGTGCGCGTTTTTTGCGCCATTTTTCGCGTGTTTTGCGTCGATTTTCGCGCGTTTTTGCGCGCGTGTGCGAGTGAGCTGGATCACGGGTGCGAGCTCCCAAACGCGTGCTGCGCGTTCAGGGTGGGGCCGCACAACTCTACCCCAGCAGTTCGCCCGCAATCTTCGGCGCGGCCGCGAGCGCCGCATCAATCTGCGCCTGATCCTTGCCGCCGGCCTCGGCAATCTCCGGCTTGCCGCCGCCCGATCCGCCCACCAGCTTCGCCACTGCGCCCACCAGTTTGCCCGCCTGGATGCGCTTAGTCAGCCCCGGCGTCACGCCGGCGATGATGGCCACCCTGCCCTCCGGCTGCGCCGACCCCAGCACCACCACGCCCTCGCCCAGCTTCCCTTTCAGGTTGTCGACAAGCGTGCGCAGTTGTCCACGCTCCAGCCCGTCGGCGCGATGCGTCAACACCTTCACGCCATTCACTTCGACAGCCCGAGAAACGGCCTCGTCCAATCCTCCGGCCGCCGACTTCATGCGCATCTCTTCCAACTCGCGACGGAGTTTCTTCAGCTCGTCTTCCTGCGAAGCGAATTTCGCTTTCAACCCTTCGGTCAAATTGTCGGTTGAAGGAACGAACTGTCCCGCCACCTGCGCCAGTTCAAAGTCGCGCCGGAAGGTATCGAGCGACCCCATCCCGCTGATGGCCTCAATCCGGCGCACGCCCGAAGAGACCGACTCCTCGCCGGTCAGCTTGAACAATCCAATCTCGCCCGTCGCCGCCGTATGCGTCCCGCCGCACAGCTCCGTCGAAAAACCATCCGCCAGCCGCACCACGCGCACCTTGTCGCCGTACTTTTCGCCGAACAGCGCCATCGCGTGGTACTCATTCACCGCTACATCGATCGGCACGTCCTCGAGCGTCTCTACCTTGGCGTTCTTCAGCACCTCGCGGTTCACAATATTTTCGATCTCCTGGAGATCTTCCTCGGCGACTTGAGAAAAGTGCGAGAAGTCGAACCGCAGCCGGTCGGGATGCACCGCCGACCCCGCCTGCTTCACGTGTGTCCCCAGCACCTGGCGCAACGCTGCTTGCAGCAAATGCGTACCGGTGTGATTCCGCTTGATCGCGTCCCTCCGTTCCCCGTCCACTTGCGTCGTGACCAGGTCGCCCACGGCAAGCCCCTGCTTCAGAATCGCCTTGTGCGCCCGCACGCCCTGCACCGGCAGCACGCAGCCAACAATTTCGGCAATGACGGAATTCCCATCCGCGGTGAGAAAGGCACCGAGATCGCCAACCTGCCCTCCCGAATCGCCGTAGAAACTGGTGTGGTCGAGGACGACTTCCACTTCATCGCCAGCCGAAGCCGCCGGCACGCCTCCGCCGCCCTTCACAATCGCAAGCACTTCGCAATTCGTCGACGTTAGTTGCCGGTAGCCCTCAAACACCGTCTTCGGCAAGTCGCGAAACGCCGGGCTCGCGGTCTTCTGCGCTCCGCCCTTCCACGATGCCCGCGCCCGCGCCTGCTCCTCGGCCCGCGCCTGCTCAAAGCCCTCCATATCGAACGCAATTCCCGCATCCCGCGCCGCATCTACCATAAAGTCGAGCGGCAAACCGAAGGTTTCATACAAATGGAAAGCTCTGTCGCCGCCTAAAACTGCCGGCTGACTAATAAACTCAATATGATTTCTTTCCGGGGCATTCAGGGGAATAGTTCGATCAAGGCGTTCCTTGGTCCTTTTCCAATCGATCTCCGCAAAGCTTGTTCCGTCATCGTGAAGTACGGTCACACCGGTTCGCACAATGCAATCTGGCCCGAATTTGGATTTCAAGTCATTGAGCTTGGCGCTATCCCACCCGAATTTCTTCCTATTGGCGCTTTCAAGTTCCGCATTCAATTCTTTTGCGCCTGCGATCTCTTCATCCAGCCGCGTCAATCCTATCTTCAACACGCGATCAAACTGCTTCTCTTCCGCCTCCACCACGTTCGCCACCCGCGCCGCCGAATCCTTGAGCTCCGGATAAGCACCCTGCATCAAATCCCGCACCGCAAACACCATCTCGAACAGAAACGGCTTTTCCTGTCCCAACAATCTGCCGTGACGTATGGCCCGCCGCATGATCTTGCGCAGCACATATCCGCGCCCCTCGTTCGACGGCACCACGCCATCATTAATAAGAAACGTCGCTGCCCGCGCATGATCGGCGATGATGCGTAGGCTGGCGTTGCCGACGAGGCTTCCCTCAGGGGCTAAAGCCCCGTCCTTTGTGGAGCCGGCTTCGGCACGACTAAAGTCGTGCCCTTTCAAAGCGCCCCCTTCGGCGACAGGGGCTAAAGCCCCATCCTTTGTGGGACTGGCTTCGGCACGACTGAAGTCGTGCCCTGATACAAAACCTGTCAGTTCGGCGGCGCGCTCAATCAACGGCGTAAACAAATCCGTCTCGAAATTCGAAACCTTCCCCTGCAACACCGCGGCCACGCGCTCCAGCCCCATCCCCGTATCAATCGAGGGCTTCGGCAACGGCGTGAGCTTGTACTTGACCGGCTCTCCTCCAAGACCTGGAACCGTGGAACGGTCGAACTGCATGAAGACTAGATTCCAGATCTCCACATACCGCGCATCGTCGTGCCCAAACGGCTTATCCACCCCGGGCGTCTCCGCAGCCTCGATCCCCATGTCGTAGAAGATCTCGCTGCACGGCCCGCACGGCCCCGTCTCGCCCATCTGCCAAAAATTATCCTTAAGCCCGTACTCGAAAATCCGATCCTTCGCGACGCCCGTCTCGATCCAAAACTTCTCCGCCTCATCGTCACGCGGGACATTCCATCCCGGCGAATCCGCGCCTTCAAAAATCGTCACGTAAAGCCGGTCTTTCGGCAGTCCAAACCACTTCTCGTCCGTCACCAACTCCCACGCAAACCGGATCGCATCGCGCTTGAAGTAGTCCCCAAACGAAAAATTCCCCAGCATCTCGAAGAACGTATGATGCCGCCGCGTAAAGCCCACATTTTCAAGGTCATTATGCTTGCCGCCCGCGCGCACGCATTTTTGGCTGGTCGTCGCCCGCGTGTACTCGCGCCGTTCCGCGCCCAGAAAAAGGTCTTTGAACTGGTTCATCCCCGCGTTGGTAAACAGCAGGGTCGGATCGTTGGCAGGCACCAGCGACGAAGAGTGCACCCGGCGGTGCCCCTTGGTCTCAAAGAAGCGCAGAAACAGCTCCCGTATCTCATTTCCCGAGCGCGTTTGCATAATGCTTTTAGTGTAACGGTCAGCGGTGTACCGCGGGCATTCAGGTTTATGTAGCGCCGATCTCCAGACCGGCTGTACGGCCGGCGTCCACGCCAGCCGAACGTGGGGGTGCCCCCGGTCCCTCGTCCGCCAAGGCGGAGGGACCGGGGATAGCATAATCATCAACCAACCAAAATCGCGCCTTGCCGACTCGCTGACTTGCTAACTGGCTGACTCGCTAACTCACTTTTCGCCCCGCTCCGTCTCCAGACTCTCGAGCTCCGCCAGTTCTTCCTCCGGCACGTCCCACCGCCGCAGAATCTTATAGATCGTTCCCGTCGCGAATCCCGCCGTCACCAGCCGCCGCACCACGCGCGCCGTTTCTTTCTCATTCGTAGGCTTCTTGATCCGCTTCCGCTCCAAGTGTTCGTGCGCCAGCGCTTCCTCGTTGGTCTCGCCATACCGCGCGCCCACGGTCTCTTCAATCACCTCGGCGCGAACGCCCTTCTGCTGCAAATCCTGCCGCACCCGCCGCGCGCCCAGCTTCTCGTTCTCCTGCCGCAGACGCGCAAAGGTCTCGGCAAACTTCTGATCGTTGAGATACCCGTGCTCCTTCAGCCGCCCCAGAACCGCCCGCACCGCCGCCTCGCCCTGTTCCCCCGGCTCGGCCCGCGTCCCCATCAGCCGCCGCATCTCCGCCTCAGTACGCATCTGCCGCCCCAGCGCCCTCACGGCATACTCGTACAACCCCGCTTCGTTCAGCGGCTCTTTCTTCCTGGCGGCTTTTCTTCCAAACGCCATCGATGGCCTGTGTTTTGTAACAGGGCGCGACTTCAGTCGGGCCGCAAATAGCCAATAAAATCGAGGACTTTAGCCCCTGCGGCGGTTTTCGTACACCAGCTTCACCGTCCAACCACGCTGCGCACACTCGAGACCGTCCGCCCTCGCACAAACAAGCTAGCAGCTAGAAGCTAGCGGCTAGAAGCTGGCCTCACCCACTGATCTACCCAATCGTTCACCGTCTTCCACCAGAGTTGCGAATTCTGCGGCTTCAGCACCCAGTGCCCTTCATCCGGGAAGTACAGCATCTTCGACGGCACTCCCAGCATCTGCAGCGTGTCGAACAACTGGAACCCCTCGCTCACGTCGAGCCGGTAATCCAGTTGCCCATGCACAACCAGCGTCGGCGTCTTGAAGTTTTTCGCGTAAAGCGACGGCGACCACTTGCGGAAAGGATTGTCGGCGTCGGGTTTTCCGTAGTAGTCCCACGGATGCCCCTTAAACTCCCAGATATTGAACCAGTCTTCTTCCGTAGTCCCAAACGCCGACTCGGCATTGAACATCCCGTCGTGGCTCACAATGCACTTGAAGCGATTGGTATGCCCCAGCACCCAGTTCGCCATGTAGCCGCCGTAACTCGCCCCCAGCGCGCACTCGCGATCCTTATCAATAAACGGGTAATGCTGCTCCGCGAAATCCAGCCCCTCCATCAAATCGGTAAACGGCTTCCCGCCCCAGTCCCCGTTCACGCCATCCACAATCACCTGCCCATACCCCGTCGACCCGCGCATGTTGATCATCACCACGACGTACCCATTCGCGGCAAACAGCTCCGCATTCCAGCGGTAGCTCCAATCGTCGCCCCAGTTCCCCTGCGGCCCGCCATGAATCAAAAACTTCACCGGATACTTTTTCGCGGCGTCAAACCCCGGCGGCCGGATGAGGAAACCTTCGAGCTTCGTCCCGTCCTTCGCCGTGAACCAGAACGATTCCATCTTCGGCAGGTCGAGTTGCGAGAGGAGGGCGTCGTTGAGATGAGTGAGAGCCCTATCGCTAAAACCCATGCCGGGGCATTCTCCACCTGTGCAGAAGTTGAAATCGCCTTGAAAGTGAACCACCTCGGGCGGTTGTGCGTCGGTCATTATCGTGGCCAGCCAATTGCCGTGGGCAGGCAGCGGATGCAGATCTTTGGCCTCGCCGTCAGACCACAGTTTCACCACGGTTCCGGTGAAATCCGTTGCGAAAACCGGCTCTTCGCCTTTCTCAGGTGAAGCAAAATAGATGAAGCTGGAGTCACCCCCCCACGCGAACTCATCCACCCAGTTGTCGAACTTCGGCAGCAAATCCTTGCCCGTCTTCGTCGAGCGGTCGTAGAGCCATAGCCTAAACCTATCGCTCTCATACCCCGCTCGCGCCTGGCTCCGCCACGCCAGCCACTTCCCATCCGGCGAATACGCCGGCTCCATATTTCCGCCCGCCGAAGTGCTCACCTTCACCGGCTTCGCATGCGCATCGGTCAGGTCGAGCGTAAAAATGCTCGCGCTCGTCGACACCGCCGGCACCGCATCCACATTCTCCGTAAACGCCAACTCTTTTCCGTCCGGCGAAATGTCGCACCCGCATCCAATCGGGTCCGTTGGATAATCGGTCGGCACATCGTGCACATCCCCCGGATTCAAATCCCGCATTCCACTGCCATCCACCAAAACCAAAAACAGGTGCGACCGCTTTTCCCCCGTGAAGTGGTTCCAGTGCCGATAAAGCAACTGCGTGAAAATCTGCGCCTTCACCGGCCTCGCTGCCGCCGCCGCATCCCGATCCGCGTTGCACGTGTTACCCGTCGCAAAATCCGCCTCCGTAATCGCCGGGCAATCCGGATAAACCGCCGAGGTGAACACAATCGACTTGCCATCGGGCGACCATTTCGCGTTGTCCGCCTCCGTAGCAATCGCCGTCAACTTCCTGGCGTGGCTCGTCGCCCCCGTCGCCGCATCGAAATCCGCAATCCAGATTTGTTGCCCATTCTCTCGCACGGAAAGGAAAAGCACGGAGCGCCCGTCGGGCGCAAACTGCACCCCGCTATCGCCCGGCTCGCCCACCCCCAGCTTGAACGGCGCCGAGCTCTGATCCGATGCGCCCGCAATCGCCTGCACCCACAGCTCCGCTGTTTTGGTGTTTTTCTTGAGATCGACGGTGGTCACGGAATACGCCAGCCACTTCCCGTCCGGCGAAACGGCCGTATCGCCCAGCCGCTTCATCTGCATCATGTCCTCGAACGTCATCGGCCGCTTCGCAGCAGGGCTCATGGGCCGCTCGGCTGCCGGAGGCTGCTGCCTCGCCGACGAACTCCCGCCCGAAGCGGCTCCAGATTGACCCGAATTGAAGCCGGGAAGCGCGAAAACCGCAACAAAAACCAGAAAACTTGAATGAAGACGCATGGCAACCCTCATCGCGCGCAGCAAAACCTCAACTTCACGAACAGAAAGTGTACACCGGACGGACCGTGCACCGTGAACCGTGGGCGCCTGGACGGCGATTCTCGGCTCACGGTACACGACTCACGTTTCACGCGCTCACGTCACTTATTCTCGTTGCCGATCAGCCGGAACGTGATCGTTCCCCAGAACAGCCGCGCCCGCATCTGCACCGGCAAATGCCGCTCATCGTCCGTGTACCAGATCCATATGTCGCCGCGGTTTCTCACCACGCCAGCGTCGGCGGTGGGGTGCACGCGCAATGTGTTGAACGTGCCCAGCGTGGTCTTAATCTCTTCGCGTCCCTCGACCTTCATCGTCACCGGCACGGTGCGCATGCCATCGACCACGGGAATCACAAAGTTGTGGCCCAGCGCCATCGACTGCGACGACGCGTAGAACACGCCGGTCAGCAGATCGGTGAGGCAGCCGTTCACCGTCGCCTCCAGATGCTTGGTCTGTCCTGTCACCTGGTTCTTCTCATCCAGGATCGACTTCGCATGCGCATAGTCCAGCCTCAGCGTGGAGTTGATCTGCCGGCGTCCTTCCACAGTCTGCTTGTCGAAGTCGTACGTGCAGCCGCGCTCGCGATCGAAGTCCGACTGGAAGCGGTCCGACACGTGAAACAGCAGGTTGATGGCGCCGCTGGTGTCGGCCGAGGCGACGATGCGCTCGCGGTCGCCCGCCTGCTCAAAGTGGATGACCGCGGTGCCCGCGGGAAAGACCCGCCAATCTACGGCGTAAGTGAGGGTTTGCTTCTGGGGAAAGCTGTAGCCGGGGCGCGGCGGTGCAAGCGTGGTGGCCTGCTGGCCAAAGGCCGCTGCTGCCACGGCTAAAGCGCAAAAGAGGCTGACTGCGTTCGCGCGTGTCTTCAATTTTCGGCACGGCTCCTTGTGGGTGAACAACTTGTGGTGAAAGTCCGCTCGCGAAAGAGCACGACTTTAGTCGTGCCGATCGACTCCATCAATTCAATCAACGGGGCTTTAGCCCGCGAGGGACGTTCTTATCCAAATCTCCATTTGCGCCAACGGGCGTTGTACCAATCCCTTTTTGTTGGACTCTGCGCTTGCGCAAAGTGCTTACCGGAACCGGTCGAGGAGTGCCTCCAGCGCCGGCCGCAGAAAAAGCAAACTCAAGTACAGCAGTACGGCCCCTATTGCTGCATTGTACTCGCGGTGCTTGCGATAGAGGGCCAGGGAGAAACCGCCTGAAGAAGGTTCCGCACCCGGTGCAGCGAGGGCAACTGCCTTACCGCTTTGAGCTTTGGCCGGAGTAAGGCGCGGGATCAGTCGTGGCACGAGTCGGCAATAGTCCTCGAAGCCGGTAAAGGTGTCGCGGAGAAATCGCTCTTCCCCGGCGATCACGGGAATGTAAATGATGGCGAACCCTGCCGCGAGCAACACCGCCAGCGGCCAACTGAGCAGGGCCACGGCAAAGCCCGCGGCCATCAGCATCGAACCCAAATAAAGCGGGTTGCGCGTGTAGGCGTAGGGACCGGTCACGGCCAGCTCGCAATTCTTTTTCACCGTGCCCGATGCCGCGGCGCGCAACGCGAGACCGGGCAATACTAGCACGAGGCTCCACGCGATCGCGGCCGGGTGCGCCGGACGGCGGGCCACTTCAAAAACATAGACCGCAGCGGTCACAAAGCCCAACGGCACGCGAATCCGCCGCGCCATCCATTGCATGGAGCGGACCTTTGGATGAGATTCGTGGGAGGTCATGAGGCGCGTTCCTCGGCCAGCAATTCATCTGCCGCGCGCATTACGTCTTCCGGCGCGATCGTCAACAAGCCCGGCTCGGGAGCATCGCGGCGGGAGTGGTCGCGGCGGCTGCCGGGGCTGCGCAGCACGCGGGCACGCGTGCCGTAGGGCCCGTTGCGACTGGGATCGGTGGGTCCGTAAATGCCCACTACCGGCCGCCCAAGAGCGGAAGCCAGATGCAACGGCCCCGTGTCGCCCCCCACGCAGAGAGCGATGCGGCGTGTGAGCTCGATCAACTGCGAAAGCGTGGTTGTAATGGGAACTGCGCCACCGGCCGAAATGGGCGCAGCCAGCGATTCTTCTCCGGGAGCAGCGTTCACCAGAACCTGCATGCCGCGGTCTTTCAATCCTTTTGCGACCGCCGCGTAGCGCTCAGGCGGCCAACGCTTGGCGCCCCAGCCTGCTCCGGGAATGACCAGCGCCAGCGGCCCGGCTCCAGCAGCAGCCACGGACTCCGCGAGCCAATCGTCACACCAGCTTTCCGCCTCGCGGTCGACGGGCAGTAAAGGAGCGGCGGCCGTAAGAGCATCGCCGGCCACAGCCGAAGCCAGCTCCACATCCTGCTCAATCACGTGCGCGCCGTGCGTCGCAATGCGCTCGGTAAAAAGCCAGTGCGCAGGCCACTCGCGGGGCCGGGCCTCGCCGATGCGCCGCACGCAGCCGGTCATGCCGCCGATCACGGCCGAGCGGATCGCGCCCTGCAGGTCGAGCACCGCGTCGTACTGGACGGAGCGCAGCTCACGGCGCAGTTCCTTGATCTGGCTAAGTGTCTTGCCGTTCAATGGATGGCGCTTCCAGGCGCGGCTGGCCGCAAAGTGCAGCCGGTCGACAACCGGCATCGCGCCGTCTCTGATCCCTGATCCCTGATCCCTGTTCCCTGCACTTAATAACGCCTGCCAGCGCGGCTCGACTACCCAGCCGATCTGCCACGCAGGATGCGCCTGGCGCAGCGCCGTCACCGCGGGCAGCGCGTGGAGAATGTCGCCCATGGCGCCAAGACGGACCACGAGCAGGCGAAAACTGGACTGCGTGTGCAAACTTCAATTTTCGCACAGCAACGCATAAGTAAACCCTTAAGGTGCAGCGGCCTTCCTTGGGGAACACGGCTCATCAGCGAGCGTTGGCGGCCGCCTATTATTCTGAAATGTGACGGCCAAGCCAACCCTACCTCCGAAAACGCCGCGCCGCAAGGTTTCTCTGCGATCGATTCTGCTGGGTCTCGCCATCGCAGTGGCGGGGCTTTGGCTGCTGGCCGCGTTCACGTTAGTAGCCGCAAAGTGGATCGACCCACCCACCACCGCCGTGCACATGGAGCGGCGCGTCGAGGCCTGGATTCACCACAAGCCCTATCGCCTGCGCTACCAATTCGTTCCCCTCAGCCAGATCTCGCCCGACATGCAACACGCCGTCATCGCCGCCGAGGACGGGCGCTTCTACGAGCACCATGGATTTGACTGGCATGCCATGGAAATCGCCGCCGAGGAGGACATGCAGGGCGGTCACCGAATCCGTGGCGGTTCCACCATCACGCAGCAGTTGGTCAAAAACCTCTTCTTCGGCACCGGCCGCTCCTATCTGCGCAAGGGTGCGGAGTTCACTCTCGTTCCTGTCGCCGAGTTCGTGCTCGGCAAGCAGCGCATTCTGGAACTCTACCTGAACGAAGTGGAATGGGGCCCGGGGATCTATGGCGTTGAAGCGGCGAGCCGCACCTACTATGGAACCTCGGCGCGGAAGATTGACCGCGAAGAGGCGGCGCGCCTGGCCGCAGTGTTGCCGTTGCCCCTGAAGCGGCGTCCCGAGCGCATGGATCACTACAGCGAGATCATTCTGGACCGCATGCGGGAAATGGGATGGTAAGAGCAGGAACACCGGGTGTAGCGCCGCTCTCCAGACCCCCGCAATGCAAATTGGCAACTGGCTATTCCCTATCTCTTGAAGAGGTCGATAGGCTCGGTGAAATCTGTAACGCGGATGTGGCGGGCCAGCGCCGGATGCTGCCGCTGAAGAGCTAAGAACATCTCCCAGGCCACGCGGCGATAGCTGAAGTGGCCCGCAGGCCCCGAACGCAGCTCCGTGATGTACTGCGCCTCGGCAAAATCCATTTTGAAAAGCGAGCGGATGCGCGTAGCCAGCGGAAACAGATACTGCGCCGATTGCGCGGCCTCGGCAGCAGGGCCAGCGGCGATCTGGCCGGCGGCGTGGTGCGCGGATTCGATGGCCGAGCGGTAATCGCCGAGGACGCCTGCCGCGGCCAGAATGTCGAAATCGTTTTGGGGTCCGGCCGGCAAATCCCCCGCGCCGGGTGTCTCGTAGCCGTGCCACGAAGTGAATCCCTGGATGATTTGCGTGCAGCGGCGATGGCGGTGCATGTCGCGGAAGCCGCCGATGTCCATCAGTAAATCGAACCGCAGCGCGGCTCCCGCGTGAAACGCGCGAAGCAACTCGTCGTGCCGGCCACGGTGCTTCACCCCTAGTTCAATCAAATCCAAAACCCGTGAGCCGGACAGCCCCGAAACATGATCGCGAATCGATCGGTAGGGGTGGTGGCTGACCGAGTAAAGAAGGGTCGCCGCAAGTTCGACTTCGAGGGATTCGGTGCGCTCCACCAGGTCCACCAGCGGCGCCGACGCGATGCGCAGATTCTTGAGAACTTCCGCCGCAGCCTGCGCCAGTTCGGCTTGAGATTCGATGAGGTAAGGATTGGGCTGTGCATATTTCACGAGCGTAGGCGCGGTGCGAACTTCGCGAGTGAAAAGAGCCGCTGCTTCCGCGGCGAGGGAACCACAGTGCTCGCCCGCTGCAGAAAGTTTGTCGATGAAGGCCTGGGCGGCGCGCGTGTTCAGGTTCCAGGCAGGGCCGATGGCAGCATCGCGCAGTTTTTCACCCAGCAGCCGCACCTCGGCGGTAGGGCTTGAGAGCAGCCGCGACACCTGAGTTTCAAGCGTGCGTGCGCTCACAATTTGCCCAAGTGACGTGTTGGTGGCAAGCGGCAGCAGGTAGCGGGCAACGTCAAAGGCTCGCGCGCGGAGCGTGCGCTCATAAGCCTCTGGCTTCAGCGCCTCGGGCCGCGCGACGCGGCCGCGCAGCAATTCGAAAACTGCGGCGGAAACGCGCTGGTAGGCGTCGAAGAGATTTTCGATGGTTTGGGAGTAAAGCTCCGCCGAGGCGGAATCCTCTCCAAAACCAGGAAAATACCAGCCCGATTCGAGGAAATTTTGATAACGCGTCGACCGTTCCTGACCGTCCCAGCGCGCCTCGTCGACGAGTACGACGGCGGCCAGCAGGCTCAGCCGCTCCACCGCGAATGCGATGTGGGCCAGGTCGGCGATGGAGCGATGGCCGTACTGAAAATAGAAGGTATTCAGAAACTGTTCGGCGCGCTGGGCGCTGATCTCGCTCAGGGACTCGCGCATGGAGAGCGAAGACCGGGAGTATTTGGCCATGGCGAAGGCCAGGATCTCTGGATCGGCGCCATGGACGGCGAAAACTTCAGATTGCGTGCGTGCGCCCGGGGGCAAAAAAGATTCGCTGGACATGAGGATCGTCTCGCGGACAGAATACGTCATAGAGCCTGCTATTCACTTTGGCGCGCAGGGCGGGGTATGTTCCTCAATGGCTAATGATTCACTTTTGCACCTGCAAAGGTGAATAATAGCCGTAGCCGGAAGGCGAAGCGCCGAAAGAGCGCAACCCGGGACGCGCGCGAGCGCCGAACCACGCGTTTGGGGACAGGAGTTTTTGGTGCGGGAGTTTCTGGTGCGGACGTCGCACAAGCCGCGGCCCTTGCCGCCGGGACGCTGGGCCATGACCCAGCGCTGGAACGATCTGCTTTTTGCGCACTGGCCCATCGTCGGCTCCGTAATGGACGCATTGCTTCCGGAGTGGCTTGAAGCCGATTCGTATCAGGGATCGGCGTGGTTGGGAGCGGTGCCCTTCTGGCTGGACCGCATCAAAATCCGCGGCGTACCGCCCATTCCAGGGCTGCGCAACTTTCCCGACCTGAATTTGAGGACCTATGTGCGCGACCGGCTCACGGGAACGCCGGGAATCTACTGTTTTTCTGTCGATTCCAGCAACCTGCTGGCGGTAGCGGTGGCGCATGTCGCCTATCACCTGCCCTACAAGCTGGCGGAGATGCATCTCGAGCAACGATCGGAACGGGAATTCGCGTTTTACAGCCGGCGGCGTTTCTCGCGGCCCCCGGTCATCTTCAAGGCACGCTACCGGGGACTGGGACCGACGCATAAGACGGCGGAGATTCCGCCCGGATCGCTCGAGTACTTCTTTTCCGAGCGCAATTGCGTGTTCAGCACCAATCGAGCCGGACAACCGATACGCGCCAACCTGCACCATGTCCCCTGGCCGCTTGAGGAAGCTGAGGCGGAGATTGAGCGCAACGATCTGGCGACGGCGGTAGGCATCGAGTTGCCAAAGATGGAGCCCGTGCTGCACTACTCGCGGCGTCTGGCGGTCTACATCTGGCCGGCAGAGCTGGTGCACTCCGCACTCGCGGCGCACCCGGTCACGGTGGCGGCGACCCCGACGTAAAAAAAGCCAGCAGGCAATAGGGAACAGGGAACAGTGTGAGTGATCGGTCCACCCGCATTCACACTCACACGTCACACAACCGTTCGCTACCGACTGCCTTATAATCAGCCGTGGAAAGGCGCGGCCTTCTCCGCGCAGAGGTCAACAAAAAACATGAGCGATTTGCAGGGAAGAATTGCGCTTATAACCGGCGGTGCGCAGGGCATTGGGCGCGCCATTGCCGACGAGCTGGCCGCGGCCGGCGCGGTCATCGTGTTGGCCGACGTGAATGAGGCCAAGCTGGCGGAGACGGTAGCCGAGATGAAGGCCCAGGGCATCGATGCCTCGGCGTTCACCGTGAACGTGTCGAGCCAGGACTCGATCGAGGCCGGGGCCAAGGCAATTATCGAGAAGTTTGGCAAGGTCGAAATCCTTGTCAACAACGCCGGCATTACGCGCGACAACCTGATGCTGCGCATGAAGCCCGCGGACTGGGACCTGGTGCTGAGCATCAACTTGACGGGAGCTTTTCTGCTGACCCAGGCGCTGCTAAGCCCCATGCTCAAGAATCGCTGGGGACGCATTGTGAATATTGCCAGCGTGGTAGGCCGCGCGGGCCAAGCGGGCCAGGTGAACTACGCGGCATCGAAGGCGGGCCTGATCGGGCTCACGCGTTCGCTGGCGCGCGAAGTGGCCTCGCGGAACATTACCGTGAACGCGGTAGCGCCGGGATTTATTGAAACCCCCATGACGGCAGTCCTGAGCGAAGAAGTGAGCAAGGCCATGCTGGCCACGGTCCCCCTCGGGCGCCGCGGCACACCCAGGGATGTGGCGCAAGCGGTCAAGTTCCTGGCCTCGGACGCGGCGTCGTACATTACCGGCCACGTGCTGGATGTGAACGGCGGCATGTTCATGGGCGGCTAGTGTCCTGTCCCTAGAGTTCGCAACATAAATACTGCGGCCAGCATAAGTACTGCAGTCATTCTGAGCGATAAGAAAACAGCATGTCATCCTGAGCGAAGCGGGCCGCCAATGCGGTCTGCGAAGTCGAAGGACCTGCATTTGCTTCGCAGCGAACTTTGGACGCCCCGGCGTCATCCGCCGCATTTTCGGACAATCTTTCAAGAGCTTCTGCGCCCCGCCGATAGACCTTTCGGAGGGGCACGAATGGCGACGCACCTCGAAACTCCTGTCAACACCAGGTCCGTCAGCAACGTACCGGAACCGGATCTGGCGATTGGCATGCGCTACGTGGCGCGCCAGCCCATCCTCGATCTGCATGGCAAGGTGCACGGCTACGAACTGCTGTTTCGCGATGGTCCGCAAGCAGTATTCAGCGGAGACGGCGACTTGGCCACCCGTACCATGATCGACAACGCGGTGCTTTTCGGGTTGGGGAGGCTGACCGGCGACCTTCCGGTTTTTCTCAACTGTACGGAAGAGGCCCTTACCGGCCAATTGGTGCATATTCTGCCCGCGGGCATGACGGTTCTAGAAATCCTTGAGACTCTCGACCCCTCTCCGGCACTGATCAACGCATGCCAGCATCTGAAGGCGCGCGGGTTCCGGCTGGCGTTGGACGATTTCACTTGGAAGCCCGGCATCGAGCCGCTGGTGGAAATTGCCGACTACATCAAGGTGGATTTTGCCATCTCCAATAAACAAGACCGGCGCGAGCTTTTGCAGCGGCTCCGGGGCGTTACGGTAGCCCTCATCGCCGAGAAGGTGGAAACGCAGGAGGAGTACCTGAGGGCGCGCGATGAAGGCTTCACGCTCATGCAGGGCTTCTACTTCTGCCGCCCCGTGCTGATGAGGAACCACAAGGTTCCTGCCAACCGGCTGCAGCACGTGGAAATCCTGCGCCTGCTGCAGGACGAATCCATGGACATGCATGAACTGGCCGGGCTGGTAAAGCGCGACACTTGCCTCACCTACCGCCTGCTGCGGCTGATTAATTCGCCGGTGAGCGCCATGCGGCAGGAAGTGCAGTCGGTGCAAGCGGCGCTGATCGCGGTGGGCGAAGAGACCTTCCGCCGTCTGGCCACGCTGGCCATTACCAGCGAGATGAACGCTGGCCAGCCCATGGAATTGCTGCGCATGGCCTTTGTGCGCGGACGCTTTTGCGAACTGGCCTCAGTGCTTTGCGATCTGCACCCCACGGAGCAGTATCTGCTGGGGATGATGAGCCTTCTGCCTGCGATGCTGCGAGTGCCGATGAGCAACCTGACGCCCTTGCTGCCGCTGCGCGACGAGATTCGCCGCGCCCTGGAGGGCGAGAAGCTCCCGGAGCGCGCCTTGCTCTGCTGGCTGGAGGCCCACGAATACGCCGACTGGGCGACCTGCGATCTGGTCACGAAGCTGCAAGGCCTGAACGCCGGCGATCTACTGGTGTGTTACGAAGAAGCCTTGCAGTGGGCTGAAGCCGCGCTGCATTTTGCCTGAGATTCGCCAGCCGCACCACTCCTGCCTTGCGCGCCAGTACGCACCCACAAAACAACCCGGCTCAGGAGAGCAAAAGGCCTCCCGGCCTGTGCTAGTATCCCTCCAAGTATTGATTGCACAAATCGGAGGGATGCTGTGAACGAACCGGGTATTCCTGTGCCTCTTTACGTATCGACTTCCGCTCCTCTACCGCAGGGAGCGCTCACCTTCGGTCAGATCCTCGACCGCGTATATCGCCTCATGCGGGCGCATTGCAAGCTCTTTTGCGGCATTGCGAGCGTTCCTGCGGCTGCTGTCTTCCTGTTCACTGCGGCCTTGGTGAGTTTCGAGGTGAAAATCTTTGGCGCGCTAATGGCCGGCAATCCCATCTCGCTGCCAGCCTTTCCCATGTATTTCATCGTGATCTTCCTCATCGGCGAGCCGCTTCTTCTCCTCGTTTGTGCGCTTTATCTGCCGGCCGCTATCCATGCCGCTGTTCAAGCCGATCGCGGGGTCACTGTCACCTTTCGCCAAGCCTATCGCGCAGCCTGGAGCCGCTTTGGCCGTTACTTGTGGCTGATGATTCTATGGACTCTTTACCTGGCTGTGCCGATCGTCGTGCTCGCGGCGTCGATTGCCATTCCCACTGCGTTGATGCACCTTTCCGCGGGAACTGCCCCGGGTTCCGGCTTCCCGTTCATCCTCATTCCACTCATCGTGCTCATGTACCTGTGCGTGATCGCCTATGCCATCCTGATCTCCCTGCGCTTCGCGCTGGCCTACCCGGCAAGTATGGAGGAAGATCTGACGGCACGGGCGGCTCTCCGGCGTAGCGCCCAACTCACGCGCGGTTCCAAGGGGCGTATCTTCCTGGTGATCCTGGTGGTCTACGCAGCCGTGTACGCGGTGCAGCTTGCCTGCATGCTGGTCCTTGGCGTCCTGGCATCGTTGGTTGCATTGGGAGCCATGTTGGCGCATGTCGCGGTGGGATCTCCGGCATTTTTCACGCTCGTGGGCCTTGGCGTGCTGGGTTACGTGCTGACGATTGTCGTCACCGTTTTGCTCGCCTACTCGGCCCTCACCACGGCATTGGCCGTGCTCTACCACGACCAGCGGCTGCGCAAGGAGAGCGCTTCGCCCGCTCCCGCGCCGTAGCTCCGGCCGCGCGCCACGCACGCGGGTGGGTTGCCCCATCCTGAACGCGCTTTGTGCGTTTAAGGTGGGATCGCACGGGCCTCAACTCACGGGCTTTGTAACAAGGGCACGGCTTTACAGGCTGTTACGAAACTCGAAATCGAGGCCACATTTTGGGTGCGATCATCTTGCCGAACCCAACATCTTGTGGTGAATTTTGAAATTCCTCGAGTTTCGTAACAGCCTGTTTAGCCGGGCCAAAGACGCTGCAGAAAACTAGATGGGGGCTTCGGCCCCCGAAGGAAGATCTTCTCGAAACTGTCCCGCCACCTTAAATCCCGCCGCGAGCGGCGCCCGCGTATACTGGCGCGTGGCCGGAACAGTGCGAACCAGCCGTCCCCCACGGAGGAATCATGCCCACTCTTCGCCACGCCGGGGTCGGTCTGTTCGCGCTATTCGTCGCCGCCGGATTTCTGAACGCGCAGACGCCCGGCATCGCGGGCTGGAAGACCTCTCCGGTCTCTGTGATTTCGCCCAACGGCCAGATTGCGCTGACGCTTTCCGACAGCGGCGCGGCAGGTCTTGTGTATTCCGTCGAGTTCCATGGCAAGCGGCTGATCGTCGAATCAAAACTGGGCCTGGAACTGGTGGGGCAGCCGCCGCTGGGACCCTTCATGAAGCTCGCCGGCATGCAAACGGATAGCGCCGACGACACCTATGCGCTCCCCGTGGGCAAAACGCGCACCGTACGCAACCACTACAACGGCGTACGCGCGGATTATTCTGATTTGGATGGTCGCAAACTTTCCATCGAAGTGCGCGCCTTCGACGATGGCGTTGCCTTTCGCTATCTGGTTCCCAAACAGCCGGCGATCGGCCAAACGCGCATTGCGCACGAGTTAACGCAATTCTCCTTTGCCAAAGACGCTTCCACCTACCCGCTGATCCTGGATGGATATCAATCGTCGTGGGAGGACGAGTATCAACTGCGCAACGTGAGCGGTCTGCACCCGGACTGGCTCATCGGCTTGCCGTATCTCGCCAACGAGCCGGGCGTGGGATGGGTGGCCATCACCGAGGCGGACATCGAGCACTACTCCGGCATGTACCTGCGCAAGACAGAGGGGTTTGCGAGCCGCGCAGTGCATGCCGATCTCTCGCCGCATGAGGATCGCGCGGGCAACATCGATCCCAGTTATGCGGTCGAAACGGAAACCCCGTTCTCAAGCCCCTGGCGCGTGCTGATGATTGCCGACCAACCGTCGCAGCTCGTCGAATCGAACATTGTGCTCAATCTCAATCCGCCGTCGCAGGTCGCCGACACCTCGTGGATCAAAGCCGGGAAATCGGCGTGGGACTGGTGGAGCGGCGACGCGGCGCCCAGCCTTACGGTGAAGCCGGGCGTGACGACCGAGATCATGAAGCACTACATCGACTTTGCCTCGGCGTCGGGCTTCCCGTACATGCTGATCGATGCGGGATGGGAGGCCAGGGACCCGAACCCTCCGCCAGACCGGCCGCGCCAGGCAGACATTACGCACGTGTCGCCCAACATCGACATGCCCGAGCTGCTGCGCTACGCCAAAGAGAAGAACGTGAAGCTGTGGCTGTGGGCGCATTGGACGTCAGTGGACGCGTATATGGACCAGGCCTTTCCGCTCTTTGAAAAATGGGGTGTCGCGGGCGTCAAAATCGACTTCATGAATCGCGACGATCAGTGGATGGTGGAGTGGTATCGCAAAGTCGTGGCCGCGGCGGCCGAGCATCACCTGATGATCGATTACCACGGCGCATTCAAGCCGGACGGGGTGCGGCGCACGTATCCAAACCTGATGACGCGCGAAGGCGTGATGGGCAAGGAGTATCTGAAGGGGACGGCGCGGGTAACGCCTGCCCAAAACGCCACACTGCCCTTTACGCGCATGCTGGCCGGGCCCATGGATTACACGCCGGGCGCATTCAACAACACCAACCTCGAGCACTTCGTTCCGCGGCATTTTATGCCCATGGGACTGAACACGCGCGCCCAGGAGCTGGCCCTGTACGTGATCTTCGAGAGCGAGCTCCAGATGGTGTCGGATGACCCGGAGGCCTATGCGGGACAAAAGGAATTCGATTTCATCAAGCGGGTTCCGTGCACGTGGGACGAGGTGCGCTCGATCGGCGGCATGCCGATGCAGTGGATCACGCTGGCGCGACGCAGCGCGAGCGATTGGTATGTCGGTTCGCTCACCGACTGGAACGCGCGCGACGTGAAGGTGCCGCTGAGTTTCCTGGGCGATGGCAAATACGTCGCGGAGATTTACGCCGATGCGCCGGATGCGGCCGATCAACCGACACACACGGTACTGACTCGTCAAACGGTAGACCGCACGACGGTGCTCGACGTGCACATGGTTTCCGGCGGCGGCAACGCCATCTGGATCCACCCCGTAGAGTAGCCCCGATCTACCCCGGGAAGCCTTTGAATCTTTGCGGCCGGAGGCACATCTGAGAAAATAATGGCAGTGAATCCACGGCATCATTTTGACTTCATGCTAATCGCGCCCGCGATCTTTCTATTGGCTTTGATGGAGATTTGCGCCGGAGCGAAGTGGGCGCGTGGCCAGAACCCGACGTCGGCGGCCAATCCCTTCTTTGGCAGCGTGACCGTTCAGCCGGTCACCGGCGAACCCCTCAAGTTGTCCTTGGATGACGTCATCCAGCGGGGCCTGAAAAACAACCTGGGACTGAAAGAAGCTGAGAACGGCGAGAAAACGCTGCACGGCATGAGGAACGAGGCGCTCCAGGAGTTTTTGCCGACCATCTGGCTCACCGGCGACACCGGCTACTATATGCACGATCTGGCGGCGCTCGGTTTCGGCCCCAGCGTGATTGCCGAGTTCACGCCCTTGTTTCCCGGCGGCAAAATACCGGTCGGCCTCTCCAACATTACGCGCGACGATCTCACCGAGGGGCAGATTCACTTTAGCCAGATCCTGTTTTCTGGCCCCGTCATCCAGGGCTGGAAGGCGGCAGGCGCGGCGGAGCGGTCGGCATATTTCAACAAGATGTCGGCGCGCGGCGAGGTGGTGCAGCAAGTGGCGACCGCATATCTGCGCGCGGTTGCCGACCAGAGCCAGGTAGAGAACGCCAAGGCCCTCGTCGCCCAGGCGCAGCTGCTGCTGGACCACGTTCATGCGGCGCACCAGGCCGGGACCGTGGCTAATCTGGATGAATTGCGCGCCCGCGTGCAGCTTGAGGCGCAGCAGCAGGCGCTGATCGCGGCCCAGAACCAGCAGGCGAAGGATTTGATTCTTCTCGAGCGCGAGATCGGCATCGATCCCGGACAGGAGATTACGCTCACCGATCCGGCGCCCTACAGCGACTTGGCCGAGCAGACGCCGGAAGAGGTGCGCGCCTTGGCTTACCGCAGCCGCCAGGACTACCAGAACCTGCAGAACCAGGCCGTTGAGTATAAAGCGGTGCACGCGGTATATCGCAGCCAGCGGCTGCCCACGTTGAGTTTTTATAGTTACTACGGCACCAGCACCGTGAACGGTGCGGGCACGCACGGCGATTTCGTTGCCATCGGTACGCTGAATTTTCCTATCTTCCGCGAAGCGAGGCTGCGGGGCGATGAGGACGCGTCAAAGGCGGAGATGGACTCGGTCGACGCGCAGCTTGCCGACCTGCGCAACCACATCGACGAACAGGTACGGGCGGCCCTGCTCGATGTGGGCGCGAACAAGCAGCTCGTGGACGTGGCGCGATCGAACGTGGACCTGGCCACGCGCGCACTCAGCGATGAGACCGACCGCGTGAACGCCGGCGTCGACGACAACCTGCCCCTGGTGACCGCCCAAGCCACCTTGGCCACCGCCGAAAACAACCTGGTCGAAAGCCTGTATCAGTACAACGTGTCAAAGCTGCTGTTGGCGCGCGCCGCCGGCATCCTGGAGCAGCAGTACCGGGTGTATTTGGGACGGTAAAGGCAGGTTTCAGATTTCAGAGATCAGGTTTCAAGGCTGCGCGGCCTGGCATTCACGGCATATCAGGCCGGCATCGTCGATAAAGGTGATATGAGAGCCACCCTACGGCTCGACGACGACCTCGTGCGCCAGGCGCAGGAGTACGCCGGAATCACCGACAGGACCGCGCTGCTGCGCGAAGCGTTGAAGGCTCTGATTCATTTTGAAGCGTCGCGCAAGCTCTCCGCGCTTGGCGGCACCATACCCGAACTCGAAGATATCAAGCGTCTGAGAGTCGATCGTTTGTGATCCTGGCGGATACGACGACCTGGATCGATCATCCACGGCGTCACAATGTGCAACTGTGAGCACTGCTCGACGGCAGGGCTGGCCCACGGCGTATCATTCCCACAAATCATTCCAGGCGAACAGCGGCGATTTGAATCGCTGCGGTACGGATTCATAGCCGGCTCCGCGTGGAGAAGGGCGTAGGTATGCGCAGATTTCTGGCTTTGATTGCGACGTGTCTTCTTGCTTTTTCGAGTTCTCTTCAAGGACAGATGCGGCACGTCGACGACAAGGACCTGGCCGCGTACCTTGCGGGGGTTACAGAGCGGGGCCGCGCACTCTACGCCTACGATCAGGCCGCGTGGCACGGGACCGACGCGTTTTTAGCGCTGCATCCCGACACCAATGGATTGGCCCACTACATCTGCCTGAAAACCCCCGCGGGCTGGGAAGTAGTGTTTCCCAGGTGGAACGAAACGCACGACCGGCTGATGGTGGCCTACGAAGCGAAACAAGCGGGAGGGCCCGAAAGCTACACGGCTGTGAAGTACGATCCGCCGCGGGAAGGACCGGACGATCTGGTTGCGAAAGAGCGGGCGCTGGAATTGGCGATTGGAGACTTTGGGACTCCGAACCGCTCGTACAACACCGCGATTCTTCCCTCTGAAGACGGAAATCTATACGTCTACCTTTATCCAGGACAGACGAAGAGCGATGTTTGGCCATTAGGCGGCGATGTGCGCTACACAATTTCGGCGGATGGCAAACGGATCGTCGAGAAAATTCAACTGCACAAGGCAATCCTGGACATGGAGTTTGATCCCGCGGAACACCCCGTCGCGGGCATCCATGGGCACGTGTTAAGCGACGTTCCGGAAGATACCGATGTTCTGTATGTGCTCACGCGAAGGCCATCGATGCCCGAGTACATCGGCGCGGGCAAGCGCGTGTTCATCGTGAATACCGACGGCAGCATCCAAGTTGAAAAGAAGAAATAGCCCACGATGGCGGACAGGCGCACCCGTGTAATTTAGAAACCAGAGGATGTTTCCCCATGCCTCAACGAATGAAGATTGTCTACTACGTCGCGTCCGATGCAGCCGCACTCGCCGCGCGCGCGGCGCAGTATTTTGTGGAGCAGGCAGAACGCGCCGTGGCTGCACGGGGCTGGGCAAGGATCGCCATCAGCGGCGGGTCCACGCCCAGGGCGGCGTTTGCCCTGCTGGCCGATCCCGCCGAGCCGTGGCGGGCGCGAATGCCGTGGTCGAAGCTCGACCTTTGGTGGGTCGACGAACGCTGCGTGCCGCCGGATGACCCCGACTCGAACTACCGCATGACGCACGAGGCCATGCTCGACCACGTGCCGCTCCAGCCGGAGCAGATTCATCGCATGGAAGGCGAGCTGGAGCCGGAGGCAGCCGCGGCGCGGTACGAGTCGGAGCTGCGCAACGGCTTCCGCTTGGAGGGCGCGGAACTGCCCCGTTTCGATGTCGTCCAATTGGGGATGGGTCCGGATGGACACACTGCGTCTCTTTTTCCCAACACTCCGGCCCTGCACGAGCTGGGTCGCCTGGCCGTCGCCAACTATGTCGAGAACAAGGACGCCTGGCGAGTCACGCTGACCTGGCCGGTGATCAACCATGCGGCCGAGGTCTTCTTCCTCATAGGCGGAACGGATAAAGCGCAGATTCTAAAAGAGGTATTTATGGGCGCGCGGCATCCTGAACGACTGCCCAGCCAATTGATCAGGCCCGCGGGCGGTATACTGACGTTGCTTCTGGACCGGGCAGCAGCGGCCCTGCTGCCGACGCCAGATCCGCAAGGCTGTGGGGTTCTCGAGAGGACGGAATGATTCTGGCAGGCGATGTAGGCGGCACCAAGGTTCACCTGGCGCTGTTTGATTTTATTGATGGCAACCTGAAGCACGCACGCGACAAGCAGTTCCCGGCCAAGGAATATTCGGGCCTGGAAGCGATCGTGAAGGAGTTTGTCGTTTCAGAAAAAGTGACCGCGGCGTGCTTTGGCGTGCCGGGACCGGTGCGGGAGGGGCGACTGCGGCTCACCAATCTGCCCTGGACGCTGGACAGCCGCGAGCTATCACGCAATTTGAAAATTGATTACGTATTTCTTATCAATGATTTGCAGGCGAATGGGTACGGCATCGCCGAGCTCGGACCGGAACAGATTTACACCTTGAGCGAGGGTGATGCCCGGCAGGTGGGAAACCGTGCGCTGATCTCGGCCGGAACGGGGCTGGGCGAGGCGTTTCTGGTGTGGGATGGGCGCGACTACGTTCCCTACGCATCGGAGGGCGGCCACTCGGACTTTGCGCCGCGCAACGAGGACGAGATCGACCTCCTGCGCTTCCTGAAGCAGAAATACGATGGGCGCATCAGCTTTGAACGCGTCGTGAGCGGGCAGGGGCTCACTAACTGTTACGAGTTTCTCCGCGAGGTCCGGGGCATGGAAGAGCCGGCGTGGCTGGCTGAGCGCATGACCCAGGAAGACCCGAACGCGGCCATCACTGAAGCGGCGCTCAAGGCCAGGAGCGCGCTCTGTGAGAAGGCGCTCGACATGTTTGTTTCGGCCTACGGCGCAGAGGCCGGCAATCTGGCGCTGAAGATTCTGTCGGTGGGCGGCCTTTACGTAGGCGGCGGCATCGCGCCGCGCATTTTGGAAAAGCTCAAGGACGGAACGTTCATGAGGGCCTTCACCGACAAGGGGCGCCTGAGCCAGTTGCTGGTGAATACGCCGGTGCGTGTGATTCTGGAGAGCCGCACGGCGCTGATCGGCGCGGCCGCGTACGCTGAGGCGCGCGCTGCAGAGCTAAGCGGCATTTCGCCGCGCGCGGGTAGCGTAAAGTTTTAGCAGCCTGAACGGGCACAATTGCAAAACTCGAACCTGACGGGCCGGGACGGTCATTCGGGTTTCCAGGCCGTCATGCTTCATGGCGCCGATTTCATCTGTTGGGCAAGGACCTGGCGGTAGAGGTCGCATTGCGGACCGCGAAGAGGACTGGAGCTGACGCCGGTGTTGCCGTCCTGCGTGAAGCGAAGGTAGCTTTGCGTCTTGTCGAGCCCAGGCCAGCGCGGAAGGCTCGTGCCGTTCGGGTCGCCTGTGCGCGCAAAGTTTGTCCAGTAAGCCCGCATCAGATCGGCAAGGTGCATGTCGGAGGCGCCGAAATTGCCGCCGATATTGCCGGATTTTGGGAAGTATCCGAAGACGTACGGAAGTTCGGCAGAGTGAAGCGCTCCCTGCGCTTCCTGGCCGGGGGTCGCGTGGTCGAATTCGTACTCGAACGTGGCGTGATGGGCGTATGTGTGCCATAGCGCTTCGGTCGTGATCGGGCAATGGAACAGGCTATCTGCGTTCCACTGGACGCCGGCAGAGCCATAGAG
Source organism: uncultured Occallatibacter sp. (assembly GCA_964569985.1). Taxonomy (GTDB): domain Bacteria; phylum Acidobacteriota; class Terriglobia; order Terriglobales; family Acidobacteriaceae; genus Telmatobacter. The sequence continues at coordinate 71,934 of CAZMWL010000013.1, forward strand.
TGCATCAGGGGTGCCCTGGCCGTCGCCGGTGAGACCGTAGAGCGCGAGGGCTTGAGACGCAAGAGCACCATCGGTGCGTGTGATGGCGGCGCGTAATGCATCGACCGGCTCCGTGTTGCCGAATTCATGCGACGTAGTGCCGATAAGGAGCGGGATTGGGGCTTCACCGCCTGCTGCAAAGACAGCGGCAGGAGAACGCGGCAGAACCCAGCCGTCGACATTGGGACCGAAACCGGGCCACTCGGTTGCGAGGTTGCCGAGTTTTGCAATCAGCTCCGGCGCGGGAATCTTTCGCAGAGCGGCGATGCCGGCAGCGCCTGCGGGGACATCAAGCGCGGCCGCGGCGGTGAGGCCGCGCTGTTCCGCGTAAGCAAGTGGAACAACTGGCGGTGCGAATGCTGCGCCACTTTCGGCGATGGCTTTTTCGAAAAGCCCGGCAGCGAGCGGCGAGGTCATGAGCATGCCGGTGTCCATGGCACCGGCAGACTGGCCGAAGACGGTGATGTTGTTGGGATCGCCCCCGAAATCGGCAATGTTGTCGTGGACCCAGTGGAGCGCGAGGATCTGGTCCATCAATCCGTAGTTACCTGAGGCGTGACGCGGCGACTCCGCGGTGAGCGCCGGATGCGCGAGAAAGCCGAAGACGCCGAGCCGGTAGTTGATGGTCACAAGCAAGACTCCGTGATCGGCCAGCGTCCCGCTGTTATACAGATCGCCCGACCCCGAGCCGCCGATATTCGCGCCGCCATGAATCCAGACCATGACCGGAAGAGGTTTTGCGGCCGGCCATGCGGGAGTGACGACGTTGAGATAGAGACAGTCCTCCTGGCCATGCTCGGCGTCATAGCGGTTCCAGGCGCCGCTGAGCAAAGGCTGCGTGCAGGATGCCCCAAAAGTGTTTGCATCGCGGACTCCGGCCCATGGTTTGGCGGGCAGGGGTTCGTGCCAGCGCAGGTCGCCAACCGGCGGTTGCGCGTACGGCACCCCGAGAAACTCCGCACCGCCGCCGGGCCGCGCGATACCGCGGTTCAATCCGGCAGTGGTGCGGACGACCAGAGGGCTGGAGAGGGGATCGGACGGTGCCTGGGCGCTCGCCGCGCAAGCAGATAGAAGCAGGACGGCGAGCGGAGAAAGAATGATAACGGGAAAAATAAGAGCGACCTTGCAACCGCGGGCGGGTTTTCGCACCGGGTCTCCTTCCTGAACTTGCGATGATGGAGAATTCTAACAACTTCGCACGGAATTGCCGCCGGGGCACCATCGCAGACGCACCGTAGAAGTTTTGCCCGCGCCCGCACGTAAACAGCCAGCAACCGTAAAGGGCATGTTCAAATGACGAAGCTGCCAGTGAGCCGGTTCTTGCATAGCGGAGCGCGAATAGCAATCCGCAGGCGCATGTGACGGTGCCGGCATTGCTGCACCCCAGAGCTCGTTGCCCCACTCTTGCGACGCCCTTTTGTCGCAAGGGTGGGAAACCACCATCGCTGGCTGCAGCATCTCGGGTCCCGTTGTAAAGCTCGAGGCGTAACGGAACGCGAGAAGGCCAGCCGCGAAGGCTAGCCGCTTTGCTGTCTGCCAAGCCAGATCTTCCTTCATGGGCCGAGCGTGTAAGTCACGTTGACGATGGTTTCAACCTCCACGGGCTCGCCATTGAGCAAATACGGCTTGTATTCCCACTGAGAGACGGCCCACACGGCCGAGGCAACAAGCGAGGGCCATGGAGCCTCGATGACGTGGAGTTCGTGAACCCTGCCGTCCCTGCCAATGATGGCTCCGAGCACGACTTTTCCGGAGACGCGTGCGTCTTTTGCATCCTGCGGATAAATGGGCGTCACCTTCTTGAACAGGAGCCCGACGGCCACCGTGTTTGATACCGGCACCTTGTCGATCCCCGGAAACTTCGCGTGAGAATCCGGCACCAATGCCGGATCGGCCGGAGAAAGGCCTGCAACCGATTCCATTTTCGCTGAGAGAATCTCGCGCCTACCGTCAAAGAAAGCTAATTCTTTGGGCAGGAAGCGTCCCTGTACCTCCACAATGGCCTCGAATCCCTCGGTAATGGTCCCGAAGGAATACTTGATCCGCAACGCAGGCACGATGGGGTCAAAGCAATAGGTCGGGAAGAGGCCGAGCGGAATGACTTGGAGTTGCCCGTGCTGCGGCATCAGGGGAACGACCATAACGCAAGGCAGTTTCGCATTGCCCACTTTCAATTCTTCGCGATCGAGGCGAACCTTGGTTGCATCGAGGTCGCCCGCGTCCGGGAGCGGAGACAGAAAAGCTGATTGGAGCTGGGATTCGAAGTAGCTGAGCCCCTCGCCGGAAGAAAGATAGGCATGCTTGCCGTCCGCCGTATACCAATCAGTGTGCGTAACGCTCGGCCGCGTCCAGGTACTGCGGTAAACCTTCGGCGAAGCCCACCAATATTCAAAGGTCCCCTGCTCAGCGGCGTTCCCCTTGTCGTCGTAGAGCTGGTAAGACGCCTTCAAATGCCAGGGCTTCAGCGCCGCATCACTGAAATCGTAGAAGGGCGCAGCAGCAGCGAGAATCGCGCGAGGATCTTTCGGCAGACCTTGCGCCGGAGCGGCAGCGGTCTGCGCAAGCCCCTGAAAACCTGCCACAAGGCAGAAAACGAGCACAAGCTGTGAACGCATGGTGCGGACAGGTTAGCAGGCAACGCGAAACTGCGCCAAATCGCGAAGGCAGCTCGCGTCGATTGGAACTCACCGACCAACCACGGGGATTACCAACCCGCTAAAGATGTGCGGCCGCACCGATACGCGGGTTTATTCTGGCTGCAGCGCGCCGGCCACCATCCACAGACGTGGCAATCCATGCACAAGCACCGCGCACGAAGGAGCTCGGACCCTGATGCGATGGCTCGGTGGGTGGATTCTTCGCGTGCTTGCCGCATTTATGGTCGTGGTGCTTGTGTCCTTTGCCATCGACTGGGTGTTGTACGTCGTGCGAGGGTCACCGCAGTCCAGCGTCACAGTGAGTCAATTCATGTCGGTTCCGCTCAAGGGCCAAAAGACCGAGTATGACTTTCTCGGAACCACAGACGTTGCCTGCGATCTCGCGCTGTTTCCTCACGGCGGAGAAACGCCCTGCTGGTACCTCAAGAGCCATTCCGACCAATGGGAGAATGTGGGAACGCCGCAATATTAGAGCCGTTCCATCGCGGTGATACCCATTAGCGGTGCCCCGATCCCTCGCTCTTGAGGATCGGCGGTGATGCTAGCTCAAACGCCTGCCACACTTATTTTGGAATCGTTCCAAACGATTGCAGATCGCGCGCCGTCCCTCGCGACAGCACCGTAAACATGCGGTTGTGATGAGAGTCACGCCAGAAGATTCGAGATAGTGGCTAGGATCGAAGAGTATTTTCCCCCATCGGTCATGTATAGCCGCACACAAAACGAAAACGGCAGCTACAACTCACGTTGCCTCGACTGCTTTATGACCATCGCTTCCTGCGTGCAGACGGAGAATGAGCTCGACGTGCGCGAGGCGCATCATATGTGCCCGGAAAAGGCCCTGGCGCAAATGCTGGCCGAGGACCGGGCAGCGGCCGCGCACGCGGCGCGCAACTGACGCGATTCGGCTTCATCTTCCCTGAAGTAGAGTTGCGGTCTCTGCCGAGGACGATGCGAATGCTCACCCGGACAAGTGTGAGAATCCACTGAGAGTTCACTTTGGCGGCGCACAATCTTGACCCGCTGCAAATGCGTCTGACGCGCGCCCTACTCTAGCCGAATCAGCACTGCAGAATAACCCGGAATGCGTACATGCAGCTTGCCGAAATGGGCCTGCAGCGGCTCGCTGGCGCGAGGGTGAAAGTGCACATTGCTCCTCACTACGTTTCCCCCAAACGTGATCCCATCCTTGGCGTCGATCGCCGAAGCCTCGAGGCGCTCCACGCTCGCGCGCTTCAATCCGGCGGAGGGTTCAGCGATGGTCGCCTCCGCATCGCGGCCATCTTTGTTCATGATGGCGATCAAGCCCGTCTCGCCGGCCCCGGCGGATGCATAGGCTGTAACATTGGCTCCGTGTGCCTCAAGCGTTGCCCTATGCAAGGCGCGCCCTGCAAACTGTTGCGCCAGCATTAAGCCGTAATACTCCGGTCGGGCGGTAAAGCCGCTCTCAATGGAGCCCACGATCGGCGAGTAGTATCCGTTGGCGCCCCCATGCAGATTCACTCCCACGCAACCCAGAGACGCCATTTCGAGGCAGTAGTCGGCAGCCCACAACGCGGATGCAAACGTATCGCTGACTCCCTGTTTTCCAGCGTTATAACAGGAGTTTCCTTCCGTCATGCGAAACGGCAAACCGGCAGCCTTCGCGGATTCGATTTCATGCCGGCAGGAGGTTTCGAAGCGTGCCACGGGATGAAGAAGCATCTCAATGGTCATGCTCGGATCCGTGGGCGGACCAAGGGGATAGTAATGGCTGGTCACAAGCACGATCTCCCTGGGAACATCCTCAGTGAATTGCTTGACCCATTTTTCGTCGGAGGCCGTGTCCGGTCCGGCCACCGCTACCTCGGGCAGCTTCTCATGAAACGCAGCCCTGAACGTCTTCCACTGGGCCAGATACTCGTCGAAGGTCCACCGCTTGTTCCCCTGATCGCGATGCCTGAACAGATCGGGCTCGTTGCCGAACTGGACGCATATCAATTGCCGGCCCAGGGTCTTGGCCACAAATCCGCCTTCGGCCACAGCCTGTTCCACTGTGCCCCCGCCAAGATTCAAGCCATAAATGCAGCGCCAGCCGGTCGCGCTTAGAAACCCTTGCAGATTGCGAATAGAGCGCGGCGTGATGGTGAACGTGCGCGTCTCGCGATGGCCCGGATCGGGCCCCACCAGGCCACCGGCTTCTGGCGGCGTTGCCGGTTCCGATTCAGACCAGGCGGTGAACTCGCTCAGATTGCCGCCAAGCCGCAGCACACCCGCGGGGCTCAGCGTGCGAAACATCTCAATCAGGGCCGCATTCCCAGGCGAAAAGAAATCCGGATAGGCGAGCTGCCCGCTCTCGTAGCTCAGCCCCATAAAGTCCGTGGGAACTTTGGCAATGCGGATCGCCGGGTCGATGGCCAGCGAAATCTGAAGCACAGCAGTTTGCGCCAGGAGTTTATTCGGTGCGTTCAGCGCGCATGCCCCTAGGGCAGCCGCCATGGAACAGAACTCTCTTCTTGACGGTCGAATCATATGACTTTCCGTTTCTCATTGCTTTTGATATGGGCGCAGGAAATCTAAGGAAGGCTGCGCCCGCTCGCCATGAGCGGGCGCAAAGTGAAAGTGGTACAACGTGGAGGCCTAGAAGGTCAGCCGTCCGCCCAACTGCATAATGCGCTGGGTGTCGCCGTTGGATGAGTTGGCGGTTGAGGTGATGGTGCCCTGAGAGCCACTCGTGATATTACCGGTGGAGGGGTTGTTGAGGTTGACCCAGTTCATCACGTTGGTGACTTCGAAGCGGAACTGGAATACCATTTTGCCCTCGATGTTCACGTCGCGGAGCAGGCCGGCATCCATTTGCTTGAGGCCCGGTCCGATGATGGTGCCACGTCTCACGTTGCCATCTGCGCCGCCAGGGCCGATACCGCCAGTTACGCCCGGTCCGTTGAGTATGTACGACATCCCAGCCGCCTGGGCAGCCGCCAAATTCGTTTTATCAGCGGAGACGTACGTGCTGTTGAACCATTGTGTGGTTACGCTGGTTGGGCTCTGACCCGTGGCGCCGCATACACGGCAGCGGTGTACGCCGAGCTTGAAAGGAACGCCTGTAGAGTTGGGGCGGCTCTGGCCCAACGAGTCAAAGTTCAGGTTGGATCCGGATGACACCGTATTCGGCAGGCCGGACTGGAAATAGACGATGGGTGAAATCGTCCAGCCGTTCACCAATTCGTTGACGACCTTGTTCGATCCGTGAAAGTAGTTGGGGGTCCACATGCCGGAGATGGCCGCATTTTGGTTCCGGTTGTTAGCCATGGGCTGATATTCCTGCCCAAGTCCGCCGCCGACGGCGCCCATCAAGTTGTTTTGCGCGGTGAATGGCTTGCCGAAATAGCCGTAATCCTGCACGCCGGTCATCCCGCCATTCTGCACGAACTCTCCGCTTTCCAGCGCGCGACTCCAGACATAGAAACCGTTGACTGTGAAGCTGCGGGCCATCGCCTTGGATGCCGTGACCTGGAGCGCATTGTAGTTGGAGGTCTGGTCTGAGAGCAGGTAGGTGATTCCGTTGAGGGTTCCAGGCGTAAGGTTGATGCCGCCATCGAATTGACGACGCTGCTCGTAGCTTGCGGCTGAAGTGCTGAGTGCGCCGACCAACGCGCCGCCGGAAGCGTTGACAGTCGCGTAAGGCGCGTAGTTGAGATCGATGAAGGTGCCCAGGTGACGGCCCATCGTGCCTACATAAGCAGTCGTTACGTTGACCCTGTATGGCAACGAACGCTGCACGCTGAAGTTGAACTGGTAGATCGACGAATCCTTGAAATTCGGCCCGATGGCTTCAATGCTTCCACTGGGGTAGAACTTCGGACTCGCCGGGTTATAGGTATACGGGAAGATGCCGCCACCCGCAGCCGTGCTGGGGAACCCGACATTGTAAATATTGGTGAGAGAGGTTTCCGAGCCAAAGGCGTTGCGAATGGCGAATGGCGAGTTGTTGCCGGGCTGATTCCACTCATTGCCGCTCTTGGAGCCGTAGAAGATGCCTGCTGCGGCGCGAATTGAGGTTTTGCCATCCCCAAACGGATCCCATGCAAAACCGAGACGAGGCGAAAAGTGGCCCAATGGCGTGCTCACAATGCCGCGACCGATGCCTTTGTCGCCAGGGAAGACCACGCCAAGCGGAGCTCCCGAAGCAATCGTGGATTGCTGGCCGGGAATAAAGGACTCCGTCCTGTTATGCGATTCCGTGGGTGGCGTATCGATATCCCACCGCAGTCCAAGATTGACTGTGAGGCGGCGCGTCACGCGGTAGTCGTCCTGCGCAAAAAACGCTGCATGCCAGGTGCTCAGATGCGTCACATACGGCGAGTCCTGCTCAAATGCACTGATTTGGCCGGTCATGAAGTCCGCAAGTGCAACACCCGTGCTGGTGGGCGCGGAGGTCGAGAAGGTAATCTCGCCATAGTTATTCAGATTGGCGAGGAACATGGTCTTGTCGAGAGCGAACTCGCCGCCCAGGGAAAAGTTGTGCTTACCCTTGGTCAGGCTCACCATGTCGCGCAGCTCATAGTTGTCAGAACCCGTCACAGGGCCTGCGTTCGGGTTACCGGTGTTAAAGCCGGCGCCCGTTAGCTGGGGCAATGCGGACGGTCCCTGGATCTGGAAGTTCGAGCCGAAACTGGCGAGAGTTTGGTCGGCCGGGCCGGTGACGGGAACCATCGTGCGGCCGCCCATGGCCCGCGTGAAGGTTAGCCACGCCTGGTTGGCCAGGGTCGGCGAGAAGGTGTGAACGTCGCTGATGTTGGCATTGGTCTGAGCGGAATGGGACTGAACTCCCGTCCAAAGGACGTTGCCCCCTCCGCTGGGTGTTGAAGTGGTCTTGACATAGAAATAGGTCACTCCCAAACGGTCCTTGGCGCCGAGGTTCTCGTCATATTTTGCCAGGTATTCGTTATCGTCTGTCGGAGTGTTGTAAATGCCTGACCATAACGCGCCGCCAGTCTTTGCAACCGCAGCGCCGTTGGGCAACGGAATGGAAACGAGGCTCGTGCCGGGTTTTGTGGGCGCGAGGTTTAGAGCGGTTTTGTCCAGGTCGGCTTGCGCAATGCAATACCCGGCTGTAGCTGAGGATATGGTCTGGCAACCGGGGCCGCTGTTCGTTCCATTCTCGAGAACCGTTTTACCGGTGCCGGGCTTGTAAATAAGGCCCGAGGTCAGCGAGGACTGCGTAAAGTCGCCTTGGCGCTCGGCAAGCGTTGGCACCGTAGCCCCTGAGACTGTTCCGCCTTGGATCTGGCGCAGGCCGGCATAGCTGAAGAAGAAGAAGGACTTGTCGCGCATGATGGGGCCGCCGGTGGTGCCGCCAAATTGGTTGCGGTGGTAAGGGGCTTTTATGGAGCCGGCAGCCGGATTCCAATTCCAGGCATTGAAGTCAGTGTTGCGGTTGAACTCGAACGCACTGCCATGGAACTTGTTTGTTCCCGACTTTGTAATCACCGAAACAATAGCGCCGGAGAATTGGCCGTATTCGGCCGCGAATGCGCTGGTATCGACGCGGACCTCTTCGACTGCGTCGGGGTTGGGAGCCGGGTTGCCGTAGTTGCGCATACCCGTAATGTTGTTGCCGCCATCCAGATAAAATGCGACGGTTCCGTTGCCGGAATCGAGCGAGCCGTTGACTTGGATATCCTCGGATGCCAGTCCAACCTGGAAGTTGGGAGTGCCGGAGGGGTTCGCGGTGGTGCTGCTGCTATTGGCCATGATGCCAGGCGTCAGAGAAAGTTCGGTGTATACATTGCGGTTGACCAGCGGCAGGCCGATAACTTCGGCCGGCTCAATGGTTCTGCCCAGGGTCGCGTCCGATGTATTGACCACCGGGGGCGCCTCAGTCACCGTAACCGTCTGCGTCTGAGCACCCACGGCCAGCGTGATATTCACGGCCAGCGTCTGACTGACGTCGAGCGCAACATTCTTTTGTACAAAGCGCTCAAATCCGGGAGCCGTCACCTCGACGGTGTACGTGCCCACGGGCAGATAATCGATGCGGTATTCCCCGTAGCCGTTTGCCGGCGCCGACCGGGAAAACCCGGTATCCGGGTTAATTGCCTTCACGGTTGCCGTGGTGACGACCGCGCCTTGTTGATCATTCACCGTACCGACGATGGAACCGGTAGTCTGCTGTCCAAATGCCATCATGCTGCCCGCGATGATGCAAACGAGCACCGCAAGGATTCGCGTGCTCGCGCCTGGCCGCGAGGTTCTTGCTGAACTGCATGCGTCCATATTTACTGCCTCCCGAGTATTTCTGCTTTTTGAATCATTCGGCGACCATCACCCTCATTCGCATTCCATGCTCCAGGCGAATCAATTGCTTGTGATTTGGGGCACTGAGCTACTGGGTTTTGGATCACCGACAGGAACCATAGGAGGTCTTTTCGAATTTGTCATGTAAATCGAAAGTGAAAAAAACCGGGCGCAACGTTAAAACCAACTGCATTCTGAAAAGACTGAAAACATAGGTCATGCGAGGGTCTATATGCAGGCCTTACGCGCCGTTAACATTGTTAAAGTTCTAGCAACTACATTGTTACAAGATGGTTAGCGAATCCAACGGAGCATGAGTAGCCGCCGTCAACCCCGGTTCAATAGCAGGGCCAGACCCAATCTGAGGGTCTACGCAGGTGCATGGGAAGGGCAAGCGCAGGGGTCAGAGAGGAGGGTTGAAGGAACAAGGAAGGAGCGGAACTGCTCGTCGAATTGGGGCATTCAGTTACGCAAAGAATCCCGCCCAGCGCTCCGACTGGTTTTCAACTGCCCACCAGACAAAAGGTGCATCACCTGGCGATTTCGTCCCTGAGATTGCGGTGAGGGTCATCAACAGGATGAATGGTCCGATCAGTCTCGGGCCTTCGCTTTGTCCGTACGAGGCTCGGCAACAACTTCGATTGCGTTGACCTCCGGGTAATTGACGATCGGCATGAACGAGAGCACGATCCTGCCTTGCGCAGTCGGCTGAATATGATCAAATGTTTTTACAACGGGGTCGGTCCCGCCCTCCGCCATGATGTCGAAATTCTTCAAAATCAAGCTTCCGTTGCAGGAGACATCGAATATCCGGCTGCCGGGTCCCCCGCTCACCAGATCTTTCTTGCCGAACCACGGTTCAAAGAAAAACAACGTGACACGATAGTTGCCTGGTGAAACCACAGGAATATCGTAGCGAAAGCTCCCAATTCGATCGTAACTATATATGCTGCGGTTCGTGGTCTCTGGCGATGGCGGGACCTGGCCTCTTCGACCTCCAACGTAGTATCGATCGGAAATCCAAAGCTGATTGGCGGAGTCTTTGATTGCATTGGGACCTGCCACGATTCGAACTGGCAGCAGGTTTTCGGAATCCGCAGGCAGAATCTCGACCGCGTTCAGCAAAGAAATTTCGCTGGTGTATTCCAGATGGATCATGCCATCGTTCTCGGGATGAATTCCTGTTTGAACAAAGGACGTGGCAATGCCATCTCCACCGGCATTGTCCACGACATCGAAGTGGATGTCGGCCCCCGCATTAATGGAGATGAGAGCGGGCCTCGTCACCGGTTGGAGATCTGAGGTCTCCGCAAAGTGGAAGTGAATCTCGTACTCGCCCGGTTTGACCGGGAAGGTGCAGTGCGCGATTCCACGAATGCCGCCTGTATAGAGGTATGGATCCTCCGTTCCGACGATATTCTGAGCGGCCACTGTGACGCTGGCCCCGCCAGAGCAGTAATTGCCCGGCGCCCAGGTGTATCCGGAGTGATCGACATACGCCTTGCGGCCGGTACCCATCAGGGCGCGGATGGTGTTGTTCGGTAGGGGCAGAGCCGCAGGCCGCCCCTGGGGCGAGTCCGCGGCCGCCTTCGCTCGATTCCGGTGCGCCATGAGGAAGAAGCCGCACAACAGGGAAACCCCCGCAACCCATGCGGCGGCCACTACCCATTGTGAAAGTTGCTTCGGCAGAAGCTTGACGGCAGCAAAAAGGGCGGATTGAAGAACCTGTTTCGACCTTGAAGATGCCGAGCCGGGCGCGTCACGCACTTCCAGGTTGCGCTCCGCCCCCGTATGCACGAAGGACGGCACATAATGGCCAAGTGGGATCAGAATATGGACTGGCCGATTCTTCCCGTCGGTCTGGTAGATCTCCTGCAGGCGTTTGCGAAGAGAATGGGCAGTTACGCGGACGATGGTATCGGACTGCGGATCGAAATCGTCCCGCCTCCCCAGCGCTTCGGTCGCGACCATGTATTCCGTGACCTGATCGTCCTGATTCTGGAAGTGCTTATCGCAGACAAAAGTGAGCATCCGGGCGAGATTGCTGGACCGGCCCAGCACCCCAGAGGTCAGCAGCCAGTTCAACTCTTCTTTTTCAGCTTCAAGCCTGTCTGGGGCCACTGGCGTTAACACAGCACATCTCCAGTTTCAATGAAACTTCCAGTGCGTCTATCCGGCTATGACGCACTATAGCACCCCGTTAGCGCTGCCCGCGGCTCCTCTTTAGGTGCTTTCAGGACATCAGCCTCTACCTGTGCTCGGCGCCGGTCTCGAGGAAGACAAACGCGTTGCCGTCAGGATCGTGAACGAAAATCAGCTTTCCGGTGCGCTCCGGCTTGATGCCCGCGTCTCTCAATGCGTCTGCGGCCTTGCGCGCGTCGCGTACCGGAAACAGAAACTCCGGCAGGGCGCCGGGGCTGGCGGGGCGCAGTTCGAGGCGCACATCCGGAGCGCCGGGCGCGGTCAGGCGCACGTTGCCGTTCACAGCGTCTGCCTCGAATCCCAGGTCAGAATAAAACTCCTTGTCCGCCGCGCCATCGCGCACCGGCAGATCGAAGCCAAGCAACTCCGTGGAGACCCGGTTCGCACCCAGGTGCTGCCCGCGGTCAAGCGTGTGACGCGAGCCCGGCATGTACTGCGTAAACTCGGTCACGCGGCCCTCCGGATCGTTCGTGGAAGAGATCAGGTTGCCCGCGGCTGCCTTGCGCACTGGCGCAGCCTTGAGCCCCGTGGAGTTGTAGTACTTGATCAGAGCGTTCAGATCACCCGCCTCGAAGCAGACATGCATCCAGCCCAGTGGTTGCTTGGCATCGGTTTGCGGATAGATCTCGATGAATTGCCGGTCGTTGATCTTAACGAAAACTTCCATGGTCTTGCCGGCGTTGGTGATGGCGAAGGACTCTTCGTACCCGAGCTTGCCCAGGAACGCGATCTCGCGATCGAGGTCGCTGACGCGGAAGGCGATGTGTGCAATACCGATGATGCCCGCATCGGGCGCAGGGGGTTGCGCGACGGCGAGGCCGCAGAGCGCACATGCCAGCGCCGGAAGTGCAATCCAACGATTCCTCATCTGGGTCTCCTCAATAGTGTGGGGCGTGCGGCGCTGCCCGCGGAGCAGCCGCGGCCTACGCATAATCCTGGCGATAGGGCGTGAAGATGTCCAGCACTTCCGAGGCTTCGAGGGCCGCAGCCTCGTGTTCTACGCCGCCTTCCACAACAAGGCTATCGCCGGCGCGCATCTCCCAACTCTTGCCCTCGGCCTGGAAACGGATATGGCCGCGCACCACATAAACCATCTGATGGTGCGGATGGCTGTGACGCGCACCCTTCCAGCCTTTCTCAAAGGTGTGACGCACCAGCATCAGGTGCGGGTTGTACGCGAGAACTTGGCGCAACATGCCCGGTTCAGGCGTAGTAACTTTGGTGGCATCGGTGGCCGTGTAAATCACTGCGGATTCTGGCATAGCTGTTCTCGAACTCAAGCTTACGGCTCCAGACCAACCGCTGTCAGCCATTGGCTACCGGCTGTTCCCCAGTCCCTTAGTCCCTTGGTCCCTGCTTTTCACCGGTTGAGCCATCCGCCATCCACCACCAGAATATGTCCGTGAACATAATCGCTGGCTTTGGAAGCAAGAAACACAGCGGCTCCGGCGAGGTCTTCCGGACGGCCCCAGCGACCGGCGGGAATGCGATCGAGAATCTGCCGCGCGCGCTCGGGATTCTTGCGCAGGGCCTCGGTGTTGTCGGTATCCATGTAGCCGGGCGCAATGGCGTTGACGTTCACGCCTTTTGCCGCCCACTCGTTGGCAAAAGCTTTTGTCAGCTGGCCCACGCCGCCCTTGGCCGCGGCGTAAGCGGGCACCAGGATGCCGCCCTGAAAGGTGAGCAGCGAGGCGATATTGATGATCTTTCCGGAACCCTGCTTGAGCATGTGCCGGCCCGCGTGCTGCATGAGGCGGAAGACGCTGGAGAGATTCACGTCAATGAGCGCCAGCCAGTCCTCTTCGGAGTACTCGGCGGCAGGAGCGCGGCGAATGATGCCGGCATTGTTGACGAGGATATCGATAGCGCCGAAATGCTGTACCGTCTCTTCCACTAGGCGCGCGCAGACCCCCGCATCGCCAACGTCGCCCACCAGCGCGATGGCTTTTGCGCCGGCGACTTCGAGCTTGTGCTGCGCAGCTTTCGGAGCCGCGGCGGAACCATGCACGGCGACATTGGCGCCGGCCTGCGCCAGCGCAAGGGCAATCGCCGCGCCCAACCCGCGCGACGAGCCGGTAACCAGAGCGGTTTTGCCTTTGAGGCTGAATTGATCGAGATTCAGGGGAACCGGATCCTTTCCGAATGACGCAGGCTCGTAACTCGCCTCTATGTATTATGTCCGAACGCGGCGGGTCGTTGTCACAGTTTGCCCGTCAGCGCTCGGCAAGCAACGCGCGTACTTGCTTCTCCATCACTTTCACGTCGGTTTCGCCCTGGAAGCGGGCGCGGACCACGCCATTGCGGTCGATAAGAAAGGTCAGTGGCAGGCCGAGGACGCCTCCGTAACGCAGGCCGAGGCGTGCATCGCCCAAGGCATTGGGATAGTCGAGCTTGAGCCGCTTGACCAGCTTGCGCGCCGCCGCGGCATCGTCATCCATGGAGATGCCGATGATGGCGAACCCCTGTGGGCCGTACTGGCGCTGCCATGCACTGAAGACCGGCATCTCCACCTGGCAGGGCGCGCACCATGTGGCCCAGAAGTTGAGCAGCACCACCTTGCCGCGAAAGGCGTTGAGATGCAACGCGTGGCCATGGAGCTCCTGGCGGGTGAAATCCGGAGCCTGCTGGTTGAGCAGATTCTGCGCGGGAGGCGCGGATTGCGCCGTTGCGAGCGTGACGGATGTGGCGAGGCACGCGACGAGAAAGACGTTGCAGAGGGCGATGGCTGCGCGTGGAGTTTTCGATGCTGCGCGCGGCGCTTTAGCGTGCACTCTCAACCGGAAACCCCTTGTTGACCCAGTCGGCGCCGAAGTTATCGGCCAGATAGAGAACCTTCACGTGCGTGAACCCCATGTCGAGCAGCAGCTTGTAGGCTGGCCCCACGTTGGGACAGCGGTTCCACGGACAACAGCCGCAATAAATGACGATGAAGGTCTTGCGCGGCAGAGATGCCACGCGGTTGCGCAGCATTTGCGCGCCCGCATCCTGCATGCCTGGTCCGGCATATTCGGCGCGTGGAATGTGCGCTTGAGCGAATAGCACACGCGAGCCCACCTGCAGGACGAGCGGCTTTTCGACGAGCGGCTTTTCCGCTGGCGGCGTTTGCAGCAGGCGGTTCAGCTCCTCCGGTTGAAGGAGCACTGAAGTGGGAATGGACATCGCGCTCGAGGGCGGCGGCGCGGCCCACTGGCCCGCAGCGCACATCCGGCTCGGAACAAAGCACAACAACATGAGAGCGGCGAAAACGCTCGCTCTTGAACATGGACCCAATCGCATAAGGGATTCTCCGCGTCCAGTGTAATGCGGCGCAACGGCAAGCCAAGTTGGCGTCATGAACCAAGCAGGAACCACCGCGACGGAGGCCGCAAGAAATTCCCCCTAAATTGAAAACGCCAGAGGCCGAAGCCTCTGGCGTCTCAATCTTGATCACTCGCAGTACAACCGGTGTTGCGTCCTCCAGCTCCCCCAGTGGCCGCCCTCCAGCTTTCGCTGGCGCTGTATCCTCTGGCTGCGCCGGCACAGAACCTCCGACTTGCGTCGACGGCTTGCACTCCGGCTCGACTGGTGGCCAACCTTCCGGCTCGGACCGGTTTCGTATCCTCGGCTCGACCGGCTGCAAACCTCCGACTTGCGTCGACTGTTCCGCACTTCCGCTCGACCTTTGGCGATCCATCAAGCTTGCGCCTGACGATCCTGGTTCATCGGGCTTGCGCCCGACAATCCTGACACCATCCGGCTTGCGCCGAACGGAGCCTTCCTCCGGCTAGGCCGACGACCTACCTCCGATTCGCATCGATGCCGTCCTTTGGCTCGGCTGGCGGCTTCATCCGGCTTGCGCCTTATGCTGCCCCTGCCCCTCGGCTGGCTTCCGCCTCCGGCTTGCACCGGCTGCTTTCACCCTCCGCCTTCACCGGCCGTGAACCCCTCGGCTTGCGCCTCGTGGCTCCTTCTCCGGCTGGACCTCTGATGCACTCCTTGTTTCAACTGAACCTTGCATCGCCGGCGAAGCCGTCGATGAGTATTCCGTTTCCACCGGCCCTTGCATCTTCCGGAATCATCCCAGTTGAACAACCGTGGGCTTGCGCCCTCACTTGTAACCTCTGGTGCGTCCAGCGATCCCTCTGCGGCTTGCGCCTCAGGTTTCACCCTCTGTCCGGGCTAACGGCCATCCTCCGGTTCTCACCGGCTGTTCACTCCGTCAACCTTGCTGGCGATCAACTTCCGGCTTGCGCCGACTGTCTTTTCTTCCAGCCTTCCGGCAACCAACTCCGATGCCCTTTCGAGTCATCAGTTGAATGAGACATTACGTCTGCTCGATCTGTGGAAGCAAGTGCAAAAGTCAAGTAAATTTGTGGATTTCACCAGAGCTGGTGCATTGTTGCGGTTATTACGGGCCAACTACAGAATTTGCTGCAAAAATGATCCGATTTGACCAGCAATCAGCCGCGAAAAAAGCCAATCCAAGGGAGAAAAAGCCGCTCCGAATCTCCACAAAAAAGATATTGCCGCCAGCATCGGCAGCATTTTGCATCGAACGTTGTGCAATTACGAACCGAATCATGGATGCGGTTCGCGCAAAGACGCCAGGTTCACTACATCTCGCTTCTGAAATCTGGGATACCACGAATCCAACCCGCACTCCGTAATCCTGAGCAACATAGATCAAGTGTCATCCTGAGTAACCAAAGATCGGATGTCATCCTGAGCGAGTCACGGCGTGCCGGGACGAGTCGAAGGACCTGCGGTTGCTTTTGCATTTGTCTTTCGCAGCGATCGCAGTCGAAGGGAGCCGCAAACGCCGCAAATAATTACGCGGGCGGTTGCCCCATCCTAAACGCGGTTCGTGCGTTTAGGGTGGGATTGCACGAACCTAAACTCGCACGTCCTGTATCAGGGCGCGGCTTTCAGCCGCGCCGAAAAACGCCATAAAATGAACCGGGGCTTCAGCCCCCGCGGGCTCGAGTCACGCCTCCGGCGTGTCTTGTGCGCCGCCGGCCTCCGCTTTCTTCCGCTGCGCTTCCTGCCAGGCCTTGTGGTCGTGGCTCTTCACAAACCCGTCGAGATAGGGCGTGATGTCGAAGTTCTTCGGCACCTTGTGCAGCACCACTAATTGCTTGAAGTAGGTGTTGCACACCGGGCAGAAGAGATCGTACTCCTTCCAGATCGCATCGGCCATGGTGCGGGTAGTCTAGCAGGACCACCAGGGAAGGTTTTGTTGCGGCCCGTGGGGCGGATTTGGGGGAAGGGATCGAAGTTGATTACGGCTAGCGTCTCCGACTGGCCGTACCCCTGAGTGCTCCACGAAGGCGGCGATTGAAAATGTGTACAGTTTAGCTTTACAGTTTACCTACATATATGAGATCCTGTTCCGGTGATCAATCGAAAGTCTTCTACTCCGCCCGGGCTTGCTTCCACGCTTGCTGCCGAGATGCGTACGGTATTCCGCAAGCTCAAGCTGCGTTACCGCGAATATGGGGGCGGCAACGATCTGACGCCATCACAGGCTTCTGTTCTTCTTCGGCTCGAAAGGGATGGGGCGGCCACGGTTTCAAGTCTGGCGCGAGCGGAAGGCATGCGTCCGCAGTCCATGAGCGCCATCGTTACGCCGTTGCAAGATTCTGGTCTGGTCAGTGGCGCGCCTGACCCGGGCGACGGGCGGCAAACTCTGATGTCTCTCACGCCCAAGTGTCTGAAGTGGCTTGAGGAGGGCAGGGCCGCGAGAAAGGACTGGCTCACAATGACCATCTCGCAGAATCTTTCTGCTCACGAGCAGCACAGCCTTCAATCGGCACTCAAACTGATTACGCGGCTGGTTGAAGAGTGAACCCACTGCATCCTGCTCCTCGCCCATTTCAGCTTTGTTCCCCCCCCAACTTCGAGTTCAAGGAAAAGAATCCTATGCCGCTCACTACTCTTGATCCCAATACCGTCTTGATCGTCATTGACCTCCAGAAAGGCATCGTCGACGGAAACTTCGCTCATCCCATCGCCGGCATCATCGACCGGACGCGCGCCTTGATCGATGTTTTCCGTGCGAAAAACCTTCCAGTCGCGCTGGTCAATGTGGCGGGACGCGCGCCGGGCCGCACCGAACAGGGTGCGCGCGGCAGCCAGACATTTGCCGAAGGATGGACCGACCTTCTGCCGGAGCTGGATCGGCAACTTGGCGATATTGTCGTCACCAAGCAAAGCTGGGGCGCGTTCGCAACGACGGATCTGGAACGCCAGCTCAAGGCGCGAGACGTTACCCAGGTGGTTGTGACGGGAGTGGCGACTTCCGCGGGTGTTGAGGCAACTGCTCGTCAGACATACGAGCAGGGGTTTAACGTGACCCTCGCACTCGACGCAATGACTGATATCCGCGAGGAAGCGCACCTGTACAGCATCGGAAACGTCTTCCCTCGTCTTGGCGAGACAGGGTCTACAGAGGAAATCATTGCGCTGCTTGAAAGAAGGAGCTCTGCATTATGAATCGGCTTTGCCTTGTGTCGTACTTCTTTGGGGGCGTCTTTGCGGCAAACGCCATTCCGCACTTTGTCGCAGGCACCATGGGACGCGCCTTTCAAAGTCCCTTTGCCAAACCGCCCGGTCAAGGGCTTTCCTCTGCGACGGTCAACGTCGTTTGGGGATTCTTCAACGCAGTAGTTGGGTATCTGCTGGTCGCGCACATGGGTGCTTTTGATCCGCGCACGACAACCCACATCCTCGCGTTCGGCCTGGGCGCGCTGCTCATCGGCATCTTTTCGGCGCGTCACTTCGGCCAGTTCCATGGGGGCAACACGCCGTCGCGCACATGAAGAACCCAGTGTTCGGGACCTTTCGCTCCCTGAGGAGCTTCAACTTCCGTTTGTGGACGGCAGGCGCTCTGGTGTCCAACATCGGTACCTGGATGCAGCGCGTGGCTCAGGACTGGCTCGTGCTGACCCAACTTACCCATCACGATGCGTCGGCGCTTGGGATCGTGATGGGCCTCCAGTTCGCTCCGCAACTTCTGCTCCTGCCCTGGACAGGATTGGCGGCGGACCGCCTCAATCAGCGCAAGCTTCTGATGTTCACCCAGGCAACGATGGGTATGCTTGCGCTCGTGCTTGGAGTTCTCACGATCGCGGGAGTAATCCAGCTCTGGCACGTGTATGTGTTGGCCTTCCTGTCTGGCTCCGCCGCTGCACTCGATGCTCCGGTGAGACAGACCTTTGTGGCTGAGATGGTGGGCGATGCGGATCTCACAAATGCCGTGGCCCTGAATTCAACCTCATTTAATGCCGCACAAATGATCGGCCCCGCCCTCGCCGGTTTGTTCATCGCAGGCGTTGGCATCGGATGGGCCTTTCTTCTCAATGGGCTCTCATTTGCGGCGGTCTTGATCTCGATGTCTTTCTTTCGTCTCTCGGAAATGCATGCCAGCGCGAGGGCGCATCGCACGCAATCCGGATTTATGGAAGGGCTTCGCTACGTGTGGAGAAGATCGGATCTGACGGCGATCCTGATCATGCTGTTTTTGATCGGCACATTTGGTTTTAATTTTCCCATCTTCATCGCTACGATGGCCGTGAATGTCTTCCACTCCGATGCCCGCGCATTCGGCCTGCTCTCCTCCATCATGGCAGTGGGCACCGTCTCAGGAGCCTTGTTCGCTGCCAGCAGGCAGACACAAAACTTAGCGTCTCTCATGGCTGGAGCCGGCGTCTTCGGTCTCGGCTGTACCCTGGCCGCACTGGCGCCTGGATACTGGTGGTTCGCGGCCGCTCTCATGATCATCGGTGCGGCGGGCCTGACCCTCACTAACGGCACAAACAGCATCATGCAGCTCTCGACAGAACCGGCGATGCGGGGCAGAGTGATGGCTCTGCGTGTCGCCATTGCACTTGGCGGAACGCCGATTGGCGCACCGATCACCGGTTGGGTTGCCAACCACTTCGGCCCACGCTGGTCGCTCGCAGTAGGTGCTGGCGCGGGCTTCACCGCTGCCCTGGTCGCAGTCTACGTCCTGGCTCGCCGAAAAGAGTTAGTGCCCGCCCAGTAGATAGTCCCGTGGAGCCGGCTCGTGGTGATCTATGGCGGGTGGCCACGATTTCAGGACGCAGATTGCTCAACGGAGTGTGCCCCCGGTCCCTCGCATTTGGGGACCGGGGATAACGGATGACTTAGGTCTCGCCCTTGATGCCCGGAACGATTTGACTATCGATAAGTCAGCTTGTGGTGATTTTTGCCCGGTTGACCGCTCCGGGGATAAGCGATCGTTGGCGCGAGTTTTCATCGCGGATGCGCCGCGTACTTTGTTTTTTGAGTTGAACGGCGCGGGTCCCAGGGCTTACGCTCTCCCACCCCACGAACGAAGACCTGTCCGCGGGGACCCCGGTCTCCCACCCCACGGACAAAGACCCGTCCGCGGGGACCCCGGCCTGGGCTATTTTCTTGCACTCCCGCGCACCGCCCTCATCGGCTACAAATGAATGTATGAATTCCCGCCATTTTGTTGCGTTCTCCTGGGTAGCTCTACTGGCCTTCAGTTTGCCCGCGGGGTGTCAGGACGGTCCCGACCCGTATGCCGCCACCACCAAGGTCGGGGACAGGATGCCCGCCATCTCCTCCGATGGAACTTCTGGTACTTTCTCGGTTGCGGCCGAGAAAGGCAAGGTGATTGTGGTGAACATCTGGGCCACATGGTGCGCGCCGTGCCAAATCGAGATGCCTGAACTGGAAAAGCAAGTCTGGCAGAAATACAAATCCTCGCCCGACTTCGCCTTCATCGCCATCGCCCGTCAGCAGGATAAGGACACCGTTCTCCGGTTTCAGAAGACCCATCCGAACTTTACCTTTCCGTTAGCATGGGATCCAAAGCGGGAGGCATACGCGCGCCTTGCCGCAGCCGGAATTCCCCGCACCTATGTCATCGACCGTCACGGAATCATCGTGTATCAGAGTCTCGGCTACGGGCCGGGTGCCGTCGGTGAAGTCGATCGAGCAATCCAAAAGGCCCTTGCACAAAAGTAGCCCAAACGTGCCGCGCACTTGGTTCTTCGAAAAATGGCAGGCGGGTTGCGGCTTGGCTAAAGCCAAGCCCTGATACAAAGCGAAAAGCAAATGCATGTCCTTCGACTCGTGGGCCGCGCGAAGCGCGGCCCGCATCGCTCAGAATGACAGCCGATATTTAGAGACGGAGCGCACAAGCTGGCAGCTGGAAGTCGCCCGCCGGTCGTCTACTGACCACTGACCACTGCAAATTTGCGCAAAAGACGCGCGAATCTGCATGCAAAAACGCCTCAAAATGTGCGCAAGACTGCGCAAAAACACGCATCCAGGGCCCTTCGAAGCGCTCTTTTGGGAAATTCTCTGCAACCCTTTGCTCATATTTGGGAGATTCTTTGGTTACAAACACACTTTAAATGGTCAATCTCCTGGTATTTGTCTCAAAGAATCGCAACCTGCGAAGCGAACATTGCGGGGGTAATTGGAACCAGTTAAGCGAACATTTGGAGGGGCAAACGCACCGCCTAAACGAACATTCGCGTTGATTCCATGGAACTTCTCCCTCTGAGCCGGCGACAACAGAAAAATGCATGTTCTCAGGCCGTCCTCAGCACACTTCACGCTCGCACGGACAACGGTTTCGCCAGCATCTGCCGGATCCCCCGCAACGCCTGCCGCGTCCGTTCCTCGTTCTCGATGAGGGCGAAGCGGACGTGGTGGTCTCCGTGCTCACCGAAGCCGATGCCGGGACTGACGGCGACTTTGGCTTCGGTCAAGAGGAGCTTGGAGAATTCGAGCGAGCCGAGGTCGCGCCAGGCTTCGGGAATTTTGGCCCAGACGAACATGGTGGCTTTGGGCGAAGCCACTTGCCAGCCGGCCTTGTTGAGGCCTTCGACCAGCACGTCGCGGCGCCGGCGGTAGTTGTCGCAGATCTGCGCGACGCACTCCTGCGGCCCCTCAAGCGCGGTGATGGCCGCGACCTGGATGGGCGTGAAGGTGCCGTAGTCGAAGTAGCTCTTGAGCCGCGCGAGCGCGTTGACGAGCTTCTGGTTGCCGACCATGAAGCCGACGCGCCAGCCGGGCATGTTGTAGCTCTTCGACAGCGTGAAGAACTCGACCGCGACCTCTTTTGCGCCGGGAACCTGCATGACGCTGGGCGGCTTGTAACCGTCGAAGGCGATGTCGGCGTAGGCGAGGTCCTGAATGAGATAGAAGCCGTGTTCGCGGGCGAGAGCGACGAGGCGCTCGAGGAATGGCAGCTCGACGCACTCGGTGGTGGGGTTGGAGGGGAAGTTGACGATGAGGGCTTTGGGGCGCGGGGTCATGCGAGGGATGAGGTCCTCGAGTTGTTGAAGGAAACTTTCCTGGTCGTGGACGGGGACGCTGACGATGTGCGCGCCCGCGATGACGGGGCCGTATATATGGATGGGGTACGAGGGATTGGGCACGAGCACGGTGTCGCGCGAATCGAGGATGGCGAGACAGAGGTGGGCGATGCCCTCCTTGGAGCCGATGGTGACGATGGCCTCGGTTTCGGGATCGAGCTCGACGCCGTAGCGCGCCTGGTACCAGTTGCAGATGGCCTTGCGCAGGCGGGGCAGGCCGCGCGAAACGGAATAGCGATGCGTAGGCGGCTTGCGGGCTGCTTCAACAAGCTTGTCGACGATGTGGGCGGGCGTAGCGCCGTCGGGATTGCCCATACCGAAGTCGATGATGTCTTCGCCGCGGCGGCGGGCGGCGGTTTTCATTTCACCGGTGATGTTGAAGACGTAGGCGGGCAGGCGCTGAATACGAGAAAACTCTTCCATGGTGACTCCAGTGTAAGACAGTGGTCAGTGATCAGTTGTCAGTGCACGAGCGATCAGTGGCGCAGAGCAGATCTCGGACTGAGAACTGATCACTAACCACTAATCACTGTTTTTTCGATGAGGTGAGGCGGAGTCTAGGCGGCCGGAGCCGCCGCTGCCGCCGCTGCGATGCGGGCGAGGTCGAGGGCGGGATGGCGGGGGTGGTGCATGGAGTGATTATAGCGGAAAGGCAGAGATCCGGCGTCAGAGATCAGCTCCCCACTACGAGCGGTTTGACTTCCGGGAGAGAGCAGCAAAAAGTGTCGACCGGGGATTGACAGCGAGCGAGTTTCGATATATCTTAAGACATATCTTGGATGCATCGATTGATATATCTAAGATGATCGAGGAGGAACGAAGATGTTTGGACATTTTGGAGAGGGGAACAAAGAGTTTGGACGTGGCGATTGCCGGCATCGCCACAGGCGTGGCGAGTTCGGCGGGCGCTGGGAGGGCTTTGAGCACGGATTCGGCGCGGGACGCGAACGGTTCTTCGACAGCGGACACTTGCGGCTGGTGATTCTGCAGTTGATTGCCGAAAAACCGAGTTATGGCTACGAGATCATCAAGGCCATCGAGGAGCGGCTGTCGGGCGGGTATGCGCCGAGCCCTGGCGTGGTGTATCCGACCCTGACGCTGTTGGAGGAAGAAGGTCTGGCGACGTCATCGACGGAGGGCAACAAGAAGCTTTACACGGTGAGCGAGCAGGGCAAGGAGTATCTGAAGGCGAACAACGCGACGGTTAAGGCGATCTTCGGGCGGATGGAACAGGCGCGGAAGGTCTTCGGGCGCAGGCGGTCGCCGCAGATTATGCGGGCAATGGTGAACCTGGGCTTTGCTCTGAAGATGCGCGCGGGGCGCGGCGATTTGAGCCCGGAACAGGTGAGCAAGATTGCAGAGGCGCTGGATGCGGCGGCACGCGTGATTGACGAGGCGTGAGAAAGACTGCGCGCTAGCCGGTCAGCAAGGCAGCAGATTGGGGCAGCGGGAGCGCGCGCGGCATGACGCTTGCGATGGAGATGGAGATGGAAACGGCGCAGACCGTACACGAAACACGGAAGCCGGAGCAGAGCCCTTCGCCGCTGGAGGTGCAGAACCAGCGGCTGAATGCGCTGGTGAGCGAACTGATCATAGATAATCAGGAATTGCGCTTCAAGGTGGCGCGGCTCGAAGCAGAACTGGAAAAGAACGAGCGCAGTCTGAAGGCGTCGACAGCGTGGGCGGGCATGTTGTTCTAGAGGCAGCTTTCTGGCGTCGGCGATTGGCGGTTTGCTTGAAAGCGCCGGAATTTATACTGAAACACAAGATGAGCACGTTTAAACCTGTTGACGAGCAAATGGATCTGCTGGAGAAGGGCGCGGCGGAGATTATCCGCGTGAGCGATTTGCGGGAGCGCCTGGAAGAGAGCCGCAAGACGGGACGGCCGCTGCGCGTGAAGGCGGGGTTCGACCCGACAGCGCCGGACCTGCACCTGGGGCACACGGTGCTGATGCGCAAGCTCAGGCACTTTCAGCAATTGGGGCACACTGTCATTTTTCTGGTGGGCGATTTCACGTCGCTGATCGGCGACCCGACGGGACGCAACGTGACGCGGAAACCGTTGACGCGGGCGGAGATCGACGCCAATGCGAAAACCTACAAGGAGCAGGTGTTCCGGATTCTCGATGAGAAGACGACAGAAGTGCGCTACAACTCGGAGTGGCTGGGCAAGCTGGGGTATGAGGACACGGTGCGGCTGACTGCGCACTTTACGGTGAGCCAGATGCTGGAGCGCGACGATTTCTCCAAGCGCTTCCAGGCCGAGCAGCCGATCAGTTTGCACGAGCTGCTGTACCCGGTGATGCAGGGATACGATTCCGTTTGCCTGGAGTGCGATGTGGAGCTGGGCGGCACGGACCAGAAGTTCAACTTGTTGTGCGGGCGCGAGCTGCAACGACAGTACGGGCAGAAGCCGCAGATCGTGCTGATGACGCCGATTCTGGAGGGAATGGACGGCGTGCAGAAGATGAGCAAGTCTCTAAATAACGCGATCGGCATCAACGAGCCGGCGAGCGAGATGTATGGAAAGCTGATGAGCATCAGCGACGAATTGATGTGGAAGTATTGGGTGCTGCTGACCGATCTTCGACAGAGCGAGATTGAAGCGATGCGGACGGATGTGACCGCGGGAAAATTGCACCCCATGGAAACCAAGAAAAAACTGGCGCGGACGATCGTGGCGGGATTTCACGGAGAGGCTGCTGCCTGCAATGCCGGTGAGAACTGGGCGCGGATGTTCCAGCAGAAGGAGACGGCTGAGGACCTGGAAGAAGTGAAGGTTGCGTTTGTGGAAGTAACCGGACCCAAAGGAGAATTGAATATCCCCAAGCTGTTGGTCAAGATTGGGCTTGCTTCCAGCGGCTCCGAGGCAAACCGAAAAATTGACGAGGGAGCCGTCCGGATTGACGGTGACTTGTTTGGTCGAACGAGAGTCTATTTTCCAAATCTTCCAGTGCGATTGACAGTGAGGCTGGGCAAGCGCGCGAAAGCGGCGGTGATTGCGTAGGCGCTGCGCGCTGCACCAATGAGTGGGACCGTTCCGAAATGGAAAGAGCGAGGACAAATGAAGAGCCGGCGAACGGTGTTGAAAGCGTTGGCGGCGTCAATGAGCGCGACGGTGGTGAACCTGAGCGCGCTGGAAAGTTTTGCGCGCGAACTGGATGAGCACAGTGAGCGGCCGAACATTCTGTGCATTGTGGGCGAGGGGCTGCGGGCGGATGAGTTTTCTTCGGCGGGCAACCGGATTCTGCACACGCCGAACATGGACCGGATCGCCACGGAGGGATGCACATTTCACAATGCGTTCGTGGTGAATGCGCTGTGCCTGCCGTCGCGGGCGACGATGCTGACGGGACTCTACTCGCATACCACGGGCGCGATATCGAATATTGAGGGCACGGTGCCGGCGCGGTTTCCGCTGGTGTCGGATCTGCTGCAGAAGGCCGGGTACGAGACGGCATTTCTGGGGAAGTCGCATATTGCCGGCGCGTTGATGGATCACTACTGGGATTACTACTTCGGATTTGTGGGCCAGGCGGATTACTACCGGCCGCGCATCACCGAGGGCGTGAAGGGCAAGTACGGGCCGGAGACGCTCTACGAAGGCGAGTATGTTGACACGCTGCTGACGCAGAAGGCCGTGGCATGGCTCAAGCAGAAACGGGAGAAGCCGTTCTGCATGTTTTTGTGGTTCTATGCGCCACACGCGCCGTTCTACCGGCCGAAGGACCTGGTGAACGATTTCAACGGCGTGGCGATTCCCGCGCCCCCCACATTTGATGAGGACCAGACGGGCTACGCCGGCAAGCCGCGCGCCGTGGCCGATGCGGACGACAAGATTGGATGGTCGGAGGTGTCCACCGACGATCCCCGGTCGCTTGAGGAGCTGGTGAAGGATCACTACGCGGGCGTGGAGGACAACGACCGCAACGTGGGCACAGTATTGGCGGAGCTCGAACGGCAGAAGCTGTTGGACCGGACGGCCGTTGTGCTCAGCTCCGACCACGGATTCCTCCTGGGCGAGCATCATTTGTACGACAAGCGTGTGATGTATGAGCCATCGATTCGCGTGCCGATGATGGTGCGCTGGCCGGAACATGTGAAGGTGGGAACGAATTCGGACGAGATGGTGTTGAATCTCGACATGGCGCCGACGCTGTTGGAAATTGCCGGACTGCCCGCGCCCGCGGAGATGCAGGGCAAGAGCATGCTGCCGCTGGCCGAGGGAAAAGCCGATGTGGCGTGGCGCGAGGATTGGCTCTACGAGTACTACGAATATCCCGGATTTGAAAATGTGCGGCCGTGCCGCGGCGTGCGCACGAAACGATACAAGCTGATCGATTTTTTCCTCGAACCAGAGGAGTTTGAGCTCTACGATTTGGAGAAGGATCCGGACGAGGCGCACAATCTCTATGGCAAGCCGGGAACCGAGGCGCTGACCGCGCACCTGAAGGAACGGCTGGCGGCGCTGCGCGCGGAGACCGGCGATGCCTACGAGTACAAACCGACGGGATTGCCACTGCATCCGGGAATGCAGGTGCTGTCGCAGCCGAAGTGAAAAGACAGTTGCTAGCTTTTAGCTTCCAGCTATTAGCTTTTTCGTGCTGGGGTGAGGGTCGTGCGATCCCGAGTCTGAAAGTCCAGACTTGGGGCACCCGGCGTGAGCGGGAATTTACTGCTCGGGAAAAGTTAGCGTTCGGCACCCGTCAGGGTTGAATATCTTCGAAACGAACCAACGCTTATCTTTGGGCGCAAGCCTGTTGACTGCGTCCACGAATTGCTGATGCCTAGCCATACAGACCTTTCGCATTTGCACTGCGTAGTCACTTTCCGGAGTTGCAGAAAACTGAGCGTAAGAGACATAATCGAACATCTTGTCTGGAGCAAGAACGGCGGCCCTAGCCGCAAGACGAGGTAAATGATACTCGAGCACGTCCAAGGATTCTGATTCATCAACGTAGGGTCCGCCGGACGGACATTGCTCCAACTGGGCGAGGTCAAGCCAAGCGGTTTGTTCTGGGCCGAATTCGTCTTTCGGCAACAGATTCAGAAGAGATTCGGCGGCCATTTTGCTCCCGGGATCGATTTCCAACATGCGGGCTGCAAAGATGAGCTGGGCTCGATAGCTGTCACCTGCTTCGTCTTTGCGTTCCTTCAACGCAGCCGGAGTGTTGGCTCGTGCCATTGCTACCATTCGTGAAATCTCCAAGCAGCCCGGCTCTTGAGAGAGCAATGCGCCGCAAAGTGTGAAACAGGCAGCGAATATGATCCATGATTTCAAGGACCAGAGGTCTTCCATACACCCTCCGCCGACATCTTACTCGCTCAGGGCAAACACGCGCGCGGAGTCGAGGAGTTTGGCGACGGACTCCTTCGAGCACGATTCGGTGTAGATGCGCATGAGGGGCTCAGTGCCGCTGGCGCGGAGCAGCAGCCAGGTTTCGGCGGCGTTGGGTTTTTTCTTTGCTTCCGGATTATCCAGATAGAACTTCCCTCCATCGAGATTCTCCTGGCGCAGGATGGGCATACCGGCGAAGGTTGCGTCGCCAGTAGGGAGTGCGCGGGCGCGGGCGATGGCGGCGTTCTTTTGGTCGTCTGAGATGTGAAGGTCGATGCGGCCGTACTGATGCTCACCGTACTCGGCCTGAAGATCGGCGACGAGCTGGCCGAGGGTCTTGCCTTCCTGGGCCATGACGTTTGCGAGCAAGAGGCAATTGATGAGGCCATCGCGCTCGGGCAGATGGCGCTGGAAGCCGATGCCGCCGGACTCCTCGCCGCCCATGACGATTTCGCGATCGAGCATCAGGTCGACGACATACTTGAAGCCGATGCCGTGCTCGATAAGCTCGCGGTGGTATTTTTTCGCGATGCGGTCGAGCATCTTCGTGGTGTTAAAGGCGCGCGTGACGGCGCCGGGCCAACCCTTGTATTTCAAAACCCAACTGAGCAGCACGGAATAGATTTTGTGAGGGTCGACGAAATTGCCGTTTTCATCGGTCGCGCCGATGCGGTCGGCGTCGCCGTCGGTGCAGAGGCCGGCCTGGCAGTGGTTGGCGACGGTGGCCTCGCCGAGAGCGCGAATGTTGGGCTCGATGGGCTCGGGGTTGATGCCGGGAAAGAGTGGGTCGGGGTTGAAGCGGATGGGGACGTTGGCCACGCCAATGCGGTTGAAGATATCGGAGAGAATGGTGGCGCCTGCGCCGTACATGGAGTCGATGCAGAACTTCATGCCGGATTTCGCGATAAGGTCGAGATCGGCGAAGCTCTCGATGGCCTTAAGGTACGTGGGCAGGAAGTCGACTTCAACAATCGGCGCGGGTTGCGACGCACGCGGAACGGGCTGGCCGAGATACGACTCGATGGCCGTGATCATGCTGGGCTTGCCCGAGCCGCCGTACCAGCCCTTGTACTTGACGCCGTTCCACTGCGCGGGGTTGTGCGACGAGGTGATCATGATGCCGCCGGCTGCGCCGCGCTCGCGCACACCGAAGCTCAGGGCCGGTGTAGGCGTGACGGCGTGGGCGAGTTGAACGGGAATGCCGGTGGCTGCGGCAACTTCAGCGCAGGCACGGGCGAAGGCTTTGGAGCCGAAGCGCGTGTCGTAGGCGATGCAAATGCCTTTTTTGGGATTTTCCTGAGCGAGAATGTAGGCGGCGATGGCCTCGGCGGCGATGCGCACGTTGGCGAAGGTGAAGTCGTCGGCGATAACACCGCGCCAGCCGTCGGTGCCGAATTTGATTTGTGGATGAGGCATGAGGCTTGCGATCTCCTGGAGCGATAAAGGTAAACGATAACAGGCAATGCGGGGTGGTTGCACGGGACGCGAGCGCGGAAAGTGCGGGCCTGGAGACCCGCACGACAGCCGGCCAAGAGGCCGGCGCTACATGCGAGATTGGCGCTAGAAAGGCTCCGGGAAGGACATGCAGGTGGCGAACTCGTCCTGAAAAGCGGGGTCCTCGGCCAGGCTCACGTGCTCGATGGGCGGGAGCGCGGGTTCCTCAGCGAGCAGCAGCATTTTTGCGCCGCGGAGGGCGGTGTTACCGGCGGCGTGGATGATCGCGTGCGGCGCTTCGAGGAGGCCGATGCGGAGGGCGCTCTCGATTTGCACGTAGTTGCCGAACGCGCCGGCGAGATGGATGGCGTGGAGCGAGGCTACATCAGCGCCGAGGCGCTTGAGGAGGCGGCGGAAGCCGGCGGCGATGGCGCCCTTGGCGAGTTGCAGCTCGCGAATATCGGATTGGTAGAGGACGACGGGCGGGGCGATGGGGAAAATTCTTGAATCGCCGGCGATGCGGCCGTTGGCGAGGATGGCTCCTGACCGCAGGCCCGCGGCGGCGGCGGCGACGAGGCCGCTGCCACAGATGCCGCGCGGCGCGACGTCGCCGATGACGTTGAGACGGAGCGCGCCTTCAGCGAACGCGGCCTGTGCAAAAGAGACGTGGGCGATGGCTCCAGTGACAGCGCGCATGCCCATACGGATAGCGCCGGCCTCGAAGGCGGGGCCAGCGGCGGTGGAAGCGCAGACGATGCCTTGGCGATTGCCGATGGCGATTTCGCCGTTGGTGCCGAGATCGACGAGCGCAGTGAGATCGGAGCCGTTACCGATACCCGCAGCGACGATGCCGGCAAGAATGTCGGAGCCGACAAAGCCACCAATGCAACGGGCGAAGCGAACGACGCAGCCGGAGGGTAGGTTCCAGCCGAGTTCGCTCGGGGTGAAGCGCTGCTCGGCGAGATGCGGTGACTGGAAGGGGACATGGGCGAGCGGCTCGACGCTGAGCGAGCAAAACAGATGATGCATAACGGTGTTGCCGACGAGGAGGACTTCGGCAACCTGCGATGCGCGGCCGCTCGCCGCGCGCGCGACGAGCTGGCCGAGGGCGGCGCGGATGGGCGTGGTCAGGTCCTGGCCCTCGATCGCGGCGCGGATGCGGCTCATGACGTCGGAACCGAAGACGGACTGGGGATTAAGCATAGTCCCGACGCCGAGCACGTTGCCGGCGGTGTCGATGAGTTGCGCGGCGATGGTGGTGGTGCCGAGATCAATGGCAATGGCGAGGCTGTTGGGTGACGATGCTGACCGGTCTCCCACCCTTTCCGAATTCGCTCTGGCGGATTCTGAAAGGGCGGGGCACGGGAGCGAGTTGTCCGTTGATCCAGAGTTCCCTCCGACAGTTGCGATTGAGTGGCCCGATTTGTTGTCGGCGAGGATCTCCATGTGCCACTGGCCGCACTCGAGAACGAGCGGTTCGCCCGCACGCGACTGGCAGGCGAGACGCCAGCCCTGGGCAAGTTGATCCACGCTGAAGGTGTCCTCGTCGGCCTCAGTGACGGGAAGCCAGCCCGCAAGCACGCGCACCTGACAGCCGCCGCACTCGCCCGCGCCACCGCAGGGGAATTCGAAGCCATGGGCGGCGAGGCCCGTGACGAGCGAGCCGCCACGCGGGAGTTCTAACTCTACGGAGAGCGGTTCGAGACGGATGCTCACGCGGTCTGAGGATGAGGATGCCGACGAGGATGGGTCGAGGGTCATACGCCTTCCACGATGCCGTCGTCCAGCGTGGCGCGGATTTGCGCGCCCGGCGCGACGACAAGAAAATCGGCCGCATCCCAGGGGCCGTTGACTAGGCGCTCGAGAAGCGTGAGCGAGCCCGGAACATCTTCAAAGGCCCAGCCTTGTTTTTCAGCTTCGGCGCGCGCCTGAGTGCGGCAAGCTTCGTCGGACGCGATGCCGGTTGAGATGTAGGTGAGGCCGGAGTAGTGGCGGCGGAAGGAAGAGAACTGCTCGTAGAGAAAGCGGCCATTGTCATCGCCGTATTTGGCGATGAATTCGTCGCGCGTGGTTTGATCGCCCATGGGATTTTTTTGCGAAGGGAAGGCGGGCTGGAGCTTGAGATCGGGAGTTTGAAATTCGACCCAGCCGGGTGAGCGATAGTAGACGCCGGGATGGTCCTGGAAGTAAGCGGCGTAGCGATGGCGGCTGCCCATGAGCACGCCGATGCAGTCGTGGGCGCGGGGAAGAACGAGTTGCGTGCGGCCGGCGCGGAGGCCCTCGGTGCCGCGGCCGCAGAGCGCGTAGCCGAGCAGGATGGCATCGTAGTCGGCGCTGTCTGCAGCGTCGATGCGCTCCTGGAGGTGAGGACGCATCTCGACGCCCAGCGAGTGCAGGCCCATGGGAATGGATTCGAGGTCGACGGTGTGCGCGGAGCGAGAGACGACCTGCTCCATTTCGCGCGTGAAGACCTGGCAGTGGATGATTTTGAGGTGCATAAAAGCAGCTTCCAGCTCTTTCGCGCCAGGGAAAGCTTCGTGGACCGACCCGAGAGAGCGGCTTCGGTGCGGCCTACAGCCCATAGCTGGCTTTATGGTACAAGCTGCCGTACTGTTCTTCGCGCGACGATGAGCGCGGATTGCTTGGCGAGGGGTTCGTCGAGCCCGGACGCGATGCGCACGAAGCGCTCCCGCGCCAGCCATTCGCCGTGACAAACAACGCGGCAAGGCTGCCTAAGAAAGTCCAATCACGCGCCCAGTCTGAGTATCAAGGTCGATTTCGTAGAAACCGGGGCGAGTCGATAAGCCGGGCATCGTACTCATCTGGCCCAGCAACGGATAAAGGAAGCCGGCGCCAACGCTGGCGCGAACGTCCATGATAGGCACGATGAAGCCTGTTGGCACGCCCTTCAGTTCAGGGTCGTGGCTGAGGCTGAATTGGGTCTTGGCCATGCAAACGGGGAGTTTGTCAAATCCTTGCCGGGTATAGATTTCGATCTTCTTCTCTGCTTCGGGAGAGTACTCAACGCCCGCGCCGCCGTAGAGTTCACGCACAATGCATTCGATTTTCTCTTTGATCGAAGCATCCGCCGGATAGAGGAAGTGGAAGTTGTTCGGCTTATTGCAAGCCTGAACCACGGCCACGGCGAGCGCCTCGGCGCCAGCCCCACCCGCGGACCAATGGTCAGCCGTGACTGCGTCCTCGGCGCCGGCTTCGCGCGCGATGCGACGCACCAACGCAAGCTCGGCCTCCGTGTCGGTATTGAAGCGGTTCACAGCCACTACGACCGGAATGCCTAACTTGCGCACGTTTTCGATATGCTTTCGAAGATTCCCGCATCCTTTTTCCAGCAACTCGAGATTCTCCTCCGAATAGGCGCTGGCCATAGGTTTGCCTGCGACAATTTTGGGACCGCCGCCATGCATCTTCAAGGCACGAATGGTGGCCACCAGCACGGCGCAGTCCGGAACTAGCTCGCTTACGCGGCACTTAATGTTGCAGAACTTCTCAAAACCCATTTCGGTACCGAATCCGGCCTCTGTGACCACAATGCCTTCCCTGCCGACAAGCTTCAAGGCGATCATGTCGGCGAGAATCGAGGAATTGCCATGTGCGATGTTGCCGAACGGACCTGCGTGCACAAATACCGGCGTGCCCTCCAGCGTCTGCATGAGGGTCGGCATGATGGCGTCCTTCATCAGGACCGTCAGCGCGCCTCCCACGCCAAGATCGTCGGCGGTTACGGGGCGTTGCCGGCGGTCATTGCCGATGACGATGCGTCCCAAGCGTTCACGCATATCCGCGAGGCTCGTTGTGAGGGCAAGGATTGCCATGATTTCGCTGGCCACGGCGATGTCGAACCCGGTGGCGCGCGTCATGCCTTTTTCTTGCGGGCCCTGGCCAACGGTAATGCCGCGAAGCATGCGGTCGTTGGTGTCGGTTACGCGGCGCCAGGTAATGGTGCCGGGATCGATGTCGAGGCGAGCGAAACGGGCGCGCTCCTCGGCGGTGAGTTCGTTGGGGTCGTCTTTTTCGATGCCGAGCTTGCGCAAGCGGCGGCGCATGACCGGAGTGAAGCGGCGAGAACCACTCATTGACGGCGGGCAGAGCCGGTCAAACAGTACCTGATCATCTTTGATTTCGTTCTCGTGCAAGATGCGGGCGTCAATGGCGGCCGCCAACAGGTTATTGGCTGCTGTGATGGCATGAATGTCGCCGGTCAAGTGGAGGTTGAAATCCTCCATGGGAATGATCTGGCTGTATCCGCCGCCAGCCGCGCCGCCCTTGATTCCGAATGTCGGACCCATACTCGGCTGGCGCACGCAGGCGAATACATTCTTGCCCAGATGCGCGCCAAGCGCCTGGGTGAGGCCGACGGTGGTGGTGGTCTTCCCTTCTCCTAATGGAGTTGCTGTGGTGGCGGTCACCACCACGTATTTGCCGCCCGGCAGGCTCTTCAGGCGATTCAGAATCGAGAGGCGCACCTTGGCCTTGGCCTCTCCGTGCAGTTCCAATTCATGCGGAAGAATGCCAGCCCGCTGCGCGACATAGCTAATGGGAATGGGAGTCACGGATTGCGCGATGTCAATGTCACTGGGAACAATCAACTTTTCTTGCTCCAACGCTTGCAGTGCTTCAGCAGTTCCGATAGACGGCAATGGTTCCGTAGACATGCTTACCTACTCTTCGGCGCCTTCAAGCTCGCTTTGATGCAGGATCGCGAGATTAAGAAACTCTCTTGTTCTTGAAAGCAGACAATAAATGGATTTAGTAGATATAGTATAGAGGAAAACAGCACACAACCTATGGATCTCTTTCCTGAAGGCGGTCCCACGGTGGACGGGCCGAAAGTCGTACCGGCGGAAGCCAAGCAGCCCGGTAGCTACGAATTCTCGCTTCACGACGCCAAGACGTTCACCGTCACCTGGGAACTGGTTCCGGGGCGAGGAGCCTTCGAGAAGGCGCAGCAGGACGTGATTGACGTCGCGACGAAAGCAGCCGCCAGCGGCCGGGTTCACGCGCTGACCGTTACAGACAATCCAGGTGGCAACCCCGCGATTTCTGCCGAGATGTTGGGCGCCGAAATCCGCCGGCTTGGCATCGAGCCGCTGGTTCACCTGACCTGCAAAGACAAGAATCGCAACCAGTTGGAAAGTCTGCTTTATGGATTGGCGCGGGCGGACGTGCGCAACCTGCTCGTCATGACCGGCGATTATCCCAAGGCCGGATACGGCGGCGGCCCCAAGCCGGTCTTCGACCTGGATCCGGTCACTCTGCTCTGTCTGATCGGGGAACTCAATCAGGGGAGAGAAATCCCGAAGCCTGGAGGGAGCAGGACGACGCTCAAGGCGACCAATTTCTTTGCCGGAGTGGCGGCAAGCCCCTTCAAAGCGCTGGAAGCAGAGCAGATGGGGCAATACTACAAACTGCGGAAGAAGCTCGCGGCGGGGGCGAGGTTCATTGTTTCGCAGTTGGGCTTCGACGCGCGCAAGATTCACGAGCTGCTGCAGGTAGTGAAGCTGCTGGGATTTGGGAATATACCGGTTGTAGGCAATATCTACCTGCTGCCTCGGGGTGCGGCAAAGCTGATGAATCATAACGGCCTGCCTGGCTGTGTGGTTCCCGACAAGCTGCTGAGGGATGTCGAGACGGAAGCCGAGGGCGTGGACAAAGGCAAAGGGAAACGGCTGGAGCGCGCCGCAAAAATGTACGCCCTTCTCAAGGGAATGGGATATGCCGGTGCGCATGTCAGCGGCCATGGCATGACTTTTCCTGACCTTCTGGAAGTGATCGAACATGGCGAAGAGCTGGCGCAGCGCTGGCCGGAATTCGTTCATGAATTCGACTATCCCCAGGAGAATGGCTGGTATTTCTTCGCGCGCGACGAGAAGACTGGATTGAACACGACGACGCCAGCCCCGCGCGAAGCGGGTTCTACCGCCGGTATAGTTTATTCCGCATTCCGAATGCTTCATCACCTGGCATTCACCAAGGAAGGCGCGCTCTTCAAGCCGATGCGCGCGTTGGCCAAGAGTGTGGACGGAACCGCACTCGAAGGCCCCTACACGAAATGCGAACAGATCATCAAAGGCCTGACGAACGACTGCCGGCACTGCGGCGATTGCGGCATGCTGGATCTGGCCTATTTGTGCCCCATGAGCCAGTGCGCCAAGAATCAGCGCAACGGTCCGTGCGGCGGAAGCCACGAGGGCTGGTGCGAGGCATATCCCAAGCAGCGCAAATGCATTTACGTGCTTGCCTACGAGAGGCTCAAGGCGCACGGCGCGGATCGATCGTTAGGGGTGGACCTGGTGCCGCCTGTGAACTACGATCTGAACGAGACCTCCTCCTGGATCAATTTTTACCTCGGACGCGATCATTCAGCGCCGAAACTTAAGATCGAAACAGTTGCCCGAAAAAGGCTTCTGAGATAGTGGCGCGAAATAAGAAAGGGCTTATCGATGTTGCTGATTGGGGAAAAAATTAACGGTACTCGCAAGCTGGTCAACAAGGCTGTGCTGGAGCGCGACGCCGCTTACATTCGCCATCTTGCGGTTTCGCAGGTTGAAGCAGGCGCCGGAGCATTGGACATCAACGCAGGCACCATGCCCGACCGCGAGCCAGATGACATGGTTTGGCTAATCCGTACGGTCCAGGAGACGGTTGACACGGCGCTTTGCCTTGACAGTGCCAACCCTGCGGCTCTGCTGGCGGGCATCTCTGCCACCAGGCAAGTGCCGATCGTCAATTCCATCAGTATGGAAGAGCAACGCATCCGCGGAGTTCTGCCGATCGTCGCGCAGCACGGATGCCGTGTGCTGGCTCTAGCGCTGGATGGAAGCACTATTCCGATGAGCTGCGAGGGCCGCATGGCAGTGGTTCGGCGTCTTTTCGAAGAGACAAGAAAAGCGGGCGTGAAGGACGAGGACGTATACGTGGACCCACTTTTCATGTCGGTGGGGACAGAGGGTGAAGCTTGCCTGATTGCTCTGGCGACCATGCGCGCGATTTTGGCCGAGTATCCCACGGCCCACCTTACCGGCGGGCTGAGCAACATCTCCTTCGGCTTGCCTGCGCGCACGCTTCTCAACCGCGCGTTCCTCACATTGGCAGTGGCAGCCGGTCTAGACTCCGCGATCGCGGACCCGACCGATCGCGGACTCATGGAGACCCTGTATGCAACCCATGCGGTTCTTGGACTCGATCCCAATTGCAGGCAATACAACCGTGCGTTTCGCGCAGGCAAGATCGGGCCCAGGCTGGAAGAAAGAGCCGAAAAAAAGAAGCTGAGCGCTGAGGCTGCCGCGCCCTCCGCAAATTAACCAATAGAAAAGCGCGGCATTCGCAGTTCGATGGAGCGGCCGTTGACAGCGCCGCCGCGATAAGCACCGCAGCTCGACACAGCGGCGGTTGCGGATTCGTCCTACAGCAACCGGAGAACCGCTGTAGGGATACGCCAACTCTGGTTATGCCCCCATCAGGGACTTTACGAGGGTGACGGCACTGCCGGCGTTCTCGCTGTAGCCGTCGGCACCGATTTCTTTGGCGTATTGCGAGGAGACGGGCGCGCCGCCGATGAGCACCTTGACTCGGGTGCGAAGGCCCGCGGTCTGAAGCGCGTCGATAGTGAGCTTCATGGCCGGCATGGTGACTGTGAGCAGCGCCGACATGCAAACCACATGCGGCTTGCGCTCTTCGACGGCAGCGACGAAGTTTTCCGGCGAGACGTCCGTGCCGAGATCGATCACTTCGAATCCGCCGCCCTCGAGCATGGAGGCGACGATGTTCTTGCCGATGTCGTGCAGGTCGCCTTTGACGGTGCCGATGACGACGCGGATCGCCATCTTCTGGCCGGCAGCAGCGAGCAGCGGCTTAAGCAGTTCCATGGCGCCCTTCATGGCGCGACCGGCGAGCAAGAGCTCGGGAACGAAGTACTCTTCGCATTCGAAGAGGCGGCCGACCGCATCCATGGCCGGAACCATGGATTCCTGAATGAGAACCATGGGCTGAGCGCCCGCGGCAAGGGCCGTTTCCGTGGCGGCGCGGGCCTTTTTGGCGTCGCCGTTCAAGATTGCATCGTAGAGTTCCTGATTTAGCGCCATCGAAACACCTCTCTGCTTCGCGCATCGTGCAGGAAGATGGATGCCGCGAAGGCACTATCGGGTCGAGGGCTAAGCGCTTGCTCGAAAGCGGCTTCGCGCCCGCTTGCGCAGGCCAATCGCGACCATCTCCCAAAAAACGGATTGATGATTCACGATATATCGATCTTCGACGCGATGCAACCGGGCGAGAGGCCGGGTTCAGGAGCGCGGGACCACGGAGGGAGGCAAATGCTCGACTTAGCGAGGCGGCGGGGATAGGGGCGCGTGCACGGATGGGAGGTTGAGCCGTAGGGTGTTTCGAAATTGCGGGACTACGGGGCCAGGCGCGGTGCCTACCATGGCGATGAAGGCTGCAAGCATTGCCGACGAAATCGTAGCCTTGGCCGAAAAGGCGGATGCGCCATGAAACGAGCGCCGTTCCGAAATCGGAAGCGGCTCGCTCGGGACGGCATAAAGCCCTTGATTTCAGCGGCAAGGGATCAAGAAAATAACGAGCGAATCAGCCGCTGCGTATATGGACTATCCATCATTGCTGGGGTATGATCGGTTCCTGACTTAGGGTTTTAAGGGACTTGGTTTCGGTGCAAGAACTCGCTCGAGTCGAGGTTGCACATGCGGCGCTCGCTTGGAGTCGCGATTGCATTTGGCGTCGGCGTAATTGCCATCGCCGCGCCCCTATGGGTTTCCGTTAAGCTTGCATGGGATGAGAGCCTGGCCTCAGAAAAGGCCCTAGTGGGAAGTTACGCCCGCGACGTGCTGCGGCGCACCAATGAAGCAGGGATGCAATTCGCTACCGCCACGGATCGGCTGGTCGCCGCCAACCAGCCTCCGTGTTCTGCCAAAGAAATCGATTTGATGCGGGAGATCGACGTGACGTCGAGCTATCTGCAGGCCGTGGCGCGCATCGCAAACAATACTCTGATCTGCACATCGCTGGGAACCACGCAACCCATTCCAGTGGGGCCGCCTAGCGTGATCTCGGAATACGGTTTGGAGCAACGGGGCAATGTGTGGATCTTCCCTGGGCAAACGTACCCGCTCATTGTGGTGTCGAAGCGCGGGTTTGCGTATATCGTCGACCCCACCCTGCTCGTGGATACTCCCACGGAAGGACCGGACATTTCGATCGCGGTCTTCATTCCCTCGGCTGCGGACCACAACCGCATCGTGGTCCACGGCGCAAACCTTCGCCCCGAATGGTTCAGGCCTATCCCCAAAGCAACAGAGAACAGCTTTATCGATCATGGCTATGTGGTCTCGGTAATTCGAGCCAGTCACGCCGATGTTCAGGTAGTGGCGGCTTCACCAGTGATATATATCGCCCGGCATGTCAAGCGGTTCGCCTTGTTCTTTGTGCCCATCGGGCTGATCTGCGGGGTGGGGCTGGTGTGGGCTGTCACTTATATTTCGCGGATTTATCTTTCCCTGCCGAAGGTGCTGCGCGCTGCCGCGCGACGCAAGGAATTCTTTGTGGAGTATCAGCCGATCGTGGACCTGAATTCGCAGCGATGGGTGGGCGCCGAAGCCCTGGTGCGCTGGCGCCGCAGCGGCGTGGTGATCCAACCGAATGAGTTCATCCCCACGGCCGAAGCGAGCGGCGTGATTACGCTGATTACCGAACAGGTGGCAGAAATCGTGGCGGCGGACCTGCCTCGGATGCTGAAGCTGGACCCAAATTTTCAGATTGCGCTGAATCTGTCGGCTGTGGATCTGCGGTCAGAACGGACGATCGAGGTTCTGGAGAAGCTGCTGCGCACGAGCAGTGCCCGGCCCTCGAATTTTGAGATCGAAGCCACGGAGCGCAACTTGCTGCAGGGCGCCGAAGCCAATGAAATTCTGGCGAAGATTCGCGCCATGGGGATCAGCGTGGCGATCGACGACTTTGGAACAGGCTATTCCAGTCTCGCCTACCTGGAAACCCTCGGTATCGACACGCTGAAGATCGACAAGGCATTCGTGGAGACCATCGGCACGGGTGGACCGACCAGCCAGGTGGTTCTGCATATAATCGACATGGCTCACTCGCTCCAACTCGACCTAGTGGCGGAGGGCGTGGAATCCGCAGCGCAGGCGGAGTTCCTGGAAGCGCGCGGCGTACCTTACGCTCAGGGCTGGCACTTCGCGAAGTCGATGTCCGTGGCGGCGCTCTGCGAGTCCATGGCGGCACAGACGGGTCGGAACTGGAAGGCTTTGGTGTGAGGACAGCGCCGGCGCGAGCCTGACAGCGGCGCAATATATGCAAAGTGGAGATGAATGGTCGGGACGGGCAGATTTGAACTGCCGACCCCTCGCACCCCAAGCGAG
>CAZMWL010000014.1:0-98271 GCA_964569985.1 uncultured Occallatibacter sp.
CAACGCCATCGACCAGGCCATCAAGGAGATTCGGCAGCGCTTCGACCTCAAGGACAGCCACTCCGAGGTGACCCTCGAGGGCAACGACAGCATCCAGCTGGCCTCGGTCAACGAATACAAGCTGGAAGCGGTGAAGGACATCCTTTGCCAGAAGCTGGTGAAACGCGGCGTCTCGCTCAAGAACCTCAGCTACGGCAAAGTTGAGCCGGCCGCCGGTCAGAGCGTGCGCCAGAAGATCAGCCTGCAGCAGGGCATTCCCGTGGAAAAGGCCAAAGAGATCGTGCGCCTTGTGAAAGATTCGAAAAAGAAGGCGCAAGTCAGCATCCAGGGCGACTCGGTGCGAATCTCAAGTAAGGACCGCGATGAGCTGCAGGCCATTATCGCCCTGCTGCGCGGCAGAGATATGGGCCTGGAGCTGCAGTTCACCAACTACCGGACGAATTGATGAGTTCGGCTTTCTGCGCTTTTGCAAACGGCGCGAAAGCATGGGGCACGGATTGCCGGGCGAGCTACGAGTCGCGCTTTCTTCTCGAAATGTTCTAGAATCGGAGAGCTTTGAGCACACTGACCATAGCCGCGGCGAGAGAAGTCTTTGAGCTTCTGCGCGAAGACCTGGTTGCGGTAGAGCAGGAGCTGGGCCGCGACGCGGCGTCCAGCGTCAGC
Organism: uncultured Occallatibacter sp.; assembly: GCA_964569985.1. GTDB lineage: Bacteria > Acidobacteriota > Terriglobia > Terriglobales > Acidobacteriaceae > Telmatobacter. Next base: position 664 of record CAZMWL010000014.1, read on the forward strand.
ACCATCACGGAGATTGCGGAGTATCTGCGCGAGGGCGGCGGCAAGCGCATCCGGCCTTCGCTGCTTCTGCTGGCGGCGCACCTGCTCGGCTACTCGGGCCACGGCGCCATCCGGCTGGGTGCGGTGGTGGAGATGCTGCACACGGCCACTCTGGTCCACGACGACATTATCGACGGCGCCGACACACGGCGCGGGCGGCCCTCTGCCAACACCACCTGGGGCAACGAAAAATGCGTGCTGGCCGGCGACTGGCTCTACATGCAGGCCTTCAAGGTGGCGCTGGAAGAGCGCAACCTGCGCGTTCTCGACCTGCTCATCGGCCTGACACAGCAGATGGTCGAGGGCGAACTGCTACAGATTCAAAAACTCGGCAAATCCGTTTCTGAGGCCGAGTACTACGACCTCATTTTCCGCAAGACGGCGTGCCTTTTCTCCGTTTCCATGCGCCTGGGCGCGGTGCTGGCCGGCGCTCCTGAGGCGGAGGAGACGCGCCTGGCCACATTCGGTCGCGCCGTGGGACTCGCCTTCCAGATCGTCGACGACGTTCTCGACCTGACGGCCACGGAAGAAGTGCTGGGTAAGCCCGTGGCCAGCGATTTGCGCGAAGGCAAGGCCACGCTGGCCGTGATTCACTCCGCCGACCACGGCACCGCAGCCGATCGCAAGGCCATCCGTCGCGTTCTGGACGACCGCAGCTTTGAAAACGTCAGCCGCCAGCAGATCAAGGAGATCCTGGTGCGCAACGGGTCTGTCGAATATGCCATGGCTGCCGCCGATCGCTACGCCGAGCAGTCGCGCCAGGCGCTGGCGCCGCTCGCCGAGTCCGAATACAAGCGCGCTCTGCTGTGGGTTCCGGATTTCGTGGTGGCGCGGGAGAAGTGAAAGAACAGAGAACAGAGAACAGAGAACAGAGAGCAGGGAACAGCTACTAGCTAATTCATCCCATGAGAAAAAACTCCCCATCGCACTGGAAAGCGGTCGATCGCTACTTCGGCGATCTCTTCGCTGCGCACGACGAGCATCTGGACGCCGCGCTCAAGCGAAATCGCGCGGCCCGGCTTCCCGCCATCGACGTCTCCCCGCTGCAGGGCAAGTTTCTGCACGTGCTGGTGAAGATGACTCAGGCAAAGCGCGTGCTTGAGATCGGTTTGCTCGGCGGCTACTCCACGATCTGGATGGCGCGCGCATTGCCCAAAGGCGGCCGCATCGTCTCGCTGGAATTCAGTCCAAAACATGCTGACGTCGCGCGCGCCAATCTGCGCTGCGCCGGCCTGCTGCGCCGCGTCGAAATCCGCGTTGGGCCGGCGCTTGAAAGCCTGCCTCAACTAAAGGCCGAAGGCGCGGGTCCGTTCGACCTGATTTTTATCGACGCCGACAAAGGAAACAATCCGCACTATCTCGAATGGGCGGTCAAGCTCTCGCGGCCCGGCACAGTAATTGTGGTGGATAACGTGGCGCGCCACGGCACGGTGATTGAAGCCAAGAGCGCCGCGCCCGATATCCGCGGCACGCGACGGTGTCTCGAGAGGATGGCCGCGCATCCGCGCCTGAGCGCCGTCGCCCTGCAAACCGTCGGCGTCAAAGGGCTCGACGGCTTCGCCATGGCCGTTGTCCTGCGCTGAACGGCGCAAATTCGCGTCCACGCCGGCAATTTCGGCGTAGAATTCTGTGCAACATGAATCAGCGGATTAAGAAGATACGCCAGCTCCTGAACGAGCTTGAAGCGGAACCCAACGCGCTTGCGTCCGGCGAGCGCGACTTCTCCGCGCTGGAACTCTGCGCCATCATCCAGCAGATTGTGGACGATCTGCAGCCGCTGCTTACGCCCTACGATGCGGCGTTCTACTGGTTCCTCTTCCGCCACTCCATCGCCAAGGACGGGGATCCGCATTTGCGCGTGAGCACGCGCCACTTGCGCACGGCTGTTGTGAAGTCTTCTTACTCTCAGGCCGAAGAGAATCCGGTTTCGCTGGGCAAGGTGCAGGACACGCTGCGCGCCCTTGAGGCGATCGGCGCTATTGGCAAAGAGGATGAGCCCAACCGCGATGGCACGCTCTACCGGGTTCTTATTCCTGAAGAGATTGAAGCCTGCCGGAAATACCGCGCGGAGCGAATGGCCAGCGAGCAGCAGCTCAAATTTCCGTCTTCTGGAATTGAGATCGGATAGCAACGGGCGGGATGCTCGCGGCATACCATCCCAGGGTCAATTAGCGTTAGCTCTCTGTCATCAACTGGCGCAGGGCCTCGGCGTAGCGCGCGGGCAGCGGTTTGCGCTTGAGCTGGTCGTCGCAGACCACGTGCACTGTCTCACCTTCCGCAAGAAGCATGTTCTCGCCGCCCTCGTGCGCCTTGCGGAGAATGCGGTAGGAAAATTTGATCACCGTGCCGCGCAGCATTGCGGGCCGGGTCTCGATGAGGATTTCATCGTCGTAGCGCGCCGGGGAGCGATAGCGGCAACGCGCTTCGATCACCGGCAGAATGCAGCCGTGATCGGTTTCGAGGCGGCTGTAGGCGAGGCCCAGCGAGCGCAGCAGCTCCACGCGGCCCAACTCAAACCAGACCAGGTAGTTGGCATAGTAGACGATGCCCATCTGGTCGGTTTCGGCGTAGCGGACGCGGGCTTGGGTGGTTACGGGCATGGGTTCCAGTGGTCAGTGATCAGTTGTCAGTTGTCAGTGAACGAGTGAAGAAAGTGAAAGAAGTGAACGAGTGAAGACAGTGAAAAAAGTGAAGCAGTGAATGAGTCGCCGCTGATCACTGACAACTGACCACTGACAACTATCGTTACGGCTTGATGTGCGCGAACAGTCCCAGCCGGCTGACGTCGTTAAAGAGGACGAAGGCAAAAAAGGCCATCAGCACCACGAAGGCCGCGGTGTAGATGCGCTCCTTGATGACGATGCTGATGTCGTGGCGCAACATGCTCTCAATCAGCAGCAGCAGAATCATGCCGCCGTCGAGAATGGGGAAGGGCATGAGATTGAGAATGCCCAACTGCAAGCTGATCTCGCTGGCCAGATAGAATTTCGGCTGCCAGCCGTCCATCTGCGCGGCCTGGCCTGCGACCTTCGCGATGCCAACCGGGCCCATAAGCTGCGAGACAGAAAGCCGGTGCGTAAACAGCCGGTCCAGCACTTCGGCCACAACGATGGAGTTGTTCTTGAAGAAGACGAAGGACTTTTTCGATGCCGCCAGGAACGGCAGAGGGTCGTCACGAATGGGAGGTGGCACATAGGTAAAGCCCAGCTTCCATGAGCCATCCGTGTCCCCGGGCGTCGCCGTCAATTGCAACGCGGCGCCGTTGCGTTCGACTTCCATCAGCAGGGGCTTGCCCTGTTCCCATTGCATATAGGCAAGCAAGGTATTGACGGAATGGAAGGCGTGTCCGTCGACGGCTACAATCTGGTCGCCGTCTCGCAGACCCGCCAGCGCGGCCGGCTGGCCCGGCTGCACCTGAGCCACCTGGATGGGGCCCGGCAGGTACTGCGGCTGCATGCCGGTGTCGCCGATGTCAAAGTCTTCAGCCTTGGCCGCCAGGGGCACATGGAGCGACAGATTGAGGGATTGGCCGCCGCGGTCCACGACCACGGGAACATACTGGCCGGGGCTCAGCTTAATCTGCTCGTAGACCTGCGGTTCCCAGGTCGGGTTGTTGATGCCGCCGAAGCTGCGAATGAGATCGCCGGTCTGGATGCCTGCCTCGGCCGCGGCCGAGCCGGGAGTCACCCACTCGACGACGGTGTTCTTCACGGTAACCGATGGCACCTCGTTGATGAAGGCGTAATAGACGAACATGAGAAACAGGGTGAGCAGAAGATTGACGGTGGGGCCGGCGAGGCCGATGAGCATACGCTGCCAGCGAGGTTTCGAAGTGAGGGCCGCGGGATCGGTGGCAATTTCGTCGGCCGACTCTTCGGTCGCGTTCTCGCCTGTCATTTTGACAAAGCCGCCCAGCGGGAGCAGGCAAACCTTATAGTCGGTATCACCGTACTTGAAGCCGAAGAGCCGCGGTCCGAATCCGAAGGAGAAGGCTTCGACGCGTACTCCGAATAGCTTGGCCACAATGAAATGGCCCAGTTCGTGCAGAACCACGATCACGCCCACGAGGACGATGAATGCAGCGGCAGAAATCAGAAACTGATGCATAGGTGGAGGAATTCCTTCGGCAAAGCGCGGCCTAAGTCTCTGACCGTGCGAATTCGTACTTTGAGGTTCCTGCTATCCCACCCTTTCCGCAAAGAACGCGGAAAGGATGGGGCACGGAACATGGTGCAAAGTCCGACAGTCAGAGGCCTACCGGCCTGCGTTCAATCGGGTTACGTCAGGTTCGCTCGGGCCCGTTCCCGCGCTTCCCGGTCTGCGGCAAGCACCTCGGCAATGGTCGAGGGGTGCGCCTCCGGGGTGGCGGCGAGGACTTTTTCAATTGTACGCGGGATGCCGGTAAAGGGAATACGACGTTCGAGGAACGCGGCAACCGCTATTTCGTCAGCCGCATTCAGGGCAATGCAGTGCGTTCCCCCCATTTCCGCGGCCTCAAAGGCCAGGCGCAGGCAAGGGAAGCGGTCAAAGTCGGGCTGCTCGAAGTCAAGATGCTTGAGGGTGGCCAGGTCGAAGGTGAGCGTCGAAGGGGGCCGCTCCGGCCACGCCAGCGCGTACAGGATGGGCAGCCGCATGTCGGTGACCGAGATCTGGGCCAGAATCGAACCGTCGACAAACTCCACCAGGGAGTGCACGGTCGATTGCGGATGAATGGTGACTCGCACCTGTCTGGGCGCGACGTCAAAGAGCCGGCAAGCTTCGATCACTTCCAGCCCCTTATTGAGCATGGTGGCCGAATCGACGGTGATGCGGCGGCCCATGACCCATGTGGGATGTTTGAGCGCCTGCTCGGGCGTGATGCCCGCAAATTGCTCGAGCGGAAGCTGGCGGAAAGGCCCGCCTGAGGCCGTGAGCCAGATGGTCTTGACTTCGTTATGCGCGCCCACGCGCAGGCACTGGTGTACCGCGTTGTGCTCGCTGTCGATGGGCAGGATGGGCACCTTGCGCTGGCGCGCCGCGGCGGTGAGGATTTCGCCCGCGGCCACCATGCACTCTTTGTTGGCCAGGCCTATGGGCTTGGCGGCGAGGATGGCCGCATGCGTGGCCTCGAGGCCCGCCACGCCCACAATCGCGGAGACGACAAAGTCGGCTTCGGGCAGAGTGGAGCAGGCAATGGTGCCCTCAGTGCCGTGGGCAATCTCGATGCCGGTGATGCCGGCCTGGCGCAATCGCGCGGCCAGTTGCCCGGCGAGTTCTTCGGTGGCCAGCGAAATCAGGCGCGGCCGCCAGCGCATGGCCTGGCGAAAGGCCTCGTCGACGTTGCGGCCTGCCGCCAGCGCAGCGACGGAATAGCGCTCAGGAAACTGCTCGACAATGGAGAGGGTGCTCTGTCCGATGGAACCCGTGGAACCGAGAATGGCAAGTCGTTTCAAAAAACAGCTCCTAGCCTCTAGCTTCTAGCCTCTAGCCTCTAGCTCTCCCCACAAAGGGGCGAGCGTTTGTGGATTCCAAAGGCATCTTCCTCTATTATTCATCGGCCGCGTCACTGCGGTACCGCCATGCAGCGGCAGTTTCGAAGACCAAGCTAGAAGCTAGGAGCTGCTTTTCAGAACCTCTGGTGCAGCACCTGGGCGTACCACAGCACCGGGGCAGCGAGCAGCAGAGCGTCGATTCTGTCCAATACACCGCCATGACCCGGCAGCAGATCGCCAGAGTCCTTGACTCCCGCCGAACGCTTGAGCGCCGACTCGGCCAGATCGCCCACCTGCCCGGCCAGATTGACCACTGCGGCCAGCACCAGCCAGTACCACATCTCTTCGGGATAGGTAAGAATGGCCGACGGGCAAACCCGCTCCAACCAACTGAAGACGACGCTGTCCGGCGGCTTTTGTTGCAGGGTCGCCAAGCCCACCAGCGCCGCGGCGATCAGCATGCTTCCGGCCACGGAAGCGATGGCGCCCTCCCAGCTTTTGCCGGGACTCAGCTTGGGCGCCAGCTTGTGGCGGCCCCAGGCGCGGCCCACATAGTAGGCCGAAGTGTCGCCGGCCCACACCACGAAAAGCAGAAACAGCAACACCGAGGAGGAGCCGTAGGGCGGCTCGCGCAGGGCAGGCAGGGCAATCAACGTGAGGCCGGTATAGAGCAGGCAGAAGATGGATGCGGAAGCGTCGGCAATCACTTCATCCACCGGCTTGAAGAAGGTGCAATAGACCAGCAGGCCGAGGCCCAGAATGCCGAAGATGGCCAATAGGTGATCGGAGTCGGGCCACTGGAAGTTGGAGGCAAACAGCGCCAGCAGCGCAACCAGCGTGGCAATCCGCGGCGGATTGGCTCCGCAGCGCTTAGTGAGGCCCAGATATTCCCAGCCGGCCAGCGCGGCCACTCCGGCCACGAAGAGCGAAAACAGCCATTGCCACTGCGGCCCGAGGAATATCAGAACCAGAACGAGCGGAATCAGAATGAGTGCTGTAATGACCCTTTTCATCCAGGGTTGAGAATACACCGCCGGGGCGGGGCGCGCCGCACCGCGAGGGCTCAGTGAGCGCCTTTCGCCTGGAGCAGTTGCACCATGTCGGTATGCTGCCGGGAGGTCGCGATCATCAAGGATGTATCCCCAGCGTCATCTTTGGCATCGATGTTTGCGCCATGCGCCAGCAGCAGGGCGGCAACGTCCATGGAGTCGTCATAGGCCGCGTTCATCAGCGGCGTCATGCCGCGGTCGTCGACATCATTGACGTTGGCGCCTTTCTCGATCAGCAGTGCCGCAGGCGGAACCGCGCCTTCGGTGGCTGCGTGCATCAGCGCCGTGTCCCCGGTATTGTCCCTGGCCCCAATCTCCGCGCCGTGCGCCAGCAGCAGGCTTAAGCCGTCGGTCGTGCTGTGGGTTGCCGCAGCCATCAGCGCCGTGTAACCGTCGTCCATTTGGGCGTTGACGTTGGCGCCCTTATCCAGAAGCAGACTCACAAGGTCGGTAAGGCCGTTGGCGGCAGCTATGATCAGCGGCGTCTCTCCGTCGCGGTCCGCCGCGTCGATGTTGGCGTCCTTCTCGAGCAGCAGCTTCACAACGTCGATGCGGTCTGCTTCGGCAGCCTCGAACAGCGCCGTGGCGCCGGTAACGTTTTTGGCTTCGATGTTGGCGCCCTTGGCCAGCAGCAGTGCCACAATGCCGGCATAACCCCGGTCGGCAGCCGTGCTCAGCGCGGTGTCACCGCCCGAGTCTGTGGCTTTGAAGTCGGCGCCCCCGGCAAGCAGCAGTGTCACCACGTCAAGCTGGCCCAGGTTGGCGGCGTTGATCAGCGCCGTCCTGCCGGCCAGATCCTCACCATCGATGTCGGCGCCTTTGGCCAGCAACAGCTTCACCAAGTCGAGGTTGCCGGCATTGGCCGCCTCTGTGAGGGCGGTCGAGCCATAAAAGCCCATGGCATCAATGTTCGCGCCCTGGGCGAGCAGTTGCTGCACTGCAGCCGTGTCGCCGTTTTTGGCAGCTGTCACCAACTGATCGTCGAGGCTGCCCTGAGCGGCGGTCTGGCCCGCGGCTCGAGAAACGAGCGAAAACAGAATCAAGGGAAACAGGATGCCGAGCAGGACCTTCTTCATCGCGTTCTCCCGGAGAAGAGATTGATGCGCAGGCGCACTACGGTCCGGCGCACGCTTCCATGCTGCATTGCGTGATTTTTCTGCCGATCACAATAGCCTTGCGGAGAGGAAAAGGCAAATGCTCCATAGCGGAGAGGAGAATCTGCCGGATGGGGATTTTGTGAAATCTGGAAGGGGTAAAAGCGAACACGGACGGCCGAAGAGGCTCTCGTGTGATTTCCCTGAAGTTCTTTGCACAAAAGAGGAAGAACAACCGCAGGTCCTTCGACTCCGTTTGCCACAAAAGCGCGGCAAACTACGCTCAGGATGACAGCTGGTTTATGCCGCGAACTTTAGAGATGCCCCTCAGCTCACCGCAATTTTCATCTGCTCGGGATCTTCTTCCACCTCGCCGCAAGATTCGCCGATGCCGCCGTAGCGGCGCTCGCGACGCTGGAAATCGGCGATGGCTTCCAGCAGGTGAATGCCGCGGAAGTCGGGCCAGTAGCGCTCGGTGACGAAGATTTCGGTGTAGGCAATCTGCCACAGAAGGAAGTTGGAGACGCGCAGCTCGCCGGAAGTGCGGATGAGCAAATCCGGATCGGGCATGTGCGCAGTGTAGAGATGGCGGTGAATGTCCTCTTCGGTGATGTGCTCGGGGTTGAGGTGCTTGTGTTTCACTTCCGCCGCAAGCTGGCGGAAGGCGTCTACCAGTTCCGAGCGCGCCCCATAGTTCAGGGCCAGGGTGAGCGAGGTGCCGGTGTTGCGCGCGGTGGCCTCTTCCGCGGCGCGCATGCGTTCCTGCACGTCGTCGGGCAGGTCGCGCGTGCGCCCGATGTAGCGCAGGCGGATGTTGTTCTTCACCATGCGCTCGACATTGTCGTCGAGGTAAGTTTTGAGCAGGCGCATGAGGAAGCTGATCTCGGCGCGCGGCCGGCGCAGGCTGTTCTCAAGAGAGAAGGCGTAGAGCGTGAGCCAGGGCAAGCCGATGCGGGCGGCGGTTTCCATGACGAACTGCACGGTCTTGGCACCCTGCGTGTGGCCCACAAAGCGCTTCAGCGACCGGCGGCCGGCCCAGCGGCCGTTGCCGTCCATGATGATGGCGACATGTTGAGGGAGGCGCTCCGGTTTGAGCGTCGCATAGATGGCGCGTTCTTCAGGGGTCAGCTCGTCGATACGGGTCGGAGGTCGTGTCATGGGGGTGCGTGTCACGGGAGATGAATGCAAGGACTCGCCTCTGGGTTCTAGACCGGTTCCAGAATTCACATGCCTTGTCGAGGGCATGCAAGGTGGCATTTTCCTTAGGAAAACGCCACTGAGCTGCAGCGGTTCCGGCGTAGAGCAATTCTGGAACCTATGTAACGCGGGCGCCGAAGTACGTCCCGAAGTGGCGCCGACGGAGTTCACGCGGGATGTGGAGGTGAGGCCGGCTATCGCATGAACGAGCTTCCGGCCGGGACCACTACACATTCGGCCGGGTCCGGGGAGTCACAATCTTGACCGTAGCACAAGCGCCGACGTGCTGCAAAGAAGGGAGCAAGGGAGCGAGGGGCAAAGGAGCAGTGCGAGTGTAAGTGTGAGTGCGAGTGGACCATGTGCACCGGTCGCTGACCACTCACACTTGCCTGTTCCCTGCCTCTACGCGGTGCGCCGGCGTCCTGACGCCGTGTCCCGAACCGCGCTGAAAAAGAGCGTCCGATGCAGCGAGTCCAGATGCGGCAGCAGCGGAGCAATCTCGGCCAGGAAAGGATCGCTCAGGATCGCCTCTACCTCCTCGTCGCGGCGGCTGCGGGCGTCGCGCACGAGTTGACGCACTTCCACGCCCAGGGCGACGGCGAGCCGCTCCAACGATCCCAGGGTCGGAATCGCCTTGCCGTTTTCGATTTTTGAAATGTAGGTGCGTGGCACCTGCATCCGTCCCGCCAGTTGGCGCTGGCTCAGGTGGCGCGCCCGGCGCAACTCCCGCACCTGTCCTGCCACTTGCGAACCGGCGTCGGTACAGTCGGGCGCAGGATGGCTTGTCACCAGTTGTGGGGCGAGTGGTGCGGGTTCCTCAAAATCGAGAGGTTTGTGGCACCGTCTGCAAAGGGAGTTGCTGGTTCGATACTGCATTAACCTGCAGTACTCACACCGCACCACTTCGCGTGTTTCCACGCAGATTAGAGAAGTAGCCATTGGCCTTGTACGGAGCGCCAGAGCAAGCGTCCCGGGCAGCCTTGTTGCACTGCGATTGGTGCTACTTTCAACGAAGTGAACCATAATTGTCAAGTAGAAACTTAGGGACAAACCGAAGAAACCCGGGGCAGACCCTAGAAATCCCGACGATTGGCGAACCATAATGATCAACAGGAGAGTTTGATGGTGAACCCGGCGTACGGACGTGAGCAGGCGTGGGCCCTGCTGACCGAGTGGACGCAGAGCGAGAGCCTGCGCAAGCACGCGCTGGCCGTAGAGGCCTGCGTGGCGGCCTGCGGCGATCAGGAAGCCGGCCGGCTGGGACTTACGGGCGACGATCGCGCCGCTCTCATCCAGCTATACTCCACCACCGCCCTGCTTCACGACTTCGACTATGAACGCCATCCCACGGCTGAGGAGCATCCCTTTGTGGGCGTGCGCGAACTGGAGCGGCTGGGCTGGCCGGAGGAGATGCGCACGGCGATTCTGGGCCACGCCCAGTACTCCGGCGTTCCCCGCACCTCGCACTTGGCCAAAGCGCTGTTCGCCTGCGACGAGCTGGCCGGCTTTCTCACCGCCTGCGCCCTCGTCAAGCCCACCAAGGCCATCGCCGACGTGGAAACCGCCAGCGTGAAAAAGAAGATGAAAGACAAGGCCTTTGCGCGCGGCGTACATCGCGAGGACATTGTGCAGGGAGCCACGGAGCTGGGCGTCGATCTCGACGCTCACATTGGATTCTGCATTGAGGCCATGAGAGCGCGCGCGGGGGAATTGGGACTGTAGTGACTTTTGGTCATTCAACGAGGCTAGAATATGCCACATCTTGCGGGTTGGCGTGGCCCTCGAACGCGGACTCTAACACCCTCTAAAAAATAAATAGTGATTGTTTTCTGCTGGGAACGCGCTTGCCCTTTCGGGACAAAGGCCGAAACCCTCCGAGGTAACCCAGGCCGTCCAAAGTAACCCAAATCGGTAATGCATTCAACCTTCCTAAAAACCCAATCTCTGTTGCCCGGAGCCCGATTGGCATGGACACTAGATCAATCACCCTTTAGTTGTAGATCGGTGCCTTTGGTCATGCTTGAGAACCCACAATACGCGGCGGAATACTCGGGATATTCGCTGATGCCGGTGGTGCCTTGCTTTGTCGCCACCGAAGTCGAGCGGCAGCAATTGGCCCAGCTCCTTGCGGCCTTCTACCGGCGCCTGCGGTTCGAACGGCAGATGCGGAGCCTGCGGAGTTTGATCAGCCTGTGGCCGGTTTTTCTGGGCGTGGTGTTGGGCGCTTACGCGCCTGCGCTGCGGGATCTTGCCGCCAACTCCGCGCCCTGGGCCGTGAGCCTCCTGTTTCCGTTTTCTGCTCTGGTGGGCGAGCGCGGGCTGCATTTCAGTTGGGGCGCCGCGCATGCGCTTGCGCAGTTCCTGCTCTACGCGCAGTTTCCTCTGGAAGGCCTGATAGCCCGCGTCGTCCTCAAGCACCGCGTGGGCCTGTTCAAGGTCTTCGGGCGGGTTGCCTTCCTGCACGCTTTCGCCGTGCTTTATCTGCTGCTGGCCTCGGGGTCGCTCAGTCAGTTCCTAATGAACTGATCCAACTTCCATTCCCGCCGGAGTCCTGCGCAGATTCCAGGCGCTTGCGCCGCGCCGCTATCTGCGCGGCTCCCGGTTGTAGCGATAGATCCAGCACTCCAGAGTGCCGCCCCCGCTCAGCTCCACGGCCTGCTGCACGCGGACGAATTCGCTGGTCTCCGGATCTTCAGGATCGTAGCCCTCGTACTCGTCGAGCTGGTGCAAGATGCCGGGATCCTCCGGCAACTCCAAAACCGTACCCCTGATCCTGTTCTTCGATCGGGGATCGGGAACGACGCCGGGGTAGCCGTGCAACTCATAGATCTCGCCATAGACGAAACCCTGGCCCACAGGCCGCAGCTTTGCCGCCGCCTGTGCGACTTCCTCAGGCGCAAAGCCGGGCTGCAACGATCCGTAGGCAAAGAGATATTCGGGCATAGCGAGTGTGAGTGTGATACGAGTGTGAGTGTGAAAACTCGGCACACTCGCACTTCACACTCACACTATTCCCTTGCTGTCTTACGCAGTTCGGCAACAATTTCCGCGGCCGCCACGCGCGCCTTGGCCTCCTGGTCGGGCGGGAAGCTGATGGCGCCTACGCGCGCATGCCCGCCTCCGCCATAGCGCTCGCACACTTGCGCCAGGTTCACCATCTTCGCCGGGTCGGCCTTGGTCCACGGGTTCGATCCCACGGCTACCTTGGTGCGAAAACTCGATTTCGACAGGCCGATCGAGTAGGTGGCGTTGGGATGGAGGTAGTAGGGGATGAACTTGTTGAAACCCTCCAGCGGATGATCGGTGATGTCGAAGAAGATCGTCCCGTCGCGTTCTTCGGCGCGGCTGCGAATCAGTTCCAGGGCCTGCTGGTGCCGCTCGAGCAGCGGCGGCAGCAGCGGCGCGACGAAGGGCTGTTCAAGAATTTTCGCGAGCGGCAATTCGGTGAGCAACGGAATGAGCCGGGGGATGAAGGCGGGGTCCGGCGCGGATTCGATGATAAGGGTCAGCTTCATGGCCGGCGCCGCCATCTCCACCGCTGATTCGGGGCTTTCGTATTTTGCGCCGTCCACGATGTCGGCCCAGTGGATGAGGTCAGCGACGGGCGCGGTATTGAAGCCGAAGCGCGTGGAGGCAATATGCGCAATGAAACTCGTGCAGGAAACGTAGGTGGGATCGAAAAACTTGTGCGCCGCGCAAACCGGGTCGCGCTTGCAGGCCAGGAAATGCTCGTGATCCTGCGGCGTCAGGAATGCCGACTGGTGATGATCGAACCACCAGGTGATGCGCGGCGAGGGGGAGTATTTGAAGTCGACGATGGCATTTTCGTCGCCCGTGAATTCGCTTTCATCGAACAGGGCCCCGGAGCGGTGCACCAGCCCGTGGTACTCGTAGCCGGCATCGTGTGTGACGCACTCGCGATGAAAGCGCGTGAACAACGAGGCTGAACAAGCTCCGTCAAAACATTTGTCGTGGTAGAAGACGCGAACTTGCAAAGCCTGAGGCCCTCCTGGGCGGGAAGCTGAGAAAAAAAGCGGAACTGTTAAGAATCAAGGGACAGGCCCGTTGTGTCAAGTAAGGCGGGTCCCTGCTCTTGCGGTGGTGCAAGTCACACAGTGTGCTGTGGCCTATCGGTTACCCTCAAATGGACCTTTTCGCATGACTACGGCCGCCGCGCAAGCCCGCTACCCGCTCACCCAGGGTGTCAACCCATGGCTGGTCACGCTCTCGGTTATGCTGCCCACCTTTATGGAGGTGCTGGACACCGCCATCGCTTCGGTGGCGCTGCCCTACATCGCCGGCTCGCTCTCGGCCTCCAACTCCGAGGCCACCTGGGTGCTCACCAGTTACCTGGTCGCAAACGCCGTCATCCTGCCCGCGTCGAATTGGTTTGCGCGACGTTTTGGCCGCAAGCGCTTCCTGCTGACATGCGTCATTCTCTTCACCATCGCGTCGTTCTTCTGCGGAGCGGCGCCGTCGCTGGCCGTCATTCTTGTGGCGCGCGTTTTGCAGGGTGCGGGCGGCGGCGCATTGCAGCCGCTGTCACAATCCATCCTGCTGGAGAGCTTTCCCATCGAAAAGCGTTCCATGTCCATGGCCGCTTATGGCCTCGGCATTGTGGTGGCGCCGGTTCTCGGCCCCACGCTGGGCGGCTGGCTCACCGATACATGGAGCTGGCGCTACGCTTTTTACATCAACATTCCCGTAGGCATCCTAGCCGTGATCATGATCAGCCGCTTCGTTCATGATCCGCCCTACATCAAGAACGCCAAGGTGGGCGCCTTCGACAACATCGGCTTCGGCCTGCTGGTGGTGTGGACCGGCTGCCTGCAGATCGTTCTCGACAAGGGCCAGGAGGACGACTGGTTCAGCGCCATCTGGGTGCGCTGGGCCGTAACCGCGCTGGTGGTTGCGCTCATTTTGTGGATATGGCACTCCTGGGCCCATCCCAAGGGCCTGGTGGATCTGCATATCCTGAAAGATCGCAACTTCCGCACGGGCTGCTTCATGATCGCGCTGCTGGGCATGTGCATTTACATCACTATCGCCATTCTGCCGCTCTACTACCAGGAGATTCTCGGTTACACGGCATTCACCGCCGGCCTGGTGGTGGGACCGCGCGGCATCGGTTCGTTCATCGGTTCGCCCATGGTGGGATTTCTCGGTTCGCGCATCGACAACCGCAAGCTGCTCTGCGCCGGCTTTCTGGGCTTTGCCGTCTGCTCGTTCATCTTCGGCACGGTCAATCTTTCCATCGGCCCCTACACGCTGCTGATTCCCATTACTCTCACCGGCTTCGCTCTCAGCTTCGTCTTCGTTCCGCTGGCCACCATGTCCACGCGCACTATTCCCCCTCAGGAGATGGGCAACGCCACCGGTCTCTTCAACATGCTGCGCAACATTGGCGGGTCCATCGGAATTGCGATGGCCACCACCGCCATCATTCGGCGCGCCGATTTGCACCAGACCGATCTCAGCGCCAACCTGCCGCCTTCGAGCGCCGTGCTGCAACAGAAATCCGCGATGATCGCTCAGTATCTTGGCCATCGCATGGGCCCGCCGGGCGCGCGCCCGGGTTCCTTCGGCCTCATCTACCGCCTCATGGAGCAGCAAGCCGCCATGCTGGCTTACGTCGATGTCTTCCGTTGGACCGCCGTGCTGGCCGTGATCTGCGCTTGCGCTGCGTGGCTGTTCAAAAAGCCGGCGAAGCACGTGACGCCGCCTCCGGGCGTGCACTGAGAGTCCCTGGGCGTCCGATCCAGCGATGAGCCTGACTTGACCGTCCGGGCCGCTGCTAGTTTGCTTCTGGAGCCTTCCGCCGCTCGGCCCAGCTACGCGCCGCGTCGCCAGCCATCGGGCGGGAGATGAAATACCCCTGCGCCAGATCGCAGCCCAACCCGTTCAGGTAGTCCAGTGTCTTGCTGTCTTCCACGCCTTCCGCAGTCACCTGCAAACCCAGGCTGTGCCCGAGATCGACGATCGACCTGATGACCGTCCGCGCCTCGCGCGATTGCTGCGCATGCATCACAAACGACTTGTCCACTTTGATCTCTGAGAACGGCAGCCGCACCAGTTGAACCATCGACGAATACCCTGTCCCAAAGTCGTCGATTGACAGTTGAAACCCCTTCACGCGGAAGCGGGTCATCAGGTCCAGTGACAGCGTCGGGTCCACCATCGCGCTGGTCTCGGTCAGTTCCAGCACCACGCGTTCTGGCGCAACACGATACTGGCAGCAAAGATCCAAAAGATTGTCGGCCATGTGAATATCCACCAGGCTCTTTGCCGAGATATTCAACGACAATTTCAATTCCGACTGCGGAAACGACTGAGAGAACCAATCCAGGCTCTGTACTGAAACCTCGAATGTCAGGGCATCGATCAGCCCCACCGTTTCGATTACCGGAATGAAAGAATCGGGCATCAAAATGCCTCGATCCGGATGCTTCCACCGAGCCAGCGCCTCAAACCCGGCCAGCGCGCCGCCCTTGCATTCGATCTTTGGCTGGTAGGCCAGCATAAACTCATGCCGGTTGAGTGCTCCTTGCAGATCAGCCTTCGTAATTTCAAATGCATAAGGGTGCGCGCCGGGCCCCTGCGCCAGCGCCTTGCGGTCCTGTTCGCTTCCTTCGCCTACGAGCGCACGCAAGGCATCCCTAGAAATCGGCTTTGAGATCGCGCCCGCTATACTCAACCCGTGCTCGGTCGCGGAGCGCTGCGCCGCGTCCAGCACCCTGGTCCCTACTCCGCTGGAGATCACAATCCGCGCCGCGCACTTGCGCTCGGCAAGCAGCCGCATGATCTCCACGCCGTCCAGATCCGGCATGGCCAGATCGATCGTGATGATCTCAGGGCGCATCTGGTCCAAGCGTTGGAAAAATTCGGCCGGGCGAGTCACAAACTCCGCCTCGAAGCCAAGGCTTTCCGCGATCCACAAAATGGTTTGAGCGACCGCGGCGTCATCGTCCAGGATGAGCATGCGCCTAGCTGTCATTTCGCCGTCCTTCGCGAAGTGGAGGTCAGCTCCTTCTCAGCACCCTCCGGATTCTTCTTGCCAGCTCCAGCCGTGTATAGGGCTTGTTCAGAAATTCCACACCTCTCAACGGCAATCCTTCGTGAATTTGCGCGTTCTCCGCATATCCCGAGCAATACAGCACCTTGAGCGTGGGCCTCAGCCTGCACGCTACCTGCGCCAGCTCATGCCCGCTCATCCCGCCCGGCATCACCATATCCGTAAACAGCAGATCAATCTCCGCGTGATCGCGAAGCACCGTCAAGGCGCCTGCGCCGTTCGCGGCCTCCAGAACCCGGTAGCCGAGAAACTCCAACTGAGCCTTTGCAAACTCGCGCACTTCGTCGTTGTCTTCGGCTACCAGAATTACCTCTGAGCCGTGAAGTCCGGCGGATGCTTCTGGATACTGTTCCGGCACTTCGCTTGAATCGTCGGCTACGGGCAGGTAGAGCTTTACGGACGTGCCGTGTCCCGGTTCTGAGTAGATCTTTACATGGCCCTTGGATTGTTTAACAAACCCGTACACCATGCTCAGCCCCAGTCCCGAACCTTTGCCGACGTCCTTGGTGGTAAAGAACGGATCGAATACCCGGTCCATGATCTCCGGGCTGATTCCATGTCCCGAATCGGAGACTGCCAGAAGAATGTACTCCCCGGGCTGCGCGTCGGGGTTCTCGGCCGCATAGCCGGCATCCAGAGCTGTCCTGCACGTTTCGATGGTCAGTTTTCCTCCGGCTGGCATCGCATCGCGAGCGTTCAGGCAGAGGTTGAGTAGCGCGCTTTCAAGCTGGCCAGGGTCTGCAACTGCCACGCAATCCTCGCCGCCGCGAGCCACTTCCAGATCAATCTCGGCACTGAGTGTCCGGCGCAGAAGACCCTCCATCTCCATGAGCAGGCGATTCACATTCACCGGCGCCGGTTGCAGCGTCTGCCGCCGCGCAAAAGCCAGCATCCGGTGGGTAAGTTCCGCCCCGCGCCTGGCCGCACCCAAAATCATCTCCGCCATCTTGCTCATGCGCGTGTTCTCTTTTGCATCCTGGCTGATAAACTCCGCGCAGCCCAGAATCACGGTCAGCAGGTTATTGAAGTCGTGAGCGATCCCGCCGCTCAACTGGCCAACCGCCTCCATCTTCTGCGCCTGCCGGAATTGCTCCTCCAGTTGCCGCCGCTCCGTGATGTCACGGAAGGTCCAGATCCTGCCGTAATACCTATTGGCCTTGTCCTTCACAGGCGACGAGTACCGCTCCAGGATCTTGCCGCCCTGCAACTCAATCTCATCCCGGCTCACCTCCTCGGGATGGGAGTTCAGATAGTCGACTTTCTCCAGAAACTGATCGGGGTTCTTCATTAATGTCGAAACGAATTGTCGCTGCTGGGCATCATCGGGGTTCCCGGCGATTTCCGGGGGAATCTTCATCAGGTCGTTCAACCTCTGGTTCTGGAGAATCTTTTTTCCTGCCCCGTCCACCACCAACACGCCGTCCAGCGCTGAATCCACCTGCGCTTCAAAGAGGGCGGTCCGGCGAAGCAATTCCTCGTCCGCCTTCCGTCGATCCTCATCGTGGCGATTCACTTCCAGCGCGAAACTGATGTCCATCGCCAGCTCATCCAGCAGCTTGATTTCCTCCTCGTCGAAAAACGCCAAGTCGTTCGCATAAATGCTGAAGACTCCCACCGTCTTGCCTTCGCACCGCAGTGGGAACACCGCCAGCGACCGGTACCCGAGCTGCAATGCGTAATCTTTCCAAGGCCGGTAGAGTTCGTGTTCGATATCGTTGCAGATCTCGCGCTCGCCGCTATGGAAGCACAGGGCCGCGGGTCCGGTAGCCGTTCCTGTACCTCCCAGATCAATTTTCACCCGATCCAAATACCCGCCGACCGTACCGCTGGATGCCACCGGCTTCAGCACATGTGTTTCGGGATCGGCCATCCCGATCCACGCCATCCGGAATTCTCCCTTGTCCACCGCAATCCGGCACGCGGCTTCCAGCATAGCCTGCGAGTCTTTCTCGCGAACGATCGTCTGGTTGATGTCGCTCAAAACACTGTAGACCCGGCCGAGTTGGCGGACATGCGCCTCCGCTTTTCTTCGCTCCTCTTCGCGAAGATTCACTTCCAGTGCGAAGGAGATATCCATCGCCGCCTCGTCCAGAACCGCCAACTCGTCTTGTGTAAAGAATCCCGGCTCGCTGGCATAGAGATTGAAGACGCCAACAACATTGCCGTCTACCGTGAGCGGAAAGCCTCCCGACGACCCGTAGCCACGCTGCAATGCCGCGTCTCGCCAGGGAAGGTAGTGCGGATCGTGCTGGATATCGTTGCAGATCGCGTGCTTCCCATTAAGGATGCTCTGCGCCGCAGGCCCGCCGATCGTGGTCGGATCGTCCAGTTCGATCCACAGGTGGTCCAGATAGCCGTCCACCATGCCGCTGGATGCAATAGGCTTCAACGCCTGCGTCGGGGAATCGATCATCCCGATCCACGCCATCCGGAACTTGCCTGTGCCCACGGCAATCCGGCACGCAGCTTCCAGCATCGCCTGGGAGTCCTTGACGCGAACGATCGTCTGGTTGATGTCGCTTAGTACTCCAAGAGCACGGTTGAGTTGCTCGATATGCTTCTCCGCCTGCTTGCGCTCAGTGATGTCATGCAGCACTCCGATCAGGTTGGTGCAAGCGCCCTTGGCGTTGAAAACAGGAGCAATGGACACGTCCGCATGCTTTTCTCCGGCAGGATAGACCGAAGTCTCCTCCCAGGAAACGGTCTGTCCCTTCCTTACTGCCTCTGCATACTTTTCCAGAACAAAGCTGCTGGCCGGCTCGGGAATTACCTCCGTCGTGAGTTTCCCAATCACCTGCTCAATTCCCAGCCCTGTAGCGCGAAGAAAGGCAGGATTAACCGAAATGAAGCGGAAATTATTCCCCGGCTCGACGGCCAGATAGAACACCACGTCGCTCATGTTCCGATACATGAGCGAGAGCTCGCGCTCGCTTTCGAACAGCTTCTGCTGGGAAATCTTCTGTTCCGTGACGTCGCGCGCCACCACCACCGCCCCCATAATCGAGCCGTCGCTTGCGCGCAGCGGACTGAAGCTGTAGCTTCCAACCCACTTTTCGCCCGTATCTTTGCAGCGCAGGTTGAACTCGACATTCGTGGCCGTCTCCCCGCGGAGCGCTCTTGAAGCAGACCAATTTTCCACCGGCACCGGGGTCCCATCAGGCAAAAAAACTTCAAACTGCCGGGCAAAGTCAGCGAGATCCCTCGGGCACTCGGCCCTGTTTGGGAACCTGTGAAATGCCACAAACGCATCGTTGAAATCAAGGATGTGATCGCTGGTGTCGGAGATGAACACGGCATCTGCCATGCTCGCCAGCGCTACCTCCAGCTTCTCCTTGGTCAACCACAGCGCCTTTTCCACTTTGTAATCGGCAATCAACCGCTGGCCTCGCCGGTAGTGCTCGGCCACTAGGCTCATGAAAACGCCCATCGCGGCGAACAGAACCAGCGAAACGCTATCGGAGAGCCTCGCAACTGCAAAATGCCCGACGGGCGGCAAAATCAGATAGTCCGTTCCCACCGCCACCAGGGCGATGGCTATCACTCCCGGCCAAAGGCCGCACAGGAGCGCGACAACCATGATTGCGGGATAGAACGTAATAAACGTGGGCATCTCAAGGCCGAGGCCCTGAACCAGAACCCATCGCAGCAGGAACGACGCGGCGACCACAAGGATCGCCGTCGAATAACGAGCGAAAGGTCGATCAAGGACGCCTTTGGGGACTGCCGGCAAGGACCCACCTACTGAGTTGGGAGAATACTCGCTTCTAACGTTGCCTGGCGATTAAATTCGTTCTGGAAAAACATGCAAGTGATTTGCGTCACATATGAGCGGCGCGGCTGTTCCCTTATCACCCAGTTCCGCCGCCGGGGGGTGCACTGACCAGCCTCCCGGCTCCGCCAAAAATCATGCGATCTCAACTCGCCCCGCTCACTCTTTACACCGATGGGCTTCTTGAAGCGCGAAGCCAGAACGGAGATCTTTATAGCTTCGCCCGGCTCAAAACGCTGTTCGCCGGGCGCCCCACCGCCGAACAAGCCGCCGAAGCCGCCGTCAACTTTGGCCAGGACGACGATATTACGGTGCTGACGCTGACGCGCGTGGCCGTAATCGCGTGAGCAAATTGCGATGGATGCTTCGTTGGGGCCGCCCGGTCGCGTGGTACGCCGGGCTCATCACCCTCTATTCCGCGAGCGGCACAAACTTTTTCAGCTTCTCGTCGTACTCCTCGATGCGCCCCGTCAGGATGTCGTAGTACCAGCCATGCACGGTGAGCCGGCCCTCTGCCACGGCCCTCGCCACCGGCGGCTGTGCATGCAGGTTCATCAACTGCGCCACCACGTTGCCGCGGATCAGCGACGCCAGTTCCGCGCTGTCGCCGTCGGCCGGATTCAACGGCTGCCTGTAGGCGAACGCCGCCTCCACGTGATCGAGCCAGCGCCGTGCCTTGGGCAGGTTGGCTAGGCTCTTGCGGTCGAGCGCCGCCTTCAACGCTCCGCAATCGGAGTGGCCGCACACAATCGCGTGCCGCACCTTCAGCACCTCCACCGAGTACTCGATGGTCGCTGTCACGCCATCCACATCCTGGCTGGTAATAGGTACGATATTCCCGATGTTGCGCGAGATAAATAAATCCCCCGGCTCGGTGCCCAGAACCAGATCGGGCACAATGCGCGAGTCGGCGCAGGTAATAAACAGCCATGCCGGCGTCTGGCCCTCCGACAGCAAATGGAAATGGCTCTTCTTCGCCGGAAACACCTCGGCGAGAAACCGTTTGTGGCCTTCAATCAACTTTTGCATCTTCGTCCAATCGCTCCATTCGGAGGTTTGTACCGCCGGTCTCCTGACCGGCTGTACTGAGGGCCCCCTGGCCCTCAGAGATCTCGCCGGACCTCGAATTCTGCGTAGTCGCGCATTTGTGAGAAACACGCTCTAGCCCAGCCTACCGCATGACCTCAGGGTGCTTCTCGCCGCCGCATTCCGTGCGGCTATCCTGTTGGAGAGGAAAAACACTCTCATGCCACGCCATCATTCGTACGTGCGTCCCGCGCTTCTCTCGTTGCTGCTTTTGGTGGCTGCTGCCAGCCACGCCCCCGCCCAAACCGTCGATACCATCGATCCCACGCTGCGCGGCCAGGTGGATCGCATCGCTACTCAGGTGCTTGAAGCCACGGGCGTGCCCTCGGCCTCTGTCGCCGTGGTGCAGCACGGCAAGCTCGTTTACACCCATGCCTACGGGAGTGCACGCGTCGCCACGGCAACGTCTGCGGCCGTTCCCGCCACGCCGGAGATGCGCTACTCCATCGGATCGATTTCCAAACAATTTACGGCCACGGCGATTCTGCTCCTCCAGGAACAAGGCAAGCTCTCGCTCGATGATCCCGTGGGCAAATACATTCCCGGCCTCACGCGCGGCAATGACGTGACCATTCGCGAAATCCTCTCGCACACCTCCGGCTACCAGGACTACTGGCCCGAGGACTATGTGATGACGACAATGAAAGGCCCCGAGACCGCACAGCAGATTATCGATACCTGGGGCAAGAAGCCGCTCGACTTCGAGCCCGGCACGCAGTGGCAGTATTCCAACACCAACTTCGTCATCGCCGGCCGCGTCGTGGAAGTGGTCTCTGGCGAGTACTACTGGGACTTCCTGAGCGAGCATATCTTTCGCCCTCTGGGCATGAAGTCGGTCTGGAATTCCGACGCCATCAAGCTCACCGAGGTGGACGCTACGCCGTATGTTCGGAACGCGCTCGGCCCCTTGCGCGTCGCGCCCAAGGAGGGGATTGGCTGGATGTTCGCGGCGGGCGAGCTGGCCATGACCCCGCACGATCTGGCGCTGTGGGATCAAAGCCTGCTTGCGCGATCGATTCTGAAGCCGGAAAGCTACCAGCAAATGTTTACTGAAGTGAAGCTGAAGAACGGCGAAGGCACGCACTACGGTCTCGGCGTGGACGTGCGCCAGCGCAACGGCCATCGTTCCATCGAGCACTCCGGTGAGGTCTCCGGTTTCGTCTCGGACAACGAGGTGCTGATCGACGACGGCGCGGCCGTGGTTGTGCTCACCAATCAGATGGCTGTGAACGCCGCGGGCACGATCGCGCGGTTGACCGCGCCGCTCGTGGCCGGCTATCCGCTCACAGCGCCCGAGCAGCAGGCGCTCGACATCTATCACGGCCTGGAACAGGGCCGCATTGACCGCTCGCTACTCGCGCCCAACTTGAGCGACTACTTCACAGCCGAAGCCGTCGCCGACTTTCAGTCGAGCCTGGCGCCGCTCGGCGAGCCGCTGAGTCTGCGCCAAACCAGCAGCGAACTCCGCGGCGGCATGACCTTCCGCGTCTTCGAAATCGTTTACCCCGGCCGCCGCCTCGAGCTGACCACCTACACGTATCCCGACGGCAAGCTCGAGCAATATCTCATCGCTCCCTCCGAGTAAAAAGAAAGGCGGGGATGCCTATGCGCACGATCGAAACGCCGAACGCCGGGGCGCGCTCGCCGGACGATTCGCCGAGCCGGGCGCACCGCGTCGCGTTTTCGTTTGCCATTTCGTGCATCAGCCGTTTCATGATTCTCCGCGACCACGCTCTCGGCTGGACGAAACGCGGCCGCGTCGCCGTGGGCATCCATGAGCGTGCTTCGCGCCACGCGGTTTCCAGTGCAGCCCACCTTCTTGATGCAGTTTTTGTCGAACCGGCCCGCACTCCCGCCCGGGCCGCGGTTCTGCTTTGTCATGGAATTGGCGAAACCGTGGAGCAGTGGTTCGGTGTGCAGCAGGTTCTTGCCTCCCGCGGCGTCGCCTCGCTGGTTTTTGATTACTCGGGCTACGGCAAAAGCGCCGGCAGGCCGCATTGGGAGCAGTTCGAACTGGACGCGATCGCCGCCTTCGCCGCGCTTGAAAAGCTGATGCCGGAACTGCCTGTGTCGGTGCTCGGCTTCTCGCTGGGTACCGGTGTGGCCACGGCGGTTTTACGGCGGACCGGTGCTCATCGCTTGATTCTTTGCGAGGCCTTTACCTCTTTTCGCGGCGCTGCCGTCTCCATCGGGATCCCTCGTGCGCTTGCCCGTTACGTCCCGCCCATCTGGCGCGCGCAACCGGCGCTCGCGCAGTGCAGACGGCCGGTCCTCATTGTCCACGGGGAGAAAGACCGGCTTTTTCCTATCGCGATGGCGCGCGAACTGGCGGGCTGGTGCGAACCGCGGGCGGAGGTTGTCGTGGTGGCCAACACGTCGCACAATCAGCCCTTCCGCAAGCCGCACCTTGCTTACTGGGGCCCGATCATCGAGTGGCTCTGCAGATAGTTGCCTGGCGCGCGGTTTATGACCCGCCCCGCTCCGATTCCGCGTCGTCGCGTCATCCTCGGTCGAGCCGGTCTTCCTGGTCTTTGCGCTCTTCTTCTTCGCGTCGCTTTTTCTGCTCCTCGCGCTCCTCGCGTCCGTCCGCCATAATCCAGTCCTCGGCTTTAGTCTAACGACGCCGATCCGGCCGGCGGACTTGTCCAAAGGGGCTGCCGTCCGCAGGACCCGATAAACTAGATGCAGACCATGTTTGAGAATCTATCCGACAAACTCCAGCGTGTCTTCAAGAGCCTTCGCGGGCAGGGCACGCTCACTGAAGAAAACATTGCCGAAGCCCTGCGCGAAATCCGCGTGGCTCTGCTCGAGGCCGACGTCAACCTCAATGTCGTCGGCGACCTGATCGAACATATCCGCGAGAAGGCCGTTGGGGCCGAAGTGCTCACCGCGCTCTCGCCTTCCGAGCAGGTGGTCAAGATCGTGCGCGACGAGCTGGTCGACATGCTTGGCAAGGACACCGCGCGCTTCAATTTTGCTTCGCGCCCGCCCACGGTCATTTTGATGGCCGGTTTGCAAGGCTCGGGCAAAACCACCACCAGCGGCAAGCTGGCCGCGTGGCTCAAGAAGGGTGGTCACCGGCCCATGCTGGTTTCGGTCGACGTCTACCGCCCCGCAGCGCGCGAGCAACTCAAAGTCGTCGCCATGCAGGTCGAGGCGCGTCTCTACGAAGGCGATCAGAGGGGCGAGCCCGCCGGATCGGCGCTGGTCGAACGGCTGGCAAAGGAAGCGCGCCGCGAAGCCGTCATCATGGGCTGCGACACGCTCATCGTCGACACCGCCGGCCGCTTGCACGTGGACCAGGAACTGATGGCCGAGATGGAGAGCCTGAAAAAACTTCTCGCGCCGCAGGAGATTCTCTTCGTCGCCGACGCCATGACCGGCCAGGACGCGGTCAACTCGGCGCAGGATTTTCACGCGCGGCTGGGACTGACGGGCGTGGTGCTCACCAAGATGGACGGCGACGCCCGCGGCGGCGCGGCGCTCTCGATCCGCCACGTCACCGGTCAGCCCATCAAGTTCATCGGCGTGGGCGAGAAGCCGGACGCCTTCGAGCCGTTCCATCCCGATCGCATCGTGGGCCGCATCCTGGGCATGGGCGACATGCTCTCGCTCATCGAGAAAGCCGAATCCACACTCGACCGCAAAAAGAGCGAGGAGTTCGCCAAGAAGGCCCTGCTCGGCGATGGCTTTTCGCTCGAGGACTTCCGCGATCAGTTGCGCCAGATCAAGAAGCTCGGGTCGATGGAGAGCATTTTGAAGATGCTGCCCTCAGTCGGACCCTTCGCCGGCATGCAGCAGGCCGCGGGGCAGGTTGACGAGAAGCAATTCGTGCGCCTCGAGGCCATCATCAACTCCATGACGCCCCGCGAGCGGCGCAACCACGAGATCATTTCCGGCACGCGCCGCAAGCGCATCGCGGCGGGCAGCGGGACGAGCGTGCAGGAGGTGAATCAGCTGCTGCGCCAGTACGCGCAGATGGCCAAGATGTTCAAGCAAGTGGGCAAAATGGGCATGGCCAAGAGCATGATGCGTGGCGGCATGGCGGGGATGGGCGGCAAGCAGCGGTTCGGAAGGTAAGCAACCTCATGACCCCGCTCCAGGACCAACTCGACGAGATCACTTCCAACACGCGGCGGCTGGTGCAGGCCGAGCGCATGGCCATCAACGAGCGCGCAGTCCGCGAACTCTTCGAGTCGCGCATCGAGGAAAAAATCCTGCCCGTGGGCGCCACGGCTCCCGAGTTCACGCTGAACGACGCCTCCGGCCGGCCCGTGCGCTCGGCCGACCTGCTGGCCCTCGGGCCACTCGTGCTCAACTTCTTCCGCGGCCGCTGGTGCCCCTATTGCATCACGGAAATCGAGGCGTGGCGCGACCTTTACCCACGGCTGCGCGAGGCCGGAGTGCTCGTGGCCGCCATCAGCCCGGAGACCGAGCGCCAGAGCGACTTCATGGTGGGCCAACACGGGCTTCCGTTTCCCGTGCTTGCGGACCCGGGCTGCACCGTCGCGGCGCAATTCGGTCTCGCGTACACCATTCCGGACTACCACCGCGACTACTACCGGTCGATTCTGGTTAATATTCCATTCGTGAACGGCGACAACTCCTGGCGGCTCATCCTTCCGGCGACCTACGTTCTCAGCCCTGCCGGGCACGTCGTCCACGCCCAGGCCCACGCCGACTTCCGCGTCCGCCCCGAGCCGGAAGAGGCGCTGGCCGCGGCCCTGGACGCCATTGGCAAATAAGGGCTTATTCACCAGCGGCCCTCCTCCTTGCGACCCCGCCCAGCCCCGAAGACCCGCCCTAAAATCTGCATCCTCCTTATATCTATCGCATCATATAAGTTGACAGTAAGGGACTCAATCTGGCATTCTAACCAGGCTAGAATTTGTCCAAAGGCAGGAATCACATGGCTAAAATCATCGGAATCGATCTCGGAACCACTAATTCGTGCGTCGCCGTCATGGAAGGCGGCGAGCCAAAAGTCATTGCAAATGAAGAGGGTGCGCGAACTACCCCCTCGATCGTCGCGTTTACCAAGAGCGGCGAGCGCCTGGTGGGCCAGGTGGCCAAGCGCCAGGCCATCACCAACCCCGAAAACACTATTTTCTCCATCAAGCGCTTCATGGGCCGCCGCTACAACGAAGTGTCGGACGAAATGAAGATGGTGCCGTTCAAGGTCATCCAGCAGGGCGACCACGTAGGCGTCATCGCCCAGGGCAAGGAGTACACCCCGCCCGAGATTTCGGCCATGATCCTGCAGAAGTTGAAGAAGAGCGCCGAAGCCTACCTGGGCGAGAGCGTCGCGGAAGCCGTGATCACGGTTCCGGCGTATTTTAACGACGCGCAGCGCCAGGCCACGAAGGACGCAGGCAAGATTGCCGGTCTTGACGTGAAGCGCATCGTGAACGAGCCCACGGCGGCCGCGTTGGCCTACGGGCTCGACAAGAAGAAGGACGAGACCATCGCCGTGTACGACTTTGGCGGCGGCACCTTCGACATTTCGATTCTGGAAGTGGGCGAGGGCGTAATTGAGGTCAAGTCGACCAATGGCGACACGCACCTGGGCGGCGACAACCTCGACCAGCGCATCGTGGACTGGCTTGTGGCCGAATTCAAGCAGGAGCACGGCCTCGACCTGACCTCGAAGGGCAACGAGATGGCCCTGCAGCGCCTGAAAGACGCCGCGGAAAAGGCCAAGATCGAGCTCTCGACCACGGTCGAGACGGAGATCAATTTGCCGTTTATTACCGCCGACGCCTCGGGCCCCAAGCACCTGGTGCGCAAGCTTACCCGCGCCAAGCTGGAGCAGTTGGTGGAAGACCTGATCGATCGCTCGATTGAGCCCTGCAAGAAGGCGATTGCCGATGCCGGCGTTTCCTTGAGCCAGATCGACGAAGTGGTTCTGGTGGGCGGACAAACGCGCATGCCCAAGATTCAGGAGCTTGTGAAAAAGCTGTTCGGCCGCGAGCCGAATCACGGCGTGAACCCCGATGAGGTGGTTGCCGTGGGCGCGGCTGTGCAGGCGGGCGTGCTGTCGGGCGACGTCAAGGATCTGCTGTTGCTCGACGTGACGCCGCTGACCCTGTCTATCGAGACCCTGGGCGGCGTGGCCACGACCATGATTCCGCGCAACACCACGATACCGACCAAGAAGACGGAGACTTTCTCGACGGCGGCCGACAGCCAGACCGAAGTCGAAGTGCACGTGCTTCAGGGCGAACGGCCCATGGCGGCGCAGAATCGTACCCTGGGCAAGTTCAAGCTGGGCGGCATCATGCCGGCTCCGCGCGGCGTGCCTCAGATCGAGGTCACATTCGACATCGATGCCAACGGCATCCTCAACGTGACGGCGAAGGACAACGCCACGGGCAAGGACACGCGCATCACCATCACCTCGAGCTCGGGTCTCTCGAAAGAGGAAGTCGAGAAGATGGCTAGGGAAGCCGATGCCCACGCGAGTGAGGATAAGGAGCAGCGCGAGCAGATCGAAGCCCGCAACGCTCTCGACTCGATGGTCTACAACATCGAAAAGATGCTGAAGGAGAGCGGCGAAAAGGTCCAGGCCGCCGATAAGACCGACGTGGAAGCGGCGCTGGCCGATGCCAAGAAAGTCCTCGCAGAAGGCTCGCCGTCGACTTCGGAGCTGAAGTCCGCGAATGATCGGCTGACGCAAGCCAGCCACAAACTGGCCGAGGCGATGTACAAGGCGACTGCGGCTGCGCCGGGCAGCCCTTCAGACGGTAGCACCGGCCAACCAGCCGGCGGCGAAGCCAAGAAGGACGAAGGCGTGATCGACGCCGAGTACGTGGATGTGGACGACAAGAAGTAGGACTGGCCGTCCTGGCGGACCCGCGCTACGCGCGGAAAAACTTCGGGGTGGGTGACTTCAAGTCGCCCACCCCGCACCATTTTCCTACTTCGGTTTCTGATCGGGCTGAGGCGGCTCTCGGTATTGCATGAGTTGGCGTCTTTCGTTCTCCGTGTTACGATAAACGTTAAGCGTGATCCAGTCCTTCGCCGATAACGAAACTAAGGCAGTCTTCCTGACCGGGACCAGCCGGCGATGGAGCAGCATCGCGCGGGTCGCGGCCCGGAGATTGCAGGCGCTGGACTACGCAAGCGCCATCGAAGACCTGAGGAACCCTCCCGGCAACCGCCTGGAAAAGCTGAAGGGTGACAGAAAAGGCCAATGGAGCATCCGGATCAACGACCGGTTCCGGATATGCTTCCGCTGGGATGGCAAAGACGCCTGGGAGGTCGAGATTGTTAATTATCACTAAGGAGATTCGTCCATGACTATTCCCCGTAAACCCGACGAACGAGGCGTCGCCATCCATCCAGGCGAGTTTTTGCGTGAGGATTTTCTTGCTCCGCTAGGACTTTCGGCCAATGCTTTGGCCCTCGCCTTGCGTGTGCCGGTTACGCGCATCTCCGAGATTGTGAGGGAACGCCGAGGGATCACCGCGGAAACAGCGTTGCGGCTGGCTCGCTACTTTGGCACCACCCCGGATTTCTGGATGAAAATGCAGATGTCGTACGACCTGGCGCTGGCCCATCGGGAATCCATGGCGCGGATCGAAGTTGAGATCTTCCCTGCGCCGCGCACCGAAAAGGCAGGAACGAAGGCGAGGCGGGTTGCGTAGGAACTGCGCGGGAACTGCCGCGTCTGACCCAGGGCAAATGAAACCGCCGGCGAGACGGTTGAATCAAAAGGATTGAGCGACTAACGAGTTAAAGAATATGGCCACCACGACCAACAAAGACTATTACGCCAGGCTCGGCGTCAAGAAGACGGCCACGGCGGATGAGATCCGCAAGGCTTTCAGGAAAGCTGCGCGCAAATACCATCCTGACGTGAACCCCGGCGACAAGAAGGCGGAGGAGAAGTTCAAAGAAATCTCCGAGGCCAACGACATTTTGAGCGACGAGAAGAAGCGCAAGATTTACGACCAGGTGGGTTTCTACTCCGACCAGATCGATCCCGCGCAGGCGGAGGCCTACGGACGCCAGCAGCGCGAGGGCAGCCGGCCGCCCGTGGACTTCGGCGGCTTCGACTTCAACGGTTTCTCGGGCGGCGTTCCGGGTCAGCAGGGCGAGGGCGGCGGAGGTTTTGGCAGCTTCAAAGACATCTTCTCCGGCATTTTTTCGGGCGCGCAGCAAGCCCACGCGCCGCGCGGTCCGCAACCCGGCACCGATCTCGAATACCAGGCCACGGTCGACTTCTGGACGGCGATTCGCGGCGGCCAGGCGCGCATCCAGATCAATCGCCAGGAAGCTTGCCCCACTTGCCACGGGCAGGCGCACACCGGCGGCGCTATGACCTGCCCCGAATGCCACGGCGCAGGACAGGTGACGCAGATGGGCGGACGTATGAAGTTCAACATTACCTGCCCGCGCTGCAACGGAACGGGAAAAACCTCGAACGACTGCGCCACCTGCCACGGCGAGGGCACTGTCACGCGCTCGGAGACGGTGGAGTTCCGCATCAAGGCGGGCACGCGCGACGGCCAGCGCATCCGCCTGCAGGGCAAGGGCAATGCCGGCGCGAATGGCGGCCCTCCCGGCGACTTATTTTTGATTGTGCGCACCGGCCCGAACCCGGTGTTTACGCGCCAGGGCGACGACATTCTGCTCACTGTGCCGGTCACGGTGGCCGAAGCCTCTCTGGGCGCAAAAGTCGAAGTGCCGACGATCGACGGCCGCGCGCAGTTGAAGATTCCGCCGGGCACGCAGAGCGGGCAAAAGCTGCGCATGCGGGAGCGCGGCGTGGAGAACGCGCAGCAGCCCGGCCAGCGCGGCGATGAGATTGTGACCGTGACCGTCGTGGTGCCGCACCTGAACGACGAGCGCAGCCGCGAGATCATGCGCGAGCTCGGCAAACTCAACCCGCAGGACCCGCGCAAGGAGCTGTTCGACAAACTTTAGGGAGCGAGGGAGCAAGAACGCACGCGGTGACAAGCATGGGCCTGCACAAAGATCGGCTAAGCTGATTTGGAAAAGAACTATGGCGACGAAACGCAAATCCAAAGGCGCGTACATGATCTCGGCGGTGGCCGAGATGTATGAGATTCACCCGCAGACCCTGCGCCTCTACGAGCGCGAAGGGCTGCTGAAGCCGTCGCGCACCGAGGGCAACACCCGCCTCTACACCGACGAGGACCTGGAGCGCCTGGAATTTATCCTCAACCTCGCCCGCGACCTCGGCGTGAACATCGCCGGCATCGGCATCATCCTGCAGATGCGCGAGCGCATGGAAGAGATGAACCGCCAGATGCAGAACTTCGTCGAATACGTGCGCAACGAGATGCTGTCCCGGTTTCAAGCTGCCACACCCGGCTCGGCAAGCGCCATCGTGCCCATCCGCAAGACGCAGGTAATCAAGCCGGTTGCCCCGGCCCGCACAGTCAACTCCCGCAAGCCGTAGCGTCATTTAGCCAGTAGCCGGGTACTGCTCTCGCGGCGGTGGTCGGCTTGCAAGAAACCGTTCCTCAGGGGCTAAAGCCCCCGCACTTTTTTGCGGCGTTTGCGGCGCGGCTGAACAGGCTGTTACGAAACTCAAAATCGAGGCCACATTTTGGGTGCGATCATCTTGCCGAACCCAACATCTTGTGGTGAATTTTGAAATTCCTCGAGTTTCGTAACAGCCTGTGAAGCCGCGCCCTGATACAAGACACCGCAAGGCTTAGGGAGATCGCACCCCCTGCTCAGCACGCCCAAGCTGAAGGCCAGCAGCCCATAGCCAGTAGTCAATAGCCAGTGGTCAATAGCCAGTAGCTAAAGACTAAAAGCTGAATGCGGAAAGCGGTTTTTCTCGGTCCCTTGCTTCCTTGCGCCCTCGCTCCCTTATCCTTAAACGAGCATGTCCTACGCACTTCTCGGCCTCGCCGTCTTTGGCCTCATCACTTCCGCGGTCTTTGCCGGCATTGTGCTGTGGTCCGTTCCCGGCACCCTGCGCGAGCGCCGATTTGCGCTGGCCCAACTCGCTGCCCGGCCCGGCTTCACGCCTCCGCTCACGCTCCTCAAGCCGTTGCACGGAGCGGACCCAGGCCTCGAATCCTATCTCGAGACCTTCTTCACGCAGGATTACCCCGCATACGAAATCCTTTTTTGCGCCCGCACTGCGACGGACGCGGGTCTGGAAACCGCGCGCCGTGTGGCCGCCCGGCATCCGCACATCCCCGTGCAATTCTTCTGGACCGATGGAAAGCCCGACTACATCAACGCCAAAGTCGCCTCCATGGAGCTGATGGAGACCCGCGCCGCGCACGACATCGTCGTCATCAGCGACAGCGACGTGCGCGTGACGCCGGACTATCTCCGCTCCGTGGCGCTCCCTTTCGCGGACGAGCGCGTCGGAGGCATGTGCTGCCTGTATCGCGGTGTTGCTGCCGAAGGCGGATTGTGGGCTCGGCTTGAAGCCGTTGGCATGTCGGTTGAAATGTCTTCGGGCGTGCTCGCCGCGCGCACCATGGAAGGGATGCAGTTTACGCTAGGCCCCACCATGGCCTTTCGCCGCGAAACCATCCGTCGCATGGGCGGCTTCAAGGTTTCGGCCGACTACTGCGCCGACGATTTCATCCTCGGCAACGAGACCCACAAGCTGGGCCAGGACGTGGTCCTCAGCCACCACGTCATCGATCACATGGTTCTGCATTCGGGGCTGGCCGGCTCGCTCAAGCACCAGGTCCGCTGGATGAAGTCCACGCGCTTCTCGCGCCCCAAGGGCCACTTCGGCACTGCGCTCACCTTCAGCCTGCCTTTCGGGCTGCTCGCGCTCGCCGCCTGCGCCTGGCTCGGCCGTCCGGTGTGGGGCCTCGCGCTCCTCGCTTTTGCTCTTGCCACGCGTCTTGCGGTTTCCATCGCCGTCGGGTGTCTCGTGGTGCGCGACCCCAGTTGGTTTGGCCTGCTGATTCTATATCCCATCCGCGATTTGATGGGTTTTTGCTTCTGGGCCGCGAGCTACGCGGGACGCCGCATTCTGTGGCGCGGCCGCGTCTT
Source organism: uncultured Occallatibacter sp. (assembly GCA_964569985.1). Lineage (GTDB taxonomy): Bacteria > Acidobacteriota > Terriglobia > Terriglobales > Acidobacteriaceae > Telmatobacter. Next base: position 32,442 of record CAZMWL010000014.1, read on the forward strand.
CGAACTCCTGCCGGGCGGCAAAATGCGCGCTGCCGGCTGATAAGCTGGCAGCATGATTCGGCCCCACCCGGCAAGACAGCGATTTGCGCGCAGGTGCACATGCCTCGGGAACTGAGCGTCAACACCAGGGCTCGCCACGACGGCCTGCAGATGCTCGTGGTCGGCTGCCTGCTTTTTATCGGCATCGGCGTACTTCAGGAGACCACCAATCCCCTCGCCATGACCGACTTCCAGGAGACATGGAACGGCGCGCGTTGCCTTGTGCTCGATTTCGATCCCTATCAGCCCGATCAAATGTGGTCCGTGTTCATGCAGCAGGCGCCGCATCTTCCCGCCGGCCCCGCCGTCGCCCACACCCTGCGTCTGATCGTCTCGCTCAGCACCAACCTGCCGACGACTCTGCTTCTGGTGGTTCCGCTCGCGCTTCTGCCGTGGAAAATCGCCGTCGTGCTCTGGATGGCGATTCTTTCCGCCTGCTTTATCCTCGCCTGTTGCTGTGTGTGGAGCGTGAACGCTGAGATTGCCCCGCGCTTCAGCGGCGCGTTGATATTTCTGCTCGCGGTTAATAGCGGATTGTTGCTCGCCACCGGCAACATGGCGGCGCTCTCCGTGGGGCTTGCGGCCATTGCGGTCTGCTGTTTTGTCCGCGATCGATTCGTGCTGTTGGGCATCTTCCTGCTCGCCGTTAGCCTCTTCATCAAGCCTCACGATGCCGGCCCCATTTGGCTCTACTTTCTTCTTGCCGGCGGTGTGCAGCGCAAGCGCGCCCTGCAAACGCTGGTGCTCTCCCTGGCGATGGCCGCGCTTGCGGTCTTATGGATCTACCATGTCGCGCCGCACTGGGCGCAGGAGTACCACGCCAACATTCTCACCGCCATGTCTCCCGGCGGCCGCGATTATCCAGGGCCCAACACCGCCGGCGGCCGCGGCATGGGCATGATCGTCAGTCTGCAAGCCGGCTTGAGCCTCCTGCGCGACGATCCCGGCTTTTACAATCCGATCGCCTACCTTATTTGCGGCGTCCTGATCCTTACCTGGTGCGTCAAGACGTGGCGGGTGGGCTATGCGCCGCGACTGGCGTGGTTCGCACTGGCTTCCATCTCGGCTCTCGCCCTGTTGCCCCTCTATCACCGCACCTACGATGCGCGACTTCTCCTGCTCACCATTCCCGCCGCCGCCATGCTCTGGAGACAGCGCGGCTGGCGCGGCTGGACGGCGCTTTGGCTTACCATCGCAGCCTTCGTGCTCACGGGCGATCTTTTCTGGATCGTCCTCTTCCAGACCACGCACTACTCCGGGCTGTCCGTCACATTGGCGATGATTCCGGCGCCGCTCATCCTGCTGGCTCTGGGCGTTTTCTATCTGTATGTGTATATCCGGCAACCCCAGGAAGCTGCGGGCCAGGAACCGTGAATCGTGGACAGCAGCTACTGTCCGCTGCTTGCTGAACCCTGCCTCCTGATTTATTCCAGCGGCCGGTCCGTCCACAGCGTCTTGTCGGCGATGGTCTGGACCTCAATGAGCCTTCCATTCAGCGCGGACTTCACTTTGTCTCTGTCCGGATCCTCGGCGAAGATCCACTTGCGCGGGCCTGTGCCCCAGATCGCCTGGAGCTGGGCATCGCTCAAGAAAATATCCGGCGCATCGGGGTAGCAGGAGCCCCACAGCAACTGCGCGCCCTCGCCGTGCTTGCCGCAGCGCGGCAGCACCAGCAACGCCGGCCGCCACTGGAAAAAGTTGTGCGTGTAGAAGATAACGCTGGAGCCGGACGACTCCTCGCCATAAATGATGAAGGTGTCGCTGGGCGAGCCTTTGGCCATGATCGTGTCCGCCACCTGCTTCGAGCTGAGCATGGGCGCGAAGCGGGCGAAGGCTATGTGGGCGGCGATGAGGAAGACGGTGAAGGTGAAGCCTACACTGATGGTCGCGGCCAGGTGTTTCTTTTTGAGGCGCAGCACCCAGCCCGCGGCGGGGCCGATGAGCAGGGCTGCGCCGGCAAGTGCGGCGGGCAGGCGCAGCGCGGCGAAGGATGCGCCGGTGAGGTCGAAGAGGTGGGACAAGGAGAGGGTATAGTCGCCCACGCCGCGATGCGCCAGCAGGGTTCCGATGTCGGGATTGTAGGGCAGTTGACGGGACACCCAGAGTCCCCAGCCGAGGACGATTGCGGAGAGCGCACCGACGACGGCGAAGAGGGCCTGCGCGCCGGCGAGCCATGCGGCGGAAAGCAGGGAGCCGGAGTCCGGTGGAGCGCCATTGGTGGCGCGATTTTCTTCAATGCCGGCCACCACGGCGGCGATGAGGATGAACAGCGGCGGCCACACCGGAAAGGTGTAGTACTCCTGGTTGGTGGAAATGGAAAAGAAGAGCAAGGTCCAGGCGGAGAACAGGCTCAGCAGCCAGATGGTCCGTGCGCGAAACTTCACCCGCAGCACTTGTGTGGCCACGTCTTCGCGCATGGCGTGATCCAGGTAGAAGTCCACCGTGTCGCCGGCGTCGTGGCGCAGATGCCGCATCCAGGTGCGTCGCGTCTTCCATGCCACGGCCACGGCGGCGGGCAGGAACAGGCTCCAGGGGAAGAGCCAGACCAGGTGCGCCAGCCAGTACCAGATGCCGGGCATCTTGTTGTAGTCGTGCGGGTAGCGCAGGCCGAGGAAGCGCAGCACGTGCTCGTTGACGAAGTAGAAATAGAAGAACCCATGCACGTTTCCGATCGTGGGATGATTGCCCACCGGGTGTCCCTGGTCGGGATTGGCGAGACCGCACAAGATGTGCCAGGGCGCCGCAATAGCCAGGAAGAGCAGAAAACCGGAGACGGGCTTCAACTGCTTCCAGCGTCGCCACTGCCCGGTGAGCAGCAGGTAGGGAATGGCTGCTCCAAAGAAAAACACCGGCGCAATCAGGCCCTTGGTGAGCAGCGCCAGCGCCACGCAGGCCCACATCCAGTAGAAGCGCAGCGGGCGATCATCCTCGAGGCCGGTGATGAGCGCGTAGAGGGCGACAAGCAGAAAAAGGCTGAGCTCGGCCTCGGGAATGATGAAGCGGGTAAAAAGAAACGGACCAATGGAGGTGAGCACGCCGAGACCTGCATAGAGTCCGGCGCGCTCGCCCCAGGCGCGGCGGGCCCACAGCCACGAGAGCCAAGCGAGGCCGAGCATGGCCAGCGTGTTGGGCAGGTGAGTGGCGAACGTGTTTTGGCCGAAGATCTTGTAACTTGCCGCGACCGCCCAGAAGGGCAGCGGGGGTTTCTCGATGTGGCGGATGCCGTCGATCATCGGGGTGATCAGGTTGCCGGTTTCGGCCATATGCTGAGCAATCTGGGCGTGGCCGGCGTCGGCGTCGTCGAGGAGCGGGGGCGAAAAGAGCGAAGCAAACTGCACAGCGGCAAAAATGGCCGTCAGCAGCACCCACACAGCCAGCGTGGACGGGGCTTGTGGAGGGCGATGGTATGAATGCGTATCGTTGGTCAATGTTGAATAGGCCATCGTATTCATGTTAGCAGCCGCGTTTGTGGACGGTTTGAGGACAGTAGCGCCGGTCTCCAGACCGGGGCCCCCGAGAAACGGTCTTTGTTTCCTGGGGTGGTAGACCGGCGGTACAAGTTCTCGCCGCGTGTGAGAAACGCGGGCTCACGAACGGCAACGATCTACGCATTCGCGGGCTGTCGAGGCTGGTGGGCGGCCGGCGATTCAATCTCTGCGCTCTCCGAAGGGAGCCCGCGCCATTTGAGAATCGCAAAGCAGCCGAGGATCGTAAGCAATGGATCGAGCGGGCGCAAATGGTATGGCTCCGGATGGGCAAAGTAGTACGTGAGGGGAAACAGAAACATGACACCGCCGTAGCGAATGGCGTCGAACTTGTTCCGTCGCCACGCCAGAACCAATCCCGCAATCGCGAGCAGGGTCAGGCTGGTGGCAAAAGGTATGTTCGCCGGGTCCATCGGCTCCAGAGCCAGATAGTCGCGATTGAAACTCCAGTAGCCGGTCCATAGGTAGACCGCTCGCCGCACGCACATCCATGCGTACCAACCAGGGTGGTCATGGATATACGCGCTGGCCAGCCGCGCCTTGTTGTCCATGTAGGCCACTTCGCCCATCCGGTTATACTCCGCCAGCTCGTTTTGGTTATGCATCGGGCTCAGGTCATAACTTGACCAGTGAAGATTGTGCCCGTTGTTTCCCAACCATAACTCCAGACCCATGTTTCCGCGCATGGGAATGAAGCGGTGAAAGACCATGGCGTCGCGAATCATCCAGGGGGAGATGACGGCGGCGAGAGTGAGCGATGCTACCACTCCCGGCAGCAGCCATGGCTTGCCCAGGCGCGCCAATCGCCAGGCTGCGAGCGCCAGCAAAAACGGAATCACGACAAGAATGGACGACTCGGTAAGTCCCGCAAACCCGGCCAGGACGCCAAATCCGGCCCACAGTCCGAGCCGCGGAGACTGCTCCAGATCTTGCGCCAAATAGAGCAGCCAGCACAGCGAAAGCAACAGCAGGTGCGTGGACCACGCCCAAGCCGCGGAGAAGTAGATCCCGTAAGGGAAAAAGACCCACGCCCACGCTGCCCATCGCCCCACTCGCTCGCCAAAGCTCCGCCGCGCCAGCAGGTAGATCGGAATGCATGCCATTGCGTTGATCAGACAGTCGAAGACATGAATGGCGAGAATCGCATGCGCGGTGTGAACCCCGAAGACAAGGAAAAATGCCGCCACAATCAGCGGGTATACCGGGGGTAGGCTGGCTGAGGGTTGGCCGGAATCAAATGAGCTGCCGAAACCTCGTCCCGCCACCAGCGACCGCGCCACATTGCCCTGGTCCCAGGTGTGAATATGGTCGGCAGCCATCAGGTCTTCGAAACTTGGGAGTGAAACTACGGCCAGGCGAAGCGCCAGCGCCACCAGAACCATCAGGATCATCCGCCGGCGAGAGGCGGACCTATCTTCCTTTTGGTTGTATGAGGCCGCCGGATTCATGATTTGATTTTACATTTGTAGTAGACGACTATTTTTGTCGCTCGATCCGCACGGAGGGCCTGCCACGTCCGGCGAAGCGTGAAAGTCCCTGCCCTCATTTGCGCGACGAAGCATTAAGATGCACGCAGGAGAACTCTTTTGCCCGTTTGGAAGATCTTTCTTATCGCGTTCAGCGTGCTCCTGCCGCTGATCAACCCGCTCGGGTCCGCCCTGGTCTTTCTGGGGCTGGTCGGCGACGCGCCGCCCAAGGTCCTGCGCTCGCTGGCACTCCGCATTGCGCGGAATAACATCATCTTTCTTGGCGTTTTCGAGGTACTGGGCGCGGCTATCCTCAATTTCTTCGGCCTCTCATTGCCCATCGTGGAACTGTCCGGCGGCCTGGTGGTTGCGGCCATGGGTTGGGGCGTTTTGAACGAGAGAAGCGCCGGCGCCGATTTTCGCAACAAGGAGGAAGAGACCGGCCCAAGCGGCGCACCCGATACGCGGCGCTTCGAAGACCGCGCCTTCTACCCGCTCACTTTTCCCATTACCTCAGGGCCGGGAACGCTGGTTGGTCTGCTGACCGTCACCGCGCACATTTCGAGTAAGGATCTCCCCCGCAACATTCTGGCGCACCTTGGGGTGTTTCTAGCCATCGTTGTTCTCAGCGTGATTTGTTATTTCTGCTACGCCTACGCCCCCAGGATCACCAAGAAAATCCCGCCCTCCACGGCCCATGGAATCCTGCGCGTAATCGCATTTATTCTGCTCTGCATCGGCATCCAGATCGCGTGGAACGGTCTGTCCGCGCTGCTTGTGACCATCATCAAACCGTAACCGCGTGGCGCGTTGCCGCCGTGCAGTGCGCAAGAACCGGAGCACCGGGGCGTCCCCAGTGCCGGGCCTGACGGCAAGAGCCGACGAAATTCTGCTGGGAATCTGGAGCTTCGTGATAGAGTGAGGAGCGAGTCCGCAACGCGCAGAAAACCCTATCACTTGGAGCCACGAGGAGATCGACGCGAAGAGGCTGCTTCCTCCGACCGAAGAGACGTTACCCAGGTGTTTTTCTCTCTTGCGCGCAGGCGAACTCTCAAGCATAAGGGATGGTCATGAGTACATCGCTCCCTGTCCGACCCACCGCATCCGGCTCCTTCGAGATGACGGATCGGGAATGGAACAAGCTGGTCAACCTGATTCTGGAGGGCTCCGTCATTCCGGTGCTGGGGCCGGAACTGCTGGTAGTGCCGGAGAACGGCGAGCCGACGCGCCTTTACGATATGTGGGCCGGCGCGCTGGCGGCGCAGACCAAGATTGCCCGCCCCGAAGGCGCGCGCCGCTGGACAATCTACGACGTTGCCAACCAGCTGAGTCAGATCGAGTATGCGAACGACGTGGCATACGACATCGACGAAGTGGTGCGCTTGCGCTCCTGGCCCATCCCGGACTCCCTTAAAAATCTCGCGCGGATTCAGGACTTCTCGCTCTACATCTCCACCACGGTCGACCACCTGATGTTCCAGGCGTTGACGGAGGCACGGCAAGGACGCAAGGTGGAGCCGATCAAGTTCACGCCGCGAGGCGTCAAGAACATGATCGACCGGTCCAGCAGTTTTTATCAGGAGAAGCTCCCCAGCGTGTACTACCTTTTCGGGGCGAGCAGCCCCACGGATGGAACCTTCGCCAAGACGGAAGACGACCTGATCGAGTACAGTTGGTCGCTGCTCGATCCGCAAGAAGCGCCCCAGAACCTGTACGACCACCTGCAGAAAAAAACGGTACTTCTTCTTGGCTGCAGCCTGCCCGACTGGCTGGGCCGATTCTTCATTCACGCGATCAATGGCCGCCGCAATCAGGAAATCCTCAACATGTACTACGTGAGCCCGAACTGCGAACCCGGGCTGGCCGAGTACCTGGATCGGCGCAAAGCCAAGGTCGTCACCTCGATTTCTCCGGTGGATTTCGCCGCAGAGCTCTACACGCGGTGGCAGGCGCGCCGCCAGCAGAATCCCCCTGACATACCGGACAGCCCCGCCTCCACCGCCGAGTTCAAGACGGGCGCCGTGTTTCTGAGCTATGCCAGCGAGGACCGCGCCAAGGTGCGCGCCATCCGCGACCAGCTCGAAGCCCACAATATCGACACCTGGATGGACGAGAGGGAACTTCCCGCCGAACCAGGGAACGTATACCAGGAGACGATCCGCGAGAACATCTACAAAGCTGCCTTTTTTGTGCCCATCATTTCACGGACCCTGGAAATTGCGGGATCGAGTCCACGGTTCGTGTGGAGGGAATGGCGGATGGCCGAGGACGCGTCGATGAACCGGCGCAAGGAAGACCTCTACCTGCAGCCGCTGGTCATCGACGACACGCCGTCGGGCGCGAAGTTTGTGGGGTCTCCTTACCGCGACCTGCAGTGGACGCGCCTGAGCGAGGGACGCGTTCCGCCGGAGTTCATCGAGACGCTGAGCCAGGGAATCCGCAATTTCCGGAGGGCTCTGCGATGAGCACGCCGGCGATTCCTCTCACACAGGCACAGAACCCCTGGCCGGGACTCTTCTGGTACACGGAAGAGCAGGCGCACCTGTTCTTCGGGCGCCAGGCAGAGATCGAGGAACTGCTGCGGCTCATCCAGCGCGAGACGCTGACAATTCTGTTCGGGCGCTCCGGACTGGGAAAGACGTCGCTGATGCGAGCCGGCGTGTTTCCCCGGCTGCGCCAGGAGGGATGTTTTCCCGTGGTTCTGCGGCTCGACTATTCGCCGCAGGCCGCGAGTCCCGTGGAGCAGGTCAAGGCGCTCACCGAGGCGGCCGCGCGCGCCGGCGGAATCGATATTGAAAGCGCCCAGAGTGCTGCGCAACCCGAGACGCTGTGGGAGTATTTCCACCGCGTGCGTTTCTGGGGCCCGCGCAATGACAGGTTGACTCCGGTGCTGGTCTTCGACCAGTTTGAAGAGATCTTCACTCTGGGCAGCCGGCGGCAGGAGGAAGCGGACATCCTGGAGCAACTGGCGGACCTGGCGGAGAATCGCATTCCCGCGGCGGTGCAGAAAAGGGCGGAGGTATCCGGCGAAAGGCAGTCGGTCGAGGCGGGAACGCCCATCTACAAAATCGTGCTCTCGCTACGCGAGGATTTCGTGTGGCGGCTCGATACGCTGCGGCCCATCCTTCCTGCCATTATGCGCAACCGCTTCGCGCTGGGCCCGCTCGATGCGGCGCGCGGTCTCGAGATCATCCGCAACGCCGGAAAAGAGTGGGTCACGGATGAAGTTGCGCAGGACATCATCGCGGCCGTGATCAGCAGCCGGCAGGGCGAGGGCGCCGGCAGCGCCGGGGAAGAGGTCGAGCCGGCCTATCTGAACGTGATGTGCAACGAGCTCTTCGAGCGCATGGTGGCCACGGGACAAACCCACATCACACGCGAACTGGTGGCCGCGGAGAAAGGCGGCATCCTGGAGTCGTTGTACGCGCGCAGCATGAGCGGACTCGACGATTCCGTGCGCCTGTTCGTGGAGGAGCGCCTGGTGACGCCGGCGGGATTCCGCGCCACCTTGCCCGTGGAGGAAGCGCGGCGCGAACACATCACCGATGCCGACCTGCAGAAGCTGGTGGACCGGCGGCTTTTGCGTTTTGAGGACCGGCTGGGCACGCGGCACGTGGAGCTGGCGCACGACCTGCTGACCGGCCTAGTGGAGAAAAGCCGCAAACTGCGCGAACAGGCGCGCCTGCAACACAAGCTACGGCAAGTAAGACTGAGGGCGGCCATTTGGGCAACGTTGGCGCTGGCGGTGATTGCGGGAGTGGCATTCTATTGGTTTGCCTATGTGCATCCGAGTACTTCCTACTACGCGGGGTTCATGCGGCGGTACGGCTCGTATGAGTTAACCGGGCGCTTATCCAAGAGCGAGATTACGCACCGCGCGGAGTCGCTTCGGGTGACGCGCAAAGGCTTTTGGGGAGAAATGCAGGCCGTTGAAGCGATCAACGGCTATGGGAATCCCATCATGGATTCGCAGCTGGACAGCTCGCTTTTCTTTCCCACCAACGGCATGAACGGGCAATTCTGCCGGCTGGAATTTACGTACGACGAAAAGGGGCAGGCCGTCCACGAAGTCGCGCTCGACATGCAGGGACTCGTGGTGTATGCGCTCAACTACGCCCCCGCGCAGGCTGAACCCTTGCGCAACGTCCGGCACGGCCTGGTGGTAGCGGCGAACAGAGTCACCGTCATCTCCAGCTTCGAGATTCAGTACGACGCGGATGGATACGTGAATGAGATTCGGTATTCGTCCGGAGGCGGGACGCGGATGACATTTGGAGCGAAGATCATCGACCAGACGAACACCACACTGGGCGTTGTCGAGCAGCGGTTTCTGGGCCCGGCAGGAGGACCCGTCCCGGCAAATGGAAGTTTCGTCGGCAAGAGCTATACCCGCGATGCGCGGGGCGAACTGCTGCAAACAACCTTCCAGGATGCCAGCGGGAATCCCGTGCCGTCCCCTGACGGAATCCCACCGATTGTGCGCTGGCAAAACGACAATTGGGGGAATCAGACAGCAGAGAGCTATTTTGACGCAACCAACAAGCCCGTCGTCTGGGAAGCCGGAGGCTTTCAGAAAGACGCCTTCACGCTTGACGATCACGGCTCCGTGACGGAGGAGCGCTTCTCCGGTCCGGATGGGCAGCCAGTCGCTCAGAAAGGAACCGGCTGCTACGCGTACGTCTATGAGCGCGACCAGAACGGCAACGCCACGATGAAGGGCTGCCTGGATGCGCAGGGCGCAGCGATGAATCAACTGGATGCCGGGTACCAGAAGATCGCGTTTCAATACGATTCCTCCGGGCGCACCGTGGGAAACCTGTATTACGATCGCGACGGCAAGGCGGTCGCGGACAAGCGCTCCATCGGCCACGATCATCCCGAGGGCTGCTACGGCTGGCTCTGGGGCTACGATGCGGATTTCGATCGCACCACTTTGGTCTGCCTGGACGCGAGCGGCAAGGCAGACTCCGACCAGCTTCACGATCTCGCGCACGATTTCCACGAAAACACCTTCGATTTCGCGCTGGCGTTCCAATTGGATCAGCAACTGGTGGCACAGGACCCGACACCGGTCTATCGGCTGGACCTGGTAGAGGCCGCACTGACAGCGGATCAATTCAGCGCGTGCCTGACGCAGGCCGCAACCATTCAGGATTCCGATCTGAACCCATCCCAGATCATCGTTCGCGATGCGATCATGACTGCGTGCCAGTACGCGAGCGGCAATAAATCGGCGGCGCGGGCGAGCGCTACATCGCTCGCCGGCCGCGTGAATCAAATGTCGGCGGGGATATGGGATTTTCCCGGCACGCGCCACTACATCCAGACCTCAAGCCATTTCCAGGCCGGAAGCGAAGCCTGGGACCAGCTCTTCCTGAGTCTGCAAAAGGGCGATGGAAAAGACGCAGCCAGCGCGTTGAACCAGCTGCAGCCGATATTGAAAGACTGACGCGCCGCCCGCCCGCTGAACCCTGACACCCGAACACTGCCGCCTGCCCCCTCGTGTATCTTGGCGATGGGTCGAATCTTTTTCCCGAATCGCGTCAGAAGAAATGCCGACATTTGCCGCCGTCGATATCGGTTCCAACTCCTGCAGGTTGAAGATCGCCAGGGTGCAGGCGCACCGGCGCGGAGCTTGAGATCTGGTCGTTGCGCAAGGAGGCCGGCTACTTTCGCGAGGTCTTCGGCCGCGAACTCTTCGTCACGCTGGCGTAAAGGGCGCGGGCCGAGCGCGGATCCATCAGCAACTGTAGCCGCGGCGGATGGTGGTTCATGTCCACGCGGGCGATCGACGCCTTTCTCATGCGCACCGCGGCCCCGCCGTTGCCGGTGATCAGGCGCCCCAGAAACTGGAAGAGGTTGGGATTGTGCCCCACCACGAGAAGACCCTCGCGGTCGGCATATTTGGCTAAAAGTCTTTGGAAATCCGCGTAACTCCCGTTCAATCCCAGCGCGGGGCTGATCTCGACCTTGGATTCGTAGCCCAGTTCCGTGCCCACCAGTTGCGCGGTCTGCAGAGCGCGCTTCAGGGGGCTGGAAACGATCACGTCGATGGGCGCTTTGAGGGCGCCCAGCACGCGCGCCATCAGCATGCACTGCTCCTTTCCCTCCTTGATCAGCCCTCGCTTGGCGTCAAGAACGGGATTGTCGCGAATGGCTCCGGCATTCGCATGGCGCATGAGATAGAGAATCATGGGGATTGAACCGGCGGGGACCTGAGGACGTGCCGTGCTCCTTGAGATCCGATTTTAACAGAATTGTAACAATTCGCGCGCGCCGCACGCCGGCGCTCTGAGCGCACGCCTGAAGACGAGGTCTTCAACTCGCGGTCCAGAGTTCGGCGACAAGCAGGCCGCGCAGAAAGCTGCGGCGCTGGCGCAGAGTGAAGCCGGCGGCGCGCATGGCACGGGCGTAATCGGGCAGATTGCGGATAGCGAGACCGGTAAGCAGCCCGAAGGCGCGATAGAGCAGCCAGACCACGGGCCGCGCCACCCATCGGCCGAATGATCCCTGAGGGATTGCGAATTCTGACACGATCCAGGAGCCCGAAGGCGATAGTGCTTCGCGCAGTTTATTCGCGAGACTGCGCACTTCGTCCACACTGAGGCAATCGAGGAAGAAGTGCGTTGCGACCAGATCGTAGGGCGGGTTCGCCGGCTGCCAGGTGCGCGCGTCGGCATAATCAACGTGAACGCGCGTGGCGTTACGCCCGGCGTGGCGAAGGAGTTCGCGCAGCATGGCGGCGCTCGCGTCGACGGCATCGATTTCAATTTCAGGGTTGGCGCGGAGCAGTTGCGCCGTGAAGCGGCCGTCGCCGTCACCCAGGACGGCGGCGCGCCGGCATCCGGCGAGATCGCCGAGAAATGCCGAACGGCAGCGCTGGAGCCATGGGCCGAATGTAACAAGCTCCATCCAGCAATAGAAGCGCGCCAGGCCGTTGAAGTTCGGCGGCACTCCGTGCTTTTGGGTTTTGGACGAGAGCATTGCAGAGGGAGGGGAGCTCATTTGAGAGCCCAGTCGAAGGCAAGGAGCGCGAGCGGCGTGAGCAGGACAAGATCCGCCGCGGCGCGTAAGGCGAGCGGCGTCATATGAGCACGCCTGCGGTCGAGCAACGCCAGCAGCAACGCACTGGCAGCCCCGGCGGCAAGCAAAGCAGCAGGACGCGGATTCGCCAACGCGCCCACAGCCGCAAAAAGAAAGCCTCCGCATGCGAGCAGAACGCCGGCATAAAAAGTTGCCGGTGGATGCGGGTGTCCAACGCCGAGAAAGTCCTTCGCGTTGCCAGATTGCGCTGGCCAGAGCTCATCCGTTGACTCCCAGCGCGCGATGCAACTGCAATTGAGCCATGCCAGAGCGGCGAAGGCTACGGCGGGAATCCAGAAGACCCAAATCGTGGAACCCGGCGCAGCGACGGCGTGGGGCCGATGCCACGCAGGCAGCACGCACCCCGCGGTAAACAGCACGCCCACCAGAAACTCCTTGCCGGGAAAGGAGCGCGGCCACGGGAGCCGGAATTGCCATGCACTGCGGCCCGAGTGCACGCTGGAGAAATAAGCCAAAGCGGCGGCAGCCAATACCGAGTCTCGCGCGCGGGCCAGGGGCGGCATGAAGGCGAGGATGATTCCCGCGGCGGCGCAAGCCGCGGCAATGGCCATGGGCAGAAGCGCGCGCCGGTAACGCCAATGAAACCGGTGGCGCTCGCGCAAGGTGTGGGGCGCAGGCGCGCGCAGCCCGGCAAGCGCATCGAGCAGGCGATCGCATACATATACCGACCAGGTGGCAAGCGCCAGCAGGACTGGAACCCACAGCGGGAGGCGCACGCGTCCCGCCCATGCGAAAGCCAGCGACCAGACAACGGCCACCGTGGGCGCATCGAGACTGGCTAAGTGCCAAAAGGCCAGCGCGCCTGGAGCGCTGAAGATGCGGTGTGCGCTCGCGATGCGGTCCCGAGCGCGGTCCTGCGCCGATGATGGAGCGAAGGGAAGCGGCACGCCTTCAATTTTAGGGGAAATCGGGGAGCGAGCGGTGCGCCTGCGATACGCAGGCCGGCGAGGAAGCGTGGCGCGAAGCCGTTGGACAATCGGCGGCGATGCGCTAAACTGGGCGCGCCTGCGACTCTTCCCTGTATCCCGCCCCGACCGCAGCCGCAAGTTTCAGGAGGCAAACATGATGGCGGCAAAGCAGTCGATTCAGGTCGGCGCATTGCGCGAAGATGAGCTTGAGGAGGCGGGCCGCATCGTGCGCCTGGCCTTCGGCACGTTTCTCTCGCTCCCCAACCCGATGGACTTTATGGGTGACCGGGATTTTGTTACGCCGCGCTGGCACGCGCACAACACCAGACTGCTGGCGGCACGCGAGAACGGAAAACTTGTGGGATCGAACATGGCCACACGGTGGGGAACATTTGCCTTCTTCGGGCCGCTCACCGTTTTGCCTGAGTACTGGAACCGCGGCGTCGCGCAGCAACTGCTGTCGGCCACGATGAAGACTTTTGACCGGTGGGGCGTGCGCCACAGCGCCTTGTTTACGTTTCCGCATAGCCCCCGGCACGTGGGCCTCTACCAGAAATTCGGCTATTGGCCCGGCTCGCTGACGGCGCTCATGAAGCGCGCGCCTGCGCCGCCCGCGTGGGCGATTGCCGAGGGCTCTAAAGTGCCCGTGCTGCTGTCGTCGCTTGCGAAAAAAGAGCAGGAACAGGCCATCGCGGCATGCGCGAAGCTGGCCAACACGCTGGAGCGCGGTCTGGACCTGGGCGAGGAGATGCGCGCCGTGATGGCGCATCGCATCGGCGAGGTGGTCCTGATCGAAGGCCGCCGCGCGCTGGACGCGTTTGCCGTGTGCATGCACGGAGCGGGATCGGAAGGCGGCGAGAAGACTTGTTATGTAAAATTCGCGGCGGCGCGCAGCGGCGAGCGGTTCGAGCGCCTGCTGGATGCCATCGATGCGCTTGCGCTGGCGCAGGGCAGTGAAGTGGAGGCGGGCGTGAGCATGGCATGCAAAGACGCGTTTGAGCGCATGCGTGCGCGCGGCTATCGCACAGTGACCATGGGCGTCGCCATGCAAAGGCCGCACGGAGACGGATTCAATCGCGCCGCAGCATATGTATTGAGCGACTGGCGCTGAGAGCTAATCAGCAGCGGTCGCGGCCCTGTCTGCGGGTTTTGCGCGCGGTCCGGCGGCGGGCGCGGGAATCGCTTCCAGATCGGTCTTTCCTTCAGCCAGGCGAATGAGAAAATCCTGGGATGAAAAGGGCGGCGCGTCTTTCATCACTTTGCTGGCGCGCAGGAAGTTGCCATCGGGCTGCTGGATGCGCGCCTTGACTGTGTCGGCCATGTAGGCGGGCAAGATCTCATTGTGGATGCGCGTCATAACGGCCGGGTCGCGCACCGGGAAGACCACCTCACAGCGCTCGAACAGGTTGCGCGGCATCCAGTCTGCCGAGCCGAGATAGATTTCGGCATCGCCGCCGTTGGCGAAGTGGAAGATGCGCGAGTGCTCCAGGAAGCGGCCCACGATGGAGCGCACGCGTATGCGTTCCGACAGGCCTTTCACGCCGGGCCGCAGGATGGAGAGGCCGCGAATGATGAGGTCGATCTCGACTCCGGCTTGCGAGGCCTGGTAGAGCGCCTGGATGATCGAGGGCTCGAGCAGGGCGTTCATCTTGGCCACAATGTGCGCGGGGCGTCCGGCCTGCGCGTGTTCCTGTTCGCGGCGGATGAGGCGCAGAAAACTCTCCGCCATGGTCAGCGGCGCCACCAGGAGCGGCGAGTAATCGTCGAGCTCGGCGTGCGCGGTGAGGTAATTGAACACCATGTGCACGCGCTCGGCGATTTGCGGATCGCTGGTGAGCAGGCTCAGGTCAGTGTAGAAGCGCGCGGTGTCGGGGTTGTAGTTGCCGGTGCCGAGATGGCAGTAACGGCGGGTGACGCCATCTTCGTCGTGGCGCACCAGCATGGCCAGCTTGCAATGGGTCTTCAGGCCCACCACGCCGTGGAAGATCTGCACCCCCGCGTCTTCCATGCTGCGCGCCCAGCGGATGTTCGAAGCC
Source organism: uncultured Occallatibacter sp. (assembly GCA_964569985.1). GTDB lineage: Bacteria > Acidobacteriota > Terriglobia > Terriglobales > Acidobacteriaceae > Telmatobacter. Next base: position 47,480 of record CAZMWL010000014.1, read on the forward strand.
TCGTCGAAGCGCGCCATCAGCTCCACAACCACCGTGGCTTCCTTGCTGGCTCCGGCTTCGGTCAGCGACTGGAACATCGGCGAGTCGTGGCTGGTGCGGTAGAGCGTCTGCTTCATGGTCACGACAGCCGGATCCTGCGCGCCCTGCTGAATGAACTCGACGATCGGATCGTAGGAGTCGTAAGGGTGGTGGAGCAGAATGTCGCGGTGGCGCAGCTCATCAAAAATTCCGGTAGATTTGCGGCTGAGCAGGAGCGGTTTGGGCGTGAAGGGTTGGAACTTGAGGTCGGGCCGCTGGATGTCGCCGTAGAGAAACATGAGGCGCGAGAGATTCAAGAGGCCCTCGCCGCGGAAGACCTGATCCACGTCGAGCTCGAAGTTCACGCGCAGCCGCTCCACAATCTCGGTATCGGCGTTGCTTTCAATCTCCAGGCGCACCGCGTCGCCCTTGCGGCGGTTGTGCAACTCCACGCGGATGGTCTCGAGCAGCGAGCGCGCTTCTTCCTCCTCGAAGTAAAGGTTGGAATTGCGCGTTACGCGGAAAGACGTGGAGGCAAGCACCTCGAAGCCGCGATACATGCCCCCAAAATGCTGTTCGATCAGGTCCTGCAACAGCAGGTAGTCGTGGTGCCCGTGGTTCGAGGGCAGGCGGACAAAGCGCGGCAGAGCGCGCGGCACCGTGACCACACCCAGCACCTGCGGACCTGAACTGCGGCGCTTGGCGCGCAGCAGCAGGGCCAGGCAGAGCGCTTTGTTGAGCACGCGCGGAAATGGATGCGCGGGGTCGATGGAGATGGGCGTCAGCAGCGGATCGACTTCACGTTGGAAATAGCCGCGGGCAAAGTCGGTGGCGTCCTGGCTCAGCTCGTCCCAGGTGAGCAGCCGGATGCCCTGCTTGCGCAGCTCCGGCGCCAGTTGCTTGTTCCAGCAGTGGTACTGCGCGGCAACAAAGCTGTGGATCTCGGCGGTGAGGATGGAGAGGGACTCGGCGGGGCGCAGGCCGTCGTAGCCGGGCTCGCGGTAGCCGTCCTCAATGCGCTGCAACAGGCCGGCCTGGCGGATTTCAACGTATTCGTCGAGGTTGGAGCCGGTAATGGCCAGGAATTTAACGCGCTCGAGGAGGGGATTGGTTGGATCTTCAGCCTCTTCGAGCACACGCCGGTTGAACTGCATCCAGGAGTGGTCCCGGCCGTTAAATAGCTCTGTTTTCTTGGTCCTTCTGGCCATACGCCCGTCTCATGAGCCGTGTTGGAAAGTCTATCGCGTTTGCGCGCCCTCTTGCACCTTCGGCGAATCCCGAAGAAGGTCCAACTTCCGCAAATGGCACGCTGCCATGCGGCCAAGCGGATGGTTGCCGGAACCGGAGGAGGGGAATCTGCCCGCGAAACCATGGTGACAGGCGCCGTCTGGCCCCGATGTTAAACGGAGGAAAAAACTCAATTCCGGGAGAAGGGTCCGGGCGGAATTTGATAGTCTTGCGACCGTGAGGAAACCATGAATCCTGTCGATCGCCGCGCCGTTTTGCGTTCCACCGGAGCCGCCGCAGCAGCCGTTGCGCTTCGCCGCAGTCTTTTCGCATTTCCCGGCGGTCTTGGTGCGCAGGTCCGCTCGTCCGGCGCGAGCGTAGCCAGTTTTGGAGCGACTGCCACAACCGCCTATGGCAAAGTCAGCGGCCAGGTCGAAGACGGCATCAACGTCTTCCGCAGCATTCCCTACGGCGCAGATACCGCGCCGGTGCGTTTCCAGGCGCCGCTGCCGCCCACTCCCTGGACCGGCGAAAAATCCTGCGACGCCTTCACGACACGCGCGCCGCAACTGATGGCGTTGCGCGCGAATACCGCGCCCAGCCTCGGACCGGCAGGCGTGACGCCGCCGGGAGCCGTCTTGCGCATCGCGCCCGAAGCCGGCGTCGAGAGCGAGGATTGCCTGCATCTCAACGTCTATACCCCCGCGCTTCGTGACCATCGCAAGCGCCCGGTGCTGGTCTATTTTCACGGCGGCGCATATAACAACGGTTCGGTGAATAGCCCGCTCTACGACGGCAAACGGCTCTGTCATCGCGGCGACGTGGTGGTGGTCACGGTCAATCACCGGCTCAACGCATTCGGGTTTCTCTATCTCGGTGCCATCGATTCAAAACAGTATCCCGATTCCGGCAATGTCGGCATGCTCGACCTGGTGCTGGCGCTCAAGTGGGTGCGCCAAAACATTGCCGAGTTCGGCGGCGACCCTTCCAGGGTTTTGATCTTTGGACAATCTGGAGGCGGGGCCAAATGCGCCACGCTGATGGCCATGCCCGCCGGCCACGGGCTCTTTGACCGCGTGATGACCATGAGCGGCCAGCAGGTGAAAGGGGCGTCGATTGAGATCGCGTCCCAGCGGACCGACTTCATGCTGGGCAGGCTCGGCGTGACGCGGGCCAATCTCGCGGACCTGAAGACCATGCCGTGGCAGAGGATACAGGCCGCGGCCATCGCCACCAGCGCTGACTGGCTGCCGGTGGTCGACGGCGTCGTGCTTTCGCGCGATCCCTTCACGCCGGATGCGCCGCCGCTTTCAGAAAACGTGCCCATGATCCTCGGCAACGTGCACGACGAAACCGCCGTGCCCGTACGCGGAACGCTCACCTGGAACGATGCGCCGGCCGTGCTTCGGGGCGCCGTCGCCATTTACCTCGGCCCGTACACCGCCGAAGAGGTCATCGCGAAATACCGGACGATTTATCCTGAAAAATCTCCCATCGATATTGTGATTGCGGCGGCCACAGCCTTTCGCGCGTGGCCGGGGCAGGTGCTGGAAGCGGAGCGGCGCGCGCGCAATCCCAAGAGCCAGCCGCACACCTGGGTGTATCAAATGAACTGGCATCGCAACGCACCCGGCGCACGCGCCATGCACACCATCGACATTCCCTTCATGTTCGACAATCTCGCTGCCGCGCCGGGACAAATCGGAACCTCGCCCGAAGAACTGGCGGCCGCGCAGCCGCTGGCCGACACCATGTCGGGCATGCTCGTTCACTACGCCGCAACCGGCAATCCCAACCATCCCGGTCTGCCAACGTGGCCCGCATACGGCCTGAAAGAGCGCAACACGATGATCTGGGAGAGTGCGCCGCACGTTGAGGCGGATCCGCGTGGCGAAGAACGCCGTTATGCCGCCGGCTCGCCCTATCGGCAGCCGGGCACGTATTGAGGGGCCCGGATCTCCGGCCCGCGGCGGCAGGGCTCCGGGTCGCAAGCCAAACGAAACACCAATTGGATACACTAGATTTAAGAACCGCGCCGCGACCGTGAAGCATCTAGTAAGGAAACACCATTGTTGGGCGACCGCAGCCGTTGTTCTTGGGTAAGGTTCAAATTGCCAAAGCATTCCATCCTAAGCAGAATCCGTCCCTGGGCCGCCGGCTTCTTGCTGAGCATTGCGCTCTCGGCGTTCAGTGGCCTGGCCGCGCAAACCGCGCCCATTCCGCCTTCGCCCACGCCCGGGCCGCCCTCGGCCGCGAGCTTTCAGGGCAGCGTTCCCAAGGGTCAGGCATCGGCGCAGCCCATCGATCTTTCACTTGATGACGCCATGCAACGCGGATTGCAGACGAACCTCGGCATCATTTTGAGCGGCACGCAAACCGCAGGCGCGCGCGCCCAGCGTTTGAGCCAGTTGCAAACTCTGCTGCCCTCGGTGGATTTCAACGCCAGGGAAGCGGAGGCGGAAACCGATCTGCCTGCCGAGGGCTTGCGCATTCCGGGCTTTCCCAAGATCATCGGGCCTTTCGCCTATACCGATCTGCGCGCCTCAATGACATGGTCGCTGGTGAATGTGCAATCGCTGCGCAACTATCTGGCCGCGCGCCACAATTTTGCCGCCGCCCAGTTGTCCGCAGAAGACGCGCGCGACCTGGTCGTGCTCACGGTGGGCAACGCCTATCTGCTGGTGTTGGCCGACGAGACCGAAGTGAGCAGTGTCGAGGCACAGGTAGCCACGGCGAAGGTTTCGCTCGATCAGGCCGTGGCCAATCACCAGGCCGGCACCGCTCCGCTGCTCGACGAACTGCGCGCGCGCGTGGATTATCAGTCGCTGGAGCAGCAGTTGATCGCGGCCCAGAACGCTCTGGAAAAAGATAAGCTGGCGCTCAAGCGCACCATCGGTCTACCTCTTGACCAGAGTTTCAATTTGACCGACAAAGCGCCTTACGCGCCCTTCGACGGGCTCGACGCGGATGCGCTGATCAAGCAGGCCAAAGAGAATCGCAAGGATCTTGCGGCGTTGGTGGAAGTTGCCGCGGCTGCAGCCGACCAGCGCAAAGCGGCAACGGCGGCGCGGCTGCCCACCGTGGAGGCCGACGCCGACTACGGCGACATCGGTGCTACGCTGGGCCACTCGCACGGCACCGTCGACGCCACGGGCACCTTAAGCGTGCCGGTCTTTGCGGAATTTGCGCTGCGCGGCCAGGCCGAGCAGGCGCAGGCCGAATTGGATACCGCGCAGGCGCAACTGAGCGACAAGCAGGCGCAGGTTGACGCCGATGTGCGCGACGCCCTGCTCGATATCGGCTCGGCGCAACAGCAAGTCCAGGTGGCGCAGTCCAGCATGGAGCTGGCCAATGAAGCTCTCAAAGAAGCGCAGGAACGTTACGCCAACGGCGTAAGCGACAACCTGGCCGTGAGCCAGGCACAACAGTCCGTGGCCCAGGCCGACAGCGCATATGTGGTCAGCCTTTACCGGCACAACGTGGCCAAGCTGAGCCTGGCGCGCGCGCTGGGCGCCGGCGCGGACTACAGGAAATACGTAGGAGGGAAGTGAAGTGGCGGATCCAACCCCAATACCGGAACCAAATGAATCGGCCGCAGAGACAGAAATCGAAGCGCCGCCGTCCCGACGCAGGGGCATACTGATCGTCGCCATCGTGGTGGTGGTGCTCATCGCTCTCGGCGTGTGGTGGCACTCCACCTACAGCGAGGACACGGACGACGCGCAGGTGGAAGGCCATCTTATCCAGGTCAGTGCGCGCATCAACGGTCAAGTGCTCAAGGTGGATGTGGAAGAGAACCAGGTGGTGAAGGCCGGCGACACGATCGCCGAGCTGGACCCGCGCGACTACGAAGTCGCAGTGGAGAACGCCGAAGCCGCGCTGGCCAGCGCCCAGGCCAACGCCGCGGCGGCCAATGTGAACGTGCCGATTACCACCATCAACACCGGCAGTAACCTGACCTCGGCAAACGCTGACGTAAGCGGCTCCCAGGCCAGCGTGGCGCAGGCGCAAAAGCAGTTGGAAGCTGCGCACGCGCGCGTGGCCCAGGCCCAGGCCAACTGCACCAAAGCGCAGTTGGACCTGGAGCGCTACAGGCCGCTTGTCGAGAAGGACGTAATCAGCAAACAGCAGTACGACGCGGCCGTGGACGCGGCCGACGCCAACAAGGCCGCGCTGGCCGACGCGCTAGCCAATGAACAGGCTGCCGCTGACGCGGTGAACGTGGCTCTCGACAAGGAGCGGCAGGCGCAAGCCATGCAGAAGTATGCGGAGACTGCTCCGAAACAGGTGGAAGCGCAGAATGCCCGCGCCAAACAAGCCGATGCGCAGGTGGAGCAGGCGCAGGCCCAGCTCGATGAGGCCAAGCTCAATCTGAGCTATTGCAAAATCGTGGCGCCGGCCGACGGCATCATCACGCGCAAGAGCGTCGAGATCGACCAGAACGTTTCCGCGGGACAGAATCTGCTCACCCTGGTTTCGCTTCAGGATCTCTGGATCACGGCGAACTTCAAGGAAACCCAGCTCAAGCACATGCATGCCGGCCAGCCAGTGAAGATTAACGTGGATGCGACGGGCAAGGAATACAGCGGCCGCGTGACGCAAATTGGCGGAGCCACCGGCTCGGTGCTGTCGCTGTTTCCGCCGGAGAATGCCACAGGCAACTACGTGAAGGTGGTGCAGCGCCTGCCGGTGCGCATCGATTTCACCGATCTGGCCAACGAAGACCCGCAGCACCAGTTGCGTCCGGGCCTATCGGTCGAGCCCAAGGTGACGGTGAAGTAGCGCCAGGTCAGTGACCGCATGAATTCGTACCCGAGGACTTGGTGCTATTCCACCCTTTCGCCCCAGGAAACGGGCGAAAGGATGGGGCACGGAAGATTCTTCTTCAGACGGTCAGAGCGCTAGTAGTGCACGGTGGTCAGATCCCACAAACGGGTGGTATTGTCGGCGCTGCCTGAGGCGAGCACTGTGCCGTCCGGATTGAAAGCCACCGACGTAACCGACGCGGAGTGGCCCTGCAAGGTGGTCAGAACCGCGCCTGAAGCCGCACTCCACAATTTCACCGTGGTATCGTCGCTGCCTGAGGCGAGCGTGCGGCCATCCGGGCTGAAAGCCACGGAGCGCACTGCGTCGGTGTGCCCGTGCAGCGTGCGCTGGGTCGCTCCCGTGCTCGGATCCCAAAGGATGATCGTCATGTCGTCGCTGGCCGAGGCGAGCGTGTGCCCGTCGGGACTGAAAGCCACCGCGTTCACCGCGCGCGTATGCCCCTTGAGCGTGCGCAGCAATTTGCCGGTTGACGCATCCCAAAGGTCGATCGTGTTATCGGCGCTGCCCGAGGCCACCATTTGGCCGTCGGGACTGAAGGCCACGCTGCGCACATCGCCCGTGTGGCCCGTGAGGATGTTCGTGGTTTTGCCGGTCGCCACACTCCACAGCCGCACCGTTTTGTCGCCGCTGCCTGAGGCCACGGCATGGCCGTCGGGACTGAACGCTACGGCGAGCACCGGGCCAGTGTGGCCGTCCATCGTGTCCAGAATCTGGCTGTTGGCGATGCTCCACAGCTGCACGTTCTTGTCCCAGTCGGCGGCCGCGAGCGTGTGGTCGTCGGAGGAGAGCGCAATCGCATTCACGTGATCCGAGAACGAGCTCAACGCTTTGTCCGTCGACGTCTTCCACAACTGGATGGTGTTGTCTTTGCTCGCTGTGACCAGAATTTGTCCGTCGGCGCTGAAGGCGACGGAAACAATCGGCTGCGATTGCGCAGTCAGGGTGACTACCTTGACCTTGGGCTGATAGAAGCGCATGCCGGCGTACGCGCCGCCGCCCAGCAACAACAGAACCACAACCCAGATCCACAACTTGCTGCCCTTGGCGCGCGGCTCCTCTGCCGCAACAGCCGCGCCCGATGTTGTCGCCCGAGCCTGCGTGGTCCGCCCCTGCATCGTCCGGCCTTGCATTGTCCGTGTGGGCCGGCTCATGGTCTGGTACGACCCGCTCGTCTGGCTCGTCGCCGTGGTGCGCCCAGTGCTGGTGCCCGTCGTCGCATGGGGGCCCGAGGTGCCGGCAATGGGCCCGGAGGGGGCGCTCGCTGCCTGTGTAGCGCTGCCGCCCGTAGTCTGCGGCGGCGGAACGCTCGGAGCGGCAAAAGACTGGCTCATGCCCTGTCCGGTGCCCGGGCGTTGCGTGGTCGCCTTCGGCGGTTCGTAGAAGATGGTCGCTGCCTCGGCCGTAGTCCGCGCTGGAGCCGCCGCGGCATCGTACGTAATCGCCGAAAGCAGTGAGAGCAACTCGGCCACGTCACGCGGCCGCTCATTCACATCCTTGGCCAGCGTGCGGAGCACCAGCGCATCCAGCCCCTTCCATAGCGCCAAATCGGGGCGCAGCGAACTGGGCGCAGGAGCCGGCGTATTCATGTGTTTCTGCGCCCACTCGTGATAGTTCTCCGCATCGAAAGCGGTGCGCCCGGTCAGCATCTCGAAGAGCACGCCGCCGAGCGCATAGAGGTCGGTGCGGCCGTCGAGTTCGGCGGCGCGCATCCCCATCCACTGTTCCGGCGCAGCGTAGGACATGGTCAGCAGCATCGAGCCGGTCCGGGTTTGATTGCCGGTCTCTTTTGTCGCTACGATGCCAAAATCCACAATCTTAGGAACCCATGCGGCGCCATCCCGCGCCATCAGGATGTTTTCTGGCTTGATGTCGCGATGCACCACGCCCTTGGAGTGCGCCGCGCCCAACCCCTCCGCGATGCCGCGCATGATTTCGAGCGCCAGGCGAACGTCGAAGGGCTTCGGGGCCGTCTTCATAAAGTCGCGTAGCGTGGGGCCGTCGACGAATTCCATTGAAAAGAAGAGCGAGCCGTCCTCGGCGCGCTCCGGGTCGCCGCAATCCACCACATTGCGGTTGCGCAGCGAACGCAACGTCCGCACCTCGCGCAGGAACCGGCCCGTGAAGCTCTCGTCTTCGCTCAAATCCTGCGAGAGAAACTTCAAGGCACGTGGCTCGTCCAGCAGCGTATGCGTGGCCAGATACACCGATCCCATGCCGCCCTTGCCGAGTTTTTTCTGGATCAGGTAGGTGTCGCGAATCATCATGCCCGGCTTGAGATCGCGAATCTCGCTGAGCAGGCCGCCATGCGTAGGGCAGGTCGTAACGCTGTCGTGGAATCCGGTCGTGCAATGAGGACAGATTTTCATGGGTGTCCGAGTTTAGCCTGGATGCAGCAGGGAACCGCACGCAGGCGCAATAGGGTAAGAGCATTCTTGCAGACGCGCTCTGGGTCGCGCAACGGAAAATCCTTTGTTTGCAAACGGAAGCCGCGGCGCTCAATCCGCAGGTTGCCCCACCCTGAACGCGAGAACCGCGTTGAGGGCGGGATAGAACGATCCTCGACCTGAGCCGCTCAAAAAGCGCCGCTATGGCCGCCTTCCACCATGTAGAGTGAATGCAGAACCGCCATGAAAGACTCTATCTACGTTTCCAAAGAAAACTACCTGAAGGCCGTCCTTGAGGCGGAGGCCGAGGGCCGCCAGGTGATTCCGGCCACGCTGGCGCACTGGCTTGAGGTCTCAGCTCCGGCCGTGACCATGGCGCTCAAGCGGCTGAAGCGCGACGGCCTCGTGGAGGTGGGTGCGGACGGCATCGTGCGCCTGACCGCGACGGGACGCGAAACGGCCTATCGCACGGCCCTGCGCCATCACCTCATCGAACGCATGCTCAGTGAGGTCTTCGGCATGGGTTGGCACGAGATTCACGAGGAGGCGGAGCGCCTGGAGCACGCGGTTTCGCCGGCCTTCGAGGCCAAGCTGAAAGAAAAGCTGGGCGAGGGCGGGGCGTGCCCGCATGGCAATGCCGTGCTGCCCGTGAATCCGGCCGAGCGCAAGCGCAAGGGCGAGATTCAGCTCTCCCAGGCGGCCGAGGGCAAACGCTACGCGGTGATCAGCCTGCAGGAGCGCGATCCCAGGCTGCTCGAGTTTCTTCACGCCTCCGGCATCGGGCCCGGAAAAAGCCTGAAAGTGGTCCGCCAGAATTACGATCAAACCGTTTTGATTGAATTGCCTACGGGAAGTTCCATCCTCGGCCGCCCGGCTGCGGAAGCGGTGTGGCTCAAGACGGAAAAGCAGGGAGCAGGGGTCAAGGAATAGGGAAGTCAGGGAGCCGGAAATGTAGATAAAACAAAGATAAAGTTTAAGAGTAAGTAAAAATAAAAAATACTGTTAACCATGATTAATATTGTGTGGCATACTAAGGTTGAGAAATCCGTACGGTCCCAACTCTTAGGCTCATGTCCACAGAAGTCGTAACCCGAACCGTACTCACCGAGCCCTCGCTGCCCGAGGTCCATTCGAGCGTGCACATCTCGCGCTCGCCCATCTTCTGGCGCCGCCTGCTGGGCTTTATGGGGCCGGGGTTCCTCATCTCCGTGGGCTACATGGATCCCGGCAACTGGGCGACCGACATCGCCGGCGGCGCGCAGTTCGGCTACACGCTGCTGTTCGTCATCATGCTCTCGAACCTGATCGCGATCTTGCTGCAGAGCCTTTCGCTCAAGCTGGGCGTGGCCACCGAACGTGATCTGGCGCAGCTTTGCCGCGAGAGCTACGGGCCGAAAACGAGCTTTGCGCTTTGGGCGATGGCTGAGATTGCCATTGCCGCCTGCGACCTGGCCGAAGTCATCGGGTCGGCCATCGCGCTCGAGCTGCTCTTCCACATTCCGCTCCTTTACGGCACGCTCATCACCGGGCTGGACGTGCTGCTGATTCTCATGCTGCAGCGCTGGGGATTCCGCTACGTTGAAGCGCTGGTGATTGCGCTCATCGGCACCATCATCGTGCTCTTCGGCGTGCAGATGTTCCTGTCGCGGCCGGACTACTGGCTGGCCTTGCACGGGCTTGTCATTCCGTCGCCGTCGATCGTGACCAATCCCGCCATGCTTTACATCGCGATCGGCATTCTGGGCGCGACGGTGATGCCGCACAATCTGTATCTGCATTCGTCCATCGTGCAGAGCCGGCGTTACGAGCGCACGCCCAAAGGCAAGCGTGAGGCCATCCATCTGGCCAACATCGACTCGGCGGCGGCGCTTTGCATCGCCCTGTTCGTGAACGCGGCCATTCTCATCGTGGCCGCGGCAGTGTTTTTTCGCAGCGGGCACTTCGAAGTCGCGGCCATCCAGGACGCCTACAAAATGCTGAGTCCCCTGGTGGGCGCGGGCGCGGCCAGCACCCTCTTCGCCATCGCGCTGCTGGCCAGCGGGCAGAACTCCGCGATTACCGGAACCCTTGCCGGCCAGGTGGTGATGGAGGGATTCATTCACATCCGCCTGTCGCCGTGGCTGCGCCGCCTGATTACCCGTTCCCTGGCCATCATTCCCACCATCTTCGTCGTGGCTTTCATGGGTGAGCGGGGAACCGAGAAGCTGCTCATCCTGAGCCAGGTGATTCTTTCCTTCCAACTGAGCTTCGCCGTGGTGCCGCTGGTGATCTTCACCGGCGACTGCAAGCGCATGGGCGAATTCGTCAACGGCCGCTGGCTGCAGGTGCTGGCGTGGATTACCGCCGTGGTGATCGCCGGCCTTAATGTGTGGCTGCTGGTGGAGACGGCGCTGGGGCGCTGATTCTTCTTCCTTTTCCCCGACTTTCCCGGAGGTCCGATGCATCAGCGCAAAACAAGCGGGCATTTTTCCCTCCTTATCCTGTTGTTAATCATGGTTAACTCGCGCGGCCTTGGCGCGCAGAGCGGCACATCCAGCGCGATTTCGGGGACGATCACCGATGCCAGCGGCGCGGCGCTGCCGCATGCAAAGGTGTCTGCGATCGAGGTCGATACCCAGGCCATTCGCAGGGTAGAAAGCGACGCTAACGGACGCTTTCTCTTCTCGCAGGTGAATCCGGGCAGGTATACGGTGACCGTGTGGGCGGAGGGATTTCGACCACAGACCTCGCAGCCCATCGCCGTCGAAGTAGGCCGCACCACCGCTCTGAATTTCACTCTGACCGTATCTGCCGCTACACAGACGATCGAAGTCACGGCACAGCAAACGTTGCTCACTCTTGAGAATCCCAACACCACCACCACCATCGAATCCAAGACGATCTCCAACCTGCCCAACGCCGGCTCGGACCTCACCTTCATCGCCCAGTTTGCTCCCGGCGCGCTGATGAACACCGCCGGCTCCTCCAACGACAACAAAGCCCCGGGCGGCTATGGCAATGTCGAATACAATGGCCTTCCCGCCACTTCAAATGGCTACATTCTCGACGGCTACGACAGCAACGATCCGTGGCTTGGGCTGAACATCGGCCTGTCAACCAATCTCGTGATCGGTCTCGACGCGATTGATCAGGCGACGGTGAACACCAACTCCTACTCCGTCGACCAGGGCCGCTATGGCGCCTCGCAGGTGAACTACTTCACCAAATCCGGAACCAACAAGTTCCACGGCGACGCCTACGAGCAGTGGGATGGCTCGCTCTTCAGCGCGGACGATTACTTTCTCCACGCCAACGACACGCCGGGCAACATCACACCCAAGCCGCGCTCCAATGTGAACCACTTCGGCTTCAGCGTGGGCGGACCCATCCGAAAAGACAAACTCTTCTTCTTTACCGCCTATGAGGGCGTCCGCATCGCGCTTCCCATCGTGGTGACTCAGGTCGTCGTGCCATCGCCCGCGTACCAACAGTATGTTTTGAGTCAGTTGCCGCTCGGGGGCGGAAATTACCCCAACACCACAACCTGCATGCCAGGACAGACCCCCAATGACCCCATCACGGGAGCGTGTCTGCCTGCTGAGTCTGCAGAGGTGGGCTTCTATAAGAACATGTTCGGCCTGTACGGCAACACCGCCGGAACACCCGTCCAAGTCAGCTCCTGCCCCCTCGACGCCAGCGGCGCGCCGCTCGCGGGGACGCAGAGCAGCGGCAATCTCTTCAACGGCGCGGGCTGCGCCAACCAGCGTCAGGAGTCGCTTGAGAACGGCGACCACGAAAACCTCGAGGTGTTCAAGATCGATCAGATCATCAACGCCGCCAACACCGTCTGGTACCGCTTCCAACAGGACACTGGCCTCCAGGCCGCCTGGACCGATCCCATTAACCTCATTTTCAACTCCTATTCTCCGCAGCCCCAGCGCACACTGGTCGCCGGCTATACGCACATCTTCCGGCCCACGCTCGTCAACCAGTTCAACCCCGGAGCGAGCTGGTACGGCAGCATCTTTGCTCCCAACAACTACTCCCAGGTCCTGCAGACCTTGCCCATCGTGCTCGCCGCGGGAACGAACGATGCGCCCTTCACCACCATCGGGGGCGTCAACAATACCGAACCCCAAGGCCGTAACGTCACACAATGGCAAATCAACGACAACCTCGACTGGATTCGCGGCAAGCAGGAATACCGCTTCGGCATCAACACGCGCCGCGTCGACACCAGCGACTACGATCTGGGTGAGGGCAGCGTGCCGGCGGCCGTTTATAACGATCTGGCCGAGTTCACCTACGGCGCGGCCTACACAGAGAGCCAGACCTTCCCCATTTCGTTCAAAGAGCGGGTAGCCGTGGGCAATCTCGACCTGTACGCGATGGATACATACAAGCCGGCGCCAAAAGCCACTTTCATCGCCGGCGTAAGAGCGACCTGGAACACCGATCCCGTCAACCAGCAGCACCTCTTCGCGCGCCCCGCGGGCTCGTTTCTCGATTTTTCGCATGGCGTCAACCAGCCGCTCAACCAGGTCATTCAAACCGGCGTGCGCACCCTCTTTCCCTCCACACCCCTCCTTGTCTGGCAGCCCCGCGTCTCTCTGGCCTATCAATTGACCCACGGCACCGTGATGCACGCCGGCTTCGGCGTCTTCAGCGACATCATTCCCGCTCAGATTGCCGATCTTGCCGCCACAAACGCCCCCTACGCGCCCACGTTTGTCGGAGGTATCGGCGGTCAGGTGGGCGGCCTTGCCATAGCGCCTGGCGTGGCCAACAGCGCAGCCGACGCAGCCGTCGCAGCCAACCGGCAGTTTCAGTCGCTCTTCAGCGCCGGTGGGCCGCCTTGCGCGGGAATCGCCCCCGGCGCGCCAACGTGTCCTCTCGCGGTGAGCCTCAATACCTTCCCCACGGGCACGCTCAAAACGCCGTATTACTACCAGTACAACCTCGGCATCGAGCAGAAGCTGAATGCGCAGGGCGCCGTCCGCATCGGTTATGTCGGCACACGCGGCCTGCATGAACCGTTCCAGATGGGATTGAATGGCTACCAGAACGTCGGCCCCGGATATTTTGCGCCCTACCCTTACCAGCAACCACCCGACCCGCGCTTCGGCAGCGTTAACGAGTTTCGCACCGACGCCAGCAGCAACTACTCCGGCCTCCAGGCCAGCCTCTCAGAGCAGTTCCACTCCCTGACGCTCAACGCAAACTACACGCTGAGTCATTGCCTCGACGAAATCTCCAACGGCGGCCTGCTCCCCTTTTCCACGCAGGGCATTCTCACCCCGTTGCCCGGCGAGCTAAGAAGCCAATACAGCAACTGCGACTACGATGTCCGCCACAACCTCACTGCCTACGGTATCTACCAGATTCCTTTTGCATCGAAGCATTCTCTCTTGCGCGCGCTTTTCCGCAACTGGTCGTTCTCTGAAACCGCCTTCCTTCACTCTGGCCTTCCATTCTCCGTCCTCAGCCAGCCTTACACGGCCAACGGCAATGGCGCATTCCAAGCCAATGGACCGCAGTTCGCCCGGCGTGTTCCCGGCCAGCCTGTGTACCAAAAAACCCCGGCTGCCAGCACAGCTGCGGGAACCCTCCAGTGGCTCAACCCCGACGCGTTTACCTCCGTCGTCGATCCCACCACCGGCGGATGCACCGGCGGCGATTCGCTCGCCAACTGCCAGTTTGGCGACGCCGGCCGCAATACTGTGCGCGGTCCTCACTTCGTTGGCTCCGACGTCTACTTTTCGCGCAGGTTCCCCATCCGGGAACAGAGATCGATGCGCTTCGACGTGCAGATGTTCAATGCCTTCAACCATCCAAACTTCGCACTGCCCAGCAATGTGCAGGCCGGGGTTCCGGGTACATACATCCCGCCGAAATTCGGCACACTTGAAAGCACCGTCTCACCGCCTACAGGATTGCTGGGCGTCGGCCTGGGCGGCGACAGCTCGCCGCGTATGATCGCCTTTCAAGGAAGAATCGAGTTCTGACAGTGCGGGTGCGGTGCGCCTACCGGGTTTCCATTCCCGGAAGCTAACTGAAATTGCACCTTCTCTCGTTCTCTGTGCGCAACTTTTGTTGCAGCGCCGCGCCTCTCGTGTTTCAATGACTGTGATCTCCGCGCACGATCCCCCAGCCGAATGAAACGATCGCGTGCCTATTGCTATGAGTGATGCGGATCAAAACGAACCTAATCAGGGATCAGCAGCCGGTGGCCAGTCAGCAGGCACCGGCGAAGAACCCCCCGTCTCCAAATTTGAATTTGTGCCGATTTCCGAGAAGGCAAACCAGAAGGAGCTATACTCGTTCCGCGAAACCATGGCGCCTCCGCCGGCGGAAACGGGTCCCAAGCGGCAAAAGAAGAGCCTTCCGATTCCCATTGCCCAGATTCTCCTCGTGGTGGCGGCGTTGGCGTTCGTCGTAGTCATTATCCTTGCTGTTCCGTCTGTGCTGCGGCCCAAGCCGCCCGTTCCCTACATCGATCTGGGAAGCCAGAGGTTCGATCCTGCCGGCCTCAGCGGCCGCCTCATCGCCCGCTGGGAGACGAGCGGCTCCTACCAGCTCTTCCTCGATCCCATCGATCAGGAGCGAGTGGGCAGCTTTGCGGCCGTGGCTCAGGATCCGCCCCGTCAGCTCTCGGTAACGCTTCGTTTTCTGGATGCTGCCGGCCTGGTGGCTTGCCAGAAGCAGATTCTCTTGTCCCACGCGCCGGGCGCGAATTCCGCTTCGCCACTCAGCCCGCAGCAGACCCAGACCGGCGACACCGTGCAGAATATGACGGGCAAGGACGGGCAAATTGGAGAGATCGATCTGACGGGCCCGCTGCCCTGTCCGGCGACAGCCTATGCCACATTCAAGAGCTGGGATTTCTTCACCGATTTTCCCACCCTTGCCGAGCAGGACGAATGGTTGCGGCACGAGAGAACACTGAACGCAAATGGTCATGCAGGGAATGGCGAAGTTTTCCCGCAGACGCAGCACCTGCCTGCCGCGATTGAGGGCGACGATGTGATCGTTGGCGACAACCCGTCGCGCGGCACGGTCGAAACCGGTGGCGGACGGGTTTTCTTTCTGGGCGTAGCCGGCATGCACAACCGATCGGCCGAGTGGCAAGTCTTTCCCGCCCCTATTCATTTCCGCTGCGACAAGAGCGGCTCCTGCGTCCTCACCCGCTCCGGCTCTCACGTGTCGCTGCAGGCGCGACTGCTCAGATGAAAGAGTGTGAGTGTGGAGTGTGAGTGTGCCGGACAGCCACACTCACACGGCACAATCGCAATCGCACTTCACACTCACGCTCGCACTCGCACTGCGTTACCATGAATGCGATGCACGTTCTTTCCGCCGCCGAGATGCAGGCCTGCGACCGCGCCACCACGGAGCAGTACCGAATTCCGTCGATCGATCTGATGCGCAATGCGGCGGCGGCCGTGGCCAGTTTTGCGCGGGAGCAATTCCCGCTGGCGCAGCGCGTCACAGTGCTCTGCGGAACCGGCAATAACGGCGGCGACGGCATGATGGCGGCGCGGCGGCTCTCCGAGGCCGGCCTTGAAGCGATCACTCTGCTGCTGGGCGCGCCGGAACACCTGAAGGGCGACGCCGCCGTCGCGTGGAGCGAGCTGACCCAGCCGATGCGCGGCCGGGTTCACGTGGTAACGAACGTCCAGGAGTTGGCTGCGCACAACGATACGCTGGCAGCAGACCTGATTTTGGATGCCGTGCTGGGCACGGGATTCAAGCCGCCGCTGAAGGGCATGGCGCTGGCGGCGCTCGAGTGGCTCGAGAACTGCCGCGCGCCAATTCTTGCCGTCGACTTGCCCTCCGGCTGGCCCGCCGATGAAATCGGCGCAACCCCTTCCAACGCTGTGTTTCGCGCCGATGCTGTCATCACCTTTACCGCGCCTAAGCCGGCGCATGTCTTCGGGCAGCTCAGCCGCCGCTGGGATCAACCGGTGGTGGTCGCGCCCATCGGCTCGCCGGATGGGGTGATTCGTTCCGAGCTCAAACTCGACTGGGCGGGCTCGTCGCTGGCCCTTGTGCAGGGTGTGCGCGCGGCCGCGGCCAACAAGGGCAACTTCGGCCACGTGCTCGTGGTGGGCGGAAGCTTTGGTTCGGCGGGAGGCAAGGCCGGAGCGCCGGCCATGGTGGCTCTGGCTGCGCTGCGCGTGGGTGCGGGCCTCGTGACCGCAGCCGTTCCCGCGCCCGCGTTGCCGGTAGTGTCGTCGTTTGCACCGGAGTTGATGACCTGGCCGCTCAAGACAACAGATGCCGGCCAGATTGCGGCCGCGAATCTCGATCCCGATCGGGTGGCCGCGCTGACCGCCGGGAAAACCGTCCTCGCCATCGGGCCGGGAATGCGGCAGAGCGCGGAAACGGCGAAATTCACCATGGGACTGTTGTCGGCCACAAAGATGCCTGCCGTCATCGACGCCGATGCGCTGAATATTCTGGCCTCCGATACATCGCAACTGGCAAAGCTTGCGCAGGGGCGCACGCTGGTACTCACGCCGCATCCCGGCGAGATGGCACGCCTCGTGGGTTCCAGCGTTGCCAAAGTCCAGGCCAACCGGCTGGAGACAGCGCGCAGCTTTGCCGAGCGCATGGGCGTCACGCTGGTGCTCAAAGGCGCGCGCACCCTCATCGCGCATCCCGATGGCCGCGTGGCCGTGAATACCAGCGGCAATCCCGGCATGGCCAAGGGCGGCAGCGGCGACGTGCTCACCGGGCTCATCGCCGGGTTGCTGGCGCAGTTTCCCGATGATCCCGCGCGCGCCGTGGAAGCGGCGGTTTATTTGCACGGGCTGGCCGCGGATTTGGCGGTGCGCGAGGCCGATGAGCACACGCTGCTGGCTACCGATTCCCTGGCGACTCTGGCGCGGGCGTACCAATCGCGGCTGCATGGTTTTGAAGTGGGCGGTAAAAACGGGTATGTTTGGTTGCAGGGGCATTGCATGCAGCAGACTAAAGACGCATGCAGCAGGCCAACGCCGCGTGCGGCGGGATAAAAGCGTGTGCAGTGGAATCGAAGCGCATCCAGCAGTCGAATGCGCCGGTGACGGTTCCCGACGAGGTCAAGAGATGAGCAATGCCGCAGTGGCCGCGGAAGGCAGAATGTACGAGTTCACCACGCACAGTGGCGCGGACACCATCGCCGTGGGCCGCAAACTGGCCGAATTGCTCAAGCCACCGCAGTTGCTGCTGCTTCGCGGCGACCTGGGCACCGGCAAGACCACATTGGTCAAAGGCATCGCCCAGGCCCTTGACGCCGCCGATCCCGACGAAGTCACCAGTCCCACCTTCACGTTGATTCACGAATTCGACGGCACGCGCAAAGGCAAGCCAGTCAAGCTCTATCACCTCGATGTTTACCGCCTGGAAGGCGAGCGCCAGTTGGAGACGCTCGGCCTCGACGATCTGCTTTCGGCCGATGCGCTGGTGGTAGTGGAGTGGGGCGAAAAGTTCAAGAGCATTCGCAAGCGCGCCACCGGCGAGATCTTGATCACCTCCGAGGGCGGCGACGCGCGCAAGATCACGGTGACGCTGAAGGAATAGCCAGTCGGCAAGTCAGCGAGTCAGCAAGTCAGCGGGGGACAGCAGATCCATTGAACTTTGCCTGATGCGCGAACCGCTCCCTTCTCTTTCCTGCACATGGCCTGATACAAGTTCATCAGGGCAACCATGAACCGCATCCCTTTCAACGAAGTTCAGGCAACCCTTGCTGCCGTTCTGCGCCCGCTCGGCTTCACCGCCGATCGCGCCCAGACCTGCGCGCGCCTTTTTGCCGAAACTACGCGCGACGGCGTGTATACGCACGGTATCAATCGCTTTTCGCGTTTTGTGGCCGCCATTGGCAACGGCTGCGTCGATCCTGCGGGCGAGGCCGCGGTCACGGCGCAGTGCGGCGCGCTGGAGCGCTGGGACGGGCACAAAGGCCCCGGTAATCTGAATGCGCTGGCTGCCATGGAGCGCGCCATCACGCTAGGCCGGGAACACGGCGTGGGCTGCGTTGCCATGGGTAACACCAATCACTGGATGCGCGGTGGTACCTACGGCTGGCAGGCGGCGGAGGCTGGCATGATCGGCATCTGCTGGACCAACACCATGCCCAACCAGCCGCCCTGGGGCGGAGTCGAGCCGGTCATCGGCAACAATCCTCTCGTGATCGCCGTGCCGCGCGCCGCTGGGCCGGTAGTGCTCGACATGGCCATGTCGCAGTTCTCCTATGGCGCGCTCGAGAGCTATCGCAAGCGCGGCGAGATGCTGCCCGTCGACGGCGGCTTCGATTCTGATGGCAACCTCACCCGCGATCCCGGCGCCGTGGAGGAATCGCGGCGGCTATTACCGACCGGGTACTGGAAGGGATCGGGCCTGGCCGTGGTGCTGGACATGGTCGCCGCCATGATGGCGCTGGGCCGCGCCACGCATGAAATCGCTCCCGACCCGCTGCGCGAAGCCGGTGTTTCGCAGATGTTTTTGGCTCTGAATCCCGCGGCCTTTGGGCCGGCAGAACAGGCGGAGCGGATCGCCGACGGCATTGTTGCGTCCCTCGACAACTCCCGGCCCGCCGCGTCAAATTCCAAAGTCCGCTATCCCGGCGAGCAAACTCTGCACATCCGCGAGGAAAACCTGCGCCTGGGGCTGCCTGTCGAGCCCGCCGTATGGGCTGAGATTCTCGCCTTCCAACAGTAACCTGCTCTTACGGAAAATGCTGTCTAGTGCCGCAAGATAACTGTAAACTTGTTAAGTTACGGGGTTGTATCGATGCCCGTCTTTGCAATGACCGGCAAAGAGTGGCCGAATACCCCGATCAAAACAGATTTCCCGCCGATATAAAGTGCGAGCGGGAACGGGAACTAACGGAAAGTTGTACCGCGGTATGGACTACGGGACGTTCTTTTTTACCAACATTGCCTCGGTCACCGTGTTCACGGTGTGCATTGGCGTTCTCGCGTGGTATAACCGCCGCGCCACGGGAATGTGGTGGTTCGCTGGCTCGCAAGTTGTTGGATTAGCGAAGCTCATCCTGCAGGGGTTGGAAGGCAAGGCCCCGGCGATCTGGACCAGCATGACTGCCAACGAGTTGTATCTGGTTTCGATGGCCATGCAATGGATGGGTCTGTATTGGTTTGTCGTGCGCAAGCCGTTGCGCTATCGACGACTCTGGATTCCCATCGGCTTGGTTTTGGCGGCGTACACCTTTACCTACCTGTTCAGAATCTCCTACACCGGCAATGTGATCAATCTTCCCTTCGTGGCGTTGTGCGGCTTTTCGGCATGGACCTTGTGGAAACACCGCAACGGACCGTTTACCGTGGTAGCGCGCGTGAGTGCGGTGGTGGTCAGCGGGCAGATGTGCGTGGCCGGGTACCGCGCCATTCTGACCAACATGAGTTATGCGCAGCCATGGAAGACTGTAGACGCCCACAGCGACCCGCGCTGGCTCTACTCGCTGGCCGCGGCTGCGTTTCTGGCCGCCTGCGTGGCCATGTGCGAAATGTGGTTCCTGGTGACCGAGTTGCAGGGAGAACTTGCCCAGCGGGCGCGTACTGACCCCCTGACGGGCGCATTGAATCGCCGCTCCATGGAAGAAATCGCGCTGCGCGAGACCGCGCGCAGTCAACGCTACGGCAATGCGCTCAGCATGATCATGGTCGACATCGACAACTTCAAGCACCTGAACGATACCCGCGGGCACGCCGCGGGCGACTGCGCTTTGCAACTCCTGGTGCGTCGGCTGCTCTGCCTGCTGCGCCAGCAGGACTCGCTGGCGCGCATGGGCGGTGAGGAGTTTGCGATCCTGTTGCCCGATACCACATGCGAGGCGGCGCTCGTCACCGCCGAGCGAGTGAGGCGGATGGTGGAAGAGCTCGAAGTGCCCTTCGAAACCGATTCGGTCAGAATGACGGTCTGCGCCGGAGTGGCGCAACTCGATGTTGCGCTCGGCTGGGAGGAAATGATGCGGCGTGCGGATTCCGCCATGTACGAGGCCAAGCGGCGCGGTCGCAACCTCGTTTCCGCGCGTTCTGAGCCCGTTCTATACTCCGGCAGCAATCCGGGCGGCGCCAAGATTGACAAATTGGGCCTTTTGCCCATCGTCTGAAGCATGCCTTTACGGGCAGGCGAGGTCCTCACGTGCCGATCCAGCTCCGCTCACCCCGCTGGTTTCCGATCAATACCCCATGATGTTGTAGCCGCAATCCACGTACAGCGTTTCGCCGGTAACCGCGCTGGCCAGATTGCTGGCCAGGTAAAGCGCCGTCCCGCCCACCTCGCTCTGGTCCACGTTGCGGCGCAGCGGCGCCCGCTCGGCGTGCGACTTGAGCATGTCGCCCAGTGCGCCGACGCCGCGTGCGGCCAGGGTCTTAATGGGCCCGGCCGAAATGGCGTTGACGCGGATGTTCCTCGGCCCCAGCTCGTACGCCAGGTAGCGCACGGCAGACTCCAGCGAGGCCTTGGCCAGCGCCATCACGTTGTAGTGCGGCACCACTTTTTCGGCGGCGTAATAGCTGAGGGTGATGATGCTGCCGCCTTCCGTCATCAACGGCACGGCTCCGCGGCTCACAGCAATCAGCGAATAGACGCTCACGTCATGCGCGATGCGAAAGCCTTCGCGGCTGGTGTTGATGAACTCGCCCTTCAGCTCCTCGGCGGGAGCGTAGGCAATGGCGTGCACCAGGATGTCGATCTTCGCGTATTTTTCCTTGAGCGCCGCGAACAGGGTCGCGATCTCCTGGTCGTTGGACACGTCGCACTGGAAACCGCTGGCGCTGCCGAGCTCGTTGATCAGGTCCTCGGCCTCGGCGCGCATGCGCTCGTTCTGGTAACAGATGGCCAGGGTGGCCCCGGCTTCGTGGAGTTTTTGGGCGATGCCCCAGGCAATCGAGCGCTTATTGGCCAGCCCGAAGACCACGGCTGTCTTGCCCGCCAGGTTAATCATGCGTAGATCGTTCCTCCGAGTATCTAGTCCAAAGGGGAAAACGGCGGAGCTGCGCGCCGCAATTCTCAGAATACCAGAGTGATTTTCGTCGGTTGCCCATCCTTTCCGTGTCCGCGGAGGCGGGTGCGGAAAGGGCCGAAGGGTCTATTGCTCCTTTTCCGGACGGAGAAGGGTCGGCAGCCGTTACCCGCCGAGATCGACCAATTCCACATGTCCCACGGGCCACGCCAGGAATCGCGAACCGAGGCGCTCGAATTTCTCCACGGAATCGGTGGCGAAGCAACGTACCTCGGTCGGTGCAGTTGGGCCCGTAGCCGCCGGGGCAGCGCGCCCGTTCAACAGCTCGACCGCGGCCTGCGCCGCCGCTTCGGCCGAATCGATTACTTTCACTCCCGGGCGCACCGCGCGTTCGATCAGCGGCCGCAGCAGCGGGTAGTGGGTGCAGCCGAGAACCAGCGTGTCGGGACTGAGACCGTGGGCCGCAGCTTCGGACCGCAGTTCGTTCAGATAGATCTCGATGATCTCGGCGGTCACGGGATGGTCCGTCCATCCTTCCTCGACCAGCGGCACCAGCAGCGGGCAGGCCTTCTCGAGGGCCCGCAATCCCCGCGCCTGACACGCCGCCGCGTAGGCATGGCTGTGCACCGTGGCTTCCGTGGCAATTACCAGTACGTCGCCGGTGATGGAGGCCTGGCGTGCGGCGATGGCGCCCGGCTCGATCACGCCCAGCACGGGAACCGGCACGGCATCCTGAATGGCGTCGAGGGCCAGGGCGCTGGCTGTGTTGCAGGCGATCACCAGGAACTCCGCGCCCTGCTCACGCACCAGGAATTGCGCGCTCTCGGCCGCGTAGCGCGCAATGGTGCGCCGCGATTTTGAGCCGTAGGGCAACCGCGCCGTGTCGCCGAGAAACGCGTAACGCGCGCGCGGCATGCGGTCAATCAGCGCGCGCAGCACCGTCAATCCGCCGAAGCCGGAATCGAAGACGCCAATGGTGGGAGTTGTGGTTCTTAGCTGTTGCACTCTATTGTCATTCTCCGTTTTCACGCAAGTAGCCATTGATCGTATCTTTTTCGGGAGGCACGGAGCATCCACCTGGGCGTTGATACAGGCAGTGGCCTTGCCAGCAGCGCAGCCTGTGGAAGCTGCCTGCGAAATCGCGATCGTTTGCAGTGGTGAAGAAGTTATTGAAGTACGCAGAGCGGCGATCCAAGTCCTGCGGGGAGTCTAATGGAACTACTGGCACATTGCGATGCAAATAAACCTCACCTCCACTTTCGTACCATGGAATCTGAAGCAATCCGAGGCCGCAAACGTTGGAATCCTGGCTCAGGAAAATATAGGCAGGCCGGATCCATTCCGTAGACTTTATCTGCTTTCCGTAATGGCGTTGGCCGGCAAACGCCGCAAAGGCGAACAAAAGCGCAAGAAATCCGGTCCCTACCCAGATCTCAAGGCGCGCCGGGGTCGATCGCTTGATCCGCTTACTCAACATCGTGGCGTAATCTGCAGCACCGATTGCAGCAAGAGTCAGGAAGATGGGAAGGGTGGGATAGATGAAACGGAGTTCCTTGTGGCCAATGAAGGAAGAAGACAAAAAAACGCTCAGTACAATCGCGGCCAGAAAAGGAGAGCGGCGTGCCCCCTGCCACAACAGAAGAACTGCAGGCCCGAGCAACAGGAGCAGGCCCTTCAAGTAGTAATACCAGGGAGATGTTCCATACCCGCTGGCCTTATGTTCGAGGATATTTACTCGAAAATACTCGAAGTAGGAATAGAACGGAAGCTTTTGTGTAAACAGATCAGCGAGTCCAAAAACCAAAAAGGAAAGCAAGAAGCCCGCAACAATGGTAGAGGCACCCTGCCGCCTGCGCACATAACAAAACCAAAGGCAGGCGATACAGGCAGCAGGAAGCAACTGTATGCGTAAGCCTATTGCGGCGCCTAGAAGCAGACCGGCGAAAAAGAGCTTCCACTTTTGCTTCGGAAACTCCGAGAAGTAGCCAAAGTACAAACCCGGAAGTAGAAAACTTGTGGCGACCACCTCGGAGAAGGATTGTGAGGCCATTACTAACATCCAGAAATGTATTCCAATGGCGCTGGCTGCAATGATGCCGGCGCACTCTCCCGCAATGCGCTTTGCCCAGGCGTAGCCAAACCAAACGCTTGTCAAGGAAAGAAGAGAGAGGACCACACCAGTGGCGTATAAGTAGCCTGACGAGCCGGGTCCCATCCATGCCGTGAGGCGCATCAGAATGGCTTCCATGGCGGGGAGCACCCAGGACCGGACTCCCTCACGCCACTCCCATGTTACGACTCCGTATCCGAATGCGAGCCGATGCGCAGGTTCCAGAACTTGATAGGTAGCATCGGGATAAAACACCAGGGGAAATTTGAGGAAAACAAACATCCGAAAGCCGAAAACAAATAGCCAGAAGGCGCACCAGAAAAGAAGATATCTTCTGCTGGGCGTTTTCAGGTTTAGAGCCCCCAATGTCACGGCTGAACTCCCTCGGTTGGAACCGTATCGGCGGCAAGATAAGTGCGCGTCAGGTCGGCGTGTCCGGCCAGTGTCGCGCGGGTCTGGCCGTCGACCAGAAATCGTACTTCGCTCACGCGCGGCAGGTTGGCGTTCAGAGTGGCGCAGACGGAACGAATGGTCAGCGTTTCCGTCTCCAGTCCGGAGGGATGTCCGGCCGCAAACGCGCTGGTCAGACTCACCACGGCAAGCTGCGGCGCCGTAGGCGAGGCTTTTCCACTGTCCTCCGCGATGGGCACAAGAAACACTTGTGCGATGGCGTTGGCCCCGCCGGGAACGGGATGCGCGGCATCGGGTGCAGCATACAGGTCGAACAGCTTGCCCAGCACCGCCCGCGCCCGCGCTTGGGGATTCTGCGGCAAAGGCAAGGTCAGAATCCGTGGCGCGATGGAATTGTCGGCATCGTTGGCCACCATCAGTGTGGCTTGTTCGGTAGGAGCCACCAGCGGCGCCTGCGTAGGCGCTGCATCCTCGCCGCGCAGCAGGCGCTCGTGCGCGCGCCGCAACTGGTTCCATAGCACCGCGCCCATGATGACCGAGGCCAGCAGCAGGATGATGAACAGTACGGTTTGGTGGCGGGGGATCACGGCCGTGGTTCTCCGAACTGCCCGCCATCCGCGCGCCACTCCACCAATGCCGCCGCCAGCGCATCGGCAACCTGCGCCTCGAACGCGGCATCGTCCGCGCTCGCCGCGTCAGTTGGTTGTTGCGGCGCAATTTCAACCGCGACGGCTGGGCAGGCCATGCTGTCGATCGCGGGCAGCGCGGTGCGGCCGAGAGTCACCGTGATGCCGGCATGGGTGAGCGCCGAATGCAACACCCCGGCCAGCGCCATGCTTCGCGTGATCCATGCGGATTGCGCGGTCCTCCATGGTACGAAGTGTGCGTCCGCCGCGGAGGGAAGGGAAGAAAGGAACAGGTGCACGGCAGGTCCGTCCTTGGAGTTGATCAACGCCGCGTGCAGATTCAGGCAGGCCGCGGCATTGGCGCGGTTGGCGATCTCGGCGCGGCGCTCCGCGTCCACGTCCGCGCCCGACTCGCGCGTCGTGACCACGGCAATGCCGCGGGCCACGAGCAGCGAGCGCAGTTTCACGCTGAGCGCTAAAGTCAAGTCCTTTTCCGCCTGGTTGCCGAGCCGCGCGCCAGGGTCGTCGCCGCCGTGGGCTGCGTCCAGCACGACCACGAATTTGGCTGCGGGCGGAGCCTGCGCCGGGGCCGGGAAGAACGGGAATAGGAGGCATGCAAAGAGTGTGAGGAGGGCGGCAAGCGATCCGGGAAGACTGCGGCGATGGTGCTTTCCTGCCATGTTTGCGCCTGTCGTGCGCGGCTGGTCATCGAATCTTACGCCGGGCTCCGCGATCTCCCCGACGTGATTCTCACCGCAATGCATAAATCGTCAAGCCGCTCAGCAGCTTGGGGAAGAAGTCGGTGGATTTCTGGGGCATCACCTCGCTCGCAAAGGCCACTTCGCGCAATTGCTCCATGGTTACGGGGTTGGTCAGGAACGCCACGTCCGCCTGGCCCTTGCGCACCTGCTCGACGGCTTCGCCCGCGTCGCGCAAATAGCGCAGATTCGTCTGCTCGCGCACTTTTTCGGCATCCAGTCCCAGCAGACGGTCGAGAACGATGGAATGCAACTGCGTCAGGTCGAGCTGCCGTTGCCGTTCGGGCACATCGGCGAGCGCCTTTGCCATTTGTTCCGATTTCGCCCGCAGCAAAAAGTCGCCTTGTCGCGTGGCGGCCACAAAAGCCGTGCCGGCCTGGCCGGTCAGCGTGTCCATATAGCGTTGCGCATCGCCCGGCGTCAGCGTCTCCACGGTAAAGAACTCTTCGGCTTTGGTCAGAAATGACGCGGGATCGAATCCTGCAAGACTGTGCACGACGCGATGCGTGGGCAAAATCACCAGGCCATCCGAATCCATGTTCACGAAGGTCATCATCACGGCCGCTTCCGGATAGGCCGGCTGCGGCAGGCCGGTGCCGCTCAATTCAGCTTGTGCCGTCGCGTTTCCGTGCTCCTTCGCATAATTGAGCGCGGTTTCATAGCGGTGGTGCCCGTCGGCGATGATCAGCTTCTTGTCGTCCATGGCCGTGGTCAGCAGCCGGATGGTGGCGGGATGATTCACGCGCCACAGCCGGTGCAGCACGCCGTACTCATCGGTCGCCTCGGCGTCGGCCGCGCCATTGCCGTCGTAAAGATTTTTCTCCACGCTGCCGGAGGGGTCGGAGTAGAGCATGAAAATCTGCCCGAAATGCGCCTGCGTGGCCTTCAGCAGGTTCAACCGGTCGCTTTTGGGCTTGGAAAGCGTCTGCTCGTGCCGGAAGACCACTTTTTCCGAGTAATCGTGCAGCTTGCCCAGTGCGATAAACCCGCGCCGTTCCTTCACGAGTTCGGTTCCGGGAACCTGGAAACGCTGCGCGTAGGCAAACACGCAGGGGTCGTGTTCCTGAGTCAAAATGCCCTGCTCACGCCAGGCGCGAAAATCCCGCGCCGCGCGGCTATAGACGTTTTCGCCCTTCTCTGCGTCAAACAGTTCAGGCAGTCCAAGAATGATCCGGACCAGGTTATATGGACTGCGCTGGTAATAGGCCTGTTGCATGGCCGGCGAGATCTTGTCGTAGGGCTGCGTGACCACGTCGGCTAAACGGACCGCGGAGGGATTGTAGCGCCAGGCGCGAAAAGGATAGATGCGAGCCATGAGGAAGGTCGAGCTCCGCCGTTGAAAAGGGTGAATTTGTGCCCCGCCAAGCCGTTCCCGGCAGTGGAGATAGGGGCGTTCAGGCTTGATTGTATCCCAGCGTCCTGAGGGTTCCGATGCGCTCCAAAAGTCCGGATTGCGCCGATACCGGCATGCGGGAGCGGGATGGATTCTGCCGTCGCACCGGAGATGTCTGAAGCGTGGTACTATCGCGTTCGACCCCCTTGGAGCCGCAGGATGACGCTTCCCCAAAAGCGCGTTAGCCACAACGGGGACGGCAACCGTTCCCGGGTTTGCCGCCGCGTGGGTTTCTGTTTGCTGTCCGCGGTGTTGTGCGTGGCCCTGACCTACGCCCAGGAAGATCAGCTCAACAAGGTCCACGTCGAACCGCCAGCCAGCTCCACTGCTCCCACCACCGAGCCCAAAGGCGCTGAAGCAGGCCCCGAATCCGGGCCCGCCGCGCTGCGCATTCACCCCGGATCGTTCATTCGCATGAATGTCGATCTGGTGCTGGTTCCCATTACCGTCACCGATCCGTTGAACCGCCTGGTCACGGGGCTCGAAAAAGAGGACTTCCAGATCTACGAGAACAACGGCGAGCAGCACATTACGAGTTTTGCCTGCGAAGACGCGCCGGTCTCCATCGGCATCATCTTCGACCTCTCTGGTTCCATGACCTCCAAGCTGATTCGCGCCCGGGAAGCCATCCTGCAGTTCATTAAAACCGCCAATCCGCAGGATGAGTTCTTCGTCATCGGATTCAACGACCGGCCGGAGCTGATTGAGGACTTCACCAGCTCTGTCGAAGAGATCCAGGCGGCGCTGGCCAACAAGCACGCGGAGCGTCGCACCGCGCTGCTGGACGCCATTTATTACGGCTTGGCCAAGATGAAGGACGCGCACCACGAGCGCAAGGCGCTGCTGGTGGTTTCCGATGGCGGCGACAACCGCTCGCGCTACACCGAAGGCGAGGTGCGGGCGCAGGTGCGCGAGGCCGACGTGGAGATCTATTCCATCGGCATCTTCGATCCCGACGCGCCCACCCCCGAGGAGCGCACCGGGCCGCAGTTGCTCGACGACATCAGCTCCGCTACCGGCGGGCGCATGTTCCGCGTGGACGACGTGGACGAGATGAGCGACATTGCCGAGAAGATCTCCAACGAACTGCGCAACCAGTACGTAATCGGCTACAAGCCCAGGGATCTGACCCGCGACGGCAAGTGGCGTAAAGTGAAAGTGAAGGTGAATCCTCCACCAGGACTGCCTCCGCTCACCGTTTATGCTCGTACCGGGTACTATGCGCCACTGCAATAAGGCGATTTTCGCCGCTCTCTTCATCGCATCGGGGCTTCTGCTCCCCGCCCAGCAGGCTCATGCTCCGGCAGGCACGCCCCCGGCCGCGCAGTCGCCGGTGCTCACGCGGGATACCGATCCCGTCCGCTCGCCCGACACCACGCCCCCGGTGCCGGCTACCGGAACCATCAGCAAGGAAGGCGGAGGCTACCTGCTGCACACCGACGTCGAAGAAGTGGTGCTCAACGCCACTGTGCTCGACGGCATGCAGTTGGTTGAAAACCTGACCAAAGACGATTTCCAGGTCTACGAGGACGGGGTCAAGCAGAACATCATCAGCTTTCAGCACACCGATCTGCCCGTCTCCATGGGACTGGTGATCGATAATTCTGGGTCGATGTACATGAAGCGGCCCTCGGTCAACAAGGCCGCGCTCGATTTGATCGAGGCATCGAATCCGCAGGACGAGGCCTTCGTAGTCGACTTTTCCGACGAGGCCTTCATCGACTGCGATTTCACCTCCGACATCAAGAAACTGCGCGACGGGCTGTCGCACATCGATTCCCGCGGCGGCACGGCGCTCTTCGACGCCGTGGTGGCATCGGCCGACGAACTGGCCGGCAAGGCCAAGCGGCCCAAACAGGTGCTGATCGTAATCACCGACGGCGAAGACAACGCCTCCAGCCTGACTCGAGAGCAGACCATTTACCGCGTGCAGCAGCTCTCCGGTCCTGTCATCTACACCATTGGGCTGCTCTTCGGCCCAGAGATGACTCGCGCCGAGGTGCGCAACGCGCGCCGCACGCTCGAGCTGCTCTCCCAGGAGACCGGCGGCATGGCGTTCTTCCCCAAGTCCATCGATCAGGTCGATCAGATCGCCGCCGAGGTGGCGCGCGACATTCGCAGCCAGTACACGATCGGCTACCACTCCACCAAGCCCACCTCGGTCCCGGGATTCCGCAAGGTGGACCTGACGGCCGAATCCAAGAGCGGGGGCAAGCTCACGGTGCGCACTCGCACCGGCTACTTCCCCACGCCGCGTCCGGTGAGCCAGGCAACGGCATCAGCAAAGTAGAAGACCCATGGACGATCAGACAGAACGCGCCGCGCAACTGGAGCAACTGGCGCATCTGAAGGCGATGGGCGAAAAAGCCTATGACGATATGTATGAGGCCCATTCCTCGAGCGGCGCGACGGCCTTCTACAGCGATGCCAAGGAGTGCTATTACGACGCCATTGGGCTGGCCCGGCGATTGGGGCTCGAGGAGGAGACCGCGGCGCTCGAAAAGCGGCTGGCGCACATCAAAGCGGTGTTCAGGAGCCAATTCACGTAGGAACATTCTTCTTGCTGCACTTCCCCAACGGGCGGCCATCCTGAGCCCCACTCAAGCCGGTCATCCTGAGCGATGTCGCCGCAGCGAGCGAGTCGAGGGACCTGTATTTGCTCCGTCCCAACATCGGCTCACCGCGATAGGCCAGCAGCTAACTTCATGTCCCAGTCGCAATCTAATTGTTTTAACTGCATTTGACAGCGCGCAAATCGCCGCTGGCAGAAAACCGCTGGGCTGCTTCAAGGTTCGCCGCGATAAGCTAGAAGCCAGGAGCTAGCAGCTAGCAGCTAAGATCATGTCCCCATACAAGTACTCGACCCTTGCCGTCCATGCCGGGCAGCACCCTGACCCGCTGACGGGCGCGGTGAACGTGCCCGTGTACCTATCCTCGACCTTTGAACTCACCGGCATCGGCAGCGATCGCGGCTGGGACTACTCGCGCGCGGGCAACCCCACCCGCGACCGGCTGGAGACGGCGTTGGCCGCGCTCGAAGGCGGGACGAGCGGTCATGCGTTTACGACCGGCATGGCGGCCATCTCCGCGCTGGTGGCCATGCTGCGTGCGGGCGACCACATTGTCTGCTCGAGGGACGTCTACGCCGGCACCGTCCGCTTATTCGAGCAAATTGTTTCGGGCTACGGCATCGAGATCGAGTATGTCGACACCAGCGACCTCGCCGCCGTGGAGGCGGCCATGAAGCCGAATACCAAACTCGTGCATATCGAAACGCCGAGCAATCCGCTGATGGTGCTCACCGACATCGCTGGCGTGAGCAAGATCGCCCACGCGCATGGCGCGGAAGTGAGCGTCGACAACACGTTTCTGTCGCCGGCGTTGCAGAGCCCGCTCGCCCTGGGCGCAGACATCGTGATGCACTCGACAACGAAATACCTGAACGGCCACTCCGATGGCCTGGGCGGCGCGCTCATCGGCTCCAAGCCCGAGCACAAGGACCGTTTTCTGCTCGTCCAGAAAGCTGCCGGCGGCGTGATGTCGCCCTTTGAGTGCTTCCTGGTGCTGCGCGGCATCAAGACCTTGCCGCTGCGCATTCGCCAGCACGAGGAGAACGGCCGCGCGGTGGCGGAGTTCCTTTCCACGCATCCCAAGGTGAGCAAGCTCGCCTATCCGGGCCTCAAGAGCCATCCGCAATACGATTTGGCCGTCAAGCAGCAGAAAGGCTTCGGCTCCATGATGAGCTTCGAACTCAAATCACGCGCGGAAGCGGCGCGGTTCCTCACGGCGATCAAAATCTTCCTCAACGCCGAGTCGCTGGGCGGCGTGGAATCGTTGGCGTCGCACTCGGCCACCACCACGCACGGCTCGGTGAGCGAGGAAGTGCGCCGTAACATGGGCATCAACGAGGGCCGTATCCGACTGTCGATCGGGATTGAAGACAAGGAAGACCTGATCGCCGATCTCGACCAGGCGCTGGCGGCAGTGTGACGAGACATCATGCCTGATTTTCCGCTCCTGCTCGCAATCGACACCTGCGGCCCGTCGGGCTCGGTAGCGCTGGGGCGGATTCCCGGCCGCGATCTGGAGATTCTCGGACAGACAGAGCTTGCCGGACGCACCTATTCGGCAACGTTAATCTCGGCGATCGCCGGTCTCCTGGGCAGCGCTGGCCTCCAGCTTGGGCTGCTCGATGGCATCGTCGTCGTGAACGGCCCCGGAAGCTTTACCGGCGCCCGGGTGGGCGTGAGCGCCGCAAAGGGCCTTGCCCAAGGCGCGGGAATCCCCGTGGTGGCGATTTCGCGGCTCGAAATTCTTTCGCGTAAATCCGGTGTACCCTCGGCAGCCCTCGATGCGCATCGCGGCGAAGTGTTTCTGCGCCTCGAAGGTACGGGCGCGGCGCCGGTCGAGATTTTGGCCGGTCCCGGGGAGCTCGCCGCCGTCCATCCCACCCCCACTCGAGTCGCCGTATGCGACGAAAGTGCCGCGGCCCTGTTGGCTCGGGTCTGGCCACAAGCGCAACTTGTCACCACGCCTCCGCCTCTCGCCTCTGACGCGCTTCGTCCCGGCGAGGCGCTTCTCATCGCTGGCGCCGTCGTCGATCTGGCGCTGCTCGACGGTCACTACCTGCGCCGCTCTGATGCCGAGATCTTCGGCGCCGACGTCGCCGCCCAGGCTGCCCGGGCGGAATCGAAGGGCGCATGAAGCTCGAGATTGCGATCCGGCACATGACCGCCAGCGACCTCGATCGCGTGCTGGCCATCGCGGAAAACCTTCCGCAAGCGCCGCATTGGGCGAAGGCGGCCTATTTGAACGCCATCAACCCGGAATCCGCGCCGCGCCGCATCGCCCTGGTGGCCGCAAGTTCCCAGTCCGGCTCCATTGTCGGCTTTGCCGTCGCCAGCTTCCTGCCGCCGCAGGCTGAGTTGGAAATCATCGCCGTCGCCCAGGAGAGCCAGCGGCTCGGTCTTGGCAAAAGTCTTTTTCAAGCGCTGGTCGCCGAATTCAACGCCGCGGGCGTGGGCGAGCTTGTGCTTGAAGTGCGCGCCTCGAACCGGCCAGCGCTGGCTTTTTACCGGGCCCTCGGCTTCGCCCAAACCGGCCTCCGGCCCGGCTATTATGCAGATCCTATGGAAGATGCAGTCCTTATGGCCCTCCAGCTTTCTGGGAATCTTTTATGAGCGCCGGTCCATTCGGCCTGGCTCCGCCTGCACCGCCAACGCCGCTATTTCCGCCGTCGCCCTTTCTGAAATCCACAGGCTCCCATTACCATCAGTGCTTTTCGCGCTTGCGGATTCCACCATTGCGGCGATATATGTAAATGTTCTAACAAAAATGGCGGTTTCAGCAGATCGTCCAAACTGACTCGCCATTGGGGGTGCTTGATGGACGAAATACAGGTTTCCACGCTGGGCGATGAGCTTGATCGTCTGCACGCCGAACATCGCCGCTACGCTCAGCGTTTGGAAGAATTGCTTCAAAAGCCCTACCTCACCGAAGACGAACAGCTCGAGGAAGTGCGACTCAAGAAACTCAAGCTGCACGCCAAGGATCTGATCTTCGCGCTCGAACGGCGTCAGCCGGCCGTGGCCTAGACCGCAAGGTCGATCCCAAGGTTAATCGCAACTTGAAGGGTTTTTGACAGTCAATTGCCCATCGCAACGCCCCGGGGCGTTACCTTGTGCAGAGTATGCCCGTTGCGTGCCTTGCCCGCGCAGCCGTTGCCCGCGAGCACCGTATAATCGTTGGGGACCATGGTTCGCGACGGCTACATTTACGCTATCTTCTTCCTGGTAGTTGCGGTTTGCTGCAACGTCCTTACGCACAGCCTCTGGCTGAGTGTTATTCCGCTGCTCCTGGCGGTATTTTTCCTCTGGTTTTTCCGCGACCCTCAACGCACCATTCCCACCGGTAAAGGCTTGATTGTTTCTCCGGGTGACGGCCTGGTTACGGAAACTGCATCCATCACCACTCCTGAAGGCGCGCTCCGGCGCATCAGCATTTTCTTGAGCGTTTTCGATGTGCACGTCAACCGTGCGCCCATCGGCGGCACGGTGAGCCGCGTCCACTATCAGAAGGGCCAGTACCTCAACGCCATGAACCCGGCTTCGGCCGAACGTAACGAGCAAAGCGCCATCACGTTGCGCGGCCTGGGCGCGGACCTGGGGCTGGAAATCACTTTCAAGCAAATTGCGGGACTGTTGGCGCGGCGCATCGTCTGCCGTTGCGTGGAAGGCCAGACCGTGGAGCGCGGCGAGCGCGTAGGGCTCATCAAATTCGGCTCCAGGGTCGATATTTTGCTGCCCGCAAACGCCGAGTTGCGGGTGAAAGTGGGAGACCGGGTAAAGGGCGGCGCGAGCGTGCTTGCGGCAATGCCTCGCCCCGCGGACCAGGACCTGTCCGTGGGGACACCGAGAATCCCGCCGGGAGGGCGCGCATGAACCACTTCGATCTGGAGCAGATCAAATCCAGGCCGCATCCCCGCCTGCGTCGCGGCATGTTCCTGTTGCCGTCGCTATTTACCGCGGGCAACATCGCCGCCGGCTTCTTTTCCATCACGCAAACCATTGACGCCATCAGCGGCGACGCGCAGAGGCATCTGGACTGGGCCGCGATCGCGATCCTTTTCGCGATTCCGTTCGACGCGCTCGATGGCCGCATTGCGCGCATGACCAGCACCACCAGCGACTTCGGCAGGGAACTTGATTCACTGGCCGACATCGTCGCCTTCGGCATGGCGCCCAGCCTGCTGGCCCTCGTCTGGGGATTTCACTTCCTGCCCGACTCCATGAATGCGCAGTTGCACATGCACCTGCTGCAAGCCGGAGCCTTCATCTGCTTCCTGTTTCTTCTTGGCGGGGCATCGCGCCTGGCGCGCTTCAACATCAGCCACAACCCGCAGCCGCGCAATCCCGGCCGGCCCGATCGCAAGTACTTTGTGGGCATGCCGATTCCCGCAGCCGCAGGCCTGCTCGCCGCCAGCGTACACCTCTGCTACGGAATCCCCAATGTCTACTGGTACATTGCCGTTCCCTGGCTCATCCTGGTCGGGCTTTGCGCCTATCTCATGGTCAGCACCTGGCGCTTCTGGTCGGCCAAGGAGATCAATCTCTCCCGCAGCCATCCCTTCCGGCTGATCTTGTGGCTGGCGCTGGTTACATACGTCTTAGTCCGGTTTTCAAATGTGAGTCTGTTTGCGATCGCGCTGGTCTACATGTTTTCGGGGATCTGGGCGCGCGCGGCTTATGGCTGGCAGCGCCGTCGCCGCCGTCGTCCGGCTGCCGTGCCTGCGCCCGGCGCCCCCGCAGAACCAGAACCAATCGGGCCCAAATTTTCTGAATAGAATTCGCCTTGCGCTCATGCCTGGCAACGGGTCAAGGCTCCGGCGCGAAGGACGCAACGCTGACTTGCTGACCCGCTAACTCGCTTCTCCTGAGGATGCCTGTGTACAAGATTGCCATCGTCGGCGCATCGAGCCTGCTGAGCCGAGAGTTGAAGGACGTTCTCTCCGAGTCGCCGCTCGCCGCCTCCAACTTTACCCTCCTCGACGAAGAAGAAACCAAGGGCCAGCTGGAGCAGGTGGGCGACGAGGTCACCTTCATCCAGGCCATCGGCGCCGGCGCCTTCGACCGCGTCGATTTCACTTTTTTCTGCGGTGCCGAGAGCCTCACGCGCCGTCACTGGCAGCAGGCGCTTCGCTCCGGTTCCACGGTCCTCGATCTCTCCGGCGCACTCGATCAGGAGACGGGCGTTTTGATTCGCGCTCCCTGGCTGGGGACTGAAGCCGCCGCGGTCGACCTGTTCACTCCCGCCATCGTGCCGGCCCATCCCGCCGTCATCGCCATCGCCCTGCTGCTCGATCGGCTGCAGCAGTCGGCCCCCATCCGTTTTGCCGCGGCCACGGTGCTTGAGCCGGCCAGCGAGTTCGGCCGCACCGCCATGGATGAGCTGCATCAGCAGACCGTGAACCTGCTCAACTTCCAACCCGTGCCGCGCGGCATGTACGACGCGCAGGTCGCGTTTAACCTGCTCGGCGGCATGGGCGAAGACGCCACCGTCAGTCTGCCTCAGGTGGAAGCGCGCATTCGCCGCCACTATGAGGCGCTTACCGGCGGCCGCGGCCAGTCCCTGGCCGTGCAGGTTATTCATGCGCCGGTCTTTCACGGCCACACGTTTTCCATCGCCGTCGAGCTCGAGCGGCCCGTGGAAATCGTCGTCCTCGAAGAGGCGCTGAACGGCGAGCACATCGAGCTGGTGCTTGAGGACACGGATTCACCCTCGAACCTGGCAGCCACGGGACAGAACGATGTTCTGGTGCGCCTGCGTCCGGAGCTGCTGGGCCGCAACTCGAATCAGGCATCGCGGCTGTGGCTCTGGGCCGCGACCGACAATCTGCGCCTCCACGCGCAAAACGCCGTGCAGTGCGCGCTGGACCTGCGCCGCCTGCGGCCACAGGGGACGGTCCAGTAAATTACTCGCCCGCGCACCGCTCCCACAACTGCACAATATAGCTGTCGGTCATGCCGGCAATGTAGTCTGTCACGGTGCGCGCCAAACCCTCCGTAGGGATTTGCGCCTGGTGGTCCTCGGGCATCAGCCCCGGCTCGGCCATCAGGAAAGCGAAGAGTTCGGCAATCACTTTTTCTGCCTGCGCGTGCACATGCTCCTGGCCCGGTGAGTTGTAAAGGCTGGCATAGAGAAATTTCTTCGTCGCCACGCGCTGGGCTTCCATCCGCGGACTCAGCGTGGCCAGCCGCTGCGGGGCGCGCCGGATCTCGCCGAGCGTGGTCGCGCCCAGCGCCGTCACGCGCACGCGCACTTCTTCAATCAAATCCGTAACAAAAACATTCAACACGCGCCGCAGGGCTTCATACACCACGACCTTGGGCGCGGCATGGGGAAAACTGGCCAGCGCAGCGTCGTGGAAACCCCGGAAGAGCGGCACGGCTTCGCGCGCCTGCTCGAGCGCGACGATGCCCGAGTCCAGTCCGTCGTCGAGATCCGCAGTCAAATACGCAATCTCGTCGGCCAGATCGATCAACTGCGCCTCGAGCGGCGGAAGCTCGTCGAGGAAATACTCTGCCAGCTCTGGATGTTCCGCGGCGGAGTAATCGTGCGAGTGTTTCACGATGCCTTCGCGGACCGCGAGTGTCAGATTGAGCCCGCGAAAGGCCGGATAACGCTCCTCAAACCAGGTGACGATGCGCAGTGCGTGCAGGTTGTGATCGAAGCTCAAGCCGTGGCTGCGGAGTGCGCGGTCCAGCGCCTTTTCCCCGGCGTGGCCGAAGGGCGGATGCCCGATGTCGTGCACCAGCGCCAGGGCTTCGGCAAGTTCCGCATTCAGTCCGAGCGCCGCCGCCGCGGTGCGTGAAATCTGCGTGACTTCCAGCGTGTGCGTCAGGCGGCTGCGAAAGTGGTCGGAAAGTCCCTCCGCGGGCAAGCGAGTAAATACCTGCGTCTTGCCGGCCAGGCGGCGAAAGGCGCGCGCGTGCAGAACCCGCGCGGCGTCGCGCGCAAAGGGTGTGCGATAGGCGTGCGGCGGCTCCGCGTGGACGCGGCGTACGAGTTCGCTGTCGGCCCGGCCGCTGGCGGCAACTCCCGCCGGCAGCGGGGCCGGAGATTCGTTCTTGAGCGCAGTCATCGACTCTCGTCTGGTTATACCGCAAAAGGGGTACTGCCGCGCGCCTAAGCCATCCGCGCTGAGACCATCTCTGTGCGCTGTATCACCGGGGCAGGTACGCCGCAACTGATACAAAAAAGCCTGTAAGCTGCAGGATGGACAAAAGCGGGTTCACGGGAGTACGATCCTGCCGGATTTTCGATGGGTCGGTGCGTGCACGCAAGGGGCGACGCCGACCCGGGCAAAACGTCTCGCTTCAATTCTCGATTCAAGGGGAGGGAATCATGAAACCTATCAAGGGAATGGCGCTTGCGCTCGTGGCGCTGGCAACGGTACTGATCCCGGGGTGCGGAGCAAGGCATTCGCTCAAAGAGGTGTTCTACCTGGTCGGCTCGAACATGTCATCCAATTATTGGCAGACGGCGGTTGCGGGATTCAAGAAGGCGGCGTCGCAATACCAGGTGACAGTGAAGGTGGCAGGGCCCGACAATTACGACCCGCAGGCAGAGCTTACGGAGCTGAAAAATGCAGTGGCGGCCAAGCCGGCAGGCATTCTCATCTCGGTCTCCGACGCTGCCGTGCTTACGCCTGAAATCGACGCTGCGATCAATGCCGGCATTCCCGTCATCACGGTCGACTCAGACGCGGCGGGCAGCCGCAGGCTCTACTTCATCGGCACCAACAATCTGGATGCAGGCCGCCTGGGCGGTCGCCGGATTGTCGACAAGCTGGGCGGAAAAGGCAACGTGGTCTTCTTTACCATCGCCGGCCAGCCCAACACGGAAGAGCGCCTAAAGGGTTTCAAGGACGTCTTTGCTGCCCGGCCCGGCATCAACATCGTTGACGTCGTCGACATCAAAGGCGACACCGGCATGGCTTTCGACCGGACCCAGCAGTTGCTGGCTCTCACCGGCCAAAAGAAAATCGATGCCTTCGTTTGTCTCGATTCCGCCTCAGGCAAGCTGGTGGCCGACGCCGTCAAGCGCACTGGCGATACCAGCCGCATCGTGGTGGCGTGGGACGTCAATCCCGATACGCTCAATGGAATCAAGGACGGAGTGATCGACGCCACGATCGTGCAAAAGCCCTTCACCATGGGATTCATCGGGCTCAAGGCGCTGGATGAGATCTATCACGATCCGCCCGTACAACTCAGCCAGGACTTTAGCACCGACGCTTTCGCGCCCTACCCGGTCTTCATCGATACCGGTACGTCGCTCGTGGATAAGAGCAACGTGGATGTGTACCTGACCGCAGCCGCCGCGCACGCGCAGTAGCCTCGCGAGTTGCGCGCCGGTCTCATTATGGATTGATTTGAAAAGCGCGGCCTCCGCCCGGGGAGCGCCGCGCTGCATGGGCCGCGCTTACTCCGGCTTGGCTTGGTTCAAAGCGCCTTCCTCTTTGGCGAGCTTCTCGCGCGCGCCTTCCAGCTTCTTCTGCACCTTGGCCACGTCGCCCGGCTCAATGTCGGCAGGGGACGACTTGGCAAACTCGTCAACCGAAAGCTGCCACTGCGCTGCCGCTAGCCGGATCCGTCCCGTCTTTTCGTACAAATCGCCCAGGTGCATGTGCACCGTGGGATCGGTCTGATCGCGGTTCACCGCCTGGCGCAGATTATCCTCAGCCAGCTCGTATTCGCCCATCTTGAAGTACACCCAGCCCAGCGAATCAAGATACGCTCCGTTCATCGGCTCGATGTCCACCGCCTTGCGAATCATCTTCAGCGCATCGGGAAGTTTTTCTCCCTTGTCGGCCCACATATACCCGAGATAGTTGAGCGTCATGGCGTTCTCGGGATCGAGCGCGAGCGCCTGATTGAAAAATTGCTCGGCCTGGTCGTAATGCTTTTGCCGTTCGGCCAGCTCGCCGCGCAGGAAGAACAAATACGTGCGGTCTTCCTTCTTGGTCGCCAGCGGCTCGCCCTTGTCGAACGCTTCTTCGGCATCCTTCCAACGGCGCAGGCGCACGTCCATCTGGCCGATCGCGAACCAGACGCCGCGCTGTTGGTCGGGTGTGGCGCCATCGAGCAACGTCTTCGCCATCGCCAGTCCATCGTCGGGATGGCCCTGGTCGGCGATTTCTCCGGCCAGCATCAGTTTGAGGTCGCTATCCTTGGGATCGGCGGCCACGGCCTTCCTGGCCACATCGAGCGACTTATCGAACTCATGCGCTCCGCGATAGGCGTCAATTTCGCCCTGGTAGCCGCGCACCGCAATGCTGCCGCCCAGGTCGATCATCTTCTGGTACGCAGCAATCGCCTGGTCCACCTTGTTCTCTTCGAGGCACACCGTTGCAAGCCGTTCCAGGAAGATGCTGCGGTTGTTCTTTTCCTCTTCGGTATACGCGCCGTTGGCACGCGAAAGCGGAGGCACATCGAGTATGTCTGTGTAGGTCTGGATGGCTTCGTCCAGGCGGCCCAGAATGTCGTCCAGAAGCCCTTCGTTGAATGCGGCTTCGAGCGAGGTGGAATCGATCTTGCGTGCCTTGCGGACGACAGTCAGCGCATCTTCATACTTGCCCTGCCTGCGCTCAATCTCGGCAATGTGAATCAGCGGCTCGGCGTCGTCGGGATTGGCTTCGGCCAAGTCCTTGTACTGCTTCAGCGCATCGTCGAGCTGATTGTTGTTGAGCAGCGCCTGCGCCAGCGCATCCACGGTCTGCAAATCGCCGGGCTCCATATCCTCCGCGCGCTGGTACGCCGCAATCGCATCCTTGGGCTGCTTCATCTGTTCGTACAGCGCGCCCAGAGTGAATTCCATCTTCGGCGTGCGCCCATCCACGGGAACCGTCTCGATGGACTTCGCCGCATGCTGCAAATCGCCGCTCTCGGCGTAGAGCCGCGCCAGGTTCAGCACCACATCCTCTGACTCGGGTTCGATCGCCTGCGCCGTTTTGAATTCCGCTTCCGCTTTGTCGGGCTGGTGCTTCACGGTGTAAAGCTGCCCCAGCACCATGTGATCTTCCACGCTCTTCGGCTGCAGGGCCACAATCTTCTGGAACTCCGCAATGGCTTCGTCCAGCACCCCGTTTTGCGAGTTGCCTGGCGCCGCGGCTCCCGCGCTCGAGTTTTCGCCCTCGCCCAACTGGCGAAGGTAAATCCTGCCCAGCAGTTTGTGTGCGTCAATGTCGTCGGGCGAACCCTTCAGCAGCGTTCGCGCTGTCACCTCGGCGTCGTGCACGCGGCCCACGCGGAAATACATATCGGCGAGATCGTCGGCCAGCTCCGTCGAATTGGGATCGGCGTCGAGCGCCAGCTTGTATTCCTCGATGGCCTTGTTCACCTCGTCGGTGCGGCCGTCGGAGATGGCGTCATCCTCATACACGCTGGCCAGCGCCAGGTGGTAGTACGCCTGAGCGCGGTTGGGCACAGTGGTCGAGGCGGCATCCTGTTTGCCGAGCAGCGTAGCCGGGTCAACTTTCACCGGCGCAGTCGGAGCGGGAGCAGTCTGTGCCGGTGCGGCCGAGGTCGTTGCGTCGGTCGACTGCTTTTGTTGCATCTTCGCCGGGGTTGCCGGGGCGCCACTGGCAGGTGCGTTTTGCGCGCAAACGGCCGCTGCCGGCAATACGAGCAGAAGGGCGGGGGCAATTTTGCGCCCAAGGATCGAACAAGCAGTCATTTTTGTCATCATGCAGGGGATTCCAAACGTTCTCGAGCCGGCAAAGCGTACTGAACGCTGGCAAAAAGCCAAGACGCCGCGCAGGGCACCCGGGGAACACGGACAGCCGGGCAACTCTGCCTACCGTTACAGACGATTTTACGCGCTAATAGTCGCGCGCGCTCGGCGGAATCCCCGATTTTCCCGCAAATCGCCGCCATTCATGCCGTTGCCGGTTGTGCCGGGGCGCTCAACAGGCACACATGCACGCCACCAAAGACTCAGTGCCTGAAGTGCCGTATCCCCGTAAAGACCATGGCCAGGCCCAGTCGGTCGGCGGCCGCAATCACTTCCTCGTCGCGCACCGAGCCGCCCGGCTGGATCACCGCCGTCGCACCGCTTTCGGCCACAGCCTCCAGCCCATCGGGGAAGGGAAAGAACGCATCTGACGCGGCCACACAGCCCTTGAGCGGCAGCACGGCTTTCATCGCGCCGAACCTGGCCGCGTCCACCCGGCTCATCTGTCCCGCGCCCACGCCTAGCGTCTGCCCGTCGCGCGCGTACACGATTGCATTCGATTTCACGTGCTTGCATATGCGCCATGCAAAGAGCAGGCTGCGCAACTCCTCGGCCGTCGGC
Organism: uncultured Occallatibacter sp.; assembly: GCA_964569985.1. Taxonomy (GTDB): domain Bacteria; phylum Acidobacteriota; class Terriglobia; order Terriglobales; family Acidobacteriaceae; genus Telmatobacter. The sequence continues at coordinate 88,034 of CAZMWL010000014.1, forward strand.
GGCCGCCACGTCACCACCTTGAGCTCCGACTCCGTCACGCGGCCTGTGTCGGCGTCTTGCAAGAGCAGCCCGCCGGACACATCTTTGACCACGAGCTTTGCCGGCGCAGTCTTTACTTCCACCAGGCGCAGATTCCTTTTCGTTGCAAAACGTTCCCGCGCGTCGCTCTGGAACGCCGGCGCGGCAATAGCTTCCACGAACAGCTTGGCAATCTCTTCCGCCGCCGTTCCGTCTACCTCGCGATTGATGCCGACGACTCCGCCAAAGGCCGACACAGGATCGGCGGCAAGCGCCTTTCGATATGCCTCGAGAAGGTTCGCGCCGGTGGCCGCGCCGCAGGGATTGGTGTGCTTCACAATGATGACTGCGGGTTCCTCGAACTCCTGCGCCAGCTCCCAGCATGCATCCAGATCGACGAGGTTGTTGAAGCTCAGGTCTTTGCCCTGCAATTGCCGCGCGCCCGCAATGCCAAGGCCGGAGCCGTCGGCATAGAGCGCCGCGCGTTGATGAGGATTTTCGCCGTAACGCAGGGCCTGCGCCCGCGGCATGTGGATGCGCAACGTTGATGGTAACGAGGAAGAATCCAGCACGGCGGGAGCTTCGGGCGCGGGCGCGTCGGCAATTTGCTCGAGCGTGCTCGCAATTGCTGAGTCGTAGGCCGAGGTGAGCGCAAAGGCCTGTTTCGCCAGCCGCCAGCGCGTGGTGCGCGTCAGCACTGCGCCGTGGGCGCTTTTCATCTCTTGGATTAGATCTGGATAATCCGCTGCCCGCGTCACAATGGCCACGTCTTCAAAATTCTTCGCCGCCGAGCGCACCATTGACGGGCCGCCAATATCGATGTTCTCGATCAGGCGCCCAAACGCGACGCCGGGCTGGGCTGCGGTCTTCTCGAACGGGTAGAGATTCACCACCACCATGTCGATGGGTTCAATGCCGTGCGCCTTTACCGCCGCTTCGTGCTCGGCGTTGCCGCGGATATAGAGCAGGCCGCCGTGCACGCGCGGATGCAGCGTCTTCACGCGTCCGTCGAGCATCTCGGGAAGGCCCGTTAGTTCACTGATGTCTTTGACCAGGAGCCCTGCTGCACGCAGTGCCTTTGCCGTCCCACCGGTCGAAATCAGCTCCACACCCAAGCCCGCCAGCGCCTGCGCAAACTCCACCAATCCCGTCTTATCGGTTACGCTGAGCAACGCGCGGCGAATCGTCTTTGCGCCGCTCCCGCTTGCTTTTGCTTCCACACTCACCATGCCTCTCCTGTTTTGAGGATTTGCTCCGCCTCGCCCCGCAACCCGCGAGGCCCATCGCACGCAAACCAAACTCCAGACTACATCGGCGCTCAGCGACGGGTTGTGAATCGGAAGGCCGCAAACCTTCGCGAGATTTTGCTGCCGCCGCAGTCTCATTCTTCCTCATGCGGCGCAACCGCCGATGCTTTAGAGTGTTGATATGGGAAGTTATTCCACGAGCCCCCCGCCGGAGATTCTTCCTCCGCAGGGCGAATACGCGCCGCCGCCCCCGCCCCGCCGGCGGCGCAGCTGGGCCTCGGCGTGGGCGACCTATCTGCTCGTGGGCATCAATTGCGCGGTCTATCTCATAATGGTGGCGCGCGGCGTCAGCATGTGGAACCCCACTGTGGGCCAGTTGATGTACTTTGGCGCCGACAACGCCGGCAACGTGCTCGTCTACGGAGAATGGTGGCGCATCGTCACCGCCATGTTTGTGCACGTGGGCATTCTCCACCTGGCCACCAACATGTGGTGCCTGTGGAATCTGGGGCTGCTGGCCGAGCCCTTAATGGACTGGTTTGGTCTTGTCGCGGTCTACATCCTGACCGGAGCAGCAGGCAATTTGCTGTCCACCTGCTACAACTGGGTGCGGCCCATGCACGACGCCGCAGGCGCGCCAATTTTTGCCGCCGGAGCGGGGGCTTCCGGCGCTGTCTTTGGCATTGCCGGAGTGCTGATCATCCTGCTCAAATCCAAGCGCCTGCCCATTCCGGAGTTCGAACTCAAGCGTTTGCGCAAGTCCGTCATTTATTTCGCCGCCATCAATCTTGTCATCGGTCTTTCGGTCAACTTTGGCAGCGGATTTACCGGCGTGGAAATCGATAATTCGGCTCACATCGGCGGCTTCCTGTGCGGACTTCTTTTTGCCGTGCCGTTGGTGCCGCGCATCGGCTCACCGCGCAGCGAATTTCAGACGCGCATGCGGCTAGCCGTCGCCGCGATGGTCATCCTGCTTGTGCTCTTTGGTTTCTACGTGGCGCACATCCCGCCGCCGCAAGGCTTGACGTTCTGAGCGCAGGCGCGGGCTGACCCCTGACTCCTGATCCCTATCTTGTCGCGGTCGCGGCGAACTTCTTCACCATGGCCATCAGCAGTTTGCGATCGCTCTCGTTCAAATTTGAGGAGTAGCGGCGGATTTGCGTGAGAAAGCGCAGCTCGTCGTCGGAAAGGTTCTGCGTATTCATCTGACGGGCCAGCGTGTCGCTGGCGAAGAACTGCGCGATGGGCAGGTCGAGAGCATTAGCGATCTTGGCGAGCGTATCCAGCGAGGGCACAGTGTGGCCGTTCTCCACGCGCGACAGGTAACAGCGCAGCAAGCCGGTTCTCTTTTCGATGTCTCCCTGTGAAAATCCCTTCTGCAACCGGTAAGCGCGAATCGTGGTGCCGATCTTCATTCCCGTCCCATCCTGTCCGATGCAGCCAAGGTTTACTTGCTTGGTAGCAATCAGGAGATTATTGACTTAAGAGTTAACATGTGATCTCGTGGATTGCAAGCCCAAATCTCACGTACCGCATCAATTTTGCACAATTTGCAAGAACCCTTCTCGCAGCGCGGGACCGCCGGCGCGCAGCATCGCACTCGCCGTAAACCTTCGCGGCGCGTGACGCGTCAGACTGAATACAGGCACGAGAGGCCGGGCAGCACAAATATGATGCGTGCGGGAGTGGTGGGGATGATTGTGGCCGGCTCGATTGCGGCCTGGGCGCAGGTCCCGGTCACGACCGGTGCACACGCGCCTTCTCTCACATCGGGCCCTGCCGCTGCCCCACAGGCTACCGCCCCCGCCGCCAACCCAACTGTCGCCGGCGGCAAGCTGCACGGCACCGTAAAGAGCGGCAACATCCCCCTCCCCGGCGTCACCATCACCGCGCAAAACACTCTTACCGGCAAGCGTTACTCCACCACCACCGACATCACCGGTGCGTGGCAAATGAATATTCCGCAAAACGGCCGCTATGTGATCCGCACCCAATTTGCGGCCTTCGCGCAAGGGTCGCAGGAAGCGGTCCTCAACGCCTCCAGTCACGACCAGCTCGTGAACTTCCAACTCATCCTGGCCTCGCGCCAGGCCGAACAGGACCAGCGGGAACAGGCGCAGCCGGGAACGCGCGAAGGGGTCCGCGCCCCCGGACAGGGCGTGCGGGAAATGGCCGGGAACGCTCCGGAAAACATGAGCCTCGAGAGCGCGCTGAGCGTCGATACCGATACCGGAGCCGGCACCGAAGGCCAAAGCGGCGCAGCACTGCCCTCGATCGCCGCAAACTCCGACTTCAGTGATGAATCGGTGGCGATCACCGGCCAAGCCGGGCAGGTGAGCGCTTACGCAGGCACCGGCCCCGACGACCGGCTCAACGCGGGCCCCAATGCAGTCATCGGCACGCAAGGCGGTCCCGGCGGCCCGGGCGGCGACCAAGCGGGACAGGGCGGCTTGTTTGGCGGATACGGCGGCGGAGGAGGATTCGGCGGAGCCTTTAGCGGCGGAGGTGGTGGTTTTGGCGGCGGTGGAGGCGGTGGCTTCGGGGGACGCGGCGGCGGAGGCCGTGGTGGTGGCGGCGGAGGCGGCGGAAGAAACTTCCGCGGCTTCAATCCCGCGCAACCGCATGGCTCCATCTTATGGACCAATACCACCTCTTACTTCAATGCCCAGCCGTTCGATTTGACCGGCATACCGGAGCAGCAGCCGGTGAACGGGTCCAATAAATTCACCATCTCCTTCATGAGCGAACCGTATATTCCGCATCTCATCAAGCCCAGCGGCAAAGATACGGTGTTTTTCACGCTCTCCGGCACGCGCCAATCCACTCCCAGTGAATTCAATGAGACGCTGCCCACGCTGGCGGAACGGAGCGGTGATTTTTCCGCTGCAGGATTGCCGCCGATCTACAACCCGGTGACCGGCCAGCAGTTCAGTGGGAATCAGATACCTTCGCCTCCTGCTGGGCAGCCGTGTACGGTTGGCTACCAGATTTGTCCCCAGGCGGCTGCGCTGCTCGCCTTGTACCCGCAACCATTGCCCAACGGCGAAACAATTGATGGCTACAACTATCACGCGATCACCACCGCGCAATCGAACGCGACCAACGCCGGCGTTCGCTACAACCGCAGCCTGGGCGCGAATGCCACGCAACCCGGCGGCCGCGGCGGCTTCGGCGGCGGGCGTCGTGGTGGATCGCAGAACCAGGGCCTGCGCCAGAGCATCAACTTCAATTACAACGAAGGCCACACGGCCTCAGACCTCATCAATTTCATCCCCGAGCTCGGCGGCAAGAGTGCTTCGAACTCGTACTCGCTGCAAGCCGGCTACACCGTCGGCTATCACCGCTTCACCAACATTTTTAGCGCCAACTGGAACCGCAGCGACAGCCACACCATTAACTTCTTCACCAACACCTCGGATAATCCCGCCGCGGACGACGGCATCACGGTGCCCAACAGCGTCCCGCTCAATTACGGCATCCCCTCCATTCAATTGAGCCAGTTGAACGGCCTTTCGGAGCAGCCGGCCAGCTTTTCCATCGCACAAACAATTGCGTTCTCTGAGATCCTGAGCTGGATTCATGCCAAGCACAACATGCGCTTTGGCGCCGATTACCGCCGCGTGCATCGTGACTTCCTTGCCGGCTCGAACGGGACCGGGAGTTTCACTTTCACCGGCCTGTTTACCGAGGACCCGGCGCAGGACCCGACTACGGGCTCGGCGCTTGCCGACTTTCTGCTCGGCCTGCCGCAGACCACGACGCTCAATTCTTCGCTGAAAAAGAGCTACCTCCGCGACAACGTTTATGACGCCTACGCCATGGACGACTGGCGCGCGCTGCCCTCGCTCACGCTCAACTACGGCGTCCGCTACGAGTTCTTCGCGCCTTACACGGAAAAGTACAACCGGCTCGCTGATGTGAGCACGAACCCAGTTCCGGACCCAACGTGTTCTGTTTCCACAACCGACGCATTTGCCTGTTTCAACGAGGCGGAATCGGGCACGTCGGGCCTCCCGGCTTCGCTCGTCCACCCGTTTCGCACCGCCTTCCGGCCCAGCGTCGGCATTGCCTGGCGCGTGCCGAAGATCAAGAGCACCGTGCTTCGCGCCGGTTACGGCATGAATTACAGTGTCGGCCAATACGCTACGTTTGCCACCGCCATGGCGCACCAACCGCCCTTCACCAACGAACAGACCAACGAGGAGGAAACGGCAAACGGCATCCCTTCGCCGGCCTGCGCGCAAACCGGCACCTGCTTCACGCTGGCCAACGGATTTCCCGCGCCTGACAAGCTCGGCAATTACGCGCTCGATCCGCGCTATCCCATGCCGTATGTGATGGCCTGGAATCTCGACATTCAGAAGACGCTGCCCTGGCAAATCGTGCTCAATGTCGGCTACAACGGCTCGCGCAGCAACCATCAGGCCACGTCGATTGCGCCGCACGCCTGTTCAAGTTTGGCACCGGAACCCTGCTCAAGCCCGGCGACCGATCCATCCGTTGACGCGGCCAATCCATCTCTTGCCTGTCCCGGGGCAACCTGCATTCCCTTGCCCTTCACGTATTTGGAAGCCCAGTCCTTCTCCAAGTTCAATGCCGGCACGGTGAGCGCGCAAAAGCGGCTGCAGCACGGCGTTGCCATGGGCGCCTATTACAAGTGGTCGCACATCATCGACGACGCGGGCGCGTTGAATTCCGGTGGCGGCCCGAGCGTCCAGGACTGGCAGAATGTGCTGGGAGATCTGGGCAACTCGAGCATCGACATTCGCCAGTCGGTCACCGGCACGTATTTGTACGAGCTGCCTCTCGGCGCCGACAAATTCTGGGTCACCACCGGCGTCGGCTCGCACATCCTCGAGGGCTTTTCCGTCTCCGGCAATTTCACCTTCGCCACCGGAGGCTGGCTCAGCCCCAGCTACACCTCATCCGTCACGTCCTCGTCGTGCGGCACCGGCGGGGTTTTTCGCCCCAATCTCACGGGCATCTCGCCCACCGCCCGGGGTGGCTCGCTGCATCAGTGGTTCAACCCCCTGGCCTACGAACTGCCGCCAGACGCAGACAATCCCAGCTACCCGTATCCCTGCGGTGTATTCGGCAATGCGCCGCGCAACTCCATCGAAGGGCCGGGCAAGGTGCAAAACAATATGGCGCTTTCCAAAACCATCGGCATGGGCGAAACCCGCACCGTGGAAATCCGCGCCACCATCAACAACGTCTTTAATACCGTGCAGTATTCGGGCGTAGGAACCACGGTCAACTCACCCACCTTCGGCGAAGTTACGTCGGTGGGTGCGATGCGCTCGTTTACGTTCTTGGCCACGTTCAGGTTTTGAAGAACAGCTTTTAGCTATTAGCTTTCAGCTCTTGGCTCTTCGTCGAGCTGAAAAGGGGCAGGATGGTCGCGGAAAGAAGTTCATGAGAGGCTGGGTACAAAGGACGAGCGCAATGCTTGCGTTGCTGGCGCTGGCCGCTGCCGGTGTGCCGCCACTGCCCGCGCAATCCTCCGGCCAGGTCAGCAACACGCCGCAGGCCGGATTCACGATCAAGGCCAACGCCGATCTGGTTCTCACCAACGTGGTGGCGCGCGACGCCAAAACCGGCGAGCTCGTGAAAGACCTGAAGCAGAGCGACTTCAAAATCTACGAGAACGGCAGAGAGCAGCAGATCTCCACGTTCGATTTCGAAAGCGTCGACATGGCCACGCCGATCAAGGAGGCTACCGTGAGCGGCCTCGCCGCCGGTCCCACCGGCAGCAAGGCAGTGGTCGTCGCCAAGCCTGAGGAGCTGCGCAACCATCGGCTCATCGTCATGTTCTTCGACCTCACTTCCATGCAGCCGGAAGATTTGGAGCGCAGTGTCGATGCGGCGCAGCTGTTTCTCAAAACCAAGATGCAGCCCGCCGACCTCGTCGCGCTGGTTTCTCTCGGCGACACGCTGGCCGTCGATCAGGACTTTACCGCCGATAAAGACGCGCTCATCCGCGAGGTGGGCGCGTACAACGGCACCGAAGGCCAGGGCTTCGCCTCCGGCGCTACCGCGACCTCGAACCAGGTGGAAGACACCACCGCGTACACGCCCGACGAAAGCGAGTACAACGACCTCAACACCGACCGCGAGCTCTTTGCCCTGCGCGCCATCTCGCAGTCGCTCGCCAAAATCAACGAGAAAAAATCGCTGCTCTATTTCTCCGGTGGCATTTCGCGCGACGGCATCGAGAACGAAGCCTCGATTCGGTCGGCCATCAACGCGGCGGTGCGTGCCGATCTCGCCATCTACAGTGTTGACACGCGCGGCCTGCAAGCCATCGGGCCGTTGGGCGACGCTTCCACGGGCAGTCTCCGCGGGCAGGGCGCCTTCAACGGCGGATCGCTCATGAACAACATGCAAAGCAGCTTTGACACCCAGGAAGTGATGGGCGCGCTTTCTGCCGATACCGGCGGCAAAGCCTTCTTCGACTCCAATGACTTTGCGCCCGCGTTTGCGCAGGTGCAGAAGGACACCTCGGCCTACTACGCCATCGGCTTCCACTCGTCCGACCGGGCGCGCGACGGCAAATATCGCAAGCTCACTGTCAAGATCGTCAGGCCGGGCATCAAGCTCGATTACCGGCCCGGCTATTACGCGCCCGCCGACTTCAAGCACGCCGGCAAGGAAGATCGCGAACAGGAATTGCAGGACCAGCTCTCGAGCGACCTGCCCGCCACTGACATCGCGGTCTACATGGACGCCATGTACTTCCGCCTCGACGCCAACCGCTATTACATGCCGGTTTCGCTGGTGGTGCCTGGCTCGCAAATTCCGTTTGTGAAGGGCGGCGACAAGGACAAGGCCACGCTCGACATCATCGGCGCAGTGATCGACGACACCAAGCGCCCCGTGGGCCGCGTGCGCGACACCGTCAAGCTCAACCTCGACGCCTCGCTTGCGGCGCGGCAGAAGAATATCCAGTACACCACCAGCTTCAACCTGCCGCCTGGCAAGTATCAGGTCAAATTCGTAGTGCGCGAAAACCAGACCGGCCGCATGGGTTCGTTCATCGCCGAGGTCACCTTGCCCGATCTCAAAAAGGCCCCGCTCAAAATGAGTTCGATCTTGCTGGCCTCGCAGCGGACCCCAAGCAAGAAGCAGGACCCGATGGTGCGCAACGGCCAGGAGTACGTGCCCAACATCAGCCACGTCTTCCGCCAGGACCAGCACCTCTACCTGCTCTACGAGGTCTACGATCCCGCGCACGAGAAGACCGCTGCCGCCGACGAGCCCAAGGGATCGAAGCCTGGCATCAATCTGCTCAGCAGTCTGGAATTGATGCAGGGATCAACCAAGATTTACGAAACGCCGATTGTGCAGGCCCGAGCCATCAATGTCGAAGGCCGCGACGCCGTCAGTTTCGAACTGGATGTCCCGCTCAGCGGGCTCAAGCCCGGCGTCTACCTCTGCCAGTTAAATGTCATCGACGATGCAGCCGGCAGTTTCGCGTTTCCGCGCTTTGCCGTGCTGGTGCGCGAACCGCCCGCGCCGCCGGCCACTCCGCCCGCAGTTATGCCGGCTCCAGCGCCCGGCGCGGCTCATAGGAGCATGAACATTGGTGCCCCCGGTCCCGTGCATTCGGGGACCGGGGACAGCAAGAGCGTCAGCTTCCTGGCTAACTCCGCCAACTTCGCTAACGCCGCTAGCTCCGCTGCTTTTCAGCGCTTGATCAACCGCACGATTGCCACCAGGATGATCGCGCCGCCCATTGCAATCAGCGTGCTGTAGATAAATCCACCCGCGGGGTCAAGGCCGAGATGGCTTGCGATGAAGCCGCCAACGAACGCACCCGCAATGCCCAGCAGTATATCCACAAAGAACCCGTACCCCGAGCCCTTCATGATCTTGCCCGTGAGCCAGCCTGCGAGCAGACCGGCCAGAATCCAGTAAAGTATTCCCATTCTTCCTCCTTGGTTGCTGTTACGCGTATGCTGCGCCCGGCGTCGGCCACGGGAGAGCCTTCTCAGAGAGAAAGCCCGGGGAGCCTTGACGCGCAGTTTTGGATTTATACCATGCGCCACATAAAGGGGGCCACAGCAAAGCGCATCCCGCTATTCAGGTGCGGTGGGCGCCTTTTTCCGGGCGGTGTTGCCGTCATACGGACAGTGCCGGCAACCCGAGCCGCAACATCTCCCGCGCTTCAGGTGGTACGCGGCGGTAAACACCATCAGCGGCCCCTCGAAGTAGTAGTCTTCGGGCGCGAGTTTCCTGGGTTCCGTGGTGGGCGGTTCCTGGTCCATGTCTCTATTCTCCCGTAAAGCCCTCGCCGAGATGGATCGGCCGCCGCATGCAGCCATTAAAATCGAACCATGGCACTCACTGCACAAGATCGCGCCCGCAAAATCAAAATCATTCTCTTCGACGTGGACGGCGTATGGACCGACGGCACCATCTGGCTCGTCCCCAGCGCTGGCCCTGCAGGCGGCAGACTTTTGGACGAGATTGCTGGGAAGGAGAGCATCGGCTTCGGCGTAAACTCCCCCACCATGACCGAGGCCAAGGGCTACAGCGCCCACGACGGTACGGCCATTTCACTGGCGCGCATCGGCGGCATGAAGTGCGGCGTCATCACCAAGCGCATCAGCGAAACCGTGGCCACGCGCGCCCGCGACCTCAAGCTCGAATTTGTCTACCAGGGCTGCGCCTTCAAGATGCAGGCCATCCGCGAAATCATCGCGAAGGAAGGCGTCACGCTCGACGAGATCTGCTACGTGGGCGACGACGTCATCGACTTGCCCGCCATGCGCGAAGTGGGCTTTGCCGTTGCCGTGGCCAATGCGCGCGAGCGCGTAAAAGCCGAGGCGCACTACATCACGCCCAACTCCGGCGGCTACGGCGCGGCGCGCGATGCCGTCGAGTTCATCCTCGAGGCCAAGGGCACGCTCGACCAGTGCATCGAAGCCTACATCGACGAGCGCAACCCGATTCCGCCGTCCATGGACATTG